>NZ_BAAHZP010000001.1:0-633811 GCF_054600795.1 Photobacterium sp. R1
GGTGGCTACGACGGGATTCGAACCTGTGACCCCATCATTATGAGTGATGTGCTCTAACCAACTGAGCTACGTAGCCATCATGCCGATTCAGCCAGTTTTCACTGTTGCCTTTTCATCAGGCGCTGTCTCGGGAACGGGGCGCATTATGCTTATCCCTGTCTGGAGCGTCAATAGTTTTTTTAAGAATCCCCAGAAAATCTGCTTGTTCGGTGGTTATTTGGACGAAATGACCGAATGCCATGCTAGGTCAGTGATTTGGCGGGTAAAAAATCAGCAACCTTGCTCATTCCGCAAAAAAAGGGCCGGCAAATGCCGGCCCTGAAGTGTAGGTTTTTCGCTTTGCATCAGACGTTGAAACGGAAGTGAACCACATCGCCGTCTTTTACGATGTAATCTTTACCTTCCAGACGCCATTTACCAGCTTCTTTCGCACCACTTTCGCCATTGAACTCGATAAAGTGCTCGTAACCGACAACTTCAGCGCGGATAAAGCCCTTTTCAAAGTCGGTGTGGATCTTACCGGCAGCCTGAGGTGCAGTTGCGCCGACAGGAATGGTCCAGGCGCGGACTTCTTTCACACCAGCGGTGAAGTAAGTCTGCAGATTCAGCAGCTCATAACCGGAACGGATCACACGGTTCAGGCCCGGTTCTTCAATGCCCAGATCTGCCAGGAACTCTTCACGATCTGCATCGTCCAGCTCAGCAATTTCAGATTCGATTGCCGCACAAACCGGAACCACGACGGCGTTTTCTTTGCTGGCGTGTTCAATCACCATTTCCAGATGCGGGTTGTTTTCGAAGCCATCTTCGCTGACGTTTGCGATGTACATGGTTGGCTTCAGCGTCAGGAAGTTCAGGTAATCAATCGCTGCTTTTTCTTCTTTCGTCAGCTCAACGGAACGTGCCATACCACCTTCAGTCAGTGTCGGCAGCATTTTTTCCAGTACAGTGATTTCAAATTTCGCATCTTTGTCACCGCCTTTGGCACGTTTGGCCTGGCGCTGAATGGCACGCTCACAGGTATCCAGATCGGCCAGTGCCAGCTCAAGATTGATGATTTCAATATCGTCCAGCGGGTTGATCTTGCCGGCAACGTGCACGATGTTGTCGTTTTCGAAGCAGCGAACAACATGGCCAATCGCATCGGTTTCACGGATGTTCGCCAGGAATTTATTGCCCAGACCTTCACCTTTAGAAGCACCGGCAACAAGACCTGCGATATCAACGAATTCCATGGTCGTCGGCAGGATGCGCTCAGGATTGACGATTGCCGCCAGTTTATCCAGACGCAAATCCGGCACAGGAACCACGCCGGTATTTGGCTCGATCGTACAGAACGGGAAGTTAGCTGCCTCGATGCCTGCTTTCGTTAATGCATTGAAAAGTGTGGATTTACCTACGTTCGGCAGGCCCACGATACCACATTTAAAACCCATGGCTTGAAACCCTTTAGTGATGCTTCCGGCATCCCGCTTTCGGGCGGGATGGTGAAAAAGTCAGATTAAACTTACTCGGCTTTGAACGAATGAAGCCGGTTTTGTGCCTTGGTCAGACCGTCTTTCAGCCAGATATCAAGGCAGCGAACGGATTCGTCAACGGCAGCGTCAATCATGGATTGTTCGCCGACAGGGGCTTTGCCCAGTACGAAGCCGGTTACTTTGTTTTTGTCCCCGGGATGGCCGATGCCGACCCGCAGACGGTAGAAATTCTTGTTGTTGCCCAGTTTGCTGATGATATCGCGCAACCCATTATGGCCACCATGGCCGCCGCCCTGTTTGAACTTTGCCACCCCTGGCGGCAGATCCAGCTCATCATGTGCGACCAGAATTTCTTCCGGAGTGATCTGGAAGAAATTAGCCAGCGAGGAAACGGACTTGCCCGACAAGTTCATAAAAGTTGTTGGGATCAGCAAACGCAGATCTTCACCGTTCAGTTGGATCCGGCCTGTCAGACCAAAATATTTTGGATCGTTTTTCAGGCTGATGTTGTGGATTCTGGCCAGCTCTTCAACCACCCAGGCCCCTGCATTATGGCGTGTTTTGGCATATTCCGGACCCGGATTTGCCAGGCCAACCAGTAAACGGATTTTTTGACTCACGCTGGTCTCTCTATGTCGTCGGGATCAAAACGCGCGCTATGTTACCACCGCTGAGGAGATAAATAAAAACAAACACGCCCCGCACTGGGCGAGGCGTGTTGGCTGTCGTTCAGTTATTCTGAGCGATTAGTGCTCAAACATCGCAGAGATAGACTCTTCGTTGCTGATACGACGGATGGCTTCAGCCAGCATACCAGACAGGCTCAGAACAGAGACTTTGCCGGTATCCAACATGGCTTGAGACAGTGTAATCGAGTCCGTCACAATGACCTCGTCAATCACAGAATTTTTGATGTTTTCCGGTGCATTGCCAGAGAAAACCGGGTGAGTTGCGTAGGCAAAGACACGACGTGCGCCGCGCTCTTTCAGTGCTTCGGCAGCTTTACACAGGGTACCGCCAGTGTCGATCATGTCATCCACGATGATACAGTCACGGCCTTCAACATCACCAATCAGATGCATCACCTGAGAAACGTTCGCACGTGGACGGCGCTTGTCGATGATGGCGATATCGGTATCGTCCAGCAGTTTTGCCGTTGCACGGGCACGGACAACGCCGCCGATATCCGGAGAAACGACAACTGGATCTTCCAGTTTCTTCGCCAGCATATCTTCCAGCAGCACCGGAGAACCGAAGATGTTGTCTACCGGTACGTCGAAGAAGCCCTGGATCTGTTCGGCGTGCAGGTCAACGGTCAGGACGCGGTCAACACCTACGTTCGACAGGAAGTCAGCAACAACTTTAGCCGTGATAGGAACACGAGCAGAACGGACGCGGCGGTCTTGGCGGGCATAGCCAAAGTAAGGGATAACGGCAGTGATACGGCCAGCGGAAGCGCGACGCAGCGCGTCAATCATAACCACCAGTTCCATCAGGTTATCGTTGGTAGGGGCGCAAGTCGATTGAATGATAAAAACGTCGCTACCGCGGACGTTCTCATTAATCTGAACACAGACTTCACCATCGGAGAAACGGTTCACTGTCGCGTCTCCTAGTGAAATGTAAAGACGGTCAGCGATGCGTTGGGCTAGCTCTGGTGTAGCGTTACCAGCAAACAGCTTCATATCAGGCACGGGGTAAACCTCAGTTGCGTCCAAGTTGTATTGACTGACTTTTTGCAGCATGTTCACTCAGGGCCGTCATCAAAGGTGACTGATTCACCCCTTTCGCGACAAAACCACGGAGCCAGTCGGGTAGTTTTTTCAGGGTTGCAGTAGCCGCTTGCTGAGAGCTAAATTCAGCAAAAACACAAGCGCCAGTGCCGGTCAATCTCGACGGCGCGTATTCTAACAGCCACGAAAGCGCCATATCAACCTCAGGGTAAATTCTTCTCACGATTTTTTCGCAATCGTTTTCGTATTTGCTGTCCAACAGCACATTTAACTGGCGTTTCGGCGTATTTCGCGTTAAATCGGGAGCTGTGAATACATCTACCGTTGCAATGCTGACCTCAGGTTTGGCCACCAGGTACCATTTTTCCTCGGGTTCTGCCGGTTGTAACTGCTCACCAATGCCTTCTGCAAAGGCGCTGAAACCACGGACGAAAACCGGTACATCCGCCCCCAGAGCCAGCCCGATTTCGGCCAGTTCATCCGTGCTGAGCCCGGTTTGCCAGAGAAAGTTTAATGCAACCAGTGCGGTTGCGGCATTTGATGAGCCGCCACCCAGGCCTCCGCCCATGGGGAGAACTTTCCGGATGCCAATATCGGCTCCCGCGGTAATCCCGGCTTTGCGGCGCAGCGCATCTGCTGCCCGGTAAATCAGATTATCTTCAAGCGCCACGCCTTCAACGGCCGGCGTTAAAGTAATCACATCGTCCGGGCGGGCGGTGATCGTTAAGGTGTCGCCGTAATCCAGAAACTGAAATAAGGTTTGCAGTTCGTGGTACCCGTCAGGGCGTTGGCCGGTAATGTACAGAAACAAATTAAGTTTAGCGGGCGCAGGCCAGCTTGTCGTTTGTGTGTTCATCATTGAAGTCTGAGTCTGTTATTTTTGAGTCTGCCAGCGGCTGATCACCAGTTTGATGCGTTTATCACCCTGCGAAAGTACCAGTTTGCTGGGTAAGGCCGGGGAGACGCTTTCATCGTAAGCGTTGTAGTCAAGCTGCCACAGCTGGCCTCTGACTTCTTTTGCCAGATAGGCCACCCGGTTTTCAGCATTGAGCTGATACGTATCGGCACCTGTAGGTAATCCCAGCAGCCAGTCCCGCATCTGATTAATCGGCAGGGAGATATGGGTCAGAGACAGCACCAACTGCGCAGGATCGCTTCCCTGATAGCGTTTGCCGTCATTATCAATGAGAACAGCCCGGCCCGGCTGGCTGTCGAGCTTCAGCAAGGTCGAACCAAGAAAATTGGTCAGCAGCAGATGATCGGAGCCCGTATTGGTTTTCCAGCTCAGGTTTGCGGTAAAGCGCTGCTCCGGGCTGATATAGCCCAGCTTTCCGTTCGCCTGAAAGGCAGAGATGGCGGATAATGCTTTCTGGTGTGTTTCCCAGTCGGTGGTGATCTGACTGGTTTTTGGGGTTGTTGTACAACCGGCCAGTAAAATGATCAGGCTGCCCGTGAACAATGCTCGGGCCGGACGGAGCGATCGGATAAAGCGCTGTCCGGCCATCAGACCATCAGTCAGCGCAGAAAGGGGCGAAAACGCCTTTTGCATAAAATTCCCCTGAATGTCAGCAAGAGCTGAATTGCGTGTTTATCTTCTTCATTAAGAAATACATTAAAGCGCTATCATAGCATGACTTTATTTTCAGAATCTGTACGCCTCAGGTTCATGACATTTGTAAAAATTGTCTGTAAAGTCAGTTTTTGAATCGTTGCCGGGACGCAAGAAAACGTGTTCCGGCATACAGAATCGAGTCATATCCTTTTATTACGCAGGGGCATCAAGTAAAATGCGCCGCTGGATCTTTATCATCGAGAAGTAGGTAACACCACCTCCATGACCTTGCTTGCATTAGGAATCAATCACAAAACAGCGTCTGTTGACCTGCGTGAGCGTGTTGCCTTTTCGCCGGAGAAACTGACCGAAGCGCTGCAGACACTGGCACAGCACCCGGAAGTAAGCAGTGGTGTGATCGTTTCTACCTGCAACAGGACGGAAATTTACTGCGATGTTTCACACACCGGCCCGGGTGTCATGATCGACTGGCTGAGCCGTTTTCATGATTTGCCTGCCGAAGAACTGATGCCGAGTCTGTATTTCCATGAGGAGCAGGCGGCGGTCAGGCACTTAATGCGTGTGGCATGTGGTCTGGATTCCTTGGTGTTGGGAGAGCCGCAGATTCTGGGGCAGGTGAAGCAGTCTTATTCGGATTCGCGAAAGCATGAAGTCATGCACGGCATGCTGGAGAAACTGTTTCAGAAAGCATTCTCGGTGGCAAAGCGAGTCAGAACAGAAACCGATATCGGCGGCAATGCTGTGTCGGTGGCATTTGCTGCCTGTACGCTGGCAAAACAAATTTTTGAATCGATGAGTAAAGCGAGCGTGCTCCTCATCGGTGCCGGTGAGACTACTGAACTGGTGGCTCGCCATATGGTGGAACACGGCTGCCGAAAGATTATTATCGCCAACCGCACTCTGGAACGGGCGCAGACGCTGGCCGATGAATTTGGTGCAGAGGTGATCAGCCTGCCGGAGATCCCGGAGCATATTCATCGGGCGGATATCGTGATCAGCGCCACCGCCAGCCCGCTGCCTATCGTCGGCAAGGGAATGGTTGAAAAGGCGCTGAAAATGCGTCGCCATCAGCCAATGTTGCTGGTGGATATTGCCGTGCCGAGGGATGTTGAACCTGAGGTGGGTGAGCTGGAAGATGCTTATCTGTATTCGGTGGATGATTTGCAGAGTATTGTGGAACGGAACCGCGAGCAGCGAAAAGTGGCGGCGATTCAGGCTGAGGCGATTGTCAGTGAGGAAAGTGCAGCGTTTATGCACTGGCTGCGTTCACTGGAAGCGGTCGACAGTATCCGCCAATATCGTTGTTATGCTGATGAAGTGAAGCATGACCTGCTGAGCCGAAGCCTGCAGGCGCTGGCGAACGGCAGTTCTCCGGAAAAAGTCCTGACAGAGCTCAGCAACCGGCTGACGAATAAACTGATCCACGCGCCGACCAAGGCAATGCAGCAGGCTGCGCAAGACGGTGAACCGGAAAAACTGGCTGTGATCCGTGAAACCCTGGGGCTGGATGGCCTCAAAGAGTAACCGGGCCGCAAGGTGCTGGTAACGCGAACTGAATTATTTTCTGACACGCCATGCCGAGCGGGCATCGCGGGTCGTTATTAGGATCTGACGTTGTAAACATGATGAAACCGTCCATTTTAGCGAAATTAGAATCCCTGGTTGAACGCCATGAGGAAGTGCAGCATTTGCTGGGTGATGCTGCAATCATTGCTGACCAGGATAAATTCCGTGCTTTGTCCCGGGAATATTCGCAGCTTGAGGAAGTAAGTACATGCTTCCGCGCCTACCAGCAGGCACAGTCAGATCTGGCCACAGCGGAAGAAATGGCGGGTGAGGATGACCCGGAATTACGCGAAATGGCGCAGGATGAAATCAAGCAGGCCAAAAGCGATATCGAACGTCTGGAAGATGAGCTGCAGGTTCTGTTGCTGCCGAAAGATCCGAATGATGAGCGCAACTGCTTTATTGAAATCCGTGCCGGTGCCGGCGGTGATGAAGCCGGTATCTTTGCCGGTGACCTGTTCCGCATGTACAGCAAATTTGCTGAAAGCCGCCGCTGGCGGGTTGAGGTGATGAGTTCCAACCCGGCTGAGCATGGCGGTTATAAAGAGATGATCGCCAAAGTCAGCGGAGAAGGGGCGTACGGCGTCCTGAAATTTGAGTCCGGCGGCCACCGTGTTCAGCGGGTGCCAGCGACTGAATCTCAGGGGCGGGTCCATACCTCTGCCTGTACCGTGGCGATTCTGCCTGAAATTCCTGAAGCGGAAATTCCGGAGATCAATGCCGGGGACCTGAAAATTGATACTTTCCGCGCATCCGGTGCCGGTGGTCAGCACGTTAACACCACAGACTCTGCTATCCGGATTACTCACTTACCGACAGGCATTGTGGTTGAGTGTCAGGACGAGCGTTCCCAGCACAAAAACAAAGCCAAGGCGATGTCTGTTCTGGCCGCCCGTATAATCAAAGCCGAGGAAGAAAAGCGTCATGCTGAAGAAGCCAGCACACGCCGGAATCTGCTGGGCTCGGGTGACCGTTCCGACCGTATCCGGACCTACAACTACCCGCAGGGCCGGGTCTCGGATCACCGGATTAACCTGACGCTTTACCGTCTGAATGAAGTGATGGAAGGCGAGCTGAACAGTCTGATTGATCCTGTTCTGCAGGAACACCAGGCTGATTTGCTGGCAGCCATGGCTGATCAAAACTGATGAACCCTTCGATTGACTCTGCCCTGAAGCAGGCTGTGGCTCAATTGTCCGCTTCAGGCTCAGACAGTCCGCAAATTGATGCGGCGGTTTTGCTGTGTCATGTGCTTGGCAAGCCCCGCAGTTATCTGCTGACCTGGCCAGAAAAAGCGCTGTCGGATGCAGAGTCGGATGCATTTTCAGCGCTGCTGGCCCGTCGTCAGATCGGAGAGCCAGTCGCTTACATTGTCGGCGAGCGTGAGTTCTGGTCGCTGCCATTCAAAGTTGCACCTCATACGCTTATCCCACGTCCGGATACAGAGCGGCTGGTTGAAGTTGCGCTGGAAAAAATTCCGGCAGGCTCCGCCGTGCTTGATCTGGGCACCGGCACAGGCGCGATTGCGCTGTCTCTGGCCTCTGAACGGCCCGATTGCCGCTTCACCGGGATTGATGTCCGGCCGGATGCGGCTGTGCTGGCAGAAGAAAACCGTCAGCGTCTGCAAATCAGTAATGCCCGGATTCTTTGCGGAAGCTGGTTCAGCCCGTTATCTGAGGATGAGCGTTTTGCGGTCATTGTCAGCAATCCGCCTTATATTGACGAAGCGGATCCGCACCTGAGTCAGGGAGACGTCCGTTTTGAACCCCGGACGGCGCTGGTGGCAGAAGAGGCGGGTCTGGCGGATATTCGTCATATCTGCGAACAAAGCAGAAAGTTTTTGACGCAGGGGGGCTGGTTATTGCTGGAGCATGGCTATCAGCAAGGCGAAGCCGTCCGGAATATTTTTGAACAACTCGGTTATCAGGAAGTGATGACCGTTCAGGATTATGCGGGCCTGGACAGAGTAAGCTTAGGCTGCTGGTCTGTCTGATCATTACGATCGGGTCGGTATTATTCGAAGGAAACGATAAAGAGAAAAACCAGATGTACATAGCACTGAAACATTTTCATTTAACGATTATCGCGCTGAGCGCTCTGCTGTTTGTCGTCCGTTTTGGCCTGATGATGGCAGATTCACCGTTGCTGCAGAAAAAAGTCCTGAAAGTGACTCCACATGTGGTGGATACCTTTCTGCTGCTGAGCGGTATTGCGCTGATCCTGTACACTGGCTTTATTCCGTTCACTGCGGGTGCGAGTTGGCTGACTGAAAAACTGACCTGCGTGCTGGCCTATATAGCACTGGGTTTCTTTGCCCTGAAATATGGCAAAAATAAGGTCTTTAAGACTTTCGCATTCCTGGGAGCCCTGGGCTGGTTAGCAATGGCCGGGAAGCTGGCTGTGACAAAACTGCCATTGCTGGGGTAAGACAGATGCAGTTCAACGATGAAAGCCGAGATTACGAAGCGGTGACCCTGGTCGAAGGCGCAATTGATCTGATGATGGATCTGGAACCCGGATTTCCTGCGCAATGGGTACGGTTGCAGCTCGCCAAGCTGGTGAAAGAAGCTGAAGCGGCCCTGATGTCTGAAACGAATCCGCATTTGCGTCTGGAAGGCTTGATCCGCCTGTTTTACCGCGAATGGGGATTCAGCGGCGATCGCAACCAGTACTATGCGGCCGAAAACGCATATCTGGATAAGGTACTGGAGCGACGCAAAGGGATCCCGGTGAGCCTGGGTGCCGTCTTCATGTACATTGCCCAGCATCTTGAATTGCCGGTTTCCGGCGTCGCTTTTCCAACCCAATATATTCTGCGCGTTGACTGGCCGGATGCCGACACCCAGTTTATCAATCCTTTTGATGGTGAGTTTGTCAGTCAGAAAACGCTGGGGGCCTGGCTGAAAGGCCATAAAGGTCCGCTGGCACCGTGGCGGGACAGTTATCTCACGGCTACGAGCCATACCGATGTGCTGGCTCGTTGGCTGACTGTGCTGAAAAGTGCCCTCTTAAGAGAAGAACAGTATGCCGACGCACTGCGTTGCAGCGATCTGGCTTTACTGTTACGTCCGGGGGATCCGCATGAAATCCGCGACCGGGGCTATATTTATCAGCAACTGGAATGCAGTCATGCGGCCGCAATGGACTATACCTATTTCATTGAACAGTGCCCGGAAGACCCGGCTGCCGAGCTGCTGAAGCTGCAGGTGAAAGTCCTGAGTGCACAGACGCAGGTGCTGCACTGAGCGTTCTGAACGAATTGACAGAAAAGAAGAGTAGAAGCATGCAACAGAAAGTGGTTCGTATTGGTGACATTGAGGTCGCTAACGATAAAGCCTTTGTGCTGTTTGGTGGTATGAACGTTCTGGAATCGCGTGATCTGGCGATGCAGATCTGTGAGCACTACGTCAAAGTCACTGAAAAGCTGGGCATTCCTTATGTGTTCAAGGCTTCCTTCGACAAGGCAAACCGTTCTTCGGTTCATTCTTACCGTGGTCCGGGAATGGAAGAAGGCCTGAAAATTTTTCAGGAACTGAAAGATACCTTCGGGGTGAAAATCATCACGGATATTCACGAGCAGTATCAGTGCCAGCCGGTGTCTGAAGTGGTTGATGTGATTCAGCTGCCTGCTTTCCTGGCGCGTCAGACCGATCTGGTTGAAGCGATGGCGAAAACCGGTGCCGTGATCAATGTGAAGAAACCACAGTTCATGAGCCCGGGTCAGGTGGGCAATATCGTCGAGAAGTTCGCTGAATGCAATAACGACCAGATCATTCTGTGTGAGCGCGGTGCGCTGCATGGCTACGATAACCTGGTTGTTGACATGCTGGGCTTTGATGTCATGAAACAGGCATCGAAGGGCAGCCCGATCATTTTCGATGTGACGCATGCACTGCAGTGCCGTGATCCGCTGGGCGCAGCATCTGGTGGTCGTCGTGAGCAAACCGTGACACTGGCGCGTGCCGGAATGGCAGCTGGGATTGCCGGTCTGTTTATGGAAGCGCACCCGAACCCGAATGAAGCGCGTTGTGATGGTCCGTCAGCCTTCCCGCTGGATAAGCTGGAACCATTCCTGAACCAGATCAAACAGCTGGATGACCTGGTGAAGAGCTTCGAGCCGATCGATATCCAGTAATTCGCAGCTTGCAGCAAAAATCCAATAAAAAAGGGTGTCAGTAGACACCCTTTTTTATTGTTAAATTTTTATTGTTTATTCAGGAATTCCGGCCCGGTCTGTTAACCGGGCCGGAAGGATCACAGCTTAAAGCGGCTGATTTCCTGTTGCAGTTCGTGTGACAGTTCAGACAGCTGAGCCGCCTGTTGTGCAGCTTCACCGGCTTCCAGAGCCAGTTCGTTTGACACGTCGCGAATGCCTTCCGTATTGCGGGTGATTTCAGAGGTGACCGAAGACTGCTCTTCCGCCGCCGACGCAATCTGGGTCGCCATATCGCTGATGTTGGTGATCGCTGAAATAATCTGAATCAGGCTGGCAGATGCCGAATTGGCATCATCCACACTGGTTTCTGCCAGACGACGGCTGTCGCCCATAATACCGACGGCACGGCCAGTGGTCTGCTGCAGCGTTTCGATCATCTGCTGAATTTCCTGCGTCGAAGCATGCGTGCGCTGACTCAGGACACGGACCTCATCGGCAACCACGGCAAAACCACGACCCTGCTCACCGGCACGGGCCGCTTCAATCGCAGCATTCAGCGCCAGCAGGTTGGTTTGCTCAGCAATGTTCTGAATGGTCGACAGAATGGTGGTAATGCTTTGCGCGTGATGATTCAGTTCACTGATGACATCCGTCGCGGTTTCCACTTCACCGGCAAGGCTGGTGGTTGAAGACTGGCTTTGTTCAACCTGCTCGGCACCATGTTCAGCCGCTTTGACCGTTTCGGTCGATGTGCGGGCGGTGTTGTCGGCGTTACCGGCAATTTCCTGGGTTGCAGCAGCCATCTCATTGATAGCCGTGGCGACCATGTTGATCTCATCCTGCTGATGACGAATCCGGGTGCTGCGCTCTTCAGCCTGAGAAGCTGTCTGATGCGCCTGAGAACTCAGCGACTGGGAAACATCCCGCAGGCGGGTGACCATGCCGTGCATGTTGCCCACAAAGCGGTTGAAGTTATGTGCCAGTTGGCCCACTTCATCATCGCTGCGTGGTTCCAGGCGTTGCGTCAGATCGCCTTCACCGGTCGCAATTTCAGCCAGTGCATCAGAGACTCGGCCCAGATCGCGGAACAGGAACCCGACCAGCCAGGCAACGGCTGCCAGGACAATCAGTGTAATGATGATTGAGGTGATGATCAGGCGAGTCAGAAGCTGGCTCTGGCTTGCTTCTTCCGTGGTCTTGTCCATTTCCAGGCCCAGGATCCACGGGGTGCCGGGAACTTCGGCAAAATAAAGCAGCTTGTCTGCGCCATTGATGGATTCGCTGATAATAGTGCCGCGGCTGACCGCCTGCTGGATGTCACTCATGCTCAGGTCCTGGCTGTAACCGTTGACCGGTTTCAGCAGCAGCCCCTGATCATGGTGAGCCAGGAAGGTATTGTCCTGTGTGTTAATCAGCATGGCGTAAGCATTTTTGCCCGCATCCAGACTGATCACATCAGAGATGAGCTGATCAATCAGCACGTCAGAGCCGATCACCGCAATCAGCTGACCGTTCTGCTTCACCGGCTCAGCCAGGGTGACCAGCAGGGCATTGGTCACCGCATCACGGTAGGCCGTGGTGATGATTGGTTTGTTTGCGGACTGGGCATCAATGTACCAGGGACGCTGGCGCGGGTCATAGCCTGCACGGTTACGCTCCGGATAAGAACGGAACATTTCTCCGGCCGGCGTACCAAAATAAATTTCGTCAAAACCACCAGCGTTGCGTGCCTGTTGCAGGAAAGGCACTGGATCAGAGGATTGTACATAAGGTTTGACGGCACTGGTGACGCTGCGGCGAATGCTGATCCAGTCACTGATCCCTTTGGTCGCAGTTTTGCTCAGGCTGTCAGCGCGGCTGAAAATACTGTTTTGAGTTTGTTGATAAAGTTGATTCGCAGCCAGCCATGTCAGCGCGGTTGCCATAACCACGACGGCAGATAAGCTGGCACCTATGAGTTTTTGCTTTAGGGTCAGTTTCATTGTGAGTCTCGATGGATGGAACGGAAGCTGATGTTGATTTTTTCTCATTTGTTGCACAAAAAATGTGACAAGTGAGGAAAAATAATCCTGAGAATTCTATATAGCTATACGACTGTTGTATATGGAAATTTAAGGGTTATTGGCGACCGATTATTGACGTTATAAGGATAAAAATTTGTCGGTCAGCGATAAGTGTTACATATTCAACTGGTTAGTTTTTACGGACATCTATGCAGCAAGTTTAATTTATTGAAAGTTTTTCAATTAAATGCATATTTAGATGTTTAGACGTCTAGAAGTTGACACGTGTGGATGTAAGTCTTAGGCTATGCGGCCAATTCAAAATAATATGCTGTAGTGATCATGTCGCACGATTCAACACAACATCCTTCGGAAACCATAGCGCCCTCTGCTTTGGCGTTATTACCGCTTGCTGTCTTTCTGGCTCTGTTCATCGGGGTGGGGAGCTATCTGACCTGGCAGGGCGTCGACTTTGCTTTTTATCAGTTACCGGCACCTGTCGCTGCATTGCCTGCAGTGCTGGTGGGCATTCTGCTGAGTAAAGACCGGCTGAATCAGAGCATCGAACAGTTCATGCGGGGTGTCGGCCACAGTGACATTATTGCAATGTGCATGATCTACCTGCTTGCCGGTGCCTTTGCGGCCGTCGCGAAAGCAACCGGGGGTGTGGATGCCACGGTTAATCTTGGTTTGTCGTTGTTACCATCCAGTCTGATTCTGCCGGGTATTTTCGTGATCGCAGCATTTATTGCGACCGCCATGGGGACATCCATGGGCACGATCGCTGCCGTCGCGCCGGTTGCTCTGGGAATTGCAGAGACTGCGGGCCTGGATAAAGCGCTGACTGCCGGGGTTGTTCTGAGCGGCGCTATGTTTGGCGATAACCTGTCGATCATCTCAGATACCACCATTGCGGCAACCCGTTCTCAGGGATGTGCGATGCGCGATAAATTCCGTGAGAACATTGCGATTGCGTTACCGGCCGCGATTGCCGCGATCCTGCTGTTTCTGTTTGAATCGACCCCGACGCAAGCGCCTGCAGTGACCAGCATTGAATGGCTGAAAGTATTGCCGTATATCACGATTCTGGTTCTGGCCGTGGCCGGTCTGAATGTATTTGTTGTTCTCAGTCTCGGGCTCATTCTGGCAGGTGGTGTCGGTTTGCTGTCTGTGCCTGATTATGGTCTGGCGAACTGGGGACAGGATATCTATGCCGGATTCGGCAACATGCAGGAAATTTTCCTGCTCTCCATGCTGATTGGCGGCATGGGTGAGCTGATGCGCCGCCAGGGCGGACTGGCTTTCCTGACCCGGCTGATCAACCGGATGATTGGCGGCTTTGGCCGTAAGGAAGCGGATCAGTCACAGAAGGCCAGTGAGCTGGGGATTGCCGGTCTGGTGAGCCTGACGAATCTGTGTACGGCCAATAATACCGTGGCCATTATCGTCGCCGGTGGTGTGGCCCGTGAACTTGCTGAACAAAATGGGGTGACACCGCGCCGTTCGGCCAGCCTGCTGGATATATTCTCCTGTGTGATTCAGGGAATCCTGCCTTATGGCGCACAGGGACTTTTGCTGGGTTCGGTTTTCGGCTTATCCCCGCTGACTGTGGTCAGTCATTCTTATTACTGTTTCTTCCTGGCGGGCAGTGCGGTGATCGCTATGCTGATCAAGCATCAGCAGCGGATAGCCGTTACGGCATAACCCTAACGACCCGGAATAAAAAAACACCCCGTCTGGGGTGTTTTTGTTGGTACTTCTGAATCTGCTTTTCTGAAGCCAGTCTTGCTGAATCCGGGATTACAGCTTAAAGCGGCTGATTTCCTGTTGCAGTTCATGAGACAGATCTGACAATTGCGCAGCCTGCTGTGCCGCTTCGCTGGCTTCCTGAGCCAGGTCGTTGGACACATCGCGAATGCCTTCGGTGTTGCGGGTGATTTCAGAGGTCACAGAAGATTGCTCTTCCGCGGCAGAAGCAATCTGAGTGGCCATATCACTGATATTGGTAATCGCAGAAATAATCTGAGTCAGGCTGGCAGACGCTGAATTGGCGTCATCCACACTGGTTTCTGCCAGACGACGGCTGTCGCTCATAATGCCGACGGCACGACCTGTGGTCTGCTGCAGCGTTTCAATCATCTGCTGGATTTCCTGAGTTGAAGCATGCGTGCGCTGACTCAGGACACGAACTTCATCGGCAACCACGGCAAAGCCGCGACCTTGTTCACCGGCACGGGCTGCTTCAATTGCAGCATTCAGCGCCAGCAGGTTGGTTTGCTCGGCAATATTCTGAATGGTCGACAGAATGGTGTTGATGCTTTGCGCGTGATGGTTCAGTTCACTGATGACATCGGTCGCGGTTTCTACTTCACCGGCCAGACTGGTGGTGGAGTGCTGGCTTTGTTCAACCTGTTTTGCGCCGTGTTCGGCTGCCAGTACAGTTTCAGTCGATGTACGCGCGGTGTTGTCAGCATTGCCGGAAATTTCCTGCGTTGCCGCAGCCATTTCATTGATGGCCGTTGCCACCATGTTGATTTCATCCTGTTGGTGACGAATCCGGGTGCTGCGTTCTTCGGCCTGTGACGCAGTCTGATGCGCCTGAGAACTCAGCGACTGGGACACATCGCGCAAACGCATCACCATGCCGTGCATGTTGCCGACAAAGCGGTTGAAGTTATGGGCCAGCTGGCCGACTTCGTCATCACTGCGAGGTTCCAGACGTTGCGTCAGATCGCCTTCACCGGTCGCAATTTCTGCCAGTGCCTCAGATACCCGGCCCAGATCGCGGAACAGGTAGCCAACCAGCCAGGCAACCGCAGCCAGTACAGCTAGAGTAATGACAATTGAGGTCAGAATCAGCCGGGTCAGCAGTTCGCTCTGGCTCGCTTCTTCTGTGTCTTTGTCCATCTCCAGACCCAGAATCCAGGGAGTGCCCGGCACTTCTGTGAAGTAAAACAGTTTGTCTTCACCATCGATGACCTCGTTCATCAGCTTGCGGGAACTGACCGCTTTCTGGATGTCGCCCATGTTCAGTTCCTGGCTGTATCCGGTGATGGGTTTGAGCAGCAGAGACTTCTGAGGGTGAGCAAGGAAGGTGTTGTCCTGAGTGTTAATCAGCATGGCGTAAGCCTTTTTCCCGGCATCCAGGCTGATCACGTCGGAGATCATCTGATCAATCAGCACGTCCGAACCGATGACGGCTATCAGTTGCCCGTTTTTATTGACAGGCTCAGCCAGTGTTACCATAGGCGCATTGGTGATTGCATCCAGATAGGCGGTGGTAATGATCGGTTGATTCGCCTTTTGTGCATCGATGTACCATGGGCGTACGCGGGGATCATAGCCTGCGCGGTTCCGTTCCGGATTTGAGCGGACCATTTTACCCGATGGCGTTCCGAAATAGGTTAAATCAAAACTGCCCGCGTCACGGGCTTGCTGAAGGTAAGGTACTGGTTCATCTGATGTGACATAAGGCTTAATGGCACTGGTAATATCACGTCGAATCTTAATCCAGTCACTGATCCCTTTGGTGGCTGTTTTGCTCAGGCTGTCAGCACGGTTGAATATGCTGTGTTGGGTTTGTTGATTGAGTTGGTTTGCGGCCAGCCAGGTCAGCGCGGTTGCCATAACCACGACAGCAGATAAGCTGGCACCGATGAGTTTTTGCTTTAGGCTCAGTTTCATTATGGGTCTCGGTGGATGGAACGGAAACGAGTAACGGTGTTGGCTCATCATGTTGCACAAAAAGCGTGACAAAAATGGGGTAGCAACACTTGAGTTCCATATATTAATACGACGGCTGCCTGAATAAACTTAAATATTAGGTGTGACTAATGTTTTGTCAGTATTGGTATAAAAGTTTGTTGAAAAGGGATAAGCATTCCAAATTCAAAGGATTATCTTATAGAAATCCGAACTTCTTAAAATTTTATCGGTGAGATATTTTTCAGGCACAGTCCTGAATGTCTGATGTCCAGCGGGATCTCATCCGGAGTTTCTTTAGAGGACAAATTTGTCCATTGGCGGATCCTGTCAGTCAATTCAATGACTTGCTGTGGGATGCGTTTCGGATGACTGTTTCTGCCGGGTTATCACTCTGGAAATTACGATGTTGAATCAGTCTTATCAGGCTGTTCTGGAATCAGGCAGAATCAAATTTCTTGTTTTGAGAAATGCTCCCCATTTCTGGGATGTTTTTGCTGCTATCTCCTTCAAATATCAAAAATGATATCGATTGCATAGTGATCGGTTTAACACTCTGATGAAATCACCTGCCACGTCGCAATTGAATCTTTTACACTGAACACCGTTTTGGGCACTGCCACCACCACGGAGGGCGGTACGCCATGAGAGTAGACTGTGTAAGGTGATGAAATGACCACAAAACTGTTAACCCGTACTGCCTTGTCTGCGGGACTGTTATTGGCACTGGCAGGATGCGCTAGCCAGGATCAGGCTGCCGGCTGGCAGCAAGACCAGACCTATAAGTTCACAATTCTTCATACGAACGATCATCACGGCCGTTTCTGGACAAACCGTAATGGTGAGTATGGCATGGCTGCCCGTAAGACTTTGCTGGATGAACTGCGTGCTGATGTCGCTGAAGAAGGTGGTACCGCTCTGTTACTGTCTGGCGGTGATATTAATACCGGGGTGCCAGAATCCGATCTTCAGGATGCGGAGCCAGATTTCAAAGGCATGAACATGCTTGGCTACGATGCGATGGCTGTGGGCAACCACGAGTTTGATAACCCGATGGATGTGCTGCGCAAGCAGGAAGGCTGGGCGAACTTCCCAATGCTGTCTGCCAACATTTATGACAAGGCCACAGGCAAGCGCCTGTTCCAGCCTTACCAGATTTTTGAACAGCAAGGGATCAAAATTGCCGTCATCGGTCTGACCACGGAAGATACGGCTAAAATCGGAAATCCGGAATATATCGGAAACATTGAGTTTCGTGATCCGAAAGCCGAAGCCAAAGCACTGATTGCCGAACTGAAAGAAACTGAGCATCCGGATGTGATTATCGCTGCGACGCACATGGGCCATTATGTCAATGGCAACCGCGGTGTGAATGCCCCGGGTGATGTTGCTCTGGCGCGTTATCTGGAGCCGGGTGATCTGGATCTGATCGTCGGTGGTCACTCGCAAGAGCCGGTTTGTATGGAAGCGCCGAACGTCGCCAATGACGGATTTAAGGCAGGTGATGACTGTAAGCCGGATCAGCAGAATGGTACCTGGATCGTTCAGGCGCACGAGTGGGGCAAATATGTGGGCCGCGCTGATTTTGAATTCAAGAATGGTGAGTTGAATCTGGTCAGTTATGATCTGGTTCCTGTGAACCTGAAGAAGAAAATCCAGCTGGCTGATGGTTCCTCACAAAGAGTGTTTGTTGAGAAGGAAATCCCTCAAAACTCAGAGGTGAAAGCTTTCCTGACTCCTTATCAGGAGCGTGGTCAGGCTCAGCTGAACGTGAAAATTTCTGAGTCAAACGGCAAACTGGAAGGCGACCGGAATGTGGTGCGTTTCAAACAGACGAACCTGGGACGTTTGATTGCAGCGGCGCATATGCAGCGCGCCAAAGCAGATTTTGCGGTCATGAACTCCGGCGGTGTGCGTGACTCAATTCCGGGTGGTGCGATTACCTATAAAGATGTTCTGAAAGTGCAGCCGTTCGGTAACATGGTGACTTACACGGATATGACAGGTGCAGAAGTGCTTGATTATCTGAATGAAGTGGCCACGAAACCAGTTGACTCAGGCGCTTATGCCCAGTTCTACGGCATCCGGATGGATGTGAAGAACGGCAAAGTCAGCAATGTGAAGATTGGCGGCAAAGCTTTGGTACCGAGCAAGACTTACCGTTTCACAGTGCCGAGCTTTAACGCCGCAGGCGGTGACGGTTATCCTAAATTGACGGGCCACTCAGGTTATGTAAACACAGGTTTTGTTGATGCAGAAGTGCTGAAAGATTATCTGGAAGCCAACAGCCCGGTGAACGTGAATAGCTTTGCACCAAAGGGTGAGATTGTTTACCGTTAATCCAAACTGACGACGGCTCAATGCAAGCTCACCTATGCACTTAGGTGAGCTTTTTTATTGCTGTCTGTATCTCAGTTGCCTTGGCGAAATGAGACCTGTTCGATATAGTGAGGAGCGAAAGATCTCGGAGGACAGGATGACACCCGCAATCAATCTAGCCAAAAAGCATAAAATTGCCCACACAGTTCATCAATACCAGCATGATCCCAACAATAGCAATTTCGGCATGGAAGCGGCTGAAGTGCTGGGGCAGGATCCGGCCCGTGTATTCAAAACCTTGTTGTTTGCCTGTAATGGCGATCCTAAACAACTGGCTGTGGCCGTTGTTCCGGTTGCCGGAATGCTGGATCTGAAAGCGGCGGCAAAAGCGGCCGGGGCCAAGAAAGCGGATATGGCTGATCCTGCGATTGCGGAGAAAACGACAGGCTATATCGTGGGCGGAATTAGTCCTTTGGGACAAAAAAAACGACTGCCGACTTTTCTGGATGAATCGGCAAATTCATTCGAAACCATTTGTGTCAGCGCCGGGCGCCGAGGGCTGGAAATTGAACTGTCCCCGGCTGATTTACTGCAACTGACTGGCGGGAAGCTGGCAGCACTGGCCAGATAAACTTTAATTTTGAGACAGGCCTAAATGGCCCTGAGGAGAAGGGATGACTTTGACGATCTGGCTTTCACTACTGATGATTTGCATGCTGGGTGCGATGTCACCGGGGCCAAGTCTGGCGGTTGTTGCAAAGCACAGTCTGTCGGGCGGTAAGATGCACGGGATAGCGACTTCCTGGGCGCACGCTTTTGGGGTGGGAGTGTATGCTCTGCTGACCTTACTCGGGCTTGCGGTGGTGCTGAAGCAGTCTCCGCTGCTGTTTCAGGTGATTACGTATTCTGGTGCGGCCTACTTAGCTTATTTAGGCATTAACGCGTTGCGCTCCAAAGGGGGCGTGGCTGCGAAACTGTCAGCCGGAGCGTCGGCCAGTCTGGGGGAAGCTGCGAGGGATGGCATCATGATTTCCATTCTGAATCCGAAGCTGGCCCTGTTTTTTCTGGCTCTTTTCAGTCAGTTCGTTGCAGTTGGCAGCCAAATGAGTGATCGCGCGATTATCGTGGCGACGCCACTGCTGGTGGACGGCCTCTGGTACACCCTGATTGCGCTGATCTTATCCCGGCCTGCTGTGTTGGAAAAACTGCGCAGCCGGGCACAGCTCATTGACCGTTTGTCTGGCGTGGTTTTACTGATGCTGGCTCTGCGTGTGGTCTGGCTGGCTTAACTGGCCAGCCTAACTCATCCGTTTCTGATGCCGTTCCCGGTTTTCCAGTTTACGCTCCGGACTTTTCTTCAGCATGACGTACAGCGCGCCGTTGCCGCCGTGCTGACGCAGTGCGGAGTGATAACCCATCACGTCACTGATCTGAATTAACCAGGAAGCAACGAAACTTTTCATCAGTGCCGGTGGGGCAGAGCGCTCCCCTTTGCCATGCACAATCAGCACGGTCCGGATATCCATCCGCTGGCATTGCTTCAGGAAACTCAGGACTTCGTCTCTGGCTTCTTTCAGGGATTTCCGGTGCAAGTCGAGGCGGGCCTGAATGTCATATTTACCCAGACGTAATTTGCGAATTACACCATCCTGTACACCATCGCGCTTGAAATCCAGCATGTCGTCGGGTTTGACCATCCGGGCATAATCCAGTGACAGGTATTCAGGGTCACTGTCGGACAGGCTTTGGGCCGCAACCTGACGGGCGAGCTGAGACTCGGTAATCTGGTGTTTTTTCTCTGTAAGTACGGTGTCTTGTTCCAATGGGGCGACATCAGCCATCATTTCACGGAACAGATCCAGTTCATTTTGATCTGACATGGTGAGCTGTTTTTACTGCGGACTTTAAGAGAATTATACGTGGCTGGCGGGGAAAAAAAAGAATCCTGGGGCCTGTCAGTGTCCGCAGGATTCAAGAAAGATTGGAGATAACGGAAAATATTACTGTTGTGAATCAGCTTTCATGACTTTGTAAACGAAATAGCCGCCATAAAAGATCATCAGCCCCAACGCACCGAAAATCACAATCATTGACGACAAACCGACCGGGTTACCGAAGAGTAAATCAAGCCAAAATTCCATGTGATGTCCTCTGCTGTATGGAAACTTGTTGCAATCTTAGTTTAAGGGGGTTGTAAGGCAGATGATCTGGATCAAGCTCGGACAAGGTTCCGTCAGTCAGGTGTATTTTTTGTGGTTTGGGCAATAAACCCTGCTCAAAGTGATGATTTACTCATCAAGCAGTAAAAAGAAAGGAAAATTTACTTCCTCCCCCCTTGCGTTTGGCAAATTTGCCAGTATTATAGGCCACCTCGAAAGGCAATGTGATTTGTCTGGCCTTTCAGCAAATTGTCGGTGAATAGCGCAGTTTGGTCGCGCATCTCCGGCTCTTGGGAATAGCGGACCAGAGAAACCCTCTGGAGCAGTCTCAAGGCGAAAAACAAACAATCGGTGAATAGCGCAGTTTGGTAGCGCATCTGGTTTGGGACCAGAGGGTCGGGGGTTCGAATCCCTCTTCACCGACCACTATTTTAAAAGTTTGCTTTTGAAAAGCAGGCTACAAAAATTGAGAGTTTGAGTAACTCTGACTGCAAGAGTTATACTTTCAACAGAACAAAATTATCGGTGAATAGCGCAGTTTGGTAGCGCATCTGGTTTGGGACCAGAGGGTCGGGGGTTCGAATCCCTCTTCACCGACCACCTTCGAAAGCCCGCTCATTGAGCGGGCTTTTTTGTCTCTGATGTTTTTGGTTGATTGTTTGCCTGACGCAGAGGCGCGGGTTCACATTGTGCCGGCCGGCCGTGATTGAGTTGCCGGACCGTGAAGCCTTGTTGCATCAGTAACGCAGGCAGGCCATCGTTCCCCATCATATGATAAGCACCGACAACGACCAGAAAGGTCCCCTTCTGGTATTGCGGCGCATGGGCAAGTTGCCTGGCCCAGTCCTGATTTCTGCGCGTCAGCAGGTGTTGTTCGGTGTCATCAGAGAGGGCGATCTGAGCGCTCAGTTCCGTCAGCACGGTACCATTCCCCTGTTGCCAGGCTTCGAGCAGGCAACGCAGTTCATCTTCCAGTAAAAGCCATTCATTCAGCGTTGTTTGCAGCAGGTTCAGGCCATGATCCGGGAGACTCCTCAGCAGCTGAAACTGTGCTTCGATGCCCTCCAGTTCGTAAACGGGAACGTGCTCTTTTTGGGCCCGGGCAAATACCACCTGATCGATGCCTTTCTCCGGAGAAAGGCCATAGGCCAGAGACTGGGCCAATTGCAGTTGCATGGCTGTCATCCAGGGCGGATTTTCAAGGAGCGAGTAAGAGGATAATCGGTATTGGTCGGCCAGTGCTTTGAGGGTACGGATATCCTTCGGGGGCAGCAAATGACGTGTTGCGGTGCTTGCGTCAAAGGGCGGCATCTCAAACTTTTTCTGGATATCGGCTTCCAGAATCAGGCCGTTCGCTTCAGGCCAGTACCGGGTAAAGACATCTGGTAACGGATAAAGTGCATCATTGCCGACATGAATGGATCCCATCAGCACAAACTGACGCTGGTGATCTTTGGCAAGCCAGACCTGAGGCTCAGCTGAGGCACTGGTACTGAAGAAGGTCAGAACGATACTTGCTTTGGTAAGCAGAGATTTAAACATGATCATTCCAGTGGTTGGCGGTTGTAAACAGCCTATGGAATACATGGGGGACAGGCAAGTTTCACGCATCAGAAAAGCGGCCGGACAGACAGTCCAGCCGCTGAAGAACTACCGGTTCGGATGAAGCCAGAACCACCAGATGATGAAGCCAATGGCCAGGGCTGCCAGTAATGCCATCATTCCAGGCCTCCTTTGTTGTCCGTGAGTGTGGTTGTCTGATATTGCGCGCTGCCCGGACGGAACAGTCTCAGGCGGTTGGCATTACTGACGACCGTGATGGACGACAGTGCCATCGCAGCCCCGGCAATCACCGGACTGAGCAAACTGCCGGTAAACGGAAACAGAATACCGGCGGCAAGCGGAATCCCCAGGGTGTTGTAGACAAAGGCTCCGAACAGGTTTTGCTTCATGTTCCGCAGTGTGGCGGAAGACAATTCCAGCGCATCTGCGACGCCGTGCAGCGAGTGGCGCACCAGTGTCAGCTGGGCGCTTTCAATAGCGACATCACTGCCGCTGCCCATGGCAATTCCGATTTCCGCCTGAGCCAGCGCTGGCGCATCGTTAATTCCGTCACCCACCATGGCGACGTGCTTGCCCGATTGCTGCAGCTGACGCACTTCTTCCGATTTGCCATCCGGCAGTACACCGGCAATCACTTTCGTGATGCCTGCCTGACGGGCGATGGCCGTGGCCGTCCGTTCGGTATCCCCCGTCAGCATGATGACCTCAATGCCTTTTACCTGAAGCCTTGCCACAGCTTCGCCTGAGTCTGCACGCAGGGGATCACTGATGCCGAAAACCGCAGCCGGTTGTCCGTCAATCGCGATGAAGATTGCGGTTGCACCGTCATCGGACAGCGTGAGCGCATCGGCTTCCTGGCTGGCTGTATCAATCCCTTCTTTTACCATCAGGGCGCGGTTACCCAGCAGGATGTTGTGCGTTTCGACCTGACCGCTGACGCCATAGCCCGGCTGCGCATGAAACTGACTGAGAGTTTTCAGCGGCAGCGATTGTGCTTTCGCCGCGGTGACAATAGCCTTCGCAAGCGGGTGCTCGGCACCTTGTTCCAGGCTGGCTGCCAGTGTCAGTACCTGCTCTTCAGTGTATTCGCCGTAGTAGTGGCTGTGTGTCAGGACAGGTTTACCTTCTGTCAGGGTTCCGGTTTTATCCAGCACGACGGTATCAATCCCGGCAGCCAGCTGCATGGCATCGGCATGGCGGATCAGGATACCGTGTTCTGCAGCCCGGCCCAGTCCGACGGTGACCGACATCGGGGTTGCCAGCCCGAGGGCACAGGGGCAGGCAATGATTAGAACGGTGGTCGCCGTAACCAGCATATAAATCGAGACGGGATCCGGACCGACGTAATACCAGATGGTTGCGGTGACAATCGCAATGATCATGACCGTGGGGACAAAGATAGCCGAGATGGTATCGGCCATCCGGGCCAGTTTCGGCTTACTGCTTTGTGCCTGACGTACCAGACCGATGATTCGTGCCAGCAGAGTCTGATTGCCGACCTGCCGGGCAATAAACAACAGGCTGCCGCTTTGATTGATCGTACCGGCATGCAGTTCATCGCCCGGCTTTTTGTGGGCCGGTACCGGTTCACCGGTCAGCATCGACTCATCCAGATAGCTTTCACCGGTTTCTATCACACCATCAACCGGCACTTTCGCGCCCGGACGCAGCCTGAGCTTCATGCCGGGTTTGATCTCGGCCAGCGGCACTTCGCGTTCGCCCTGATCATCGACCAGAATGGCGGTTTGCGGTTGCAGGTCGATCAGTTTTTCCAGCGCCTTTGAGGTGCGTCCTCTGGCTTTGGTTTCCAGTGCATGTCCCAGCGTGATCAGACCCAGAATCATGGCCGAAGCTTCAAAGTAGACGTGGCGGGCCTGCGCCGGGAACCATTCCGGGGTCAGGACCACAAACATGGAGTAAAACCAGGCCGCCCCTGTACCCAGCGCCACCAGTGTATCCATGCTGGCTCTGTGGTGAAGGAAAGCTTTCCAGGCATCCCGGTAGTAATGTCCGCCACAGTACACCAGCAAGGCCAGTGTCAGCAGGCCGATGATGCCCCAGCTCCACTGGCTGGTGACCGAATCGATCATCATACTGCCGCCAAATACACCCCAGGCCATCAGCGGTACCCCGAGTGCCAGTGCCAGTCCGGCATTGATCAGGTGCTGACGGTAAACCGCTGAGTTCTGTGCCTGCTGTCGTTCACGCCGGGTGCGTTCATCTTCACTCAATTCAGCACCATAGCCGGCATTTGAAACAGCCCGGATCACGGATTCAGGATCGATCTCTCCCTGAACCAGCGCGGTGCGTTCGGCCAGATTGACACTGACCGCGGAGACCGCATCAACTTGGCGGATAGCTTTTTCGACGGAAGACACACAGCTGGCACAGGTCATGCCGGAAATCAGAAAGTAGTGACTGTCTGCGTCGGCTTCGTTCGGGCTGTCGCTTACTGTTGCCGTGGTGGCTGGTGCTTCTGGTGCCGTTTCAGCGTTCTGAAGGTGAGCGGCTGCATCGGAACGGGCTTGCTGTCCCGATGTCTCCTGATCATCTGGATGCTCTGATAGAGGGACCTGATATCCGGCAGACTGGATCAGTGCAGTTAATGCATCCTGGTCTAAGGCGCCCAGAACCACAGCACGGGTTTTACTGACCTCAAACTGGGCAATCCGGGGATCTGCGGCGAACACTGACTTCAGCTTGGCAACACATTTTCCGCAGGACAGGCCTGCCAAAGGTAAGTCGTGCTGATAGCCGGCCTCGTATCCCAGTGTCTCAATGGTCTCAATAATCTTTGCCAGATCCAGCTGACCTGAAAGACGGGCGTTTTGCGTGTCAACCGCTACTGTTTCCACGCCATCCAGTACCTGTAATGCCTGGGTGATTTTTCCGGCACAATTCATACAGCGGACTTTGCCAAGCGGCAGCGTCACATCCATATGGGCCGGTATGCTTGTTGAAATCGTCATGGGCTTCCTCAACGCCATTGATGTGGTATATGCTAATCATAAAGCTTCCAGTTGATGGAAGGTCAAGTTAGTTTTTCAGGAGGATCAGATGAACATCAGCGAAGTGGCCAAACAGACGGGATTAACCAATAAAACCATACGCTTTTATGAGAGTAAGGGGATGATCAGTGAACCTTTGCGTGGTGAGAACGGCTACCGCCGCTATAGTCAGAAACAGGTAAACGAACTGCTGATGATTAAGCGATCGCGGCTGGTGGGGTTCAGTCTGGAGGAAAGCCGGGAGTTGTTGTCGCTGTCACGCGATCCGGAACGGAAAAGTGCCGATGTAAAAGCAAAAGCTGAGCATAAACTGGCTGAAATTGATCATCAGATCCAGGAGCTTCTGGCGATGAAGCAGAGTCTGCAGAGTCTGATCAGTCAGTGTCCGGGGAACAACCAACCGTGCTGTCCGATCATCGATGCGCTGACCGAAGGTGAGTCCGAAGCTTAAGTTCAGAAAGCCTGAGCTCAGTCGGCCTAGTTTCAGTCAGCAATAGGTTGTTTTCACCGCAGGCCGGTTGGCTTGCGGTGAACTGGTATCAGTACAGCAGTGAGTAAAGCTGACGACGGTACTGGCTGGCCAGTGCATTCCCCTGACCCAGAGCCGCCAGAATATCCATCATGGTTTTCTTGGCGTTCCCGTCGGCAAAGTTCAGATCTTTGCGCAGCAGGCCCATCAGGATCTCCAGAGCTTCCTGCTGGCGGTTTGCCTGGCTGTACTGGATTGCCAGTTCGTGCGCCAGCTGACCATTGTCCGGTTCCGCGGCCAGTTTTTCTTCCAGCTGACGAATTTCCGGTGAATCACTGGCCTGACGGTGCAGCTCCAGTTTGGCAACCAAACGTTTGTAATCGCTGTCCTGATCCTGCATCGGGATCTGGCCCAGCAGGGTTTCAGCGTCATCAAACTGAGATGTTTCCAGCAGACATTCCGCAGCAGCCAGTAACACCAGGCTGTTGCCCGGCAGGCTGGCCATCAGTTCACGTAACAATGGCAGCGCTTCGTTATAGGCTTGCTGGCTGACCAGCTGAATGGCCTGATCCAGCTTCATTTCATCTTCGCTCGGCAGGTGCTTGCTCAGCATCTGGCGCAGGCTCTCTTCCGTTTGCGGGCCGGCGGCGCCGTCGACCGGCTGACCATTGCTGAACAGAGCAACGGTTGGCAGACTGCGGACACCAAACTGTGCCGCGACCATTTGCTGCGTTTCACAGTTCAGCGTCGCCAGCACAAACTGTCCCGGAAGCTGGGCTGCCAGGCGTTCCAGGACGGCATTGACTTCTGCTGTTTCAGGCATCGACGGTGCCCAGAAACTGATCACCACCAGCTGTTGCATGGACTGCTCAATCACCTGATGCAGATTGGATTCGTTCAGTTCAATCGCTAATTTGTCGTTCATACCGGGCTTTCCGTGATCGTTGAATAAGTGATGATGAAGATGTTGGGCTGATTGGCAGGAAAATCAAGGGAAAAGGGTGAATAAAGCGGTGTTCGACGGGTTCAGAGGAAAAAAACGGAGAGCCAGGCTCTCCGTTAGAGTTGAAAGCTCAGAAGCAGAGCAATTGCGACACAGAGACAGAGCGCGTTTATCTGGCGTAATGTCATGCCGATTCCTCCGAAAATGTAGCACTGTTTGTTTAGGGGGATCGCTGGATTACCTTTCACAACAGGTAAGGACCAACTTACCCTGAAGCCTAGATGGCTCAGATGACACATTCATGACATCTGATGAAAAAACAGGCATTCCGGTGTGAGATTTTTCACGTTCGGATCAGGATCAAACTTCCACCACTCTGCATGGTTATTAATCGCTTTTGATTAAGATGCCATCCAGCCAGCGCACCGGCAGAATCCGGCGTAAAAAGCCGAAAATATAGGTCGGCTGGGTAACATAGTAGCGTGCAGCAGGCGTGTGACTGTCGATGATCTTCTGCAGCGGTTTCAGGACGGCTTCCGGCGTCAGGGTGAACTTGTTGGACGGGGACGGCTTGCCAAGCCGGTCCAGCGTATTCTGATAATTCTGGCTGTGGCGGGAATCGGCCATGTCGATGTGGGCTTCAAACTGGCGTTTTGCGTTGGTCCGGAACTGACTTTCAATCGGACCGGGCTCAATCAGGCTGACCTGAACCGGCGTATTGGCCAGCTCAAGCCGCAGGGTGTCGGTATAGCCTTCTAATGCAAATTTACTGGCATTGTAGGCCCCGCGGTATTTCATGGCGACCAGCCCCAGAACAGAGCTGTTCTGGACAATCTTTCCGCCCCCTTGTCTGAGCATCACGGGAATGACGGCCCGGGTCAGAGAATGCCAGCCGAACAGGTTGGTTTCGAACTGTTCGCGCAGCGCATCTGTGGGCAAATCCTCAAGAGCACCCGGCTGGCCGTAAGCGCCGTTATTGAACAGCACATCCAGTCGCCCGTCGGTGATTACCAGTGCGTCCGACAGACCCTGTTCGATGGAAGCTGTGTCAGCAAGGTCGAGCTGAACGCAATGCAATCCTTCGGCGCGCAGACGTTCTACATCCGCCAGTTGCCGGCAACTGGCAACCACCAGATAGCCAGCCTGATGGAGCGATTTGGCGCAGTGGTATCCGATACCGCTGCTGCAGCCTGTGATGAGAATGGCTGTGGTCATGTGAGTCCTTTTCATTGGGGAATGAGGTCATTGGAAATTGGGCGTTGTAAAACCTGGTTACAAAAAAGGTGTGATGGCATTTGTCATGTACTGGGCGATCCAGGGCTGCGCGGCGGCTTTGGGATGGAGGCCATCGTCCATCATCCAGTGGTCACGCAGGATGACCTGCTCCAGGAAAAAGGGCAGCAGCGGCAGGCTGTAGTCTTTGCTGAGTCTGACGTAGATTGCTTCAAACTGGCTGGTATAGCGCTTGCCGTAGTTGGGCGGGATACGGATTTGCATCAGCAATGGCTCGCCGCCGCTATCTTTAATCAGAGCAATCATAGCTCTGAGGTTCTTCTCGATCGCCGCAGGCGGAAAACCGCGAAGCCCGTCGTTGGCACCGAGCTCGATGATGACGTAATCTGGTGCATGCTGTTTCAGCAGTTTGGGTAAACGGGCCAGACCATTACCTGTGGTATCACCGGAAATGCTGGCATTGATCACCTCAATTTTCAGGCCGTTGTCATTGAGCATCGGTTCCATCAGCCGTGGCCAGCTTTGATCAGCTCGCATCTGATAGCCGGCGCTCAGGCTGTCACCGAGTACCATCAATGTGGCGGCAACGCTGCTGATTGGTGTCAAAATAAGTATTAACAGTGCAAGGATCCGCATCATGTCTACATCCGTGATAAAAGCGCAATCAGTATCCAAACAGGTGACGACGGCCACCACAACACTCACCATTCTGCAGGATGTTTCGCTTGAGGTCGAGCGGGGCGAAAGTATTGCTTTGGTTGGGGTTTCCGGCGCGGGCAAATCCACGCTGATGACGTTGCTGGCCGGGCTGGATGTTCCCAGCAGCGGCGACATTGAACTGCTCGGGCAGACTTTGTCAGCGATGGATGATGAATCCCGGGCCGCCTTGCGCAGTCAGGCGGTGGGCTTTGTGTTTCAGAGTTTCCTGCTGATTCCGTCGCTGACGGCGCTGGAGAACGTGACCCTGCCTGCCATCATCAAGGGGGAGACCGGCGATACGGCACGCGCCGCAGCCCTGCTGCATCAGGTCGGTCTGCAGGGCCGGGAAGCGCATTTGCCTTCACAGCTCTCCGGCGGTGAACAGCAGCGTGTCGCACTCGCCCGGGCTTTTATGACCGCGCCTCAGGTGTTGTTTGCGGATGAACCGACGGGCAATCTGGATCAGCACACGGCAGCCACGGTGATCGATTTACTCTTCGCCCTCAACCGGGATCACGGCACCACACTGGTGCTGGTCACCCATGATCCTCAGCTGGCGGAACGCTGTGATCGCGTGGTACGTATTCATGGCGGGCGTGTGGAGGCGGCATGACAGAGATGAGTGAAAGTCAGATCCCGAGCCGACAATCCGATCCGTCTCTGTTGCTCCGGTGGAGCTGGCGCGAATTATGGCAGGGTCAGCTCTGGCCGGTGGCTGTGGCGCTGACGCTGATCATTGCCTGTGTGTTCGCACTGGCATCTTTGGTGGTGCGGGTCGAAAAAATCATGATCAATCAGGGCCGCAGCATGATCGCGGCGGATCTGGTGCTGCGCTCTGCCAACCCGATTGCGGAACCCGTATTGCAGGAAGCCCGGCAGTTAGGCCTGACGGTGACGCAGCAGACCCGTTTTGGCACCATGGCTTTCAGCGATCATGCCATGCAGCTGGTGAGCGTGAAGTCTGTCGCCAGTGATTTTCCGCTGCGGGGAGAATTGGTGCTGCAGGGACATGAGCAGACCCGGCAGCGGGTCGAACCGGGCGAGTTGTGGCTGTCGGAGCGTTTGTTTTCACTTCTGGATGTGAAAATCGGTGATCAGGTGGCGATAGGGAATGCCGAACTGACTGTCGCAGGGGCAGTGGTTTCAGAGCCGGAGCTGTCGTTTAACCCCTTCAGCCAGATGCCTGCGGTGCTGATGCATGAGTCGGATCTGGCTGCCACGGAAGCTATTCAGCCTGGCAGCCGGGTACGTTACCGGGCGTATTTCAATGGCGATGACTCTTTGCTGAAGCAATTGCAGGCCGATGTGGTGTTGAGTCCGGATCAGCGGTGGATCAGTGAAACCACACAGGGGCGCACCGGTGAGATGATCGAGCGGGTACAGCAGTATCTGTCGTTGACCCTGATTCTGGTGATTCTGATGGCGACGGCCACACTTGTGCTGACCTGCATGCATTACACGGCCAGCCGCACAGAAACGGTCGCGATGATGAAAAGTCTGGGCGCCCGTAAAGGCTTTCTGGGGCGCTGGCTGGCCCGGCAGCTCGGATTACTGTTTGCCATTGCGGCGGTGGCCGGACTGAGTCTGGGCTGGATACTGGAATGGTTGTTACGCTTGCCGTTGAGTGATGTCTTGCCTAAACCTTTACCGGAAATGGGAGTGATGCCCTGGCTGGTCAGTTTGCTGGTGGCGGTTCTGGTCGCGATTCCCGGGATGGGGATTGCGCTGTGGCGCCTGCTGGATGCACCGGCACTGGCGGTCATGCAGCGGGGACTGAAGACAACGGCCTCAAAAAACCGGTACCTGCTGATACTGATCCCGCTGATTGCCTTGTTGCTCTGGGTCGGGGATAACCCGATGATGTGGCTGACGTTGGCGGGTTTGGTCGGATTGCTGGGCGTTTTAGCCGGGCTGGGCTTGCTGTTGGTTGCCGGGCTCCGCCGGCGTCGATGGGGAGCCGCAATGACCCTGGCGTTAAGCCGTATCGGTCGCAGTCCGCTGGTGACCGGAGCACAGCTGGCGGCGCTGACCAGTTCGCTGATGCTGCTGGCCGTGATCTGGCTTTTGCGAACCGACTTACTGGAAGACTGGCAGCAGACCCTGCCGGCGGATGCACCGAATGTTTTTGCCCTCAATATCAGTCCGACCGAGCAACAGGCGTATCTGGATGTGCTGGACGGTTATGGGCTGATGCGCTCAGACAGTTACCCCATTGTGCGCGGCCGTCTGGTGACGATTAATGGCGTTAATCCGAGAGCGGAAACCACAACGCCGGATGCGCAGCAGGATGATCGTCAGGAAGGGGATGAGTCTTTGCGCCGGGAACTGAATTTTACCTGGCGGGAAACGATGCCGGTGCACAATACACTGGTGGAAGGAAAATGGAGTCTTGCGCCGGGCGGCGTGTCGGTTGAAACCGGGGTTGCCGAACGGCTGGGCATTCAGCTGGGCGATCAGCTGGGGTTCAGTGTGAACAGTCAGTCTTTCACTGCGACAGTAACCAGTTTGCGGGAGGTGGAATGGCGGAATATGCGGCCCAACTTTTTCTTTATTTTCACCCCGGATGTGATGGCTGATTTGCCAGCTACCTGGCTGGTCAGCTTCAGGGTGGCAGCGGATCAGAGTGAGATTGTCAATCAGCTGGGCCGGGATTATCCGACCGTCACCTTGCTGGATCTGAGAACTATGGCAACCCGGATCCAGGCGATTTTGCAGCAGGTCTCTCTGTCCTTGTCTGTGCTGGCTTTGCTGGGGGTGTGCAGCGGGCTGCTGCTGGTGCTGACCTTGCTGCGTCTCAGTCTGTCGCAGCGGCAGCAGGAAATTAAGCTTTACCGGACGCTGGGGGCCAGCAGGCAACGGATCCGGGCAACGATCTGGAACGAATATGGTCTGATGGCCGTACTGGCTGGGGTGATTGCAGTCTTTGGGGCGGAAGCCCTGGTTGCAGCCCTGATCAAATGGGGTTTTGAGTTGCCCGTGACCTGGCACCCGGGCTTGTGGCTGGTTCTGCCGCTGATGTCCGTTCTGCTGATACTGCTGATCATCAGCAGCATGATGAAGCAGTTGCTGCGTCCCTTAGGCCGTTAGATTCGTCCGACAGACAGTACGGTGATTGCTCAGGGTAGGCTGCCGGAGATTCTGAGACCGGGTTACTCCACGCGGGTCACCCGGCTTTCCGGTTCGGCCAGCGCACTTTTCAGTGCCCGCTCCAGATCCGGGTAGCAAAAGTGGAAACCATGCGCTTCCAGTTTGGCGGGCAGTGCCCGCTGACTGTCGAGCAGCATTTGTGCGGATTCACCCATGCCAATGCGGAGCAGCCATTCCGGTGTACTCATGAGATGAGGCCGGTGCAGCACTCTGGCCAGTGTCTGGCTGAATTCTTTATTGGTGACCGGATTCGGCGCGGTGAGATTAAATGGCCCCTGAGCGGTTTCATGGCGCATCAGAAACATAATGCCTTTGACCATGTCCTGCAGATGGATCCAGGGGAAATACTGCTCTCCGCTGCCGATAGGGCCTCCCAGACCCATCTTGTAAACCGGGACAAGTTTCGCCAGGGCGCCGCCGCCTTTGCCCAGCACAATCCCGGTACGCAGCAGACAGACCCGGGTTTGTTCAGTCTGAGCACTCAGTGCCGCTTCTTCCCAGGTCCGGCAGACGGTATGGGCGAAATCATCCCGCTGAACTTCGAGGGACTCATCGAACGCCTTGTGTTGCTGGTTACCGTAATAACCCACGGCAGAGCCGCTGATAAAAGTATGCGGTGGCGTGCTGCCGGCCAGAATTTTACCCGCCAGCTGGCGGGTGAGTTGCCAGCGGCTGTGGCAGATTTCTTCTTTTTGTTTCTCCGTCCAGCGTTTATCGGCAATTGGTTCGCCTGCCAGATTGATGACGACATCATATTCGTCCAGCGTGTCCAGTTCATCCAGACTGGTGATGACCTTGATGTGGTGGCCTAAGCGCTGATATGCACGATTGGGATGACGGCTGAGAACGGTAACCTGATCATGGTTCAGATGTGGAAGCAGTGCCCTGCCGATAAATCCGGTGCCGCCGGTGACCAGTATCTTCATCGCCTTTCCCCTGTTATAGGTGTTGATTTATCCTTGTTTTGTATAAATTATAATCAAACCCAGGCGTAATCTCTGCTTTTCATCTGCGGCCGGATTGAAGTGGATCGCGCTTTTGCAATTTAGGGCTGCCGGTTTAACGGTCTACATGACCCAGATCGCGTGCCGGGTCTAAAACATCCCGGATCCGCTGCTTCAATTGTTTAGCATCCGGAAATCCGCCATCGGTTTTCCGCTCCCAGATCCGAATGTTGTTACAAAAGATCTCAAACCGTCCTCCGGTATCCGGGTGCAGACTCACGGCTTCCAGATCTTCACTGAAGGTATGCAGCAGTTCCTGACACATCCAGCTTGCCCGGAGCATCCAGTTGCACTGGCGGCAGTAATAGATATCAATCATGGCTTTTTTTTCAGGATTGGTGATAGGGTCTGACATAAAGTGTCCTCACAGGCCGAAAAGAAGTTTTGCCCCAATCAGGAAGGTCAGGGCTTCGAAACAGCGTTTAATCAGCTGGTTGCTCTGGCGTCCCGCAAGGTGCGCGCCCAGATAACCACCCAGTAACGAACCGGCGATCAGAACCGGCAGCCACGGCCAGTAAATTTCTGCGCCAGCTGCATACATCGCGACAGCACCGGTTCCGTTCCAGAACAGGCCGACGCTGATCAGAGTGAGTGCGACTGCCTGTCTGTAGTCATAGCCGAACCAGCGGATCAGAAAGAGGGTCACAAACAGACCGCTGCCGGCAGTCAGAGAGCCGTTGACGATGCCGATAGCAGCCAGTCCCAGGCTCCCCAGAATCAGCCCTTTGTTATCACGGCGGCGCGGATTCTCCGCCTGCCCCAGACTGGGCTGATAAAGAGAATACAGCCCCAGACAGAGGATCAGCAACCCCAGTGCGGCTTCGGCCATTCGGCCCGGAACGAACAGGATGGCATTGGCGCCTATGATCACGCCCAGGGTTCCGGCAATAATCACATAGAGGGTCATGGACCAGTTCAGTTTACCGGCTCGAATGTATTTGATTGCGGCGCCCAGCCCCAGTGCGACACTGGCAATCTTGTGTGTGGCTAAAGCCACGGAAAAGGGCAGCCCGAGAAAGATGAGTAATGGAAACTGAATCAGCCCGGCGCCACCGCCGGACAGCGATGCCAGGGTATTGGCCAGCAAAGAGCCGATGAAAAGTCCGAGAGTATTCAACCCGTCCATGGATGATGCCGGAATCCTTATTGATCAAGAACGTACAGCATACGGATTTTGCCGTCTGAGGCAAAGGGGCAGGGAATCGCCGGATAAAAAAATACCCCGGCAGGCCGGGGTATCTGGATGTCGTGTCAGGACAGCGGTTTAAGCACCTTGCTCTTCAGCCTGTTTCGCCTGAATCGCTGTCAGCGCGATGGTGTAGACGATATCGTCAACCAGAGCGCCACGGGACAGGTCGTTTACTGGCTTACGCATGCCTTGCAGCATTGGACCGATCGAAACCAGATCCGCAGAACGCTGTACCGCTTTGTACGTGGTGTTACCGGTGTTCAGGTCAGGGAACACGAATACCGTTGCTTTACCTGCAACCGGAGAGTTCGGTGCCTTGGATTTTGCAACGTTCTCCATGATCGCTGCGTCGTACTGCAGCGGACCGTCGATGACCAGATCAGGACGTTTTTCCTGAGCGAGGCGGGTTGCTTCGCGGACTTTATCGACGTCTGCACCCTGACCGGAGTTACCGGTAGAGTAAGAGATCATCGCCACGCGTGGTTCGATGCCGAAAGCTTTGGCAGAATCAGCAGACTGAATCGCGATTTCAGCCAGTTGCTCGGCGTTCGGATCCGGGTTGATCGCACAGTCACCGTAAACCAGAACCTGATCCGGCAGCAGCATGAAGAACACGGAAGAAACCAGCGACGCATTTGGCGCGGTTTTGATCAGCTGCAGCGGCGGACGGATGGTGTTAGCTGTGGTGTGAACTGCACCGGAAACCAGACCGTGTACTTCGTCACGCTCCAGCATCATGGTACCCAGAACGACAGTGTCTTCCAGCTGCTCGCGGGCGACCACTTCGGTCATGCCTTTGTTCTTACGCAGCTCAACCAGACGCTCAACATACTGCTCGCGTACGGTTTCAGGATCGATGATTTCCACACCGGCACCCAGAACCACGCCTTGCTGTTCTGCAACACGCTTGATTTCAGCCGGGTTACCCAGCAGAACACAGTCAGCAATACCGCGCTCAGCACAAATCGCGGCAGCTTTCACAGTACGTGGCTCATCACCTTCAGGAAGCACGATGCGCTTGGCGGCTTTACGGGCCAGTTCAGTCAGCTGGTAACGGAAAGCCGGCGGGCTCAGGCGACGCTCACGGGCAGAGCCTTCAGACAGGGATTCGATCCACTGACCGTCGATATGGCTGGCCATGTACTCGTTGACCATTTCCACACGCTCTTTATCGTCTGCCGGTACTTCCAGGCTGAAACTTTGCAGGTTCAGGGAAGTCTGCCAGGTATTCCCCTGGGCCGTCATCACCGGCAGGCCGGTTTCGAATGCGCGCTTACACAGTGTCTTCACGGCTTCTGGCAGCTCGTAACCACCGGTCAGCAGCAGGGCACCGATTTCCACACCGTTCATGGCAGCCAGACAGGCGGCAACCACAACATCCGGACGGTCAGCAGAAGTCACCAGCAGTGAGCCGGGACGGAAGTGCTGAACCATGTTCGGAATGGAACGGGCACAGAAGGTAATGCTCTTGATGCGGCGGCTCTCGATTTCACCTGCGTTGATGATTTCAGCATTCAGGTGATGCGCGATGTCAGTTGCACGGGTCGCGATCAGTTCAGCGTTGAATGGCGCACAACCCAGCACACGGATCGGGCTGGAGTTGAAAACCTGCATCACTTCAACGTGAGTCGGCATGACAGCATCAGAACCATCGAAGATTTCAGACAGGTCAGGACGTGTACGGCCTTCCGCATCAACCGGTGCGTTCAGCTTGTTCACGATGACGCCGGCGATGTGTTTGTTCTTGATGCCGCCGAAGTTCGAGCAGGCAATTTCAATGCGCTCTTTCAGCTGAGCCGGGTTGTCTGTACCCGGTGCAACCACGAACACGATTTCCGCGTCCAGGGTTTTGGCGATTTCGAAGTTAATCTGATTCGCAAACGGGTGCTTGCGGGTCGGGACCAGACCTTCGATCAGGGCAACTTCGGCACCTGCAGTCGCTTCTTTAAAGCGTGCAACAATGTCTTCCAGCAGCACATCGCTCTGGTCGCTGCGGATCAGCTCATCGGCCTGTGCCATAGAAACTGGCTCGGCGATTTGCATGTCGCTGTTCGCACGGATAATGGTGGTGGTCAGGTCCGGCTGATCGCCGCCGTGACGTGGCTGGGCGATAGGTTTGAAAAAGGAAACACGGACGCCTTTGCGCTCCATAGCGCGTAGCACACCCAGGCTGACGCTGGTCAGGCCGACTCCGGCACCAACCGGAATTAGCATAATGGTACGTGACACAGTCAATTCCTCAAACTGATGGCAAACGGTAGAAAATGTTGGCAGATGGATTATAGGCAACCCTCTGCCTTATCATCTTTCTGGATAGAAAATGGCCGACTGAGTCGGCCATTTGATGTCTTAGATTTCAGCCAGACGTGCTGTATCTTCAGCAATCACCAGCTCTTCATTGGTTGAAATCACCATAGCTGGGACGCGGCTGTTTTCGGTGGTAATGACACCTTCGCCGCCGAAACGTGCTTTCAGGTTCTTCTCGCTGTCAACTTCGATACCGAAGATCTTCAGGCGGTTCAGCACCATTTCACGGATTGGTGCTGAGTTCTCACCGATACCACCGGTGAACGTGATGGCATCCAGCTGGCCATCCAGAGTCGCCGTGTAGCTGGCAACGTACTTCGCCAGACGGTGGCAGAAGACGTCCATTGCACGGGTCGCTTCTTCTTTCTGGCCGTAGTTGTCTTCAACGAAACGGCAGTCAGAAGTCACTTCAGTCAGACCTGCCAGGCCAGACTCTTTAGTCAGCATGGTGTTGATCTGATCGATGGTGTAGCCCAGCGTATCGTGCAGGTGGAAGATGATCGCAGGGTCGATGTCACCACAACGGGTACCCATCACCAGACCTTCCAGCGGCGTCAGACCCATAGAGGTATCAACAGACTTACCATTCTTGATTGCACAGACAGATGCGCCGTTACCCAGGTGGCAGTTGATGATGTTCAGTTCGCTCTCTGGCTTGCCCATGCGGCTCGCTGTTTCACGGGTGATGAACAGGTGAGACGTACCGTGCATGCCGTAACGACGGATGCCGTGCTCTTTGTACAGCTTGTACGGCAGTGCGTACAGGTAAGCTTCTTCCGGCATGGTCTGGTGGAATGCTGTATCGAATACAGCGACGTTTTTCAGGCTTGGGAACGCTTTCTGAGCCGCTTTGATACCAATGATGTGTGCAGGGTTGTGCAGTGGCGCCAGCGTTGCACAAGACTCAATACCTTTCAGTACAGCGTCGTCAATCAGGGCAGACTGAGTAAACTGCTCACCACCATGAACCACACGGTGACCGATTGCTTTCAGGTTTTCAGCCAGTTCAGGTTTAGAAGCCAGAATAGTTTCTACCATGAAAGCCAGTGCTTCTTCGTGAGCGGCACCATTGCCCAGTTGAGCTTCATGTTTGGCGCCATCAAGTTTCCACTTGATACGAGCTTCCGGGAGGTGCAAACATTCTGCAAGACCTGTCAGATGCTCATCACCTGATACTGCGTCAACGACTGCAAATTTCAGTGAAGAACTACCGCAGTTAAGTACTAGAACCAGCTTAGACATGTGAGTGACTACCTATATAATCTGTCTGAAAGTTGATATTCAATTGAATAAGCGTTACCCATAGAATAGTCGCCGGGTTTTCTGAGGCGGCTAGACCAGGTAAGTGTCGCTTCTGTCCGTAGAAGTGATGTGAACCTGAGGAGTCGGTTATCCTTAATGTTGCGATAACGGGGTTATCGGCCAACAATTACCAAAGGCGTGCATAGGATAGCCCTTGTTGCGCGATATAACAAAAAAATTTTTAAAAATTAATTCGAGTTAGATTGATTGTTGTCTATTTTTAAAGTTTATAAAATTTGTTGAGGCTGGTGCGATATGAATCAGACAAAAATCTGGAAGCAGGTCCAACATGGCCAGCATTACATGTCGGTATGGCCCATGCGCAAAGAGCTGGCCCTATTATTTCCTGAACAGCGCTATATCAGAGCGACCCGGTTTGCGGTGCGGGTGATGCCTGCAGTCGCGGTGATGAGTGTCCTCAGTCAGATGGCGTTTCACAATACTTCAGGTTTGCCGCTGGCAATGGCCGTTGCCTTGTTTGCGCTGAGTATGCCGTTACAGGGGCTGTTGTGGCTGGGGAAACGCAGCCGGACGGATCTGCCGCCGTCTCTGGCGAGCTGGTACAGGGAAATTCACGGAAAAATTCTGAGTGAAGGGTATGCGATGCAGCCGCTGAAGGAGCGTCCGCGGTATCTGGAACTGGCGATGGTGCTGAACCGGGCTTTCAAGCAACTGGATAAGACGTCGCTGGAGCGTTGGTTCTGAGTTTCACGGATGATTGCGTAAGATGATTGCGTAAAAGAAAACGGACCGGTTTGTACCCGGTCCGTTTTTGTATTCATCTGGCTGAACGGCAGGAATTATCGCTCCAGATACCGGCGGATTTGCGCCTCGATACCCGGGCCGTCGATCTCAAGCTCTGCATGTAACTCAGCCTGAGTGCCCTGATGGATAAATTTGTCCGGTAAACCAATTTGCAACACAGGTTTGAGGCGTTTCTCTTTCATCAGGAATTCAATCACCCCTGAACCTGCGCCCCCGGCAATCGCATTTTCTTCCACGGTCACCAACACATCATGGCTGTCTGCCAGTTCACGGATCAGAGCTTCGTCCAGTGGTTTCACGAAACGCATGTCTGCAACCGTCGCATTCAGGTTCTCTGCGGCTTCCAGTGCAGAGCTCAGGGTCGTGCCGAAGTTTAGAATGGCAACGGTTTCGCCCTGACGACGAATCACGCCTTTACCCAGTTCGAGTACGGTCATGGTCGTATCCGGCTTGACGCCGGTCGCGCTGCCACGCGGATAGCGAACGGCACTCGGTCCCTGATGCAAGTGGCCGGTATAGAGCATCTGACGGCACTCGTTTTCATCGCTCGGTGCCATGATCACCATGTTCGGAATACAGCGCAGATAGCTGAGATCGAAGGCACCCTGATGGGTCTGACCATCGGCACCGACCAGACCACCACGGTCAATGGCGAACATGACCGGCAGATCCATAATTGCCACGTCATGGATCAGCTGATCATAACCGCGCTGCAGGAACGTTGAGTAGATTGCAACGACCGGGTGATACCCGCCAATGGCCATCCCGGTTGCCAGCGTCACTGCGTGCTGCTCGGCAATCGCCACGTCAAAATACTGATTCGGGTATTCTTTGGAAAAACGCACCATGCCCGAGCCTTCACGCATGGCTGGCGTGATGGCCATGAGTTTATCGTCCTGAGCCGCCATATCGCACAGCCAGTCGCCGAAGATGTTCGAGAACGTCGGCTTGCTGCTTTTTGCTTTTGGCAGCGGATTTTCGCTCAGATCGAATTTCGGCACAGCATGGTAGTTGATCGGGTCGGCTTCTGCAGGCGCGTAGCCTTTGCCTTTTTTAGTCATGATGTGCAGGAACTGCGGGCCTTTCAGGTTCCGCATATTTTTCAGGGTGCGGACCAGTTCCTGTACATCGTGACCGTCAATCGGGCCAATGTAGTTGAATCCCAGCTCTTCAAACATGGTACCCGGGACGACCATGCCTTTCAGATGCTCTTCTGCGCGGCGGACGAGTTCTTTAATCGGCGGTGCGCCGGACAGGACTTTTTTACTGCCTTCGCGGATACTGGTGTAAAAGTTGCCGGACAGCAGGCGGGCCAGGTGGTTATTCAGTGCGCCGACGTTTTCAGAAATCGACATTTCGTTGTCGTTCAGAATCACCAGCATGTCGCTGTGGACATCTCCAGCGTGGTTCATGGCTTCAAATGCCATACCAGCAGTGATCGCGCCATCGCCAATCACGCTGACGACTTTACGGCCCTGTCCTTCACGCTCGGCTGCGATCGCCATCCCCAGTCCGGCACTGATGGAGGTGGAAGAGTGTCCGACGGACAGAACGTCGTATTCACTTTCTCCACGCCATGGGAACGGATGCAGGCCGTCTTTCTGGCGGATGGTATTCATCTGCTCCCGGCGGCCGGTCAGGATTTTATGGGGATAAGCCTGGTGTCCAACGTCCCAGATCAGATGATCAAACGGGGTGTTGTATACATAATGCAGGGCAACCGTCAGCTCGACGGCACCGAGTCCAGAGGCAAAGTGTCCACTGGACTGGCTCACCGATCTGAGCAGGTATGTCCGCAGCTCTTCACAGAGTGCTGGCAGACTTTCCACCGGCAGTAAACGGAGTTCGTCCGGTGTGTTGGCTAAAGCCAAATGCGGGTACTTTGAAATATCCAGTGTCATAACATGTCGGCGCTTATACTGTTTTTAGTTGTTGCGCTCGATAACGTATCGGGCAAAAACTTCGAGTGAATCTGTATTGTAGGGGATTGCTTCCAGAGCTTGTAGGGCTTCCTGATACAGCTGCTGTGCTTTTTTCTGTGCACCTTCCAGTCCGAGCAGGGCAGGATAAGTGCTTTTCTCCAGTGCTAAATCCGAGCCCTGGGGTTTCCCCAGTGTCTGAGTGTCGCTGATCACATCCAGAATGTCGTCCTGTACCTGAAAAGCCAGGCCAATTGCATTGGCATACTGATCGAGCTGCGGCAGAACGGCGACGCCTTTGTCTCCGGCAGCCAGTGCACCCAGACGGATGGCACATCGGATCAGGGCACCGGTTTTATGGCGGTGGATGCTTTCTAGTTGAGTGAGACCGACCTGCTTTTTCTCCGCCGCTAGATCCAGCGCCTGTCCGGCACACATTCCGGAAGCCCCTGCAGCGAGAGCAAGCTCGCGGACCATGGCGATACGCTGGCTGTTGCCTGCATCACTGAGTTGTCCGCAGGCCAGAATTTCAAAAGCCAGCGTCTGCAGAGCATCTCCGGCCAGGATTGCTGTCGCTTCGTCAAAAGCAATGTGACAGGTTGGCTGACCACGGCGCAGGTTATCGTCGTCCATGGCGGGTAAATCGTCATGGATCAGAGAGTAAGCATGGACACATTCGACGGCGGCTGCCGGCGCATCCAGGTCACTGATTTCGGCACCCAGCATCTGACCGGTCACATAAGTCAGGAAAGGACGGGCTCGTTTTCCGCCCAGCAACGTACCATGGCGCATGGCCTGAACCAGCGGCTGTTCAGCAAACGGCTGCCGGGTCAGCCAGTGTTCCAGTTGTTCATTATTACGGGCCGCAAAGAAGGCCAGCTGTTGGGAAAGGCTGTTAGTCATCGCTCGGGTCAAAGTCCGTCAGTGGCGCATTGTCATCAGCTTGTAGCAGAATTTCGACACGCTGTTCAGCCTGGGTCAGTTTCTGCTGGCTGTTGCGTGCCAGGGCAATTCCGCGCTCGAATTTTTTCAGCGCGTCTTCCAAAGGGATTTCACCGGATTCCAGCTCGTTGACAATGACATCGAGTTCATTCATGGCTTCTTCAAAGGCCATATTTTCTGGTTTTTTGGTTGCCATATCCGGTCCATTGATTGGGTTGAGAGCGCGGTCAGGTGTACGCTCGGAAAATGAGGGGAAAATAGCGCACAGGCTAGGCCGGGTCAAATTATGGCACAGGGAAGTGTGCGCATTACAGTGTTATTTTTATGGTTTTCCGTTTGCCGGCTGAAATTGCCAGGGCAGATTTTCAGGGGGCGCTGACACGGGCTTGAGAAGGAATGTGTTTTTTTTCCCAGCAGAGCACAAAACCGGGGTTGAATCCGTGCTAAACCAAAATCCAAAGATGCCGATACAGGGTGAGTAAGTTAGAATGGCGCCAGTGCGAGTTGGCCGGAAAGAAAAAAAATTACATAGGAGTGAGCCGTGGATTTGGCAACCCTCATAGGTTTAGTCGGTGCCTTTGCTTTCGTCATCATGGCGATGCTGCTGGGCGGTAGCCTGGATATCTTTTTTAACATGCCTTCGGTTCTGATTGTATTTTGCGGGACGTTATTTGTTGTCCTGATGAAGTACAGTCTGTCGCAGTTTTTTGGTGCAGCCAAAATTGCGGCCAAGGCGTTTATGTTCAAAACGGACGACCCGGAAGATTTGATTGCTAAGATCGTAGAGATGGCTGATGCCGCCCGTAAAGGGGGGTTTCTGGCTCTTGAAGAGATGGAAGTTAATAACAGCTTCTTGCGTAAAGGCATTGATTTGCTGGTGGATGGTCATGATGCAGATGTGGTGCGTTCGACATTGCAGAAAGATATTTCGCTTACCAATGAACGTCATGAGCGTGGTATCGGTATTTTCACTGCAATGGGTGATGTTGCCCCGGCAATGGGGATGATCGGGACACTGATCGGTCTGGTCGCCATGCTGACCAATATGGATGATCCGAAGTCGATTGGTCCTGCGATGGCGGTTGCACTGCTGACCACCCTGTATGGTTCTGTGCTGGCTAACATGGTGGCGATTCCGATTGCGGATAAGCTGTCCTTGCGTAAAAACGAGGAACGTCTGAACCGTCGGTTGATTCTTGATGGCGTGCTGGCAATTCAGGACGGTCAGAACCCGCGTGTGATTGACGGCTTCCTGAAAAACTACCTCCACGAAAAACAGCGTCGTATCGACGTTGATGAATAAGGAGGTGTCTGATGGACGAGCTCGAGTGCAACTGTAAAAAAGGGGCGCCAGCCTGGATGGCAACCTTTGCCGATCTGGCGACCCTGCTGATGTGTTTCTTTGTGCTTTTGCTGTCTTTTTCAGAAATGGACGTTCTGAAGTTCAAGCAGATTGCCGGATCCCTGAAATTTGCTTTCGGGGTCCAGAATATGGTGGAAGTGAAGGATATTCCGAAAGGGACCAGTGTCATTGCTCAGGAATTTCGTCCGGGCAGGCCGGAACCGACCCCGATTGAAGTCATCATGCAGCAGACGATTGACATGACGCAGCGGACGCTGGACTTCCATGAGGGGGAATCGCAGAAGGCTGGCGGAACCAAACGCGAAGCCGGTAAGCTGACCGGCGGTCGTTCTGAGCATACCGCCACACAGATGAACCAGAACACCCAGTCGGAAATGACGCAGGCACAGCAGCAGCTGGCCGATATTCTGGAAACCGCGCTGGAGCGTGAAATTCAGGAAAATCTGATTGAGGTGGAAAACCTCGGGCAGCAGGTGGTGATTCGTATCCGTGAGAAAGGTGCTTTCCCGGAAGGCTCTGCGTTTCTGCAGCCGAAATTCCGTCCGCTGGTGCGCCAGGTGGCGGAGCTGGTGAAAGATGTGCCGGGTGTGATTACGGTCTCCGGTCACACGGATAATCAGCGTCTGGATTCGGAGCTTTACCGATCTAACTGGGATCTGTCTGCGCAGCGGGCCGTATCGGTCGCGCAGGAAATGGAAAAAGTGACCGGTTTTGATCACAGCAGGATGCGGGTGCTGGGTCTGGCAGACACTGCGCCGCTGGAAAGCAATGATACTGCGGAAGGACGCAAACTGAACCGCAGGGTTGAGATTGCGATCATGCAGGGTAAACCGCATTTCTCCAATGAACTGACCAGTGACCCGGCAGGTGAATCTGCCGTCCCTTCAAATTAAGCCTACACTCTGAGTAAGGAATCGGAGGCTGTCCGGCTCAGTGCCGGACAGTCCATGGCTGAGCGCAGCGGTTGTCTGAGCACTCTGTCTGGCCTGAAATGTCTGCCCTCACTATGATTCTGATAATCCTTTGTATTTCAGCGACCGCTTGCTTGCTGTATAATCCGCGCCTTTAGTTAGGCCCTGTGAAGCGAAGCATGTTATGAAATTTATTGTAAAGCCCCATCCTGAGATTTTTGTAAAGAGTGAATCAGTGCGGAAGCGCTTTACCAAAATCCTGGAGTGCAATATCCGCATTATTCTTCAGCGCCTGTCCGATCAAGTGGCGGTCTATAACCGTCGCAGTTATATCGAAGTTACCGTGAAGGACGACAGCCTTCGCGAGCAGGTTCTGACCGTGCTGACGCAGACGCCGGGCATTCATCATGTCCTGGAAGTGAAGCAGACCAGCTTCACGGACATGCACGATATCTATGAACAGACACTGGCTCATGTGGCTGATCAGCTGGACGGTAAAACGTTTTGCGTTCGCGCCAAACGGACCGGGAAGCATGATTTCACCTCGATTGAACTGGAACGTTATGTCGGCGGTGGTCTGAATCAGGCCATTGAAAGCGCCAAGGTGCAGCTGAAAAATCCTCAGGTGACGGTACAGATCGAAGTGGAAGGCGAAAAGCTGAACCAGATCCTGGCCCGCCACAAAGGCTTGGGTGGCTTCCCGCTGGGGACTCAGGAAGACGTGCTGAGCCTGATTTCCGGTGGCTTTGACTCGGGTGTGTCCAGCTACCTGCATATCAAGCGCGGCAGTAAGGTGCATTACTGCTTCTTCAACCTGGGTGGCCCGGCACACGAAATCGGCGTGAAGCAGGTATCTCATTACCTGTGGAAGAAATTCGGTTCTTCGGCCAAGGTGAAATTCATTGCGATTGATTTTGAACCGGTCGTGGCTGAAATTCTGGAAAACGTGGATGACGGCCAGATGGGCGTCGTGCTCAAGCGGATGTTCATGCGTGCCGCTGCTCAGGTTGCGGAACGTTTCGGGATTCAGGCGCTGGTGACCGGTGAGGCGTTGGGGCAGGTGTCCAGTCAGACGCTGACGAACCTGCGTCATATCGATAATGTGACCGATACGCTGATCCTGCGTCCGCTGATCAACTGGGACAAAGAAGACATCATCAATGTGGCGCGTGATATCGGCACTGAAGATTTCGCCAAGACCATGCCGGAATTCTGTGGTGTTATTTCCAAGAGCCCGACGGTGAAAGCCGTGAAGGAGAAACTGGAAGCTGAAGAAGCCAAGTTTGACTTTGCAGTGCTGGATCGCGTGGTGAGCGAAGCCCGGGTGATGGACATCCGTGACATCGAGAAAGAGAGCCAGGCTCAGGCGCCGGAAATTGAGCTGGTGGATCAGATTGATGGCAACAGTACGGTGCTGGATATTCGCAGCCCGGACGAAGAGGATGAAAATCCGCTGGAGATTGAAGGTGTGGAAGTGAAACACCTGCCATTCTACAAACTGGCAACTCAGTTCGGTGATCTGCCGCAGGACAAAACGTACCTGCTGTACTGTGCCCGCGGTGTGATGAGCCGTTTACAGGCGCTATATCTGAAAGAAAATGGTTTCGAGAACGTGAAAGTCTATCGCCCGTAACGGGTCGGGACAGACATATTGCAGAAGAAAGCGAGATCTCCGGATCTCGCTTTTTTTTTGTGTGAACGGTCTTGTCAGTGTGTCCGGGATCAGGCTTTGCCCCCGATGACGTCGAAGCACATGCTTGGCCACATCACCATAGGTTCGGCAACTTCGGCCGTTTTGGATTTGCCCATCAGCAATGTGATGATTTCCAGTGCGAATTCCTGTGATGTGCCGGGAGCCTGGCTGGTTAGCAGATTGTTGTTCACATCAAACATGACTCGGCGTCCGGCGCGGCGGCGGTCTTCCGGAATACGTTCGACAAAAGCCGGATGTGCGGTCATCAGCGCTTCCGGATACAGCCCATGATGTTCCAGGACAATCACCGGGGCCGCACAGATAGCTGCGACCAGTTTACCGTCGTATTTATGCTGCTTCACAAATTCTACCACCAGCGTGCTGTCGCGCAGATATTCTGCACCGGGCAGACCGCCGGGCAGCACGACACAGTCAAAGGGCTCATCAGCAATATCGACCAGCGGACAGTCAGCGGTCAGGGTAATCCCCCGGGAGCCTTTCACCGCCAGCGAACCGTCTTCGGCGGCGCTGGCAATGGTGAGTTCCATTCCGGCACGAATCAGAATATCGGCCGTGTTGATGACTTCCATTTCTTCGCTGCCGGGGGCGATACACAGCGCGACTTTCAGGGCTTGGTCAGCGGGTTGGTAGACGTTAGTCATAGTGTTGCTCCAGGTCTTTAATGTGTTGCCACAGTCGGGTGTTGGCTGGTGTGGCAATCTGAAAATGGTTCGCTTGTCGGATCAGAAAGCCGGTAATGGCATCAATTTCTGTCGGTCGCTGGTGAGCGACATCCTGCTGCATAGAAGAATAGTTGGCTGCGGTTGCTTCAATGACCGCCATCACCCGTTGTCTGAGTATCGCGGTGTCTACAGGGTAACCCGCAGCAGTCATCACGGCAGAAACTTCATGGCAGACAGCGGTCAGTTCATCGGCATACCGTGCTTCGGATAATTCACCGTTCCGGCACTGGTGAATCGCTGTCAGCGGGTTGATTGCACAGTTGATGGCGAGCTTCTGCCATTGCGGTTCGTGAATATCAGTCTGCCAGTGACAGGGCGGAAGTGCAGTGTGCAGGAGTTCTGCAAGACCTGAGCAGGCCTGGCCAGCCGGGTTGACGCCGCCGAGATAAGTCGGGCCGTTACCGGTATGGCGGACAGAATGCGGGTCCGGACGGAAGGCAGCCTGAGCGGTGGTGGCGTATAACACCGGATTGTCCGGCAGCAGTGACAGCACTTCGTCTTCTGTTCCCATCCCGTTATGCATGATGATGACTGGTGTGTCTGCACTGAGCCAGGGTAAAAGGGTGGTGACTGCGTCTGCGACCTGAAAGGCTTTGACTGTGATGAAAACAACATCACTGTCTGCCAGTTGTGCAGGCTGATTGCTGTCAAAACAGAAAGTATCTTCCCGGGAGGAATGGACATCCTGCCAGTTCAGTGTGTACGTATTGCCGGGCTGACGCCGCCAAAGATGTAATTGATGGCCTTGTTTTGCCAGTGCGCCAGCCCAGAGGCTGCCAATTGCACCTGCTCCAACCAGAGAAATCTTCACCTTAAGTCCTGTCCGGAAAGGAATCATTGTTCGTTATTGTAACGGTTGATAAATCAAAGGGGAAAGAGAAAGTCCGGATGAGCAGGAGCTGATCCGGACGATTACGGGGACGGCCAATCAGAATTTATAAGTGACCGAGAAATAATGAGACGGGCCGGTGGATTCAAATGTGTCTGAATCTTTAATCAGATAGACATCATAGAAGAGCTTCAGGCCGTAACCGACAGAGAAACGGTCTGAGTGCCAGTAAAGGCCGTTGAACCAGTTCCCGCCATGCGTTGCCTGCGGATTACCCTGAAATTCAGTGTCGGCACCAAACTGGTAATCAATGTAGCCTTGATAAGAGATAAATGAACCATTTTCAAAGGTGTAAAAGGGCTTGAACCAGTTGGTGGAAACCTGATAACCATTCCAGGCTTTCGCATTTACGTCATACAGGCCATACAGGTTCAGGCCGACTTTGCCGAACCAGGGCACCATGATGTCGGAACCGATGCCCCAGAAGGAGTTGTTGACATCCTGGGCACCACCGCCCCAGTTGAACAGGGTCGCGAAATAAAGTTCCTGCACCGGGCCGAAAGACAGGTCCGTGTTTGTGAGGGCATCCAGTGAAACCCGGGGAGCAAATTTCATGAACATTTTCGGCCGGTCTTTTTTATCACTGGCACCGCTTTCGGTCAGGTCAAAGAAATCGACATAGCCGTAGAGGTCAAAAATGCCGGAGCGGCCGCCAAATTCCATTTCCAGGTAATCGTGACCGGATGGGTCATCAGGTGCGCGGGGGTATTCTTCCAGAGCGTACATCAGGTTGAACTGGAACCATTTGTAGTCGTTTTTATGGATATCGCCATCGGTGTAATCTGCGGCGAGGCTGATTCCGGGGACAACAAGTGCAGCTCCAAGAGCCAAAGCTAACGGTGTCTGTTTCATGTTGGCGTTCTCACTTATCGTTTATCGATGCCATTGCTTGTTGCTTGTCGACAGAGGCTTGTTTCTAAACAGAAAGACAATGTCTAACTTAAAAGATTAGTGTATTGCGGGTGGGATGCCTTACCGGCAGGACCGGAAAATATCCGTCAGACGCCCATGTGACGCAGGCTGTGGAAATTTCTGAAGAAAATGAAGTACAAAGCAGGGCCGAGAAGCAGAGAAAAGTTGTCTCAGGAATGGGAAAGAAAAAACAAAGGCGCCTGAAGGCGCCTTTGCTGAAAAGAAATCGTGTCCTGTGACGCGACCTTAGAACTTGTAAGTCACGCTCACGTAGTGGCTGACACCAGATGTTTTGCCTGCCCAGCCACCGTCTTTCAGACCGTATACGTCTTGGTAAGCTTTCAGACCGTAACCCACTGCATAACGGTCAGAGTGCCAGTAGATACCGTTGAACATTGCACCGCCGTTGGCAGTGTTCAGGTTTTTGTTGTCATCGTTCATAGCGAACTGATAATCAATGTAACCCTGGTAAGACATAAAGCTGCCGTTGTCGAAGGTGTAGAAAGGTTTGAACCAGTTGGTCGAGATCTGGTAACCGTTCCAGTCTTTTGCGTTCATGTCGTATGTTTTGTACAGGTTCAGGCCAATTTTGCCCAACCAAGGTACAATCACGTCTGAACCCAGACCAACTTTGTAGTTGTTTACACCAAAAGTGCCTTTAGTCGCATTGGTAGTTACGCCATCCCAAGTCAGTTCTGAAGCAATGTACAGTTCTTGAACCGGACCGAAAGAAAGGTCAGCACCAGTCACTGCGTCCAGAGAAACACGCGGTGCGAATTTCATAAACATTTTAGCGTCAGCATTTGCTTTGTCGCTGTCTGGGCTACCAGTCAGATTGAAGATATCCACGTAACCGTACAGGTCGAAGATACCAGAGCGGCCGCCGAATTCCATTTCCAGGTAATCGTGGCTTGATTCGCCTGGCAGTTCGTCAAACGCGTACATCAGGTTGAATTGAGACCATTTGTAGTCGTTTTTATGGATATTACCGTCGGTGTAATCAGCAGCTTGGGTCGCAGCAGACAGGGAAGCAGCCAGTACACTCAGTGCAACAAGGGATTTACGCATCGTCAACTCTCGCTAATTGTATTAAGACACCGGACTTTTTTAACCAGTCCGTTTGCAATGGCGGGAAGTGTATTGTTTGATGTCACGAATGTGAATGTAACGTTTCACTTCTAATTTTTTGATCGTGAGCTGGATCTTGTGTAATGGATTACAAAAAAATACAAAGGTGATTTTGATCGCTATTTGGCCGTGATTTGATGCAAATATTTCGAACCTAATGAGTGTTTGGTCATTAAGTGTTCATCTCTGGGTGGGGGGAAAGTTATCTGAAATCAAATAAAGTCAAAAAGTGCTGGCATGGCGTCAACAAAATCAGAAAAAACGGGATGGAAGTGAGGGTGTATCTGGCCTGAATTGTTGGAACATTCAGGCCAGAAATAGTTCACAGGACTGAGAAATTAATCCTGATGCGGGGCGTATTTTTCTACGGCTTTGATCAGGATCAGCACTGGCAGGCCAATCAAAGCGGTACTCAGGAAGAAGATGTTATAGCCGAAGTGATCCACATACAGACCAGAGAAACCGGCCAGGAATTTCGGGAACAGCAACATGATGGAGCTGAACAGCGCATACTGAGTGGCGGAGAACGCCACATTGGTCAGACCCGACATAAAGGCAATGAAGGCCGCTGTCGCAATGCCGGCGCTCAGGTTGTCGATGGAAATGACCAGCGTCAGCATCGGCAGGCTGTTTCCGATGTAGGTGAATGCCATGAAGAGCAGGTTTGTGAATGCTGACAACACGGCGCCCAGTGCCAGAATCCGTAAGGTGCTGTAACGGGTAATTAACAGACCACCAAGGCCCGCACCGGCCAGTGTCATGATCACACCGTAGATTTTGGAAACTGTGGCAACTTCGCTTTTTGCGAATCCCATATCGACATAGAAGGCATTCGCCATAATTCCCATGACAACGTCTGAAATCCGGTAACAGCCGATCAATGCCAGTAACAACATGCCGGCTTTGCCATAGCGGCTGAAGAAATCCAGGAAAGGCATGACCGCAGAGGTGTAAATCCAGGCCATGGCTCTGGCCAGCGGGTAGGGGACATTGGCATCCTGCAGACGCAGGCGGATATCCGTTTCAAGGTTGTCGATGGCTTTGCCATCCAGCTGAGGTTCATGGATACACAAAGCGGTAATTAAGCCGACTGACATTAAACCCGCCATGATGAAATAAGCAGTTTTCCAGCCGATAGGATCATAACTGGTGTCTGAACCGAATAGCGCAGCAATAGCCAGTACACCCGCACCGGCCATAATCATTGCCAGACGATAGCCTGTCATATACGCGGCAGCCAGGGCGGCCTGTAAGCGCTCGGTGGCCAGTTCAATCCGGTAAGCATCGATCACGATGTCCTGTGATGCAGACGCAATGGCGACAATGATCGCGAAAACGGCTAACTGAGAGAGGTCTGCCTGGGGATTACTGATCGCCATACCGCACAGCGAAGCGATGATCAGCATTTGTGAGAACACCATCCAGCCACGTCGACGTCCTAAAAGTTTTGAAAAAAGCGGGACGGGAAAGCGGTCAATGAGTGGGGACCAGGCCCATTTCAAACCGTAGGCCAGTGCCACCCAACTGAAGTAGCCAATATCGGTCCGGCTGACTTCCGCTTCCCGTAACCAGAATGACAGGGTTCCGAATACCAGCAAAATCGGCAGACCGGATGAGAACCCCAGCGCCAGCATGATCAGGACTTTTTTTTCTAGATATACACGCCAGCCGGTGCCCGGGCGGTCGTCAACAGCTTGCTCCATCGGAATGGACCCTCTTCAGCATAAAATAAAACGCGTGACGTTCTGCGGGAAGTTGCCGCGGTGCGGGCAGCAGCTTCTAACAGGTCAGAGATATAAAGGTATCAGTATGGCGGGTGGAGAAAAACCATCAGAACGTCAAAACTGAGGCGTCACTGGAGAGAAATGTGTGTTTAAGGACGAATGCCCTGCATTTTTTCAGGTGCTTCGCCAATGCCCAGCAGATACTTGGCTCCCGCAGTGACCCGAAACTGGATAAAGCAGTTTCCCAGAAGCTGATGCTCTTCCAGCGATTCCATGAGGTGGAGCAGGTACCAGTAGACGGATTCATAAGCTGTGCCTGGTGTGCCGCTGGGAACACAGAGCTGCCACCACTCATGAAGCTGTTCCGTACAGGTTTGCCGCAAGGAGTCGTAACTGGTTTCCCCGTTGATGGTTCCCAGCATCGACAGCGCCAACGCTGGGGCATGGTCAGCAATGTGACGGGCAATTCGCTCTGTCGGCACATCCGGCTGTGAGGAAACAAGTCTAAGCATGGGGATCACCTGACCGCAGACTCACGGTCAGGGACGTCAGTCTACTTGTTGATAACGTTGATTGCTTTAATAACTATAGGCTGCTGAGGTACATCTTTCATACCTATTGAGCGGACTGTTGTTGTAGGAACTGCGGCCATTTTTTCAATAACTGAGAACCCTTTCACAACTTTTCCGAACACAGCATAGCCCGGACGGTTTGGCTGACCGTCCAAAAAGGTGTTGTTCTGGTAGTTGATATAGAACTGTCGGGTTGCCGAATCGGCAACCTGCGTCCGGGCCATCGCGATGGTCGCTCGCTGGTTGCTCAGGCCGTTGTCAGATTCGTTCTTGATTGGCTCGTAGCTCGGACGGCGGTTCAGTTCGGCATCGAAGCCTCCGCCCTGTGCCATGAACCCCGGGATCACCCGGTGAAAAATGGTGCCGACATAGCTGCCGTCTTCAACATACCGCAGAAAGTTTTTGGTTGTCACAGGGGCTTTTTCTTCATTCAGCTCAACCACAAATTCCCCCAGACTGGTTTCTACGGCAACTTGTGTAGCGGCTGCGGCAGAAAAAGACAGGGTCAGCAGGGCTGCAGTTAAAATTTGGCGCATTACAGGTTTTCCTCCATGTAGCTGTTCAGTTCAGAATCGGTCTGAATATCTCGCAGGACAGCATCCATCAGGCCGTTCATGGCCAGCTCCATCGATTCCTTCGAGGCGGCCATGGCACCTTCCCGGGATGACTTGCCTGCATATCGTTTGATGAATTTGCCGTTGGGTGTGTTCAGGACCAGCTGGAGCTGCAGTTTACTGCTCAGCGTGTGGCTGAGCGTGCTTTGCTTCACGTTGACCATGGCTTCCAGAATATCCAGACGCAGCGTGCTCTGGCTGTCGTGATCGATTTGGATGCCCTGAGATTCCAGCTGTCGGGACAGCGCTGTCTGCAGGGTCTGACGCAGGTTTTCCCGGGCATGCAGCGGGTGAACATTTTTGTCGCCGTTATCGATCACGGCAACAAATTGTGCTGTGCGAAGGTCGCGGCTTTCCAGGTTCAGATGCAGGCCCTGTACACTTGGCTGAGCGGCCAGTGCGGGGGTTGGCTGCAGGTTAAGTTGCGTATCCGTCGGCGTTGTACAGGCCGTCAAAGTCAGCAGAGCGGCAGCAAAAACAAGCGGTTTCATCCAGATGTTCCTTATTCAGCAGGCTGTGAGTCAGCCAGAATGTTCAGAGCGGGTTTATTTTTCAGCTTGATAAACCACAAATTTATTGTTTTGAGCAATTTGATGTACTTTAGCAAACAGGCGCTTGAGTTTCCCGTCATAGCCCAGATGGCGGTTGCCAATCACAATCAGCCGGCCATGACGGCGCAGGCAGCGTTTTGCATCGCAGAACATCTGCCAGGCGATATGGTCTGTAATGGTGTTTTGCTGATGGAACGGCGGATTACACAGCACCAGATCAGCCTCATCATTTACCATACTTTCCAAACAGTTATCTACTTTAGCGGTCAACTGTTTGTTGTTCGTCAGGTTCAGGTCAGCATTTTCACGGCAGGATGCTGCGGCCATGTAGCTTTCATCGACACAGGTAACACTGGCTTCCGGATTGAGCCGCGCGGCATGCAGCCCGATCACCCCGTTTCCGCAACCCAAATCAATGATATGTTTCAGGGCCGGATCCTGAGGGATGTGTTGCAGAAGCAGCCGGGCACCGATATCCAGACTTTCTCCGGAAAATACATTGGCATGATTGGTCAGTGTCAGGTTGTACTCCGGGACTTCCCAGCGCTGAACCGCTGGCAATTGTGCCGCAAGTGATTTGTCTGGCTGACAGAAAATCAACCGGGCTTTTTTCACAGCCAGTGACGTCGTGGTCGGTCCCAGGTGTTTTTCGAACAGTTTCAGTGTCGAAGTATGGATTTCCTTGGCTTTGGCTGCCGCAATCACTGTGCAGTCGTCAGGTAAAGCGGCGCACAGTTGCGTCAGTTGCCAGATCAGCAGACGGTTGTTCTTTGGCAGTTTGATTAAGACCAGCTGTGAATTCTCGGGCAGAGCAGCGAGGCAATCCGTAAAGGTCACCGCAGGCAGATTGTTGTCTGCCAGATTCGCTTCACCGGCTTTACGCGCAATATAGGAGTCGCCTGATGAAACGACCTGTCCCTGTTCAGCGAACCAGCAGGCCAGCGTACCAAAGCTGTCGTTCAGGATCACGATGGGACGCTCTGAATTCAGGGACAGTTGCTTGGCTTCTTTCATCGCTTCAACCTGATTAATCAGGTATTCATCGGCCGCATCCCAGGCTTGCAGGGTTTCTCGGTTTCGGACGGGATAACGTTGCAGTTGCAGGCTGCGGCCGTGCAGGGTGAGCTCAGGTTTCATTCAGGCTATCTTTAGGGTATGTTGTCGGGTTGAATATTTTCGCAGATGCTGGCGAAGCTGCAAAGACTAACCTGAACACTGTGGCCGATTGTTGTGTCGTTTCCGCAAGTCGCTGCTGTATTTTTCACCAGGATGGTTTTTCAGGCAGCGGACAGCGCCGTATCAGGAGGACGTATGATCCAGGAACGTATCGAACAAAAATTACAGCAATCTTTATCTCCGACTCACCTGGAAGTGGTGAATGAAAGCTACATGCACAATGTGCCGGCAGGGGCTGAAAGTCACTTTAAAGTCGTCGTTGTCTGTCATGAATTTGAAGGTCAGCGACTGATCGGTCGCCATAGAATGATAAATACGATTCTGGCTGATGAGCTGGCGAATCATATCCACGCGCTGGCGATTCACACTTATACACCGGATGAGTGGCAGACGCAGCAGGCTGCACCCGATTCACCCGCTTGTTTGGGTGGCAGTAAGTTCGGGTAAGTTAAGCTATACCGGCGTTCAGGACTGACAGATAAAAAACCGCAGCTTTGCGGTTTTTTACAGTCTGAAGTTTGAAGTCGGTAAGTGAGTGATTACTGAATGATGGCGTAAGATGCGTATCGTTCATTTTTTATCCTTGCCGGGTGTGTAAACCTCTTTGACTTCTGCTGGGGCGTCTATACTGACACCCGGATATCTCAAAGGTGGTTACCTGTGTGAGAGAGTGAAAACATATGTTGCAGAATCGATGCGAAATTGCATGGAATTTTGCTGCTTTATAGACATCGAATGCGTGAGTTTAACCGACGGTCCTGTGGTGTTGAAAAATTGATACCGGATTGTAAATAGCAGAAAAACACTCTGATCGTGGCAAGTGCCGGAGGATTCACCGCAAGTGTGCGTTGGGTCAAATTTATCTATCACAGTGATTATTAGCACATCAGCTATCGCTGAATTTCAGTTCGATTAGCGAGGTTTGCCATAGTAAAAACCAGTTGATTAATGCTAAAATCCGGCCCTCGAAAATACTCGTCATCCAGTTGTGTGATGAAAGAGTAAATAGGATGTTGCGGTGCTGGTGGTTTCTGATACCGGCTTCGGACCAAGGAAAGTCGTGTCTAAATTGCGCAATAACAAGTTCTTTTTCCCGTTAATGTAGTGCAAGTGCGTATGATTACAATAAAGAAGGGTCTGGATATCCCAATTGCTGGGACTCCTGCCCAGGCGATAAATGATGGCAAAGCCATCACTCGAGTCGCCTTGCTTGGCGAAGAATACGTCGGCATGCGTCCAACGATGCATGTCCGCGTTGGGGATGTAGTAAAAAAAGGTCAGGTGCTCTTCGAAGATAAGAAGAACCCAGGCGTGAAGTATACTGCTCCGGCCAGCGGCAAGGTTGTGGAAGTCAATCGTGGTGCTAAGCGTGTTCTCCAGTCTGTCGTCATCGATGTCGAAGGCGAAGAAACGATCACCTTTAACCGTTACGACAAAGCGCAGCTGTCACAGCTGGACCGCGCTGCTATTGTAGAGCAGTTAGTGGAGTCTGGTATGTGGACGGCAATGCGTACGCGTCCGTTCAGCAAGGTTCCTGCAATCGATGCTGAAACGCAGGCGATCTTTGTCAATGCAATGGATTCCAACCCATTGGCGGCCAATCCGGAAGTGATCATCAACGAACAAGGCGAAGCCTTTGTTGCTGGTCTGACTCTTCTGTCTCGTCTGACAGGTGGCAAAGTTTATGTGTGTAAGTCTGGCGCCAGCCTGCCGCGCAGCAACGAAGCCAATGTCGAAGAGCATGTATTCAACGGTCCGCACCCTGCGGGTCTGGTGGGTACACATATCCACAAACTGTTCGGCGCCGACATGAACAATGTTGCCTGGCACCTGAACTACCAGGATGTGATTGCCTTTGGTCAACTGTTCCTGACTGGTGAGCTGTACGCTGAGCGTGTGGTTTCTCTGGCGGGCCCTGCTGTGAATGAGCCACGTCTGGTCCGTACTGTGATCGGTGCTTCTGTTGATCAGCTGACTGATGGTGAACTGCTGACCGGTGAACTGCGTGTTCTGTCTGGTTCTGTGCTGAATGGTATTCATGCCACAGGTTCGCACGCATATCTGGGTCGCTACCACTTGCAGGTGACTGCGCTGCGCGAAGGCCGTGAGAAAGAGTTCATGGGCTGGATCGCACCTGGTAAGAACAAATTCTCTGTAACACGTGCTTTCTTTAGCCAATTTTTCCCAGGCCAACTGTACAACATGACAACCACTACCAATGGTAGTGAGCGTTCTATGGTGCCAATCGGTAGCTATGAGCGTGTCATGCCGCTGGACATCGAACCAACACTGCTGTTGCGTGATCTGTGCGCCGGTGATAGCGATAGTGCCCAACTGCTGGGTGCGCTGGAACTGGATGAAGAAGATCTGGCGCTGTGTACCTTCGTGTGCCCAGGTAAGTATGAGTACGGTCCAATGCTGCGTGCATGCCTGGACAAGATTGAGAAGGAAGGGTAATTCATGAGCCTCAAGAATTTCCTCGAGCAGATCGAACACCACTTTGAGCCAGGTGGTAAGCATGAGAAGTGGTTTGCACTGTACGAAGCAGTTGCAACCGTGCTTTATACCCCAGGTATGGTGACCCGTACCGGCTCTCACGTACGTGACAGTATCGACCTGAAACGTATCATGATTATGGTCTGGTTGGCTGTATTCCCGGCAATGTTCTGGGGTATGTACAACGTGGGCCATCAGGCTGTTGCTGGTCTGAACCACCTGTATGCCGGTGCAGAACTGGTGAAAGTAATTCAGGGCGACTGGCATTACTGGCTGACCGAAGCGCTGGGCGGCACCTTAGGTGCTGATGCAGGCTGGGGCAGCAAAATGTTGCTGGGTGCAACTTACTTCCTGCCAATCTACGCGACTGTATTTATCGTCGGTGGTTTCTGGGAAGTGCTGTTCTGTATGATCCGTAAGCACGAAGTGAACGAAGGTTTCTTTGTCACCTCGATTCTGTTTGCGCTGATCGTGCCGCCAACACTGCCTTTATGGCAGGCAGCCCTGGGTATTACCTTTGGTGTTGTTGTGGCGAAAGAAGTCTTCGGTGGTACTGGCCGTAACTTCCTGAACCCTGCACTGGCTGGTCGTGCTTTCCTGTTCTTCGCATATCCTGCTCAGATCTCTGGTGATCTGGTGTGGACTGCTGCCGATGGTTTCTCTGGTGCAACTGCACTGAGCCAGTGGGCGAGCGGTGGTCAGGCTGCAGTTGTGAATACTGTGACTGGCGAAGCGATTAGCTGGATGGATGCTTTCATTGGCCGTATTCCTGGTTCAATTGGTGAAGTTTCAACGCTGTTCATTCTGATCGGTGGTGCCTTCATTGTTTACCTGGGTATTGCGTCCTGGCGCATCATCGCCGGTACGCTGATCGGTATGGTTGCGGCTGCAACGCTGTTCAACATCATTGGTTCTGAAACAAATGCAATGTTCAGCATGCCATGGCACTGGCACCTGGTTCTGGGTGGTTTTGCGTTCGGTATGATGTTCATGGCAACTGACCCGGTTTCTGCTGCTTTCACCAATAAAGGTAAGTGGTGGTATGGTGCACTGATCGGCGTGATGGCTGTTCTGATTCGTGTGGTGAACCCTGCGTATCCGGAAGGCATGATGCTGGCGATTCTGTTCGCTAACCTGTTTGCACCGCTGTTTGACCATGCAGTGATTCAAGGCAACATCAAACGGAGACTGGCTCGTCATGTCAAGTAAGAACGATAGCATCAAGAAAACGCTGACCGTTGTTGTTGCCCTGAGTCTGGTGTGCTCGATTGTGGTTTCAACAGCAGCAGTTATGCTGCGTCCGATGCAGCAAGATAACGCTAAGCTGGACGTACAACGGAATATCCTGTCTGTTGCAGGTCTGCTGCAAGACGGTGTGAAAGTTGGTGAAACGTACAACCAGTATATTGAACCAAAACTGGTTGATCTGAAAACCGGCAACTTCGTTGATTCTGTTGATGGAAAATCACCAGCAGACTATGACCCGCGTGATGCAGCAAAAAATCCAGCTCTGTCTGTGAAGCTGGATCCAGCGAGTGACCCAGCGAAGCTGATTCGTCTGGCAAACGTTGCCAAGATTTATCTGGTTAAAGATGACAACAATCAGATCCAGAAGCTGATCCTGCCTGTGAATGGTAAGGGCCTGTGGTCGATGATGTACGCATTCGTTGCGGTTGAAACCGACGGAAACACAGTGTCTGGCATCACTTACTACGAGCAGGGGGAAACTCCTGGACTGGGTGGTGAAGTCGAAAACCCGAAATGGCGTGCTCAGTGGGAAGGCAAAAAACTGTTTGATGACAGTTTAAAACCTGCAATCCATGTCGTGAAAGGTGGCGCACCTGAAGGTGATGCTCACGGTATCGACGGCCTGTCAGGTGCAACTCTGACAAGTAACGGCGTGCAGAATACCTTCAAGTTCTGGTTGGGCGAAAACGGCTTTGGTCCGTTCCTGACGAAAGTGCGTAACGGAGGCCTGAACAATGGCTGATACTAAAGAAATGAAAAAAGTCCTGTTTGGGCCGATCCTGAGTAACAACCCGATCGCCCTTCAGGTACTGGGCGTGTGTTCAGCTTTGGCTGTAACCACGAAACTGGAAACAGCGTTTGTAATGGCGCTTGCGGTAACTTTTGTTACAGCATTTTCCAACTTCTTTGTTTCTCTGGTACGTAACCAAATCCCGAGCAGTGTCCGTATTATCGCGCAGATGGCGATTATTGCGTCTCTGGTTATCGTGGTTGACCAGATCCTGAAAGCATACGTTTACGACATCTCTAAACAGCTGTCTGTATTCGTTGGTCTGATCATCACGAACTGTATCGTGATGGGCCGTGCAGAAGCATATGCCATGAAGTCTGCACCACTGCCGTCTCTGCTGGATGGTGTGGGTAACGGTCTGGGTTACGGTTTCGTTCTGCTGACGGTTGGTTTCTTCCGTGAGCTGCTGGGCTCAGGCAAACTTTTCGGTATGCAGGTGCTGCCGCTGATCTCTGAAGGTGGCTGGTATCAGCCAAACGGTATCATGCTGCTGGCTCCGTCTGCCTTCTTCCTGATTGGCTTCCTGATCTGGACACTGCGTACTTTCCGTCCGGAACAAGTTGAAGCGAAGGAGTAAGGGAAACATGGAACATTATATTAGCTTACTGGTTCGCTCGATTTTCATCGAGAACATGGCACTGTCTTTCTTCCTGGGGATGTGCACATTCCTGGCGGTTTCTAAGAAAGTCAAAACCTCTTTTGGTTTGGGTGTCGCGGTTACCGTTGTACTGACCATCTCTGTGCCGGTGAACAACCTGGTTTATAACCTGCTGTTGAAAGACGGTGCAATTGCTGAAGGCGTGGACCTGACGTTCCTGAACTTCATCACCTTCATCGGTGTGATTGCGGCACTGGTACAGATTCTGGAAATGATTCTGGACCGTTTCTTCCCGCCGCTGTACAACGCGCTGGGTATCTTCCTGCCGTTGATCACCGTGAACTGTGCAATCTTCGGTGGCGTATCTTTCATGGTACAGCGAGACTACAACTTCCCTGAGTCTATCGTGTATGGCTTTGGCTCTGGTGTGGGCTGGATGCTGGCAATCGTTGCTCTGGCGGGTATCCGTGAGAAGCTGAAATATGCTGACGTACCAGCGGGCCTGCGTGGTCTGGGTATCACCTTTATCACGGTCGGTCTTATGGCGTTGGGCTTCATGTCCTTCTCCGGTGTACAGCTGTAATCAGGATATTAAGGAATAATTCATGAATGTTATTATTCTTGGCGTAGTTATGTTTACCTTGATTATCCTGGCTCTGGTTTTAGTGATCCTGTTCGCTAAATCTAAGCTGGTACCATCAGGTGACATTACTATTCTAATCAACAACGACCCGGAAAAAGCGATTACGACCCCAGCGGGTGGTAAGCTTCTGGGTGCGCTGGCGAGCAACGGTATTTTCGTATCTTCTGCTTGCGGCGGTGGTGGCTCATGTGGTCAGTGCCGTGTGAAAATCAAATCAGGCGGCGGTGACATCCTGCCAACTGAGCTGGATCACATTACTAAAGGTGAAGCCCGTGAAGGTGAGCGTCTGTCCTGTCAGGTCAACGTGAAAGCCGACATGGACATCGAGCTGCCAGAAGAAATCTTTGGTGTGAAGAAGTGGGAATGTACTGTTATCTCTAACGATAACAAGGCAACCTTCATCAAAGAACTGAAGCTGGGTATCCCGGATGGCGAATCTGTACCTTTCCGTGCAGGTGGTTACATCCAGATCGAAGCGCCTGCTCACCATGTGAAGTATGCTGATTACGACATTCCTGAAGAGTATCGTGAGGACTGGGATAAATTTAACCTGTTCCGTTACGAGTCTAAAGTGAATGATCACACAATCCGTGCATACTCAATGGCGAACTATCCGGAAGAGGAAGGCATTATCATGCTGAACGTGCGTATTGCTACGCCGCCACCTCGTAACCCGGATGTACCACCAGGTATCATGTCTTCTTACATCTGGTCACTGAAAGCTGGTGATAAAGTAACGATTTCAGGTCCGTTTGGTGAGTTCTTCGCGAAAGACACAGATGCAGAAATGGTCTTCATCGGTGGTGGTGCGGGTATGGCGCCTATGCGTTCTCACATCTTCGACCAGCTGAAGCGTCTGCACTCTAAGCGTAAGATGACCTTCTGGTATGGTGCTCGTTCTAAGCGTGAAATGTTCTACGTAGAAGATTTCGACATGCTGCAAGACGAGAACGATAACTTTAAGTGGTACTGTGCCCTGTCTGATCCGATGCCTGAGGATAACTGGGACGGTTACACTGGCTTCATCCACAACGTGCTGTATGAAAACTACCTGAAAGATCATGAAGCACCGGAAGACTGCGAATACTACATGTGTGGTCCACCGATGATGAATGCCGCTGTTATCAGCATGCTGAAAGACCTGGGTGTTGAAGATGAAAACATCCTGCTGGATGACTTCGGCGGCTAAGACAGCCTGAAGCATCATTCAAGAATGGCTGATCCTCTGGGTCAGCCATTTTTCGTCAACCAATCCCTGATTTATTCTTTGAGAGCCCAAAGCACTCACACCGTGATACCGGTGTCTGGGTGGATATGTTCTGAATTTTGGAGATCCCTTGCATGAAAAGACTCTTCACCCGAGCGATGATGCTGCTGGTGATGGCACTGGTTATCAGTGGCTGTAGCGAACAACGTCAGCTGATTCACCTGAACGGCTCAACGATGGGGACATACTATTCAATTAAGTTGATTAAGCAGGAAGGCTTACCAAGCGAAGCTGAACTTCAGAAAGAGATCGATCGGCGCCTGGAACTGGTCAATGACCAGATGTCGACCTATCGTAAGCTCTCCGAGCTCAGTCAATTTAATCAGCACACCAGCAGCGAGCCGTTTGAAGTTTCAGCGGATACGGCTAAAGTCGTCAAAGAAGCAATTCGTTTGTCTGAGCTGACAGATGGCGCGCTGGATGTGACTGTTGGACCACTGGTGAACCTGTGGAGTTTTGGTCCGGAAGCACGGCCTGAGGTGATCCCGACGGATGCTGATTTGGAAGAACGGCGTAAGGAAGTCGGCATTGAGCATCTGAAAGTTGCCGGAAATACTTTAATAAAAGATCTGCCTGGGCTGTATGTTGATTTATCATCGATTGCCAAGGGATACGGTGTTGATGTGGTGGCAGATTATATTGCCTCCATGGGTGCTCAGGATTATCTGGTTGAAATTGGCGGCGAAATCCGCCTGAAAGGCAATAATCTGGAAGGTGTGCCATGGCGCATTGCTATCGAGAAGCCGACTCAGGACGGCAGCCGTGCCATCCAGGAAGTGATTGAACCGGTCGAAATGGCTGTAGCAACATCCGGCGATTATCGTAACTATTTTGAAGAAAATGGTGTACGCTACTCGCATCTGATTAACCCGAAGACTGGGAAGCCAATCACAAACCGTGTTGTGTCTGTGACCGTTTTGCATCCGTCATGTATGACAGCGGATGCGCTGGCAACCGCGTTTTCTGTGATGGGTGAAGAAAAGGCAATTGCACTGGCAAACAAAGAAAAGCTGCCGGTACTGCTGATTGTGAGCACAGACGAAGGCTTTAAAGAGTACAGTTCTGAGGCCTTTGCCCCTTACATGCAGAAAAAGTAATCTGAGAGCATAGTATGTTGGTATATGTAGCAACTTTTGGTGTGTTTCTGTTGGTCATCGTAGCGATGGCTGTGGGTTATATCTTCCAGCGCAAAACCGTTGCCGGTAGCTGTGGTGGGTTAGGGGCCGTTGGCATCGAGAAAGAATGTGACTGCCCGGAACCCTGTGATAAGCGTCTGAAGCGTGAAGCCCGCGCTGCCAAACAAGCAGAATGGAAAAAGAATCAGATTATCTGAGAAATTCACTTTTCCCGGAAAGTATTTCAAAGCCCGTGATTTTCACGGGCTTTTTGCTGCTCGCTATCTGACGGTTCGGCGCTTATAATACTGTATATAAAAACAGTTTATTCGATATAAAGCACGTCTGTTATGTCAGAGAATGATTCCGGGCAACCAGCACAGAAGAAAATCATCCATGTTGATATGGACTGCTTTTTTGCAGCGGTTGAAATGCGTGACAATCCGGCACTTCAGCAGGTGCCGATTGCGATCGGAGGTCGCTCTGAGCAGCGGGGTGTGATCAGTACCTGTAACTACCTTGCCAGGAAATTTGGTGTGCGTTCTGCGATGCCAACTGCACAGGCCATGAAGCTTTGTCCGGATTTAGTCCTGATCCCGGGCAGAATGTCTGTTTACAAAGAAGTATCCCAGCAGATCCGCGAAATTTTCCAGCGTTATACATCCCTCATTGAGCCATTATCTCTGGATGAAGCTTACCTTGATGTCACCCTTTGCCCCTTACATCGGGGGTCTGCAACCCTGATTGCGCAGGATATTCGTCAGGCGATCCGCGAGGAATTGCACCTCACGGCATCTGCGGGTATTGCGCCGGTCAAGTTTATTGCCAAGATTGCTTCGGATATGAATAAACCTGACGGGCAGTTTGTGGTGACTCCGGCAGATATCCCGGCATTTGTCGCGGAACTGCCTCTGGAGAAAATACCCGGGGTTGGCAAAGTGACTATTCAAAAGTTGCATGAACATGGCCTGTATCTGGGCAAAGATGTGCAGGCATACGACAGGACAAAACTGTTACAGCAGTTTGGTAAATTTGGTCAGTCACTCTGGTCGCGGGCACACGGCATTGATGAACGAGAAGTGGTCGTTTCACGAGAGCGGAAGTCAGTGGGCGTTGAACGAACATTCTCGCAAAATATCCGTGAATATGATGAGTGCTGGCAAGTCATTGAGCGGCTGTATCCGGAGCTGGAATCAAGGCTGAAAAGAGTCCGCCCTGATCTTCGGATCGCCCGGCAGGGCATTAAGATTAAGTTTGCTGATTTCCAGCAAACGACAGTCGAACATAGCCAGCCTGTTTTGGAGAAACGTCAGTTTGCGGTCTTGCTGAGTGAAGCGCTGACCAGACAAAAAGGCCGTGAAATCCGGTTGATCGGGATGAGTGTGGGACTGGAACTGGGAACCAAGGCCCAGCAGCTTTCCTTTAACTGGTAACTCATGATAGAAAAAGGGGAGCCTGTGGCTCCCCTTGAAAATCAGAGGTTCATTGTGACCGGAATTATTGTTTGACCGGAATCTGTTTCAGGATGGCAACCATTTGCTCCCAGAACAGGCCGACGGTCTCAATATTTACTTTCTCGTCTGGTGAATGCGGGAACTTAATGGTCGGGCCGAAAGAAATCATATCCATCTCCGGATAAGGTTCTTTGAACAGTCCGCACTCCAGGCCTGCATGGATCACCATGATATTCGGAATATTTCCGTAGATATCTTTATAAGTTTCGCGGAACAGGTGCATCACTTCTGAACTTGGATCCGGTTTCCAGCCAGGGTAAGCACCGGAAAATTCACACTGCGCGCCTGCCAGTTGAGTCAGTGCCAGCAGCGTGTGCTCAACATAGCTGCGGCCGGAATCGATCAGGGAACGGATCAGGCACAGCAGGGTAATGCGATCTGAATCTGTGGTGATAACGCCCAGATTCAGTGAAGTTTCTACCACACCCGGAATATCGTCACTCATGCGAACCACGCCGTTCGGGCAGGCATTGATCAGTGACATCAGGCGTTGCTGACTGCTGATCGCCAGAACGTCAGACGGCATTTCTGCCTGGTCAACCGACAGCTGGATGTTGGTTTCCACTTTACCCAGCTCTTCATTCAGGATTTGCTGGAATGTTGCGAAACGTGCATGTAAAGCATCTGCTTGCTCTGCTGGCAGGGTGGCAATTGCAAATGCTTCCCGCGGAATGGCGTTACGCAGTGTGCCGCCGGTCAGGTTGCTGACTCGCAGACCGAGTTCATCTGCATGACCGAACAGGAAGCGACCCAGCAGTTTGTTCGCATTGGCACGGCCGGTGTGGATATCACAGCCGGAGTGGCCGCCTTTCAGACCCTTGATGACCAGTTTCACGGCAGTGTGACCGGCAGGAACGGCTTCACGGTCAATGGACAGCGACAGCTCGGCGTCGACACCGCCGGCACAACCCATATAAATTTCGCCTTCCTGCTCTGAGTCGGTATTCAGCAGAATGTCGCCTTCCAGCCAGCCTTCTTCCAGACCAAAGGCACCGGTCATTCCTGCTTCTTCATCAATCGTCAGCAGCACTTCCAGCGGACCGTGCTCGATATCTTTCGAAGCCAGTACGGCCAGACAGGTTGCCATGCCGATCCCATTATCCGCCCCCAGGGTGGTCCCTTTCGCGGTGACCCACTCGCCATCAATGTAAGGCTGAATCGGATCGACGGTGAAATCATGATCAGTGTCTTCGTTTTTCTGCGGCACCATATCAATGTGCGCCTGAAGAACAACACCCTTACGGTCTTCCATACCCGGTGTCGCTGGTTTTTTGATGAAGACATTACCCGTGGCATCACGGCGAACTTCCAGACCTTCGCTTTCAGCAAAACGAATGATGTGCTGGGCCAGCGCTTCTTCATGCTTGGATGGATGAGGGATGGCGCAGATTTGATCAAAGAATTGCCACACGATTTGTGGCGAAAGTTGGCTGATTTCAGACACGGAACTCTCCCTAATAAACTGTCATTCATACTGCCTGTTCTGGGCTATCCTTCGGTTTATTTCCAGATCAGGCAGCTGAATATATTACAACAGCTGAAGGGTGCTTGCCATTTTTCCTAAATTTTGAACTGAGAGATTTGCTCATTCAGATGGCGGCCACTGGAGAGTAACTGCTCACTCGCTGCGGCGATTTGTTCTCCCTGTGCAACATGGTGATGACTGTGCTCACTCAGTTCTGCCAGACTCATGTTGATGGCTTCTGCGGCATCTGTCTGCTGCTGGCTGGCGTCAGCGATATGCTGGTTTAAATCCCGGATGGTGTTGATTTGCTGACTGATGGCTGCCAGCGCCTGAGCGACTTCCCCTGAATGTTCAACGGTACTGACTGATTGTTCCCGGGTTTGAACCAGGGCGCGGCTGACATCGGCAGAGCGGTTTTGCAGGCGGGTGATAATGGTTTCAATTTCATTGGTACTGCTTTGGGTCCGGGTCGCCAGGGTGCGGACTTCATCCGCGACGACCGCAAAGCCACGACCCTGCTCACCGGCCCGAGCTGCTTCAATCGCGGCGTTCAGGGCCAGCAGGTTGGTTTGCTCGGCAATATTGCGGATGACATCAAGGACGGCGCCAATGGTTTCTGAATCTTCTGCCAGCGCCTTGGCGCTTTCATTGGTTTCGTCGAGCAGCGCCAGCAGCGCACGCATTTCCTCACTGGAGCGTGAGACAACGTCCAGTCCCTGATCGCTGTGAGTCTGTGCTTCCGTTGCGGCTTCTGCGGCGTTCGTCGCCGAGCGGGCGACTTCCTGATTGCTTGAATGCAACTCAGTCATTGCTGACGCGACTGAATCAACACGCTGATGCGCCTGACCTGCACTTTCTGCTGTGGTATTGGCGACGACATTGAGCTGACTGGCTGCCGCGCTGATGTGTTCACTGACGGGGGAGACGGCTCTCAGCATTTCGCTGATCTTGTCTGCAAACTGGTTGTAAGCCGTGGCAATTTTACTTAATTCATCATTGCCCTGAACGGGCAGGCGGCGGGTCAGATCGCCTTCTCCCCGAGAGATGTCCTGCATGGCTTTCAGCGTTGATTCACAGGGGGCGGTGATGGTCCGGCCGATGGCTCTGGCCAGAATGAGCATGAGGATCAAGGAGCCGCCAATAATCAGACCAAGGCGTTTCAGCTCGGCATAGAATTGAGCTGCCACGTCATCGACATAGATTCCCGAACCGATGATCCACCCCCAGGGGCTGAAGCCTTTCACGAAAGAAATTTTGTCGACAGGTTGGGCATGTCCGGGTTTTTCCCATTGATAGTCGACAAAGCCTTCCCCCTGACGCTGAACAATTTCAGCCATGTTGACGAAAAGCTTGTTCCCGATGGGATCCTGAAACTGAGACAGATCTTTACCATCGAGTTCTGGCTTGAAGGGGTGCATGATCATGCGGGGATGGCTGTCGTTAATCCAGAAATAGTCATTCTTCTCATATCTCAGGCTGGCAATTGCTTGCCTGGCAAGCTGCTGGGCTGTTTCGCGGTTCAGATTTCCGGTTTTTTCCTGCTGATAGTAGAAGTTCAGCAGGCTGTGGGCACTTTCAACCAGATTCCGCGTCTTATCTCGCTTTTGATCCAAGAGTGAATCCTGGTAACCAGATACAAATGTCATCAGCGGGAAGAGTGTGAGGAGCGTGATGATAAAGCCAAGCAGGTAGAGTCGGCTGCTGATCGATAAAGAACGTAGGTGGTGAAGTATTGTCATAGCGCTGCCTTCCTTGTTTGCACTCATGGCAAATGAGCATGAGTCATGTTGTATTCTTATTTGGCGACTATATATGCAACTTTAGTCTCATTTCTTAATTTTTATGCGTTTGCTAACACTTGTGTTGTAAGAAAAATACTTTCACAGGGGTGAGTTTTGTGGTGTTGATCCAGGAAAAATGTGATCTAGTTAAAATTAATATTGTAATTAAATTACCTTTTGGTTATCCTGTGACCAAGTTGCAAGAACGATAGTCAGCACAAGGAAAAGGTATGTGCGCGGACTCCAGGGAACCGAGATCAATCAGCTCTGCTTTGTTTGCAACCTCAAAGCAGCATAAGTAATTGAGGAAGTCGTTGTCATGAAAGTATATGAATCCACAGCTAAATTTTGGAACAAGAAAGGCATTTTCGGTGGTTCTTTCAACTATCCAAGTGCGTTTGGTTACTAAGTAAATTCAAGCCAGCTTTGTTTCTGTCTGGCTATCTGCCTGATTGACTCGCAGCGCTGAGGCGGTGCGAGGTTGATATTCACCCCCTAACTTTCAAGACTGTATACAGCGGTTTGGTAGCAATTTTGATTGTTGCTCTCGCCAGTGAGATTAGTTTTGGCGCCACCCAGGATCGGGTGGCGTTTTTTTATTTCTGTTTTTTTATTCATGAAGTTTCATTCATTCTTTCTCATTGAGAGATTGGATAAAAAAGCATGTATACGATTACATCTTGATGAGCCAGCCAAAGCAGACACTCTTTTTTCTGATTTAAGCGTTTGCCTTGAAAGCAAAAAATAAATTCGGTTAAAAGACATACATCCCTGTATCTGTTTAAGGTGTTGATTTTTAATTGTTTTTAATCTTCAGTAATTTTTGCCGAAGAAAATTTACGCATTATTTGCGGTCAGGCGTGTATTCTTGATGAGTCTGGTAATTTATTAGTGATAAGCCTATAATCGCCCCCCAAAAATGGCTGTGACGCAAACGTTTCCCTTATTGAGGTATAAAATTTTAGCGTTCAGTCTGAACAGATACTTTTCTCCAAGGACCAGAGAACAATGCTTGAGAAACTGTTTAAGTTAGAAGAAAACGGTACGAATGTTCGTACTGAAGTGCTGGCAGGGGTAACGACCTTTTTGACCATGGCCTACATCATCTTTGTCAACCCATCAATGCTGGCCGCGACGGGGATGGATAAAGGCGCGGTTTTTGTTGCAACCTGTCTGGCTGCGATGATCGGCTGTTTCATGATGGGGCTTGTCGCCAACTACCCGGTTGCTCAGGCACCTGGCATGGGTCTGAATGCCTTCTTTACCTATTCAGTTGTCCTTGGTATGGGCCACACCTGGCAGGTTGCCCTGGCTGCTGTGTTTTTCTCCGGTTTATGTTTCATCTTGCTCAGCTTGCTGAAAGTTCGGGAGTGGCTGATCCATGCGATACCACTGTCTCTGAGAACAGGCATCACTGCTGGTATCGGTTTATTCCTGGCCTTTATTGCGCTGCAAAGCGCCGGCATTGTGGTTGATAACCCGGCGACCCTGGTGCACGTTGGTGATTTGACCAGCTTCCCGGCGGCAATGGCTGCGCTGGGCTTCATGCTGACCATCGGTCTGGTTCACCGGGGAATGAAAGCGGCTGTGCTGGTGGCGATCCTGATCGTGACCGGTTTGGGCATTGCGTTTGGTGATGTTCAGTACAACGGCATTGTGTCTGCGCCACCGAGTATTGCGCCAACATTTATGCAACTGGATATCAGTGGTGCCATGGATGTCGGGCTGATCTCAATCGTGTTTGCTTTCCTGTTTGTTGACCTGTTTGATACGGCTGGGACTCTGGTCGGAGCCACCACGAAAGCAGGAATGGTTGATAAAGATGGCAAAATGCCGCGTCTGGGCCGTGCTTTGCTGGCCGACAGTACGGCGACATCTGTTGGTGCTCTGCTGGGCACATCCAATACGACCTCTTATGTTGAGAGTGTGGCCGGTGTCGCTGCGGGTGGCCGGACAGGTCTGACGGCGGTTACAGTGGGTATCATGTTCCTGCTGGCACTGTTTTTTGCCCCTTTGGCTGGGATGGTTCCGGCTTATGCGACCGCTGGCGCGTTGTTTTATGTGGCCATTTTAATGGTCTCCGGCCTGGCGGGAATCGACTGGCGTGACTTAACAGAAGCTGCACCTGTAGTTGTGGTCTGCCTGCTCATGCCGTTAACATACTCCATTGCGGAAGGTATTGCGCTGGGCTTTATTACTTATGCAGCGGTGAAACTGCTGAGTGGTAAAGGCCGTGATGTGAATGTCAGTGTTTGGGTCATTGCCGCACTGTTCACAGCTAAAATCGTCTTTTTATAATTTGTTTTATTGACCAGCGGTATTGATTCGCTGATTTAGAGGTTCATCGGATATGACTAAAAAGTTCGTCATCACCTGGGATAACATGCAAAGCTACACGCGCCAACTGGCGGAAAAACTGCTGCCGGCGGATCAGTGGCAGGGGATTATCGCAGTGAGCCGTGGTGGCCTGGTGCCGGCTGCAATTCTTGCTCGCGAACTGGGTATTCGTTATGTCGATACCGTTTGTATTTCCAGCTACGACCATGACCACCAGCGTGACATGAAAGTACTGAAGAAAGCCGACGGTGATGGTGAAGGATTCATTATTGTGGACGATCTGGTTGATACAGGCGGCACCGCGGAAATGATTCGTGCTATGTATCCGAAAGCAAAATTTGTGACGGTCTGCGCCAAGCCAGCCGGTAAACATCTGGTTGATGATTATGTGGTTGATATTGAGCAGGATACCTGGATTGAACAACCATGGGATATGGCTGTCACTTTTGTTGAGCCGATTTCCAAGCGCTCATGATCCAGCCCGGTTGAAAATATATTTGAAAAGGAGCCTTCAGGCTCCTTTTTTGTGTGCCGTGTTTGGGGTAATTATCCCGAAAACATATACAATGAAGCCAGATTGAAAGTAAAACGGGTTTTGAACCTTCCACACGCAGGAGTCAATAGTGTCTGAGCCTTCCAAGGTGAACCTGTCTGAAAAACTGTTCGCACCGCGTCAAACGACCAAAGAAACCTCCAGTCTGGTCAGGCTGGCCCATGCCTCATCTACAGAAGTTCACAATGCGCTTGACGGCGATACCGTTGCTGGCTGGTATCGGGTCTTACGTCGTCCGCTCTGGATTTGGCAGGGAGTCGATCCCATTGAAATGGAAGGGATCTTTGCCAGAATTGCCACCGCGAAAGCAAAGCGGACCAATGATGAACTGCTGGATACCGTGATTGGATATAAGCCCGGGAACTGGGTTTATGAATGGTCACAACTGGGGAGTCAGTACCAGCGTCTCAGCCGTGAACATCTGGACAAAGGCAATAAGGAAAAAGCGGCCGAGATGATGCTGAAAGCCAGTACTCATTACAGCATCGCAGCTTATCCGCATCTGAAAGGGGATGAGCTGGCTGCCCAGGCTGAGCTGCAGGCGACCGTCACTTATAAAGATGCCATGGAACTGATGCCGCATCAGGTCAAAACGATTGATGTGTCTTATCAGGGAAAAACATTCCAGGCCTTTATCCACTTGCCGCGTACCGATCAGCTGTTACCGACCGTGATTGTCAGCGGCGGTCTGGATACACTCCAGACGGAACTCTGGCCGCTGTATCAGCAATATCTGGGACCAGCGGGTTATGCCATGATCACACTGGACATGCCGTCGGTTGGCCACAGTGCAGCATGGACACTCACCGAAGATACCAGTCAGCTGCATCAGGCATTGCTGCAACAGGTCAGGGACGTCCCCTGGGTTGATCACCACCGAGTCGCAATGCTTGGTATCCGGTTTGGCGGGAATGCTGCAATCCGGCTGGGGTTCGTTGAGCCGACCCGGCTGAAAACCTGTATCAGTCTTGGCGGAATTATTCATAGTTTTCTGTCCCAGCCCAAGCTGCTGAACAGTATGCCGCGCATGTATCTGGATATGTTTGCTTCGCGCATGGGTAAAAACGGCGTGTCTAAAGCAAGTCTGGTTTCCCATATGACGGCCTGGTCGCTGAAGCAGCAGGGGCTGCTCGGGCGCAGGAAAGTTGATATTCCGATGCTGGGTGTCAACCTGAAAGACGATCCGGTCAGCACCGACATGGATAATCAGCTGATTGCAATGTCCAGCCGGGGCGGGAAAGCGGTCAGCCTGCCGGCCGCGCCGCTTCACGACGGTTATCACAGAGCCATGACCCAGGTTGTCGAGTGGCTGAAGGATAAGCTGTGACGGCTCGATGATCTGGTCTGAGGATGTAAATAAAATGTTGCCATTTCTCTGTCGCTGTGTGTTAAATGATAGCGATAGGGGAAACAAGTAGGGTCAACAGACCCTTAGCGCTTTTTGTTGAATACCAGACTAAGGATGGACCTATGCCAACACAAGTCACTTTTCCTTCCCATGGCCGTCTGATGACCAAGCTGACCGCACTTGGTCCTTACCTGCGTCAGCAACAGTCATCTGAAGGACACTTTTTCTTCGATTGCTTAGCCAGCTGCATTAATGCCAAAAAAGCACCGGAAGAGCGTGAGTTCTGGGGATGGTGGCTGGAACTGACCCAAAGTGAGGGCGGGTTCCAGTACCATTACTACTTCGGCCGCTATGATATTCATGGTGATTGGCTGGAAGATAAGGTGCCGGCAAAACATCTGGAGCCGGTACAACAGACACTGGAAGATTTTTACCACAAGCTCAGTACGTTACTGGAACAGGAATACGACCTCCCGATTCATCCGGCCCCGGATCTGTCAGCACCGACTTTATCCGTTTCGGCCTGATTTCCGCATGAAATCCTGAAAAAATAGAAAATGCGTCGACTCAGACGCATTTTTCTTGTGCTTTACGGTCGGGGTTGATAAAACAAATGCCATTCTTCCGCATCCTTTAGTTTTCTTCATGGCAGACAATCACAAATTACAAGCAAGTGAGCACCAGGCTCATCATGCAGCTGAGACTGCATCACAGACCATCGTTGTGAAGTTGGGAACCAGCGTTCTGACAGGGGGCACACTGAGACTCGACCGTGCACATATGGTTGAACTGGTCCGGCAGTGCGCCCATCTTCGCCGACAGGGTCATCAGGTGGTGATTGTGACCTCCGGTGCCATTGCCGCAGGTCGCGAGCATTTAGGTTACCCGGAACTGCCGAAAACCATGGCCAGCAAACAATTGCTGGCTGCCGTGGGTCAGAGTCGTCTGATCCAGGAGTGGGAAAAGCTGTTCAGTATTTACGGACTGCATGTGGGCCAGATGTTGCTGACCCGTGCCGACCTGAACGACAGAGAACGTTATCTGAATGCCCGCGATATGCTGCTGGCACTGCTTGAGAACGATATTATTCCGGTGGTGAATGAGAATGATGCTGTCGCCACCACGGAAATTAAAGTCGGCGATAATGACAATCTATCTGCGTTGGTCGGGATCCTGGCCGGAGCAGACAAGCTATTGTTGCTGACAGACCAGCCCGGACTTTTCACTGCGGATCCGCGCAGCAATCCGGATGCGGAACTGATCCGGGAAGTACATACTATTGATGAAACCCTGCGGAAGCTGGCGGGTGGCAGCGTCGGTGGTCTCGGAACCGGCGGGATGGCGACGAAGTTGCAGGCCGCGGATGTTGCACGTCGTGCCGGAATTGAAGTCATTATTGCTGCGGGCAGCCGTCCGGAAGTGATTGCCGGCATTGTTAATGGTGAGCAGGTCGGAACCCGGTTCCTGCCGCTGGAATCACCGCTGGAAAGCCGGAAGCGCTGGATCCTCGCGGGGCCGCCACCAGCCGGGGATATCATTGTTGATGCCGGTGCCGCGATGGCGGTGACTCAGCGTGGCAGCAGTCTGCTGGCGAAAGGGATCACTGAGGTCAAAGGCCAGTTTGAGCGGGGTGAAGTGGCGCGGATATACAGTGCCGACGGAATTTTGCTGGCCCGCGGGATCAGTCGCTATTCCAGCCAGGATATTGCGAAAATTGCCGGAAAACACAGTCAGGATATTCATAAAGTGCTGGGCTATGAGTACGGTCCGGTTGCTGTCCACCGGGACGATCTGGTACTCATCTAATACAACAGCACAATCATACGGACCGAGAGGGAAACAGGGTGGAATTGCAAGCAATGGGACAAGCAGCAAAACAGGCTGCTTTTACACTGGCGACAACAGCGACCGCACAGAAAAACCAGGCACTGGCTTTTATTGCGGATGAACTGGAAGCCCGTCAGGCTGAAATCCTGGCTGCCAATGAAAAAGATCTGGCTGCTGCGCGGGAAAGCGGGATGTCAGAAGCGTTACTGGATCGTCTGATGCTGAATGCACCGCGTCTGGGGGCAATTGCCGGTGATGTCCGGAACGTGATTGGATTGCCGGATCCTGTGGGTGCTGAGCTGGACTCCCGGGTGCTGGAAAATGGCATGCGCCTGAGTCGTCGCCGGGTTCCGCTGGGTGTTGTTGGTGTGATTTATGAAGCGCGCCCGAATGTGACCATTGATATTGCAGCGCTTTGTCTGAAAACCGGGAACGCCAGCATTCTGCGCGGCGGTCGTGAAACCTTCCATTCTAATATGGCGCTGGTGAGCGTCATTCAACAGGCACTGGAAAAGGCCGGTTTACCGGCAGCGGCGGTGCAGTACATTGCCAAGCCTGACCGTGAACTGGTGTCTGAGCTGCTGACGATGGATCAGTATGTCGATATGATCATTCCGCGTGGTGGTGCCGGTCTGCACAAGATGTGTAAGGAAAAGAGCACGATTCCCGTCATTATCGGCGGCTTTGGGATCAGTCACGCTTTTGTGGATCAGTCTGCGGATCTGATCCGTGCACTGGATGTGGTTGAAAATGCAAAAGTTCAGCGTCCGTCAGCCTGTAATGCGCTGGATACGCTGCTGGTGCATGAAGCGGTAGCCCCGGAGTTTTTGCCGAAACTGGCCGCGCGGATGAATCAGAACAAGGTCACACTGGTTGCAGAAGCGCAGGCAATGACTTTGCTGAAAGACCACGCTGATCAGGTGCGTGCAGCTCAGGAAGGCGACTTTGATACTGAATGGCTGAGTTATACGCTGGGGGTGAAAATTGTTCCGGATGTAGACTCGGCGATTCAGCATATGCACGCGCACAATGCCAGCCATTCAGATGCGATTCTGACCAATGACCTGATGTCTGCGGAGCGGTTTATTAATGCAGCGGGTTCAGCGGCGGTCTACGTTAATGCATCCACCCGTTTTACGGATGGGGCGCAGTTTGGTCTGGGCGCTGAAGTTGCGGTGTCGACTCAGAAATTACATGCCCGCGGTCCGATGGGACTGGAAGAACTGACCAGTTACAAATGGGTTGGTCAGGCTGATTACCTCTGCCGGAGCTGATGATTCAGCCACTAAACAGTCATAGCCGGTTTTTGAAACCGGCTATTTTTTTTCTTCATTTTCAGCGGGGTGACCTTTGTGGGTCAGGTTTTCTACTTCCTGCTGTTTTTTCAGTAACTCGCTGGTTTTGTCGTGATGGCCAAATTTCATATTGGCCGTGTATTTAATGGCCGCAATGTTACTGACCACAACACTCACGATGATGATGGTGATGACCCAGGGGTTGAGCAGCCAGTCCATATCAGACCTCACAGATGTTGTTGATGTACTTACTATAAAGCGTATCAAGGTTTGCCAGAATATGCGATTTTCCTGCAACAGGTTGATCGGCAATGACAGTGGCAAGCTGGCTTGGCGTCAGTTGAGTTCTGAGCTGATTGCTGAGCGGAAAATAGCTGATGTGCCAGGGTTCAATGGCGACCCCGCCTAAGTCAGCGGCATAAGGGCGGTAAAACCCGAAACGGTTCATATGCGCTGTCAGCCAGTTGTTGAATCCGGCCTGATGTCCGCCGTCAAGATATTCCCAGGGTTCCAGTTGCAGCGATTCTCCCTGAGGCAGGCAGTTGGCTGCGTAGACATCCAGATCGGTGCCCCAGTGGTGGCGGCTGGCACCGGGCAGGGCAGACCAGCGTAAAATGGCGTGGATCTTTTCCAGTTCAGACAGACAGGCCGGATTAAGCGGCTGACTGTTGCTGTCCAGAATGGGTCGCAGGCCGTTGAACTTGTTGTTCCAGATCAGCAGCTGACGGTCAAAGGAGCGAAATGCACTGGCCAGTTTCAGATCAAATCCAGCCTGAGCGGCCGCCTCTTGCAAGGCGGCCAGTGCATTCTGAATACCAGCGTGAATCTGGCGTCCCTGATACTCACAGAGATGGCTTTCATCCAGCCCGGTGAGTTGCGCCAGCGTTAAATGGGGCAGGCTGAGACTCATACCAGCGTGTTTTCCAGTACTTTCTGGTACATGTCGGTCAGTTTTTCCAGATCGGCAATCTTCACGCATTCGTTGACCTTGTGAATGGTCGCGTTCACAGGACCCAGTTCAATCACCTGCGCACCGGTGCGGGCAATGAAACGGCCATCAGAGGTGCCGCCGGTGGTCAGCAGTTCCGGACGCTGATGGTTCACTTCTTCAATCGCACGGACGACGGCTTCCAGCAGGGTGCCCTTGTCCGTCAGGAACGGCTGGCCGTTGAAGGTCCAGGCCAGATCATATTCCAGACCATGGGCATCCAGCACGGAGTGTATTTTGCGCTGGATGTCTTCGTTGGTCAGCTCCGTGCTGAAACGCAGGTTAAACTGAACCTTGAGTTCTCCGGGGATTACATTGGATGCACCGGTGCCTGCTGCCATATTGGCAATCTGGAAACTAGTTGGCGGAAAATAATCGTTGCCGTGATCCCAGACTGTGGTTGCCAGCTCTGCCAGTGCAGGCATGGCTTTGTGAACCGGGTTGTCAGCCAGGTGCGGGTAGGCAACATGCCCTTGAACACCTTTCACGACGAGATCACCGGTGATTGAACCGCGGCGGCCATTTTTCACCACATCACCCACTTCATGGGTACTGGACGGTTCACCGACAATACACATGTCGATTTTTTCGTTGCGGGCTTCAAGGGTATCAACAACACGGGTGGTTCCGTTGATAAACGGCCCTTCTTCGTCGGAAGTGATCAGCAACGCAATGGAGCCCTGATGGTCAGGGTGCTCGGCCAGAAAACGTTCAATCGATACGATCATACAGGCCAGTGAGCCTTTCATATCCGCAGCACCGCGGCCGTGCAGATAACCGTCGATAATGGTGGGTTCAAAAGGCGGTGTATGCCACTGTTCAGCCGGACCGGCAGGAACGACGTCAGTATGACCGGCAAAGACAAACAGCGGGGCTTCTGTACCCCGGCGAGCCCAGAGGTTGGTGGTGTCTTCAAACACCATGGTCTCTATCTGAAAGCCCAGTTTTTCCAGTCGGGCGATCATGACATCCTGACACCCTTCGTCTTCCGGGGTGACTGAGGCTCGGCTGATAAGGTCTTTGGTCAGGGCGATCACTGGGCTGTCTGACATCCGTGTTTCCTTCTGTGTTCTTTGGGTTGGGAAAAGTAAATATGGGCAGTTACGCGAAAATGGCCTGATATTGCTCAGGTTTAAAGCCGAGGTGGCAGGTTTTGTTGTGGACCAGCAGCGGGCGTTTGATCATCGCCGGATATTCCAGCATCAGTGCCAGGGCATTCTCCCGGTCCAGGTTGTTTTTTTGCTCATCGGTCAACTGACGGAAAGTGGTGCCGCGCTTGTTCAGCATGGCTTCCCAGCCCAGTTCGGCTTCAAAAGACTCAAGGAGAGTGCGATCCAGGCCGTCAACACGGTAGTCATGGAAGCGGTATTCAACGCCCTGGGCATCGAGCCACTTCTTCATTTTTTTGATGGTATCGCAGTTTTTGATCCCGTAGGCAATGGTGCTCATAATCTAACCTGTTTTGTGCATGGCAGTTGTTTTGAAACAAGCCCCTTTTATAACGGGAATGAGAAAGCGACGCAATGGGAAAGCCTGTGTATCCGCCACCGAAGCAGACCTGAGTGCCGGGGCTATTTCTCCTGCGTTTGCAGATAAATGACTGTGGCAGCTGTGCGTGACCCCACCTCCAGTTTTTTGAGCAGGCTTTTGATATGGACCTTCACTGTGGCTTCTGAAATGAAAAGTAGCATGGCGATGTCTTTATTTCGTTTGCCCTGGGCAACTAGATGAAGAATTTCTCTCTCCCTGCCGGTGAGTTCCTGCAGCGGATCGTCGGCCTGAGTGTTGTTTTCCAGATATTGCCTGACCTGCTCGCTGAATACCTGCTGTCCGGTCAGCGCCTGCTGAAGCAGCGCCAGCAATTGTTCCGGTTCGGTATCCTTCAGTAAATATCCGTCTGCACCGGCCTCCAGTAAGGTCCGGATGTCGTTTGGGTTGTCGGAAACCGTCAGGATGACCACGATTGCCTGACAGCCCTGTTCGCGCAGAGCGCGTAAGGTGTCGAGGCCGGACAGCCCTTTCATGTTGAGATCCAGTAATATCAGATCCGGTTCTTGTTCCAGGGCTATATCCAGTGCCTGATAACCATTGCTGGCTTCCCCGGCAAGCTCGAAATCTGGCTCCAGTTCCAGTAACTGACTGAGGCCGCGTCGCATCAGAGGATGATCATCAACAATGACGATCCGGTGGGCCGGTGGGTTGTGCATCATGGTTATCCTGTACTTTGTAAGGCGAATTTCAGTTGAACGCGGCAGCCCTGACCGGCGGCGCTGAGGATGGTCAGTTTTCCGCCGAGACTTTCTGCCCGCTCGTTCATGATCGACATCCCATAGTGGGATGTTTTGCTCTGATCCGGATCGAATCCCTGACCATCATCACAGATCTCGACCAGCACCTGATCGCCCTGCGGGATACAGTCGACCGTGATGGTTGTCGCTTTTGCATGCTTGATGGCATTGAGCACAGCCTCCCGTGTCAGCTGAATCAGGTGAATGTGCTGTGGCGCCGTCAGTTGCAGGGAGGGCAGCTGATTATGCAGCAGAATGGTCGCTGTGGTCTGATTCCGGAGCGGTGCCAGCATGTCATTTAAGGCGTCGCTGAGCTTGCCGGGTTTAATCGACAGACGAAATGTATTCAGCAGCTCACGAAGCTGACGGTAAGCCTGAGACAGCCCCTGTTCGAGATCATCAATAATGTTGTTTGCGGCGTCCGGGGATGTGGCCAGCTGACGCTTGAGCAGTGTCAGCTGAATTTTCAGATAGGACAGGGCCTGTGCCAGTGAATCATGCAGTTCACGGGCAATGGTGGCCCTTTCCTCCATCAGGAGTAACTGGTCGCTCTGTGTCTGCGTCTGGTGGGCGTACAGCGCCCGGCTGAGCAAATGGCCGACACTAATGATCAGCGCCGGATCCGGACAGGGCAGGGTGTGTTGCCACCAGAGGGTTCCCAGATGCTGGTCTTCCTGTTTGAGCGCATGCTGATGCCAGCTCTGGCTGTCGTCGGGCTTGCCTGCCTGAAATTCAGTGCGAATCCCGTGGCCCTCTTCGACAACCAGCCGGATGACGGCAAAGCCTTCGAGCTGGATCAGTCTGTCCAGAATCTGACTGAAATGTCTGGCCTGAATCCGGTTTACGGACAGCAACTGCGCGCAATCGTACAAGGTTTTCAGGGCATTATTGGCTTCTTTCAGACGATGGGTTTTCTCTTCGACTGTGGTTTCCAGCGCCCGGTAGCTCTGTCCCAGCTCTTGTGCCATATGATTGAAAGCCCGGGCCAGGGTTCCCAGCTCATTCTGGCTGTTTTCATCAACCCGGACCGAGAAATGACGGGCCTGAACCTGTTGGCTGGCGGCAAGCAAGCTCTGCAGTGGCGGCACAATACGGCGTCGGCTGTAGTGAATGGCAAATAATGCCAGCATCAGGATTATCCCCAGCCCCAGACCGGAAATTGCGGCCATGATGTGCAGTTTTTGCTGAGAAAAAGCCTGCAATTCATAGACAAAGTGATCAATGCGATCAACAAACTCGGGCACCTGATGAACAAAGTAATCCGGGGTAGCACCGGTCAGCTGTGGACTGATCCGGCGCCAGTCATCCAGCAGGTTCTGATAGCTTTGCAGCAGATTATCCGGTGTCGTCAGGCTTCTCAGTGAGGTCATGGCTGGTGCATTCAGCGTCTGGCTGAAATGGGCAATGTCAGTTTCACGGGCTTGGCCGTCCTGGGCCAACTGAAAAGCAAGCCGGTAACTCTGCATCCGCAGTGACCCGGCCAGATTCACCATTTCTGCATCATATCGACTGGCATTGACAGCCAGCATGGTGGCGCCTGTTGTCAGAAGCGACAGCAGCACAATCGCGAGCATCACGCGGGCAATAACCCCGGTGACGCTGCCGGCACCGGCACTTTTCAAGGCGGCTTTCGTTGTTGTCTTTCGGTACACCACGGTTCCTTTCTGCTGAATCCCCGACGCCCTGTTTTCGCCGATGTCAGTCATTTTGTGAAGGCTGACAATGTACTTTCTTGATCTCAAACAAGCTTACCCCCGAATTACCCCCTTAGAGGTATATTCTGCTACCAATAACCCTTTTTAAACTAAGTCTATACTTTGACCATCATGTTTTGCATACCCCGGTCAGGCAAAACGGAATAACTGCTGTGATGAATCTATGGCTGATTTAGCTCGACGTTTCTGGCTGAGGCGGGGGAACGCGCCGCAAGCCCCCCGGCTTCCCTGGATGACAGAAGACAAGGTGTTCACAGAACAGTGCACACGCTGCCAGGCGTGCCAGAAAGCCTGTGAGGCCAGCATTATTGTCCAGGGTGACGGCGGTTTTCCTCAGGTTGATTTTCAGCGCGGAGAATGCACGTTTTGCTATCAGTGTGCTGAGGTGTGCCCGGAGCCGTTGTTTCGCCCGCAGGCAGAAGCGCCCTGGCAGGTAAGTGCTGAAATCTCTGAGACCTGTCTGGCATTCAACGGGGTGGAGTGCCGGTCTTGCGGAGAGCAGTGTGAGCCGGTGGCGATTCGTTTTGTACTACAGCAGGGCAAAGTGGCTCAGCCTGTGGTCAGTGCTGCGGATTGTACCGGCTGCGGGGCCTGCGTTTCCGTGTGCCCGGCTCAGGCCATCCAGATTCACTCAGACAGCCTTCATGCAGAAAACCATCATTCAGACAACTATCAATCAGAAAACTATTACCCAGACAACTATCACCCAGACAACTATCACCCAGACAGCCAGGTGGAATAACAGATGATGAAGCAATTCAGACAAGACGCGGATCCGCGTTTTCAGAAATCACCGTCGGCACCTTCCGGAGAGGTCCATATTTCCAGCTTGGTTGTGCACGTGAAACCAGAAGGCCTGGCCCGGGTGAAAACCCGGATCAATGCCATACCGCAGGCTGAAGTTTACGGGGAAAGCCCGGCAGGCAAGCTGGTGGTAGTACTGGAAACCGCAAATCACAGAGAAGTAACCGACATTATTGATGTCATTCAAGCATTTGATCATGTGCTGACGACCTTTCTGGTGTTTCACCAGGTTGAGCAGCAGGGACCTGACTTTGAGGATACACCATGAAAATGACCAGAAGGGCGTTTGTGAAAGCAAACGCGGCAGCTTCGGCCGCAGCAGTGGCCGGCATTACCTTACCGGCCTCGGCAACCAACCTGATTGTCAGTTCGGATGAAACCAAGATCCACTGGGACAAAGCCCCCTGCCGTTTTTGCGGGACGGGCTGCTCGGTGCTGGTGGGGACGCAGCAGGGCAAGGTGATTGCGACGCAGGCCGATCCTGAAGCTGAAGTCAACCGCGGCCTGAACTGTATCAAAGGCTATTTCCTGTCAAAAATCATGTATGGCGCCGACCGTTTAACCACACCTTTGCTGCGCATGAAAGATGGCCAATACCACAAAGATGGTGATTTCCAGCCAGTCAGCTGGGATCAGGCCTTCGATATTATGGCTGAAAAATGGAAAACAGCCCTGAAAGCCAAAGGGCCAACCAGTGTCGGGATGTTCGGTTCAGGACAGTGGACGGTGATGGAAGGCTATGCGGCCTCCAAGATGATGAAGGCAGGCTTCCGTTCCAACAACATCGATCCCAATGCTCGCCACTGTATGGCTTCGGCGGTGGTGGGCTTCATGCGGGCGTTCAACATGGACGAACCGATGGGGTGTTATGACGACTTTGAACATGCGGATGCCTTTGTTCTCTGGGGCTCGAACATGGCGGAGATGCACCCGATATTGTGGACCCGGATTACCGACAGGCGTCTGAGCTATCCCCATGTGAAGGTGAACGTGCTGTCGACTTACTATCACCGCTCTTTTGAGCTGGCGGATAACGGTATGATCTTCCATCCGCAGTCCGATCTGGCGATTGCAAACTTTATCGCGAACTACATTATCGAAAACGACGCGGTGAACTGGGATTTCGTCAACAAGCATACTCACTTTAAACGCGCCGACACGGATATCGGTTACGGGCTGCGCGACGAAGATCCGCGGCAGAAGGCGGCTGCGAATCCAAACTCAGGTGCCATGCATGACATGACGTTTGAGGAATATAAGGCCTCTGTCGCGGAATACACGCTGGAGAAAACGATTGAATTGTCCGGTGTGGAGAAAGACAAGCTTCTGGAGCTGGCGAAATATTACGCCGATCCGAATGTGAAAGTGATGTCACTGTGGACCATGGGGATGAACCAGCATACCCGCGGGGTATGGATGAATAATCTGGTTTACAACATCCACCTGCTGACCGGAAAAATCTCACAGCCGGGGAACAGCCCGTTTTCACTGACCGGCCAGCCTTCAGCCTGCGGAACCGCACGGGAAGTTGGTACCTTTGCGCACCGTTTACCGGCGGATCTGGTAGTGATGAATCCGAAACACCGTGCCATCGCAGAGAAAATCTGGAAGCTGCCGGAAGGGACCATCCCGCCGAAGCCCGGATTTCATGCCGTGCTTCAGGATCGCATGCTGCATGACGGCGTTCTGAACGCGTATTGGGTGATGTGTAACAACAATATGCAGGCGGGCCCGAACATCAATCAGGAGCGGTTGCCCGGCTATCGCAATCCGGAGAACTTTATTGTCTGCTCCGACCCGTACCCGACAGCAACTGCGCAGTCGGCTGACCTGGTTCTGCCAACGGCGATGTGGGTTGAGAAAGAAGGTGCCTATGGGAATGCAGAACGCCGGACACAGGCCTGGTACCAGCAGGTTGCTGCGCCCGGAGACGCCAAATCGGATCTGTGGCAGATCATGGAGTTCAGCAAACGTTTCAAAATCGAAGAGGTCTGGGACGAAGCACTGCTGGCAAAAATGCCGGAATACAAAGGCAAAACCATGTACGACGTGTTATTCCGCAACGGCCAGGTAGATCAGTTCCCGCTGGAACAGGCTCAGGCACTGAATGATGACGCCAAAGCACAGGGTTATTATGTGCAGAAGGGTCTGTTTGAGGAATATGCCAGCTTTGGCCGCGGTCATGGTCATGATCTGGCACCATACGATGATTATCACAACGCCCGTGGTTTGCGCTGGCCGGTGGTGGACGGGAAAGAAACCCGCTGGCGGTATGCCGAGGGCTCTGACCCTTATGTACCTGAAGGGAAAGGTTTCTATTTCTACGGACAGCCGGACGGTAAAGCGAACATCATTTTTGCCCCATATGAACAGCCGCCGGAAGTACCGGATGAAGAATACGACATGTGGCTCTGTACCGGCCGGGTGCTGGAGCACTGGCATACCGGCACCATGACCCGTCGTGTTCCAGAGCTTTATAAAGCAGTTCCGGATGCGGTGTGTTACATGCATCCTGATGATGCGCGGAAGCGCAACATTCGCCGGGGAGACGAAGTCTTGCTGACGTCTCGCCGCGGTGAAGTTCGCTGTCGGGTGGATACCCGGGGCCGGAACAGACCGCCGGCAGGACTGGTCTTTGTGCCTTTCTTCGATGCCAGGGTTCTGATTAATAAGCTGGTGCTGGATGCAACGGATCCGTTGTCGAAACAGACCGACTACAAAAAATGCCCGATCAAGATTACCAAGGCGTAAATGGAGCTGCTCATGAAGATTGCGAACAAATTGACTGGCGGGCTGATCGTCCTGTTGCTTGCCTTGGGTGCTGCCCATGCCGCTACTGACACAAATGATGAGCTGGTGGGCGGCAATGGCGGCCTGCATTCGCTGCGGGGGCAGACAGAGATTAAAGATACTTTCCCCGGGGAAAGCTGGAAAAACTATCCGAAGGATGGCAAGCCTATTGACAGCGACTACGTGTATCAGCCGCCTTTGATTCCGCATACGATACGGAATTACGAAGTCTCGCTGAATGCGAATAAATGCTTGTCCTGCCATAGCTGGAAATATGCCAATGAAATGGGGGCGACCAAAATCAGTGTGACCCATTATCGTTCGCCGCGTCAGGGGCAGGTGCTGTCTGATGTATCTCCCAGCCGGTATTTCTGTCTGCAATGCCATGTGCCGCAGGCGGATGCAACGCCCCTGGTCGACAACACCTTCAAGCGTGTTGACGCCCTGGAAGATAAATAACCACGGAGCCAGTTATGAATATCATTAAACGTTTCTGGTGCCGTTTAAAATCGCCGAGCAAGGCTGCGGTGGGGTTGGTGCTGTTTCTGGGCTTTATGGGCGGTCTGCTGTTTTGGGGGGCCTTTAACACCGGGATGGAGGCCACGAACACTGAAGCTTTTTGTTCCGGTTGCCATGCGCCGATTGTGAAAGAAATCCGCTCCACCATTCATTACTCCAACCGTTCCGGGGTGCGGGCGATCTGTTCTGACTGCCATGTGCCTCATGAATGGACGGATAAAATTGTCCGTAAAGTACAGGCTTCCAAAGAACTGTTTGCTTTTGCAATGGGGACAATCAACACCGAAGAGAAGTTTCAGGAAAGGCGGGGACATCTTGCGCATCGCGAGTGGAGCCGGATGAAGAAAAACGACTCAAAAGAATGCCGTAACTGCCACCAGTTTGACTATATGGATTATTCAGAGCAGGGTGAGCGTGCGGTAAAACAGCACTCTCAGGCGCTGGCAACAGGGGATAAAACCTGCGTGGATTGCCACAAAGGGATTGCGCACCGGTTACCGGATATGAAAGATGTTGAAGGCTGGCAATAAGGAGAAAGGAACATGAGTACGCTGGAATCTGTCATCTGGCATGTATTGGGTTATGCCGCGATGCCTGTGATTATTCTGACCGGCTTCCTTGCCGTGGCTGTGGTGTCATTGTGGCTGCTGTCATTCGGGAAAGACAAATCGACTCACCATTCCTAGGAACTTTCCTGATCCGGCTGCCACCAGCTGAGTGCCAGCTGGATCCCCCAAACGGTATATAGTGGCAGCCATTCAGTCAGGAAATGAGTTTGTTGGGTTGGGCCAGTGAGCCAGATTTCACCCAGGTGAAGCAAAGCGATACTGGTCAATCCCAGCAGGCAGATCATTCGAAACACTCGCCGCTCCATAGATTTATCCTTTCAAAATTTATGGATAAGTATAGATGCAAATGCTAATTATTATCAAGTGTGTGGCGTTGATCTGAATCAGCTGAAATATTGCCAGGCCAAAAAGCCGCACCATGACACAGCTAAAAGCAACCAGGGCAGCGCACTGTGTTTCACGATGATCTGCGGTTTGATGTCGTCACGGACTGCATTGGTGTGACTGGCGGCGGCAACTTTTTCTTTCTGTTGTTTCTTCCGGAACTTGTCCCTCTCCCTGGCCTTGGCTTTTTGCTGTTTCTTGTAGAGTTCAATCCCTTTCTGGATGCCCTGGGCGATGAGCTTGGTCTGTTCTTTGGTTTGGCCTGGCTTTTGCGTAGCTCTGGCGATTTGCAGTGCTTCCGACTGAGTCTCTGGGGACGGGCTGTTAGCTGATTTGCTCATAGCGTTCTCATTGACGATGAAAATAACGTGAAGTAAGCAGTTTATCCCGGAATACTTCAAAGCGTAAATTGAGATGATTTGTAGGAATTTTCCTACATTTTGGCTGTCGAACATTCACGGTTGAATGTTTCCATGTGACTGACCAAGACTATCAAGTTGATGAAATATCATCAATTCTCAGGAAAATCGTCTGTCTGTTTGCAGATGGAAAAAACGTCACAGACGAATTGTTTGTTAAGTATACGTAAAATCGTGATCGTGATTGCAGGTTAGGCAAATTATTCGTGCGTGATGACGCAGAACGAACGTCTATGTCTTTGCCTATTGATCCATATCATTTATTGTCGAAAAAAATAAATACGTTGTTCAAAACTCTGAGCGAAGGACAGATGTATTCGATTGATGCTTATGACAGTCATGGCCAGCTGAAACCATCAGGCTTGTTATGGCTGAGCATGCTGTTCAGTGCAAGAGGCTGGGGCGCGTTTGTAATGGCCGGAGTAAGTCAGGCGCAGGGCGCCAATCTGCTTCAGCTGTTTTTTCCCCATACGCAGAATCTTTATCTGCTGATGGGAATTGGTTTACCGGCTGTGGTTTTAATGTGGCTGAGTGGACTTCGACATAAAAAAAACAAAATAGTGAATGGGCTATGGCGATATGGCAGACCAATTCTGCTGATGACATATGCCCTTGATGTTGTATTGCAAGTGTACCACCTGACGTTAATGAGAGGCGCCTTTAGCTGGCCGGCAGCCGTGACGCTGCTGATATCGCTCTGGCTGATGGCCTATCTGGTACGGAGTTCCCGAGTCAGACATACATTTGCCAATTAGCCTATGGAGAAAGTGTCAGATGAATGATTTTGGGAGAGGGGTGGTGCTGTTTAGTGCCTTACTGAGCCCGCTGGCGATGGCAGACTGGTTGCTGAATGTGAACCTTGAACTGTCCAGTGCCGGTTACCACCAATCGGTAGCGACATCCTTACAGCTGCTGCCAGGTGAAGAAACGGTCATTTTCGGCTCCACTGAAGGAGAGCGCCGTAAGTTTTTCGGCAGTGCAGAATTGCTGGAAGTTTCGGCCGAAGAAGTGAAAATCGCCTTTAAGATACAAGAACAGCTGGATGATGGTGCCTGGCGGGTACTGGCTGCACCGGTAATTTCGACAGGACTTGATACACCGGCTTCATTTGAAACGTGTGAAGACGACGCACTGAACTCAGTGAAACTGCAAGTGGCTGTGATGTCTGCGTAACTCTGTCTTTGTTTGATAAAAGTGTATTTTGATGATTGAAAAGCGCCTTATAAGGCGCTTTTTTGTTTTCTCTTTGATGAAAATTTGAGTGATGAGGCGCAGCCTTCACGAGAGTTAACAATTTTGGATTCGATCTCGTCTTGGCTGTTGATGATCAATATGTTTAACTCAGAAGCGACTATTATCATTTTCTAATCATTGATGTTGCAAAGGCAGAGCGCAGTTTCAATGAGTCGGAAAACAGAACGAGACAATCATGGGAGAATGAAGGTGACGCCACAAAGTGCCATATTACCAGAAGCAGGTCCGTTTTCTTTAGTCTGTGTGTTGAACCTGGTCGGAAACAAGGAAAAGGTTATCCGTCAGTGCCAGGGGCTCCCGGAAATCGCGAAAAAGCTCAACCACCAGCATGTGAGTGCTGATATTCATTTGAGTATGGGGTTTGGGAAAGCGTTCTGGCAGCAATTCGAGTTGGGTTGTCCGGACGATTTTGAAGAATTTACCCCACTGGGAAGTGGTGACGTCACGGCACCGTCGACCGGAGGGGATATTCTGCTGCATATTCATTCGAATCGACATGATTTGAATTTCCATTTGCTGAGCAGCTTTTTACAGCCTATTTCGTCGGAAGTGGAACTGCTGGATGAGACCCATGGTTTTCGTTATCTTGATGCCCGGGATTTGACCGGATTTATTGACGGCACGGAAAATCCGAAAATGCAGGAGGCACGTCGTCAGGTGGCAATTATCCCGGATGGGGAGTTTGCGGGGGGAAGCTTCGTGATGGTCCAGCGTTTTGTCCATCAGCTGCCGGCCTGGCATGCCGTGAACGTCGCCCAGCAGGAAAAAATTATCGGGCGGACCAAAGCGGACTCAGTCGAGTTGGATGATGTCCCTGAGAATTCCCATGTGGGCCGTGTTGATCTGAAAGAAAATGGCAAAGGCCTGAAGATTGTCCGTCACAGTCTCCCTTATGGTGCGGTGAGTGGTGAGCATGGTTTGCTGTTCATTGCTTACTGTGCGGAGCAGCGAAATTTCCGTGAAATGCTCAGTAACATGTATGGTGAGAAAGATGGTCAGACGGATAAGTTACTGGATTTCACCCAGGCCGTGACCGGGGGATACTTCTTTGTGCCGTCTGAAGCAATGCTGAAGCAACTCTGATACTGTTTCGAATGTGATTGACAGAGACAAAAAAGCCGCCTGTTGAGGCGGCTTTTTATGCTTCAGTCTCTCAGGAGAGTCTTACTTCTTGATGCGCAGAACTGGGGTTTCGCCAACAGTCACGGCACCGGACAGTTTGCTCAGCTCTTTGATTTCATCCATGTTAGAAATCACAACCGGGGTCAGCGTAGATTTTGCTTTTTCTTCCAGTACAGCCAGATCAAACTCAATGATAGTGTCACCCACTTTCACGGTTTGGCCTTCTTCTGCGACACGGGTAAAGCCTTCGCCTTTCAGTTCAACAGTATCAATACCGAAGTGTACGAACAGCTCTACACCGTCATCAGACTCGATAGAGAACGCGTGGTTGGTTTCAAAGATCTTACCGATAGTACCGTTAACCGGGGCAACCATTTTGTTACCGGCAGGTTTGATAGCGATGCCATCACCAACGATTTTCTCAGCAAAGACAACATCAGGCACGTCTTCGATATTGACGATTTCGCCTGAAAGTGGGGCGATGATTTCAATCGCGCCTGCTTCATTGGTGTCGTCAGAAACCAGTTTCTTCAATTTGTCAAACAGACCCATAGCGTTGCTCCTAAGCGTTGTTATTCTATCTGCTGCTATCTTAGCAGATGGTTTTTTCTGCGATAAATGTCTCTACGTGTGCTTCGATTTCAGCAGCTGTCGGAAGAGCAAGGGCTTGCTCAGCCATCAGTTTTACATCAGCAAAGTTACTGTTACGAATCACTTTCTTGATACGTGGAATAGAAATCGCACTCATGCTGAACTCATCCAGACCCATACCAAGCAACAGCAGGGTTGCACGTTCATCACCGGCTAACTCACCACACATGCCAGTCCATTTGCCTTCCTTGTGGGAGGCATCAATTACTTGCTTGATGACGGTCAGTACCGCTGGTGACATCGGGTTATACAGATGAGAAATCAGTTCGTTACCACGGTCAACAGCCAGAGTATACTGGGTTAAGTCGTTTGTACCAATGCTAAAGAAGTCAACTTCTTTGGCCAGGTGGTGCGCAATTGCAGCGGCTGCCGGTGTTTCAACCATGACGCCGACTTCAATGCTGTCGTCAAATGCCAGACCTTCTTCACGCAGTTCTGCTTTGTAGGTTTCCAGCTCGTTTTTCAGTTCACGGATTTCTTCAACCGAGATAATCATCGGGAACATGATACGCAATTTACCATGCGCAGATGCTCGCAGAATCGCACGAAGCTGAGCGCGCAGGATGTCACGGCGATCCAGGCTGATACGGACGGCACGCCAGCCCAGGAATGGGTTCATTTCTTTTGGCAGATCCATGTATGGCAGATCTTTATCGCCACCAATGTCCATGGTACGAATAATGACCGCCTGGCCCTGCATGGCTTCCGCCACATCTTTGTATGCCTGATATTGCTCGTCTTCTGTCGGCAGTGCATCACGGTCCATGAACAGGAACTCGGTGCGGTACAGGCCAACACCTTCACCGCCGTTGCGGTTCACACCATCACAGTCTTTCACGGTACCAATGTTACCGCAGACTTCGACCTGATGGCCGTCCAGCGTAATAGCAGGCAGGTCTTTCAGTTTGGCCAGTTCATCTTTTTCGGCCTGGAATTCATCGCGAATGGCTTTGAACTTCGCCATTTCACCATCAGTCGGGTTGATGACGATCTGGTTGTTGATCGCATCCAGAACCAGCATGTCGCCGTTCTGTACCTGTTTGGTGATGTCGTTCGTGCCCACAATCGCAGGCAGCTCCAGTGAACGTGCCATGATTGAGGTGTGCGAGGTACGGCCACCGATGTCGGTGATAAAACCTAACACATAATTCAGGTTGATCTGTGCTGTTTCAGACGGAGTCAGATCGTTGGCCACCAGAATAACTTCTTCATTGATGGCACTCAGGTTGACGATATTGATACCCAGCGCATTTTTGACGAAACGGTTACCGATATCACGGATATCCGTTGCACGCTCTTTCAGGTATTCATCATCCAGCGATTCCAGCGTCATTGCCTGCTCTTCAATTACTGAATAAATAGCGTAGGCTGCTCTCGCTTTGTTTTCTTTAATGAAGGCTATGATTTCCTCTTCAAGCTCTTCATCTTCGAGCAACATGATGTGGCCTTCAAAGATAGCTTCCTTTTCTTCACCGAAGGTCGCTCTTGCTTTTTCTTTGATAACTTCGAGTTGTTCAGAAGATTTCTGACGCGCATTGAAGAAGCACTCAATTTCTTTTTCGATCTGATCGCCAGAAACTGGTGACTTATCAAGAGTAATCTCTTCTTCCTGCAGTAGCAGCGCTTTACCAAAAGCGATACCAGGAGATGCCAGGATACCTGAAATCATAGCCTTACCTTAAAATTAACAAACAACTAGTAGGGAATTTTTGTACTGCGGCTGATTAGTGCAGTTGATCCATCAGGGCAACCAGGTGGTCAACAGCTTCTTGTGCTTGCGCACCTTCAGCAGAAATAGTTACCACAGTGCCTTTGACCAGGCCCAGTGTTTGCAGTTTGAACAGGCTTTTTGCACTTGCGCTTTTACCGTTAGAAGTAACAGTGATGTCTGCGTCAAAACCTTTTGCTTCTTTCACGAACTGCGCAGCAGGACGAGTGTGTAGGCCGTTTTCTGCAGTAATCTCAACTTGCTTCTGATACATTTTTCACCCCGATTCTTGATATCGTCTAATGTAATAATCACGCAACTGAAGGTAAGCTTAATCCCAATAGCGAAAGCTTGCTAATTTAGGTGTTTAATTTCACATTCATTTACATTGATTTAGTGTTGTTCTGGGTCCCATTCTAAGTGGTTTATCACCCAGCAAACATCGACCAGGTCAATTTTTGCCCCTTTATTTCGATGCTGAAAATAAAAGCGTGGTCGGATTTATATTAAAGGTAAGGTCAAAAAGCAATAAAAAAGCCCCCGTTGGGGGGCTTGACATTAACAATTGCTTATCAAAAATGGCAATTTTGTGATCACTGTTGGGTTTCTTTTTCGGTAAAGATGCCAGCAAACAGTGCAGTCGATAAGTAGCGCTCACCTGAGCTTGGTAGCACAACAACAATGTTCTTTCCTGCGAACTCCGGACGTTCCGCCATGCGGTTGGCAGCAACGACTGCCGCACCGGAAGAGATACCAGCCAGGATGCCTTCTTCTTCCATCAGACGGCGAGCCATTTCGATGGCATCTTCAGAGCTGACACGCTCAACTTCGTCGATCAGTGTCAGATCCAGGTTGCCAGGAATGAAACCAGCACCGATACCTTGAATTTTATGCGGGGCCGGTTTGATTTCTTCACCGTTCAGCGCCTGGGTAATGACAGGAGATTCAACCGGCTCAACAGCAACTGTCGTAATGGCTTTTCCTTTCTGCTGCTTGATATAGCGGCTGACGCCAGTCAGCGTACCACCGGTACCGACACCGGAAACGAAAACATCGATTTCACCATCCGTTGCATCCCACAGCTCAGGACCAGTCGTTTTTTCGTGGATTTCAGGGTTTGCCGGGTTGTCAAACTGCTGCAGCAGCAGGTACTTATCCGGATTAGATGCAACGATTTCTTCTGCCTTTTCAATGGCACCTTTCATGCCTTTTGGCGCTTCGGTCAGAACAAGGTTGGCACCCAGTGCTTTGAGTAGTTTACGACGCTCCAGGCTCATACTCTCTGGCATGGTCAGGGTCAGCTTGTACCCACGGGCTGCGGCAACAAATGCCAGAGCAATCCCTGTGTTACCACTGGTTGGTTCTACCAGTTCCACACCTTGTTTCAGGACGCCACGTTTTTCTGCATCCCAGATCATGTTGGCACCGATACGGCATTTCACACTGAAACTAGGGTTACGGGATTCAACTTTGGCCAGAACATTGCCTTTGCTGACACGGTTCAGGCGAACCAGCGGGGTATTACCAATTGTCAGAGAATTATCTTCGTAAATCTTACTCATGCTTGTCGTTCCTTGGTGACACGTTATCAACAGATGATAGACCAAGCATAATCGCTGACTGCATATTGAAAAGTAATTTATTGTTATATCTTAGAGTTATAAGAAAAGGTGTGAACCGGGCCACCGATTTTGTCGTCAGGCCGCCAGAGAACGGAATCCGGGCGTTGTCAGAAGAATAAAGAAAGAGGCGGTCAATCCGCCTCTGTTGTTACCGGCATTGCCGGGGATGAAGGATTCTGACGGGGTCAGAGACTCATCATGGGTTTTCGGTAGTGATCCACCCACATGGCGGTCGCACCGCAGACGGCAACCGGCATGACGAACAGGTTCAGAATCGGGGTCATGGTACACAGCATCACCAGGCTGCCAAAACTCAGGGACTTGCCCCGATACTGTTTCAGCGCGTCCCGCATGGTAATAAAAGGAACCTTGTGATTATCGAACGGGTAATCGACATATTGGATGGTCATCATCCAGGCACTGAACAGAAACCACAGTACGGGCCCAAGTGTCTGACCGATTGCCGGGATCCACAGTAAAATGAGCAGTCCGATTGCTTTGGGCAGGTAATATTTGAGTTTGACCCACTCGCGATGCAGGATGCGGGGTAAGTCTTTCAGAATATCTTTCAGCCCGCTGTCCGGTGGTGCTTCACCGGTTAATTTGGCTTCCAGATGCTCAGCCAGAAGCCCATTGAATGGCGCGGCAATCCAGTTTGCGATGGTACTGAAAAAATAAGAGAGCACCACCAGCAGCGCAATTGCCAGCAACGGCCACAGCAGATAAGACAACCAGTCCAGCCAGCCAGGCAAGCCTTCCAGCCAACTGGTAATCCAGTCATTCAGTCGTGTCAGGACAAAACCAAAAGCAGCGCCAAAAAGCAGTATGTTGACCAGTAAGGGAATGATGACAAAACGGCGGGTTCCCGGCTGCATCGCCAGAGAAACGCCACGGAAAAAATATCCCGCACCGCCGATCGGGGTGGTATTTAAAGCAGTATTTGGCATTGCCAGTCTCCTCAAAAACGATCCTGTTGTCGTGTGTACAGGCGACAGGATATTGATGCAGGCATAGTAACGGTTTCTGTTGGGTGTGATCAATCTGCCGTCATAGACCCGGCAAGCCGCAGATGCCAGTTCATTGATGGAATTTTGTGCTCGGATGCACTATATGACATCAATCACAACTTTGAACTTCTCTTTGGGATTTGAGTTTTGATACATTAGGACAATACCTTCACGAGACAGGCTGTCAGGACAACAAAACAGATCCTGGTTACAGCAAAAATGTCTCAGGTGTGGCACGCTTAGTGGGGTCTGTCCCTGAAGCCAAGCGTTTCAGATTGGTCAGATACACAGTTTCAGGCCGACTTTGTCAGGTAAAACAAGTTATTCAGAGTACTCATAATGCAGGAATTGCGTCTGGTTCTAATTATTGTCGGAGTGCTGGCTATCTCTGCACTTCTGTTGCACGGATTGTGGTCGAGCCGGAAGGACAAGCCCGCCAAGTTTGGTGAAAAACCAATTGGTCGTCTGGACGAAGGCAAGACGAAAGACAACGAAGGGTTCGATCAGGACGGTATCGGTTCCGTCAGGGTCATCGCGAATGGCGGGGAACCGGAAGCGCCTGCCAAGCGCCCGGCACGTAAAGAGCCAGAATTGCACTTTGGTGATGAACTGGCAATTGATCCTTTATTTGACGCGCCGGCGACACCGGCTGCACCCGTGGCGGAAGAACGTCGCGGCGAGATATCTCAGGACTCGCAACCTGAGGTGACCGCTTCGGTACAGACATCGGCTTCTGTGGAAGAAGCTGTACTGGAAACGGTCATCCCTGAGGTTGAGGTCCAGGCAGAAGCGGAAGTGATTCAGCAAGCGCCCAAGTCGGAGCCGCAGTTTGTGTCTGCAGACTCTCGGGTATCGGAGCAGGCGATTTTGCCGCAGACTGAAGAGGTACAAGTTGAGGCAGCACAACAAGTTTCAGAGGTGCCACTCGCTGAGCCTGAAGCGCCTGTTGAAGAAGTGAAACTTGAGCCGGACTTTCTGGTGCTGAATGTACATGCGCGTGGTGGCGAAATGTTAACCGGTGTGAAGCTGTTCCAGTGTCTGGAAAGGCATCACCTGATTTATGGTGAAAACTCTGTTTATCACCGCCATGCTGATTTAGCCGGAACGGGTCCAGTTCTTTTCACGGTGGCTAATATGGTGAGTCCGGGATACTTCCCTCAGGACCAGCTGGATGAGTTTGCCACGCCTGGGGTTGCGTTCTACCTGATGCTGCCTTGTCATGGCCGTGCAGATGACAATTTTAATCTGATGCTGCAGACCGTTCAGCGGATTGCGGATGACATGGGCGCAGATATTCTGGACCATGAGCGTAATCTGATTACGCCGCAGCGCTTGAAAGCCTACCGGGAAAAAGCCAAACAGTACCTGTGATGGTGCCGTTTCGCAGTGAATATGTTTTAGGGCCCCTGATTGGGGCCCTAAATGTTGAGAGTGAAGAATCAGAAAAATCGGGTCTTGTGTCTGCCAACTGCTGTCAAAGTGTTCAGGGCGGTATTTCAGGAACAATACCCGATGGTTTTTGCGACAAGAATTGATGTAGGAAAAAAGAATGACAGACATCCAAGCAAGGCTGGCATCTCTGCGTGAACAGCTCACCTATCACGGCTATCTCTATTATGTAGAAGATAATCCGGAGGTTCCGGATGCTGAGTATGATCGCCTGATGCAGGAATTACTGAAGCTGGAAGCGGCGCACCCGGAACTGATCACGCCTGACTCACCGAGTCAGCGTGTCGGAGGCGAGCCGCTGGCGGCATTTACTCAGGTGAGTCATGAAATACCGATGCTGTCTCTGGACAATGCATTTTCCGATGACGATCTCACGAACTTCAACCGTCGTCTGACCGAGCGGCTGGCTGCTGCAGCTGAAGTCTCTTACTGTTGTGAGCCTAAACTGGATGGTCTGGCTGTCAGTCTGATGTATGAAAATGGTGTCCTCGTACAGGCAGCCACACGGGGCGACGGCACTACCGGTGAAAACATTACCGCAAATGTGAAAACCATTCGTGCCATTCCGCTGAAACTGAGGGGAGAGGGCTGGCCGGTTCGTCTGGAAGTACGGGGTGAGGTGTTCATGCCCAAGCAGGGGTTTGATGACCTGAATGCCCGTGCTCTGAAAAAAGGCGAGAAGACATTTGCGAACCCGCGCAATGCTGCGGCAGGTAGTTTACGCCAGCTGGACCCGCGTATTACCGCAACGCGTCCTTTGAGTTTTTACGCTTATTCGGTTGGTGTTGTGGAAGGGGCGGAACTGGCAGGCAGCCAGTATGAGCGGCTCTGTCAGCTGAAAGGCTGGGGGCTGCCAATGTGTCCGGAAACACGCCTGTTACATAGTCTGGAGGAGGTCATTGCTTTCTATCTGGGGATTGGCGAAAAGCGTCAGCAACTGAGTTATGAAATCGACGGTGTCGTGATTAAGGTCGATGACATCGCCCAGCAGCAGCAACTGGGATTCGTCGCCAGAGCACCGCGATGGGCAATTGCGTATAAGTTCCCGGCTCAGGAAGAGATGACAGTACTGAATCATGTTGAGTTCCAGGTTGGCCGGACGGGGGCGATCACGCCAGTGGCAAAGCTGGAGCCGGTTTCTGTGGGCGGCGTGACAGTCAGCAACGCGACCCTGCACAACGCTGACGAAATTGCCCGTCTGGGTGTCATGATTGGTGATACGGTGATTATCCGCCGGGCCGGTGATGTCATCCCTCAGGTTGTTTCTGTTGTGATGTCCCGGCGGCCGGAAGGGGCTCTGCCCATTGAATTCCCGTCTGAGTGTCCGGTGTGCCAGTCTGCTGTGGAGCGTGTGGAAGGCGAAGCCGTTGCCCGGTGTTCGGGCGGACTGATTTGTCAGGCACAGCGGAAAGAAGCCCTGAAACACTTTGTGTCGCGCAAAGCATTGGATGTGGATGGCTGCGGGACAAAAGTGATCGAACAGCTGGTCGATAAAGAGATGGTTGCTACCCCGGCCGACCTGTTCAAGCTTTCAGCCGGAAAGCTGACAGGACTGGAGCGTATGGGACCGAAATCAGCACAAAAGCTGGTCGATGCTTTTCAGGCGGCGCGAACCACAACACTGCCACGATTTCTGTATTCGCTGGGCATTCGTGAGGTGGGCGAAGCTACCGCCGCGAACCTGGCCAATCATTTCCTGACCCTGGAAGCGGTGATGGCAGCGACCGAAGAACAGTTGATTGAAGTACCGGATGTCGGCTCTGTCGTGGCAGCACATGTTTATAATTTCTTCCGTGAAGCACATAACCGGGATGTGATTACAGATTTGCTGGCTCAGGAGATCCACTGGCCGGAAATTGAAAAACCTTCAGAGGACGTGGCGTTGCCTCTGGCTGGAAAAGTGGTGGTGCTGACCGGCACTCTGTCTCAGCTCAGTCGTTCAGATGCCAAAGCGGCGCTTCAGGCGATGGGAGCCAAAGTGACCGGCAGCGTTTCTAAAAAAACGGATTTGCTGGTTGCCGGTGAAGCGGCTGGTTCAAAACTGGCAAAAGCGCAGGAGCTGGGCATTGAGATTTGGGATGAATCTGAACTGCTGGCACAGCTGAAAAACTGAACCTTTATTCTTGCCGAAAAACGCCCAAAAGCCCGTCAAACTGCTGACGGGCTTTTTTGTGTCTGTCGAAAAGAACACTTTTTTTTCTTCGTGTTTAGCTGATTGGGGCGGCATCATTTTTAATTTCATTTGTGAATATAAAGATGAACTGATATGACATAAAAAACATAAGTAGCAGTATCTTACATTGGAATGCAATCAATGTTGTAACATGCAGAAAAGTACAATCAAGATCTCACTAATAATAACAATGTTTTTTTAAATATCTGTATTTAATGGTTTTATTCTCTTCATTGAAAGCGATTTAATGGAATCATGACTAGGATCACTGATACTGGATAAATTTGCACTGAATCATATTTTTTTAATAGAAAATTAACTTTCTGATTGATGTTTTGCGCTGCGAAAGTAGTCTTATCCCTGAACTGATTCAGTTCTCAACCAAACAAAAAATATGATTGCCAAACTCACAACAAGTTTGACTGACATATTGGGGAGAAAGACCTGACGTCAACGGCGGCCAACCTTTATGACGCAGGTATTCAGCTAGTTTTTAGGAGTTTTCCATGGGTAATGTGTTTAAGCGTTCCGTATTAGGTCTTGCGGTTGCTGCCGCGGCGGTTGCTACTGCAACTTCTGCTCAGGCTGCACCAGCAACTGATACTGTTGATCTGTATGGTCAGGTGGCGGTGTCTGTCTGGCAATATGGTGAAGATAAATTTAAAGATGACAGCGGCAAAGCAGGTGATGCTCCGCTGAAAGTTGAAAACGAATCCCGTTTTGGTCTGCGCGGCTCAAAAGAGCTGGCTCGTGGTCCAAACCTGATCTGGCAGCTGGAAGGCGGTAACGTTGGTGATGACGGTACCGGTTCAGGTCTGGGTGTCCGTGATACTTACGTTGGTGCAAGTTTCAGTGATGGCAGCCGTGTCCGTCTGGGACGTATGCTGACCCCATTATACGAAGTGATTGACTGGCCGTATTCAGGTCAGCGCGCGGGTGCAATCTTCGATTGGGGCGGTGACGTTGTTGGTGGTGCACGTTATGACCGCCAATCGAACATGGTTCGTTTTGACTCAGGGAACTACAGCGGCTTCACATTCAATGTTGCAGCTGGCCGGGGAACCGAAAAAGATAAAGATTCAAACTTTTACGGTGTCGGTGCTCATTACTCTACCGGCCTGTTTACACTGCATGCGGCCTATGAGATGGGGACTGACCGAACTGTCAGCGCATCTTCAACTTTCTACCGTGCATGGTTGGCTCAGCAGGGCGGCAATCCACCAACATTTGAAAAAGTGGAAGGCGAGACGAAGTCAGATACCGACGCATACCTGTTGGGCTTTGAGTTGAATCTCGGTGACTTTGGCCTCTATGGTGCGTATAAGCATGAAGCGGCTGACTATGAAGATGGCTCATTTAAGGTTGATGGTGCAGAAACAACCTTTACGGACATGGATATTGATCAGGGCAGTTACTCTGTTGGTGTGGTTTACAATGGTGTAGAAAACTGGCAGTTCAAGGCGAACTACGCTGCGAACCTGGAAGCAGATGTGAAAGGCAAATCTTTCTCAGGCAGTGAAGACTATATCGTTTCAACAAACGTGACGTACTTCCTGGATGACTCTGCGATTACTTACTTACGCCCATACATGATCTCGAAAGATGATTCAGACGCTGAGTTTGGTTGGGGATGGGGTGTAGAGTACTACTTCTAATCGCTTAGCGACTGCTGCCTTTTTCATTTGACCGGCTGATCAGGCCGGTCCTTTTCCTTTGCCGGTATGGTAAATGTGAGTCAGGAAACCTTCAATTTTCAAGGAACCAGATTGATAAAAAAAGTACCCTCATGGGTACTTTTTTGTTTTTGGCGTCAAATATAGGTAAAGAGCCCCATTAGTTCATATTTTGAATGGCCCAGCTCAGAAAAGCTTTTCGGGTTTCAGGGCTGGCCTGATGAAACCAGTATTGCAGCATCTCTTCCGCTTCCGGATTGTCGGCAACAATATTTGTTTGGTTGTCTGTATTTGCCGGTTTTGGGATGTGCCTGATTGAAGCGATGCGCTCTGTCCGGTTGTACTCTTTGGCCAGTTGGACAAAATCCGGTGAAAGGGTAAACCCAACGGCTAATTTGTCTGATTTTACTTTCAACGGATGCCCCTGATTCAAGATGCTGAAATCGGGGGATTTGTCATATGCCTGGCCTTGTGCCAGTGTGTCTATTTTCGGGACTTCAAGCGTAAGTGCTGTGTCTTTGGCGTCGAACAGCGCAATGAGAGGCACTGAATCGTATTTGGTCTTCAGACTGCCAGATTCCATGACAATTTTGCCGATACGGAAAACCACCTGATTCTGACCGTTAGGTAAGGCCAGTACTGGCTGATGATTAAAACCGAGTGAAGAGTAGCCGGCATCCTGTTCATTCACTACCAGTAGATGAACGCCTTTGGGCAGTTCAAGACTGACCTGTGCGATGGCCGGTGTGGTGCATGCCAGTAGTGCTGACGACAAGAGTAAATTCTTTATTTTCATTGAGGCAATCCTTTAGCGCCTGCGGGAATCTGCTTATTCATTTGTAAAAATACAGTTTACTGGAGCAATCTGCATGGTAAAGCAGTAAAAGGGTCAACTTGAAGGAATCTGAACCAGGTCACTCTCGCTCGCCTGACTTGCAGGCGACTTGCAACGCAGATATCAATCGCAGGTTGAGGATTGCCGCGTCAGTGGTAGAATGCCGCTATTGCAGACTGCGTAAAGTCATGCATCAGCTTACGCCTTTCGTTTGAATCATTTGTTTGAAGGTCTTTTCATGACGGTTAAAACTCGTTTTGCTCCGAGCCCAACAGGCTTCCTGCACGTTGGTGGTGCCCGTACTGCGTTGTATTCCTGGTTGTATGCCAAACACACCGGCGGTGAATTTGTGCTGCGGATTGAAGATACGGATCTGGAGCGTTCAACCCAGGAAGCCATCGATGCCATTATGGAAGGTATGGAGTGGCTGGGTCTGAACTGGGATGAAGGTCCTTACTATCAGACAAAACGATTTGACCGTTATAACCAACTGATCGATCAGTTGCTGGTGGAAGATAAAGCCTACAAATGCTATTGCCCGAAAGATCTGCTGGATGAGATCCGTGAAGAGCAGATGGCTGCAGGTCTGAAACCACGTTATGACGCGAACCATCCTCGGATTATTGAAGCCAATGCAGCTGCGACTGAAGCGTCTCCTTTCGTGATTCGTTTCCGGAACCCGAAAGAGGGCAGCGTGGTATTTGACGACCACATTCGCGGCCGTATCGAAATCAGCAACAGCGAACTGGATGACCTGATCATTCGCCGTACCGATGGCAGCCCGACGTATAACTTCTGTGTTGTTGTGGATGACTGGGACATGGAAATTACCCATGTCGTTCGTGGTGAAGATCATATCAACAATACGCCTCGTCAGATCAACATCTACAAGGCCCTGGGTGCGCCAGTGCCTGAATTTGCCCACTGTGCCATGATTCTTGGCGACGATGGTGCCAAGTTGTCAAAACGTCACGGTGCCGTGAGCGTGATGCAGTATCGTGATGATGGTTATCTGCCGGAAGCGCTGCTGAACTATCTGGTTCGTCTGGGCTGGTCTCATGGCGATCAGGAAATCTTCACGCAGGAAGAGATGATCAATCTGTTCAGCCTGGACGATATCAGCAAGTCGGCTTCTGCGTTCAATACCGATAAACTGCGCTGGCTGAATAACCACTATATTAAGACCTCAGCAGCTGAGTATGTGGCGAAGCACCTGCAGTGGCATCTGGACCATCAGGGCATCGACACAACAGGGGGCCCGGCTGTCACTGAAGTGATCAAGTTACTGGCTGAGCGCAGTGATACGCTGGTTGAGCTGGCAGCACAGTCTCGCTACTTCTTTGAAGATTTCTCTGCATTCGATGAAGCGGCTGCGAAGAAACACCTGCGTCCGGTTGCCAAAGAAGCATTGGAGTTGGCTAAACAGAAAGCCGAAGCACTGGCAGACTGGAATACAGAATCTCTGCATCAGCTCATTCAGCAAACTTGTGAAGAGCTGGATCTGGGCATGGGTAAAGTCGGAATGCCGCTGCGTGTTGCCGTAACGGGTCAGGGTCAGTCACCATCGGTCGATGCTGTGATGAACCTGGTTGGTCAGGCTCGTGTGATCGCACGTATTCAGATGGCTCTGGACTTTATTGCGCAGCGTGAAGCTAACGCCTGAGTGATATCAGTCTGAAGTAACAGGAAGCGGAGGTGATGACCTCCGCTTTTTTTTTTTGTGATTTGACTGGCGTCTTATTTGTTCTGACGCTCATAGGTGTCTACACACACCCAAAAGTTTTGCGCACCGGCACAGTATTGCATGGCATCTTTCGGGATCTGAGTTGGTGTTCCGGACAATGTATAGGCCAGCGCATTAAAGCTGATCGCCAGCAGCGCTGCTGTTGCAAACATTGCGAACTTTTTCATAGCTCTCTCCTTTTGTGATGACGAAAAGTGATAGCCGAAAAGCGCACCTTATGCGGTATTGCGCTGGAATCCGTGAATCACTCTGTCTTTATCACTAATAGACTAGAACAAGATCATATTTTTCAATTATTAAAAAGAGTCGGAATCTTGTTGTGGATACAGGCTGCGCTTCTGGCTAAAAATATTGGGATGAAATGGAAAAACAGTATTGTGTCTGACCGGTGAGAGTCAGATAAAGCGGGTCGGTCTGAATAAATCCGGGATTGTCAGGATGACGAGGAAGTGGCGCTCCCTGCAGGAGTCGAACCTGCGGCCTTCCCCTTAGGAGGGGGACGCTCTATCCTACTGAGCTAAGGGAGCCTTCCTGAAAAAGCAGGAAGGCCATTATACTCAAAAGCTGAGACTTTTTAACCCTTTAGTATCTGCGTTGCGGCTGCTTGGTCAGTAAATCACCAGGTTGAATGCTGGCAGCAAGTTCGTTTTGCTGCACGCTGAGTTCGGCTGAGTTTTCATAGACGCGATCCACAACCAGGGTGATTTTCGTTTCCACCATCCGGTTTCGTGAAATCCCGTACTGGTCAATAAAGCCGGCGGTGTGCCATAGTCTCAGGAGATCTCCCTGCTTCACACCGTGAGCTCTGCCTACGTTGACCTGTACCTGATTGCCGTGTGCATTGACCACTTCCGGCAGGCTTGCGCGGCAGGCCAGGGAAGACTCCAAGTCCAGCATGATGTTGCGGCTGATCCGTTGTAAGGCTGCGCCATAAGCTGAAACCCAGAAGCGTGCGCTTTGCGTATCGACCTGGCTGACCCGTGAAAACGGCCATTCTGCAACTTCACGGTACTTACGCTGAACCAGCACCTCACCGGTCTTGCCGTCCAGTACCTGAACTTCCGCTGAGAACTGACGGTTAATCTTATCGCTGGACAGCAGGCTCTGATCCAAAGTGGAAGTCAGATCGGTAATCTGGCCACTCACGATGTACTGGGCGTCATAATCTTCGGCCAGCATCATCATGGCCCCGGGATTATCCGGCTGAACCGGGACAGCACTGGTTCCGGTTACGACAAAACTCTGCGATTGTTTGCCGATTTGCCGTTTCAGTAACTGAGTAAAATCTTTGCCGACCTGATAAATCCCTCCCAACGCCGCCTGTTGGGGGATAGCCAGAGAAAAGTCACTGATCAGCATCCCTTTCTTGTACTGGACGTTGTGGCAACTTTTTGCCGACGGGTAAATATCGACCCGTGCGGTGACGTAATAATTGCCGTCTTTGACAAAACTTTTGCTGATCTGAACATGACGGACTTCTGTTCCATTGAACTGGTATTCCTGCCGGTCTTCCTGCAAATAGGGTTTCAGATTGGAAAAGCTGGAAAAATCAGCTCCTGCGTAATGCATGGCACGGTATACGGCGTCTTCGATGGCATTGGTCCGGGCCGAAGACTTACTTTCCAGCAGAATCGCCTGACCGGTGACTTCAAACCAGGCGGCCTGCAATGGCATAGCGGTAAGTATTCCCAGACCCAGAAGGGCTTTCCTGAGCGTGTTTTTCATAGATTTTCCAATTTCCGGCGTTTTCGGTACGATAATTGCTTTGTTTTGTCTGTCGTTCAGGTTGAAACCCCATTAGGGTTCAAGCCAATTAGCCTAACAGCTTTTTACATTGCCAACATCCTGAGTCGCAAGCTGATGTATGCAAAGAGTGTTCCTAAAAAGTCAAAATGGGAGCGCGGCAATGAAAAGTCATAAAGTTTTCGAGATAGCGGACGATAAAAGGCCATTGTCTCGTTTCTTCCGGAGCAGGGTAGAATGAAAAAATGGACCATCTTGCTGTTGTCGCTGCTGACAGCATCATGTACGTATTCACCAGTTTATAACGGTAAAGAGAGCTATACAGGCAGCAACTTCTTGCTGAAGGAAACGCCTCGCCATACCATAGACTTCTTTATTGAAGGAATGACGAAGCAGCTGGTGGAATCAAACCAGTATCTGACGGCAAAAACGCCGCTGGCTGTGACATCGTTTGTTGATATCCAGCAAATGAATGAAACCAACTGGCTCGGCAATGCGGTTTCTGAAGGCTTCATGTACCATATGCAGCAAATGGGTTTTACGGTTGTTGACTACAAGGCGACTGGTGCTATCCGCGTCACGCCGGAAGGGGACTTCTCGCTGAGCCGGAACTGGAAAGAATTGGCTTCTGAGCAGCCTGTAGACTACGTTTTGACCGGAACTATGCTGCGTCAGGGTGGCGGTGTGCTGATTAATGCCCGTGTGATTGGTATGCGTTCACGGGTAGTGATTGCCAGTGCGCAGGGATTCCTGCCGGAAGATCGTATTGGCCGTGACCTGGATACGCTGAATAAAATGCGCTTGGAAAATGGTGTCCTGATCCGTTCCGAAGCGACGAAATTTGAGAATAACTCGATCATATTAAAACCTTAGGAGCTACTATGCGGTTTTGGTGGATGGCTGTTTTGCTGATTACCCTGTCTGGTTGCCAGCCGTTAACGGAATTTCGCAATGTGAATCTGATCACGGCGGTGGGCTATGCTTCGATTAGCGAGCAGCGGGGTCAAACCATCGAAGAAAAGCGGATCCGTGCGATGCGCGCATCTAAACTGGATGCTTACCGTGAGCTGACTGAACAGGTTTATGGCATGCGGATCAGTGCCAGAGCTGGACTGACGGACCAGCAACTGGGCTCTGAAGAAACGGATGGCGCGGTTGATGGCGTGATCCGTGGCGCTGAAGTGATTCGCAGCTACCCGGTGGGTGATAGCTATGTCACTGAAATGCAATTAGATCTCAACAACATGGAACGGATGAAACGTCAGGGTGAGGTCTATCATGTGCCTGCGAATCAGTCTGTGATGTTCTGATTTGCACAAGAACCAGAAAAAAGCGGCAAGGTGATGCAAAACCTTGCCGCTTTTTTATTTGTTGTTTGGAGAGTTCAGATCAGCTTTTGGCTTCTTCCTGCGTTTTGTCTTGAGCGTCATCAATGCGGAAAACCGGTAGTTGCCAGCTATAGCGCATGGCTGCAAGGCGGAGCAGGAATCCCGTGACCAACGTCACTCCGATTGCAATATTTTCCGGGACTGCAAAATGCAACTGGGCCATGTAGAGGCCAGCGGCAATGAAGGCGACGGAAGCGTAAAGCTCTTTATGCAGGACCAGCGGCGTCCGTCGGCATATCAGATCGCGCAGCAAACCACCAAACACACCCGTGACGACGGCTGCCATCAGACAGATGATCACAGGTTGTCCCATGTTCATGGCGACCCGGCATCCCAGGATGCTGAAAACAATCAGGCCCAGTGCATCCAGTACAACGAAGACTTTGTGAAAACGCACCACTAAAGGCGCAATCCAGGTGGTCAGTAATCCGGCCAAACAGGTAATCAGCAGGTACTGAGGATTCGCAATCCAGTTCAGCGGGTAATGACCCAGTAAAATATCCCTGACCGTACCGCCGCCAATCGCAGTTGCGCTGGCAACCAGCATCACACCAAACCAGTCCATGTGGCGTTTGCCGGCCGCTAATGCGCCTGTCATCGCTTCTGCAGTAATGCCGACAATATATAAAACGGTTAATAGCATGAAAAATCAGACTCTTAATGAAAAGTGGGGAGAACAGATCGCAATGGTAAATGTGATTTGTGTCAATATCCAATGAAATTTTTCAGTGCTTTCATTAGCTGTCGTAATCCTGACACTGAGGTGGGAAATTTGTATTGAAGAAACCATGGCCTGCCGACTGTCGCCACAATGACGGGTGCGGCAGCTTCATACAGAACTGTTATCGAATTGATTGCTTGGGGATAAAAAGCAGAGAGAATGGTGGCGCGCAGGAGTCAATAAATTGGCGACCTGTTGCCAAGCCTGATGCTTTCCTCAGGCTTTCAGGTTGGTTCCGATCGAACGCAGGTTCTGAGCAATACCTTCTTTATTGTAAGTCTGGTGATGCCCCAGACTTTGCTGGAAAAGATTGTTCAGTTTATGAAAGCTGAGCTGAGCGCGTTGCAGGGCAGCGCCATTGAGTTCATTGTGGTGCATGCATTCGCTGAGCAGGTGCTGAATGGTATCGACCTGACTGACAAAGTCAGGATTTTCTTTCAGTTGACTGCTCTGGCTATGTCGGGCAATTTGCTGATCCTGAAGCTGAATTTTATCGACCAGCTCTTTTTTGTCACGGGCAAAACGAGTGATGTCGCCAGACTGACGCTTCACAATGGCCTCTCTTTCCTGTTCAAGCAGGCGTAAGAGGGCCTCAAGTGTGGCATGTTGCTGGGCAAGTAGTTGTTCAATGTTCGGCGACATAGGTCAAACTCCGGAAAAACCGCGGCGAGCGACTGATCATATCAGAGCCCGCGCAGTTCGTCCTCAAAACGCATCATATTACTCGCCAGGCGGTCAGCATCGACTTTGTAGGAACCATTGCTGATGGCGTTTTTGATCGCTTCAACTTTGTTGCGGTCGAAGCTCGGTTCAGCAGCCAGCTGCTGATGGATCTGACCAACGGCACGGGCCTGTGAACTGAGTGAAACAGCATCCCTTGGGGTGTGGCTGGTTTCTTCTCGGACTTCAGTCCTGCTCTGATTGGTATTGGTACTGCTGGTGTTACGCAGATTGGCCAGAAGCTGACCGCTGCGCAGGGAATCAATACTTGCCATAATCCTGTAGCCTTAAACAGATATTCATCGGTAATGCCCTGCTATCGGCAAGGCTCTGTATAACTTTAGCATTTTTTTAATATCTGACGGTGACTTCGCCAACAGCTGTAATCGTTGCACCGACGATGCGACGGGACTTATTGTTCTGTACTCGGATTTCCTCACCCAGAGAGCCGTCTGATAATGCCGTCCCTTTGGTGACAATGTTCAGGCCGCTCTGTCCCGCTTTGATGAGCACAGAGTCATTCCGGCAAACCAGGCAGATGTCATTGCCTTCCACCGCTTCACCCATATTGATGTTTCGTTTGACTGTTGAGCCGATAATCTGTTCCGGGTATTCAAAAACGACACTGCGCTGAAACCGGGTTTCAACCTGATCGACCTTCAGATCGGATGCCCTGATGACAGCTCCGCGGGCCAGCGGCCGGGCGGCAACGACACGCGGGAGCATCAGGCTGACCTGCACCGGTACATAGACTTGCCAGCCTGCGGTCGGACAGCTGACGAGAACGGTGACATTTCCGGTGAGTGACTGTTTACCGGGGACAGAGCTGCTCAGCGGTTCCTGGCAGTCTCCGATACGCAGACGATTGTCCAGTTCCGCGGCGGTAATTTTCAGTTCGCCCCGCTCTGGTCTGAGCACCAGGCTCCGGATGTGATCTGTTGCTGCCTGACGCACATTACTTAGCATATTATCGCTAGCAGCAATTGCATTCGCGCTTAAGAAACCGCAGAGTATGCCGATAAAGATTAAACAGAGTGTGAAATGTGTTCTTTCGGTCACGATTTTCGCTCTTTTTAGGTCGCTTTCAGGGGCTACAATTGCACCATGATAGGGGATTTTGAGTCGGATTACTCGTTTATCCTTCAAAATTGTCTATTTTAACAACAATTCATTTCGACAACTTTGGAGTCAGGTATATGTCGGGGATTTTGGATTCTGTGAATCAGCGCACTCAGCTTGTGGGACAAAACCGTCTGGAGCTGCTGACCTTCAAGCTGAACCGCCGTCAGCGCTACGGTATCAACGTCTTCAAGGTGAAAGAGGTACTGCAGTGTCCGAAGCTCACAGCGATGCCGAATCTCCATCCGCTGGTCAAAGGAATCGCTCACATTCGTGGTCTGACCATTTCTGTAATTGATATGAGTCTGGCAACTGGTGGTCGCCCAATTGAAAACACAGAGAATTGTTTTGTGATCATCTCCGAGTTTAATCGCTCTGTGCAGGGTTTTTTAGTGTCCGCTGTTGAGCGAATCATTAATATGAACTGGGAGGAAATTCTTCCGCCGCCGAAAGGGGCAGGTAGTACCAACTATCTGACTGCGGTGACAGAAATTGATGGCGAGCTGGTTGAAATCCTGGATGTGGAGAAAATTCTGGACGAAATTTCGCCAAGGACAACCGAAGTCTCCGAATCTCTGCGCGAAGAAATGATCAATGAGAATCCGGTGACCCGCCGTGTTCTGGTTGCGGATGACTCCAGTGTTGCGCGTAAACAGGTGCAACGTGCCATCGAATCAATCGGTTGCGAATGTATTCTGGTGAAAGATGGCCGTGAGGCACTCGAAAAGTTACGCGCAATGGCAAATGAAGACAGCATTTATAATCAGATTGATTTGGTCATTTCGGATATCGAAATGCCTGAAATGGACGGTTATACGCTGACAGCGGCCATCAGAAATGATGCCAAACTAAAAGATTTACATGTTATCCTGCACACCTCGTTGAGCGGGGTATTTAATCAGGCGATGGTCAACAGAGTTGGCGCGAATGCATTTATTCCTAAGTTCAATCCCGATGAACTGGGTGCAGCGGTCAAAGCGGCCATGCCTGGATAAACTGACGTTAGAGTAGTAGATGACAGCCATAACAATTAAAGACCAGGAATATAGAGATTTTTGCCGTTTTTTAGAAGGACAGTGCGGTATCGTTCTTGGCGACAGCAAACAGTATCTGGTTCGGAGTCGCCTGAGTCCTTTGGTTAGCCGTTTTGGCTTGGCGTCGCTCTCGGAATTACTGCAGAATGTCATTACCGGCCGGAACCGTGAATTGCGGGTTGCGGCTGTGGATGCCATGACGACCAACGAGACCCTGTGGTTCAGAGACAGCTATCCATTCACGGTTCTGGCAGAGAAAATTTTGCCTGAACTGGCGAGTAATAAGCGTCCAATCCGGATATGGTCGGCTGCAAGTTCCTCTGGTCAGGAACCGTATTCTATCGCGATGACGGTGCTGGAGACGCAGCAGCGTCGTCCGGGGATGTTGTCGCTGGGAACTCAAGTCACAGCGACCGATATTTCTCAAACCATGCTGGATATGTGCCGGACCGGCGTTTATGACAGCCTGGCGCTGAGTCGCGGGTTGTCGCCTGAACGCCGTCAGGCTTTTTTTGAACCGATTGGCAATGGCCGGATGCGGATCAGCAGTAAAGTAAAGCAGATGGTGAACTTCCGTCCGCAGAACCTGAAAGACAGCTATGCGCTGTTGGGCAAGTTCGATGTGATTTTCTGCCGGAACGTTCTGATTTACTTTGCGCCGGACATGAAAGCCAAAGTGCTGAATCAAATGGCAGCCAGCCTGAATCCGGGCGGTTATCTGTTGCTTGGTGCTTCTGAATCTCTGACGGGTTTGACTGACCGTTTCGAAATGGTTCGCTGTAACCCCGGCATTATCTACAAACTCAAGTAAACATGAAGGGCCCGTTTCGGGCCCTTTTGCTATGCCTGCGTTGCTGAGCAGGTGTGGCTGAATCTATTCCGATTAATGTTGGCACGCCCTTTGCAATTATTTCTGCAAGTTATTCAGGAGGCAGATGATGGCCATTTCTTTTGATAAAGCACTCGGTGTACACCAATACACAGTAGGCGTCCGCGGCAAACGGGCGGAAACCCTTGCCAGCAATATCGCTAACGCCAATACACCGGGCTATAAGGCAAAAGATCTGGACTTCCAGCGCGCATTGAATGCGGCAACGTCGGAGGCAAAGATTGGCCTCAGCCGGACCAATGAGCGGCATATTGCTGCCTCTGCAACGCTGATGGGTGAACAGAAATACCGCATCCCGGACCAGCCGGATACCGGTGACGGCAACACAGTGGACGCCCAGCTGGAACAAAACCTGTTTATGCAAAACGCACTGGAATATCAGGCATCGCTGGATTTTCTGGGCTCGAAATTCAAAAACCTGAGCAAGGCATTAAAAGGGGAATAATCAATGAGTTTGTTTAACGTTTTTAATGTCACCGGGTCGGCAATGAGTGCAGAATCCGTGCGTCTGAATACCACGGCCAGTAACCTGGCAAACGCCAATACCGTCAGCAGTTCAGCGGCGGAAACCTACAAAGCCCGGCACCCGGTCTTTGAAGCGGCGTTGCAAAGTGCCAGTTATCAGCGTGACGAAAGTGTTCCTGTACGGGTGAAAGCGATTGTTGAGAGTCAGAAACCTCTGACTGCGGAATATAACCCGTCGCATCCTTTGGCCAATGCCGAAGGTTATATCTACAAACCAAATGTGAATGTGATGGAAGAGATGGCAAACATGATCTCGGCTTCACGTTCCTACCAGAGCAATGTTCAGGTCGCAGATGCCAGTAAGCAGATGCTGATGCGAACACTGCAGATGGGCCAATAAGGGTAAGGAGTGACTGACATGACCGGTATTAAAGGCACAGGTCAAAGCCCTTTGTCCTATGTTGACCAGCTCAAAAGCATGCAGGAGAAAAAACTGCAGTCTGAGCAGAAAGTCACGGGACAACAAGAGCTGAAGCAGGAAGATTTTCTGTCGCTGCTGACCAAACAGCTGTCGCAGCAGGATCCGTTTAAGCCTGTTGGTAACGACCAGATGATTGCGCAGATGGCGTCGTTCGCTACGGTTGACGGCATCAGCAAAATGAACGAACAGTTTGGCGGCCTGAACGCAGCCATGACGTCAAACCAGGCGCTGCAGGCTTCTTCTCTTGTCGGCCGTGACGTTCTGGTACCGAACCCGACAGCTTCGAAAGGTTCTGAGGGCGGGATTTCAGGCATGGTGAAACTGCCGCAGTCGCTGAACAGCCTGATTGTCCGGGTTGAGAACGCTGCCGGTGAGCTGGTGCGCTCTTTTGATTTAGGCGCAAAACCTGCGGGTGACCACCGCGTTGCCTGGGACGGTAAAGACGACAACGGCAATATGTTGCCTGCCGGCCAGTACCAGTTGAAAGTCGGCGGCTTTGCTGACGGCAAGAGCACCGAATTTGATGTATCGACCTATGCCAATGTGAACAGTGTGCTGCTGGGCAATGGTGATGGCAACGTGATGCTGAATCTGGCGGGTTTTGAATCCCCGATCAAGCTGACAGACGTGCTGGAAGTCGGTAAAGCATAACAAAAGAACACAGCGCCTGCCGGCAGAGGGTGCGGCAGGTGAAATAAGAAATACGCTGTACACAGAATTCAGGAGAGTTACCCATGGGTTTTAATGTCGCACTCAGTGGTCTGGGCGCTGCTCAGAAAGATCTAAACACCACAAGTAACAACATTGCCAACGCCAATACTTACGGCTTTAAGGAGTCGCGTGCTGAGTTTGGCGATGTCTACTCCCGCTCGATTTTTTCAAATCCGAAGACCACCACGGGTGGCGGTGTACAGACCTCTGTCGTGGCGCAGCAGTTCCATGAAGGTTCCAGTATTTATACCAACAACCCGATGGATCTGCGGATTTCCGGAACCGGCTTCTTTGCCGTAGCCGATCAGCGTCTGGAGCCGAACAACAACAGCTTAACCCGTAACGGTGCATTCCACCTGAACAAAGACAACTACATTGTGAACTCAGAAGATCAGTTCCTGCTGGGTTACGGTGTGGATCAGGAAACCGATCAGGTGGTTTCTTATGAACCACAGGCACTGAAAGTGCCGGATCAGTTTGGTCAGCCGAAAGCGACCACCCAGGTTGATATCGGTGTGAACCTGCCGGCCAACGGCGATCCGAAAGACATTAATCAGTTTGACTTTTCAGACCCGGATACATACAACAAGTCAACGTCGGTGACGATGTACGATTCACTGGGTCAGCCGTACAAAATGACCAGTTACTATGTGAAGGACAACACGCAGCCAAACCGCTGGGCGACTTTCTACACGGTCACAGACGCCGATGGTGAAAAAGCCCTGAATATCGAGGGTGGTGCAGCGACCAATGTTGGCGGTCATGCCGGGGCCTATGTCGATTTTAACTTCGACGGTACTGTTTCTCAGATCAACGGCGGGGATCCGATGATCTCTGAGAGCTTCGCAGCTGCCGGGATCAGTATGAACGGTGCTGACGGTAGCCAGACCCTGAACTTCAACTTTGATGCTCCGACGCAGTATGCCGCACCGTTTGAAGTGCGCAGATTCAGCGAAAATGGTGCAACCACCGGTTATCTGGCGAAAGTTGACGTGGATGCGAAAGGATCGATTGTCGCGACTTACAGTAACGGCGAAAACATCACGCTGGGTCGTGTGGGTATGGTCCGTGTGCCGAACGAACAGGGCCTGCTGAAAATAGGCGGTACGCAGTGGGACGTGAGCCAGGATTCAGGCGCCGCTGTCTGGGGTGAAGCGACCTTCGGTGCATTCGGCTCCGTGAAGAGCGGTACGCTGGAACAGTCGAACATTGATATGACTCAGGAGCTGGTGGATCTGATCACCGCTCAGCGTAACTTCCAGGCCAACTCCCGTGCGCTTGAAGTGGATAACAGTCTGCAACAGACCATCCTGCAGATTCGTTAATTCGGATCTGCTCCGGATTGCCGCCTGATTTTTCCGGGCGGCAATCTTTGTCCTTTCACTTTCCTGCCTCTAGTCATTTCTTTGGCGCTTTGACCGCCACAATTCTGAACCCTGGGAAGCTGCTCCCACTAATTTCCTGATCTTTCATCGCTTTTAACGCCATTTCAAATGGTTTCCTAAAACTGGTACGCATATTGCTTCTAAAGTTGCAGTACTGATTGGGAGACTCAAAATGGATCGTGCATTGTATTTGGCAATGAGTGGCGCAAAGCAGGATATGTATGGCCTGCAGCTGCATGCCAACAACCTGGCCAACGTTCGGACCACAGGCTTTCGCGCTGATTTAGAACAGGCGCGCAGCATGCAGGCGTTTGGTGAAGGGATGCCGAGCCGTGTGTTTGCCATGACTGAAAGAGCAGGGCAGGATTTTGCCCAGGGTGCCGTCATGACGACAGGTCGTGACCTTGATGTTGCCGTTGAGGGACAGGGCTGGCTGGCGGTACTGGATGCCAGTGGTCAGGAAGCCTATACCCGCGCCGGTCACCTGAAAATTGACCAGACAGGCCTGCTGCAAAACAGCAACGGCAGCCTGATGGTGGGTGAAAACGGCGGCCCGATCTTTATCCCGCTGCCAGTCAGTAAAATTCAGGTCGGTAAGGATGGTACAGTATCCATCCGCCCGCAGGGCGCACCCGCCGATGCGATGGAAGTGGTTGATCGCATCAAGATGGTGAAGCCCGACAACAGTGAATTATTTAAAGACGTTGATGGTCTGTTCAAATCGAAAGTACCGGCTCAGATTTTTGATGCCGATGCAGGGGTCACGCTGCTCAGCGGCGCGCTGGAAGGCAGTAATGTGAATGCCGTCGGCGAAATGACCAGCATGATTGATCTTCAGCGTCACTTTGAAATGCAAGTGAAGTTAATGAAAACCGCAGAGGAAATGGACCAGGCGTCTTCTTCTCTGCTGCGTTTGGGCTAATGAGGAAGGAATAACACATGCATCCAGCACTATGGGTCAGTAAAACCGGTCTTGACGCGCAGCAAACCAATATCGCGACGATTTCGAATAACCTGGCGAACGCCTCGACAATAGGCTTTAAGAAGAGCCGTGCGGTTTTTGAAGATCTGTTTTATCAGAATATTAACCAGCCTGGCGGTCAGTCCAGTCAGGATACAACGTTACCGTCGGGTCTGATGCTGGGTGCCGGTGCCAAAGTGGTTGCCACACAGAAGGTGCACACTCAGGGCAACACTCAGACCACCAACAACGCCATGGATATGATGATTGAAGGGGATGGTTTCTTCCAGATCCTGCTGCCGGACGGCAACATCGGTTATACCCGAAACGGCCAGTTTACGGTGAATCAGGAAGGCCAGATGGTGACATCAGGCGGCGGTTATCTGCTGCAGCCTGAAATTGTGGTCCCGGAAGATGCTGTGGCAATCACAGTGGGAACCGATGGCGAAGTCTCTGCCCGGATCCGAAACCAGCAGGCCAATGTGGTGCTGGGTCAGCTGACCACGGTAGATTTCATTAACCCGGGTGGTCTTGAGCCAATCGGTCAGAACCTGTTCCTGCCGACGGGCGCCAGTGGTGATCCGCAGGAAGGGGTTCCGGGTCTGGATGGTTTTGGTCAGATTCGTCAGTCTATGCTGGAAACCTCCAATGTGAATGTGACCGAAGAGCTGGTGAATATGATTGAAGCTCAGCGTGTATACGAAATGAACTCGAAAGTAATTTCTACCGTCGACCAGATGCTGAGCTACGTGAACCAGCAGCTTTAATCAAGGGGCAAGGGCTATGAAAAGGAACTGGCTGTTCACCGCGCTGATTCTGACGCTGACCGGCTGTGTGCAGTTGCCGGACCGGCAGAATGAGCTGGCACAGGCAACGACCAATGTCGATGCCGTGGAAGGAAAGCAGGAGTCACCGAAGGGGGATCTGATTGATCTGGTCCGTCGTCGTGATGATCCGCAGGCCGGTGATCCGGCCTGGTCTGGCGTCCGTCCACAGGAAAAGCCGGCCCATTATGCGACAGCAACCGGTTCCCTGTTCAGTCAGGCCCTGGCCCAGGATATGTATGATGATACCCGTCCGCGCGGCATCGGTGATATTGTCACTGTGCTGCTGGCGGAGAAAAACAAAGCCAATAAAAGCGCCAGTACAGATGTCGGGAAATCGACCGACCTGAGTATGGATCCGCTGGATCTGGGTGGGAAACCGCTGACCATTGGCGACCGCGATATCTCCTACAGTGTGAGTAACGAGAACAAGTTCAAGGGCAATACCTCTGCTGATCAAAGTAACAGTATTCAGGGTTACATTTCGGTCGAAGTTGTAGACGTGCTGGCGAACGGTAATCTGCTGGTGCGCGGCGAAAAATGGCTGACACTGAATACCGGCGATGAATATATCCGTGTCAGCGGCACGATTCGTCCGGATGACATCTCGCAGGAAAACACCATTGAATCGACCCGGATTGCTAATGCCCGGATCCAGTATTCAGGTACTGGTGACCGGCAGGATGTGCAGGAGCAAGGCTGGCTGGCCCGCTTCTTCAACGTGAGCCTGTAAATTGCCTTTTGAACGATGAACCGTAACCCGACGATGAGAACAATGACCGTGACCAGAACGATGCTATGGGCAGGACTCGCCCTGTTAATGGCTTTCCCTTTGCAGGCAGCCCGGATTAAGGATGTCTCTGAAGTCGCCGGGGTACGGAGTAACCAGTTGTCAGGCTATGGTCTGGTGGTGGGTCTGCCGGGTACCGGCGAAACGACGCCGTTTACGGACCAGAGCTTTAATGCCATGCTTCAGAACTTCGGTATTCAGTTGCCGCCAGGTACTAAGCCGAAGACCAAAAACGTGGCTGCTGTCGCTGTGAGCGCGACGCTGCCGGCGTTTACCAAGCAGGGCCAGCATATTGATATCACCGTGTCTTCTATCGGCTCGGCGAAAAGCCTGCGGGGCGGTACGCTGCTGCAAACCTTCCTGCGCGGTCTGGACGGGAAAATTTATGCTGTTGCCCAGGGCAGCCTGGTGGTGGGCGGTTTCAGTGCTGAAGGTCTGGATGGCTCTAAACTGGTGGGGAATAATCCGACCGTCGGCCGGATTGCCAATGGCGCGATTGTTGAACAGGAAGTGCCGAACCCGTTCAGCCGCGGTGATCATCTGACATTTAACCTGTTTGAGTCTGATTTCACCACAGCCCAGCGGATGGCGGATGCCATTAACCAGTTCCTGGGGCCGGATATGGCAGCACCGGTGGATGCGACTTCAGTGCGTGTGCGTGCGCCGCGTGATGTCAGTCAGCGTGTGGCTTTCCTCTCGACGATTGAGAATCTCGAATTTAATCCGGCTGAAGGCGCTGCGAAAATTATTGTGAATTCACGGACCGGAACCATTGTTGTCGGCCAGCATGTCAAACTGAAACCGGCGGCAATTACGCACGGTGGGATGACCGTATCGATTCAGGAGAATCCGACGGTCAGTCAGCCCAATCCGTTTTCCGGCGGAGAGACAGTTGTGGTACCCGATTCACAGATTCAGGTCACAGAAGAAGATTCCCGTATGTTTAAGTTCAATCCGGGGATTACGCTGGATGAGCTGGTCCGTGCGGTGAATCAGGTCGGGGCAGCGCCTTCAGACTTGATGGCAATTCTCCAGGCTCTGAAACAGGCCGGTGCCATCGAAGGGCAATTGATCATTATTTAATTTCCGTAGTGCAGCCTGCCGGGCTGCGCTCAACACAGACTCAAGACGAAACAGATAACTGACGATGAAATCGACGGATCCTGGCTTTATCAATGACCTTGCGAATCTTGACCGCCTGCGGGCCGGAATCAGAGGCAAAGGTGACAAGGAAAATCTGAGAGCGGCTGCGCAGCAGTTCGAAGCCCTGTTTACCCAGATGCTGTTTAAGTCGATGCGTCAGGCGAATGAAGTGTTTGAGTCGGATCTTATGAGCAGCTCCAACACCAAATTTTTCGAAGAGATGCGCGATCAGCAAATGTCCAGTGAGCTCAGTACCCGGGGTTCGCTCGGACTGGCGGATCTGATTGTTGAACAGCTGGCTGCTCTGGATAAGCCACCGGCGACGCCGGAAGAGCAGGCAAAAGCTGAGGAAGAAAAATCCGCCAATTTTGAGGCCATGCAAAAGTCCCGTCAGGTTTCTGCAAATGATGTACTGGCGAAAGTGTTTGCGCAGCAGGAAACGGAGCAGCCTTCGAAAGACAAAGCTTCCCTTGCCGCTTCAGCAACAGCTGAGAACAGTGCGCTGCGTCCGCCTCTGCGCCAGCCCCAGGATAAACCGTTCGCTTCTCCGCAGGATTTTGTCACCCGCATGCGTCCGTTTGCTGAAAAAGCAGCAGGTCTGCTGGGCACGGATCCGGCTGTCCTGATTGCACAGGCGGCACTGGAAACCGGCTGGGGTAAGAAAGTGGTTCGCAATGCGGCAGGTGACAGTAATAACCTGTTCAATATTAAAGCGGATCAGCGCTGGGCTGGGAACAAAGTTGCCACCCAGACTCTGGAGTATCACGACGGTATTCCGGTCCAGGAGCGGGCCGCTTTCCGTTCCTATAACAGTTATGAAGATAGCTTCAACGATTACGTCCGCTTCCTCAATGACAACCCGCGTTATGCCAATGCACTGGCTTCGCCGGAAGATCCGCGCAGCTTTATCCGTAATCTGCATAAGGCTGGTTACGCGACCGATCCAAAGTATGCCGATAAAATCATTAATGTGATGGATACGGTTCGGAAACTCATGAAATAACAGGATTGCCGCTGCATACCGACAGCGGCAATTTTTATCCTGCTTCCTTTACCCAGCTTCAGAGAACCCATTTGTTATTTGCGGTTTTTTCAGCTGTTCAACCGGTACTTCCTCATACTTGTTGGTTGTGATTCTTCGCATGATGCATTCCGGTCCCGGCAGGTTGGTGATACTGAAATCAGGCACTTCATACGGATTGGCAAAAAGCAGTGTCTGTGAACATTCCCTCATGATGGGGTTGCCTGCATCATCCAACGTTTCGAACCTACCCGTATCGATGTAGCGATGACCATCCGGCCCATGCATGATTTTGGTTTCCGGATCCTGATAGAGCAGGAAGGTATCAACAAAGATTGGATTGCCCTCCGGATCATACGCATTGGGCGTATTTTCGGCCTGGGCCAGGCCGGACAGAAATATCAGTGTCGTCATAATGATCCGTTTGTTTTTCTGCATGTGTCATCCCCATAAGTGCGCGCATTGATTCATATTGGTTCAGGCTGTGCCATTCGTCAAACGCGTTGTTTTCCGGATGTTTTTCCGGCAAGAGTTTGCCTTAAGTTCGGCCGGAGGAAACAAAAACTCTTGTAAAACAAAGTGCTAAATGTTGGAACGATTTTTGCAAAATAACCGTTAGTGAAGTAACTCCCTGAGGTTTTCTGGAGGCGCAATGGCGTTCGACTTGCTCAGTTTGGGCTCTCAAGGTGTGTTAACAGCGCAACGGCAGCTGAATACCACCAGCCATAACATCAATAACGTCAACACGGAAGGTTATAGCCGCCAGTCTGTGGTGCAGGAGACGAACGATCCGTTCTGGTCTGCCGGCAATCACTACGGAACGGGCGTGCATGCGGCAGAAGTTCGCCGTGGTTATGATCAGTTTGCCACCAACGAGCTGAACCTCACCACCACGAACCACAGCTATGCGACTGAGCGTGACGGCCAGCTGGAGCGGCTGGACAAGCTGCTGTCCAACAGTGCCAGTCAGGTGCCTCAGGACATGAACCAGTGGTATGACGCTGTGAAAGCCATGGCGGACAGCCCGAGCGATCTCGGTGCCCGGAAAGTGGTGCTGGAAAAGGCGAAGATGGTTGCGACTGGCCTGAACGATACACACCGGGTGCTGGCTGAGCAGAAAGATGTCACCAACGACGTGCTGGCCAAGACACTGAACCGGGTGAATGACATCGGTCGCGAGCTGGTGGAAATTCATGAGGCACTGCTGAAGACTCCGAATAGTGGTGCGAACAACGACCTGATGGACAGACATCAGAGCCTGATCAATGAACTGTCGACCTATACCAAGGTGACGGTCACCCGCAAGAATACGGAAACCTTTAACGTCCTGATCGGCACCGGTCACACGCTGGTCTCCGGGACTCATGCCAGTGAACTGAAGATGATCGACGGTGATCCGGATCCGCAGCAGACCCGTCTGGCGGTCGTGGCAGGTAAGTCGCTGAAAGCCATCAGCTCCGATGATATCGGCGGCAAACTGGCGTCACTATTCGAGTACCGTGACAAGACTTTACCGAAGGTGATGGACGAGCTCGGCAAAATGGCGATCGGCTTTACCGATTCCGTCAATCAGCTGCAGTCACAGGGGCTGGATCTGAACGGTCGGGTTGGTGAAACCATGTTTACCGACGTGAACGCGCCGGAAGTGGCGGCTTCGCGTGCCTTGATCCCGCGTGGCTCCAATGCTCAGGTCAGTGTTTACATTGAGGATCTGAGCAAGCTGAAGGGCGGTGAGTATGAGCTGGGCTTCAATGGCAGTCAGCATACCCTGAAGCTGCCGGATGGCTCGACGCAGACGGTGATTCCCAGCGGTACTCCGCCAAGTTTCAGTGTGGATGGCGTGCGGATAGAAATTGCCGCTCCGATTGCCAGTGGTGACAAGATTCTGCTGCGCCCGACACGGGATGCGGGCAGAGATGTTCAGGCAGTCATGACGGATCCGGCAAAAATTGCCGCCCAGAGTTACAACAGCTCTTCGACCCAAACCCAGGGCAAAGCGGCTTTTGCAATTACTTCTGCAGGTCCGTTGCGTGAATTCCAGGTAGCGGTATCTCCGGATGCTTCACAGTTTGCCGTGCTTGATATGCAGGGCAATGTGCTGCAGCCGCCGCTGCCGTATCCACCTAATGGCCCGGTGGCTGTGGGGGGTACCAGCTTTACCCTGAGTCACGGCGCGGTCGGTGGCGATGTCTTTGCGGTGAACCTCAATGCGGCAACCGGTGACAACGGCAACCTGATCAAAATGCAGGATCTTCAGAATATGAAGGTCATGAATCAGGGCCGTTCCAGTGTGATTGATGTCTACGAAGGGCTGAATACCGAGATGGGTGTCCAGCGCGCTTCGGCGGCACGGCTGAAAGAAGTCGGACGGCAGGAAAAAGAAGCGGCGCAAAGCCGTGTCGCTGAAATTTCCGGCGTAAACCTGGATGAAGAGGCCGCGAACATGATGAAGTTCCAGCAGGCTTATATGGCGTCGTCGCGCATTATGACGGTGGCCAATGAAACCTTTAATACATTGCTGAATGCCGCGCGATAAGGAGTTAAAACAGTATGATTAGCCGAATTGCCAGCTTTCATAACTATCAGTCCGTGGCGAACGATATGACCCGCCAGCAGGTGAAAGTGGCGCACAATCAGGAACAACTGGCGTCCGGGAAGCAGTTGCTGACCGCGGGTGATGATCCGGTTGCCTCGATTTATGTGCAGAATTTTTCTCAGCAGAATACTGAAATTGATCAGTCACTGCGTTCCATTAACCTGGCACGCAATCGCCTGAGCAGCGAAGAAGTGGCGATTTCTGATGCAGAAACGCTGCTGGACGATGCCAAGCGTAAGGCGATGTCTATGGTGAACGGTTCCTTGTCAGATGACGACCGGATCGCACATATGCAGGATCTGCGCGGTCTGTTCGACTCGTTCATGCATCTGGTCAATACCCAGGATGAATCCGGCAATTTCGTGTTTGCCGGTAACCAGTATGACAAGCAGCCTTTCTTCCGGGACGGCAGCGGCACGGTCAGCTACGTCGGCGACAGCTATCAGCGGATGTCCAAGGTGTCTTCCAATGTTGAAGTACCGGTAAACGATCCGGGCGATAAGCTGTTTATGGAAATTGATAACCCCTACGGTGATTATCAGCCGGATTATGCACTGCAGTCCGGATCGCTGTTACTGCTGTCTCATGCCCGGAATGACAACCACAGCGACAATGCCAGCTATACCATTGACTTTACTGATACAGGCACCGGCGCGGTGTACGATCTGTATCAGGATGGTCTGCTGGTCGACAGTCAGCCGTTTGATCCGAAACGCGGGATTGAATGGGGTACGCTGTCGGTTCAGCTGGAAGGCGAAGTGACGGATGGGGATCAGATCACCCTGAAGCCGCAGGAAAAGTTCAACCTGTTTGACTCTTTCAAACGCGGGATTGAAGTGTCTGCATTCGCGCCGTCAGATGCGTCGGCAACCGCTGAGCTGCATCAGGTCGCGGAAGAGTTTTCCCAGGCGTTCAAGCACATCAACCGGGCGCGTTCAGAAGTGGGTACCCGCTTGCAGACACTGGATCGTCAGGAAGACATGCATCAGGACTTTAAACTGGTGATCAATAAAGCCCGCGGCACCATGGAAGATCTGGATTACGGCAAAGCCGTGATCGAGCTGAATGAAAACATGCTGGCACTGCAGGCATCGCAACAGGCCTTTGCCAAGGCAAAAGATCTGACCCTGTTCAACTATATCTGATCCGGAAAGGATCCGGCTCTGCCTCTGGTTGCCATCAAGCCGGGGGCAGGGTGCTGAAAAAGTTTTTGCCGGGCGGCAACCCTTGTTTGCCACGGCTTCAGTAAGAAAGGCATAGCTTTGCCGCTTAGGTCAGAAATCGAAAGAAAGTACGACTAATGTGCTGAAAATAAAGGATTTAAAATCTGGCACATTAATTGCTAAATGATATTGTGATTTTATGATTAACATTTTTACTAACGCTGGTCCCGCTTCACTCTCTGATGGGTTGACGTTGCGGGTAGCTGTTTCGCTAACAGCGAAAAGTCAAAGGAGAGCAAAATGGGTGTAACAGTAAACACCAACGTGTCTGCCATGACTGCGCAGCGCTACCTCAACAAAGCATCTGAGGGCCTGAGTCAATCAATGGAGCGTCTATCTACGGGTAGTCGTATTAACAGCGCGAAAGATGATGCTGCAGGTCTGCAGATCTCGAACCGTCTGATTGCTCAGACCCGTGGTCTGAACGTCGCGATGCGAAATGCCAACGACGGTATCTCGATTGCACAGACCGCAGAAGGCGCGATGCAGGAATCAACCAGTATCCTGCAACGTATGCGTGACCTGTCCCTGCAATCAGCGAACGGCGCGAACTCTGACAGCGACCGTGTGGCGATTCAGGAAGAGATCACTGCATTGCAGGATGAGCTGAACCGTATCGCAGAGACCACGTCGTTCGGTGGCCGTAAACTGCTCAACGGCACCTTTGGCGAAGCAGCCTTCCAGGTGGGTGCGGATGCCGGTGAGGCCATTGTTGTGGGTCTGGACAGTGTGCGTGCCGATGAGCCGCAAATGGGTGGCAGCCTGCTGGTTTCGTCCAACGCAATTAAGCCGGATGCAACGCTGTCTGCTGATACCAGTATCGAGCTGAGCGTAACGGCGAAAGACGGTACGGTTACGCCAGTGACCATTGGTCTGATTGGCGGTGACGATGTGGAAGAGATCGCAACTCGTATCAATGGTCAGAACAGTCTGATCAATGCATCCGTGACTGAGAAAGGCGAACTGCAGCTGGTTTCCAGCGACGGTACAGTCGGTGTGACCAACGGTGCGATCAGCATGCTGAATACCGATGGTTCAATTACTGCTGGTGACATTGCAGGTACTGCGACCGATGTAACCGTGTCTCAGATCAACGTCTCGACTGCAGGTGGTGCACAGCGTGCAGTGCCGCTGATCGACTCCGCACTGCAGTACATTGACAGTATGCGTGCAGATCTGGGTGCGAAGCAGAACCGTCTGTCTCACACCATCAACAACCTGGCCAATACATCTGAAAACGTGTCTGCGTCGAACAGCCGTATCCGTGATACCGACTTCGCGAAAGAAACAACAGATATGACCAAGAACCAGATTCTGCAGCAAGCCAGTACCTCAATTCTGGCTCAGGCGAAGCAGATCCCGCAGTCTGCACTGAACCTGCTTCAGTAAGCAGAAGTTCAACTGCAATTCAAAACGGCAAAGTGGCAACGCTTTGCCGTTTTTTGTTGTCAGATTGATCGCAATTTTTTGTCATTAAAATCATCAAAAATTCAGTAAAGTTTTTCTCCCTGCCGCCGATAACCTTTATAGAACAAGAAAGTGCACTCTATCCCGAACATCAGACGAAATGATCTTGTGTTCAGAATCACACTTTTTTGCCCAGTAAAAAAATTTCAAAAAAAACCTTAAAGCTTTCTTCACCCATGCCGTTAAAGGTGATGTACGAAGAATAACTCGGACTTGCCGGCTGAGCTGGTCAAGCCACCAAGAAACATAAGTAAGGAGAATTACTATGGCAGTTACAGTCAATACTAACGTTTCTGCAATGACCGCTCAGCGTTACCTGAATAAAGCTAGCGACAATACAGCAGCTTCAATGGAGCGTCTGTCTACCGGTTCACGCATCAACAGTGCTAAAGATGACGCAGCAGGTCTGCAAATCTCTAACCGTCTGATGACTCAGAGCCGTGGCCTGGATGTTGCTGTTCGCAACGCCAACGACGGTATCTCAATGTCACAGACCGCTGAAGGTGCGATGCAGGAAACAACCAGCATTCTGCAACGTATGCGTGACCTGTCTCTGCAATCAGCAAACGGCTCGAACTCTGATGGCGACCGTAAAGCGATTCAGGAAGAAGTTACTGCACTGAACGACGAACTGAACCGTATCGCTGAAACCACTTCTTTCGGTGGCCAGAAGCTGCTGAACGGTACTTTCGGTACCCGTGCGTTCCAGGTGGGTGCTGACTCAGGTGAAGCCGTACAGATTACTCTGAAAAACATGCGTTCTGACGGTGCTGACATGGGTGGTAGCCTGCTGGTTTCTACCAACGGTGTTGCAGACAAGAACTCTACACTGGATGCAGACACGACAATTGAACTGAGCGTGACTGATGCAGACGGCAACGCGACTGCAGTAAGCGTTGACCTGATCGGCGGCGATGACATCGAAGAAATCGCAACCCGTATCAACGGTCAGAACGATCAAATCAACGCTTCTGTAACTGAGAAGGGTGAGCTGCAGCTGTTCTCTTCTGAAGGTACTGTAGGTGTTACTACCGGCACTATCGCAATGACTGATACTTCAGGCAACGCGGTTGATGCATCAATTGCAGGTACTGCAGGAAATGTGACTGTTTCTCAGCTGGACGTGAGCACCATTGGTGGCGCACAGCAGGCAGTTTCAATCCTGGACGGTGCAATGCAGTTTGTTGACTCTCACCGTGCAGAGCTGGGTGCGAAACAAAACCGTATGGATCACACCATCAGCAACCTGAACAACATCAACGAAAACGTGACTTCTTCTAACAGCCGTATCCGTGATACTGACTTTGCGCAAGAAACCACGAACCTGACGAAGAACCAAATCCTGCAGCAAGCGTCGACTTCTATCCTGGCGCAAGCGAAGCAGGCGCCTCAGGCGGCACTGAGCCTGCTGGGCTAATCCGTTCTATGAAGCGGCAGGGGCAAGCCCTTGCCGCTTTTTTCGATCAGAAGGTATCAGACCATGGACGTTAAATCTGTATTAAACCCTTCATTTCTCTCCCGCTTTTCTTCATCAGGTCAAAAATCCACTGTTGGCACGGATGTTGCAAAATCCTCTACTGGTCATTCGCAAGATAATTCTTTGACGGTCAAGACCCAGAGCCCAGGCGCAACAAATGCATCTTCACCGAGTGATGTCAGACGTGTAGAGCAAACTGCAAAACTGGAAGAGCATCGTCAGCTACAGCGCCAGCAATTGGAAAAGCTGGTGGAAAGTATTGAAGATTTTATTGGCTCAATGAACAAAGGCCTGGCATTCCGCATTGATGAAGAATCCGGACGCCAGGTTGTCACCGTGTATGAAAAAGAAAGCGGTGAAGTGGTTCGCCAGATCCCTGATGAAGACATGCTGGTTTTATCCCGTCAGATTGCCTCGTATACGACCGGCCTTCTGACGACAAAAGTCTAACGGTTACAGGTTGAGGTTGTAGATGAATATTGGCCCAATGGGTACGGCTTCCGGCTTGGATATCAATGCCATGGTCGACAAGATCGTCGCTGCTGAACGGGCGCCAAAAGAAGAGCGCATCAATCAGCGTCGTGATCAGGCAAATGTCGAGCTGAGTGCTTATGGCCGTTTAAAAGGCGCTCTGGATGGAATGAAAAGCCTGATGGCGGAGTTTCGTCAGGATCAATCTTTATCTGCACGAACAGCATCATCCGATAATCAGGACATGGTGTCGGTTCGCGCCAGCCATGAAGCCCAGCCGGGTCGTTATACGGTTGAAGTGAAACAGCTGGCAACCGCACACAAGATTGCCTCGGCGGCGGTGGATGACAAAGTGGCACTAGGTGCCGGAAAATTGACACTATCGGTGGGCGGTCAGTCTTTTGACGTTTCCATCGACAGTAATGAAAGTAAGCTGCTGGATGTCGTCCGGCAAATTAACCGCCATCCCGATAATCAAGGGGTGCTGGCGTCAGTAATCAAAGACAGCAACGGTGCGCGTCTGGTGCTGACCTCGGACAAAACCGGCGAGCACAATCCGTTGAAAGTCACGGTTGATGCGGCGCCAGGCAGTCCGTTACAACAGTTTGCGTTTGACGGCAATCAGCCTGCCAGTCCGATGCTTGAAATGCAGGCTGCGGCGGATGCAAAAGTATTGATTGATGGTCTGGCTGAAGTCAGCAGCGAGACCAACACGTTGAACGATGCGATTCCCGGCCTGGATATGGATCTGAAACAGCTGTCGGCTGAAAGTGACAAGCCACAGGCCGTGATTGAAGTGGGTTATGACCGGGATAAAGCCGGTGCCCAGATTGAACGTTTCGTGAATGCTTATAATCAGTTTTACGATACGGCGATGGAGCTTGGGAAATTTGACCCGGGCACACAGGATAAAGGACCCCTGGTCGGCGACAGTATGCTGCGTTCATCGGTTCAGCAGCTGCGAAATGCTTTCAGCACACCGCTGGAAGATGGCCCGGCCAGCATCCAGACACTCAGCGAGCTGGGTATCACGACGTCGATGACCGGTCATCTGGAAATCGACTACGATAAGCTGGATAACCAGCTGAACCGGAATTTTGCGGATGTGGGCGAGTTTTTTGGCAGCCGGAAAGGGTTTTCCCGTCGTATCGAGGATCTGTTGCATGCTTATACCGGTGCAACCGGCAGTATCTCGAACCGCGAGAAGAGCATTAACGAACAGGTCATGAAGCTCGGTACAGAAGAGCGTGATCTGGACCGCCGGATGGAAAGCGTCTATCAGCGCACCCACGACCAGTTTTCCGCAATGGATCATGCCATGGGGCAGATGCAGAGCCAGCTGGGTTCAATGATGAGTATGATGCCGCAAATGTAACGGCAGAGAACGGGAGGGAAGGCAATGTCAGTCAAGATGATGCAAACCCTGGCCGACATTGATCAGCAATTGAATCAGTTGATCAATGATGGCTCAGACATTGATGTGGAGAAGCTGCATCAACTGCTGGCGGATCGCCAGACAGTGCTCAACGATCTGAAGGCGATTCCGGAGTTATTGGACAAAGAGAGTTGGCAGGAAGCCATCGACAGAACTTCAGATTTGCTGACAAAGTTACGCGAACGACGTGAATTGTCGGCAAATCAATTGAAACGATTACAGCACGGACAACGTTCGGTGCAGACATATAATCAATTTCGCTAAGGTAACATCATGGTCATGAGAGGAAATCTACAGGCTTATAAGCGAGTCTCCGTAGACAGTCAGTTAACATCAGCTTCACCACACCGTGTGATTCAAATGCTGATGTCTGGTGCCGTTGAGCGCTTGATTCAGGGCAAAGCGGCCATGGAACAGGGTTCAATCTCCATCAAAGGTGAGCGTCTGGGCAAGGCGTTGGATATCGTTATCAGTTTGCGTGGCTGCCTGTCGTTTGAAGACGGTGGCGAAGTCGCAAAGAATCTGGATTCTCTGTATCTGTACATGATTGAAAAAATCACGATGGCGAACCAGACCAACGACAGCTCACATGTTGATGAAGTGATCGATATGCTGAGAGAAATTAAATCTGCGTGGGATCAAATTCCCCCTGAGTATCACAATATTACACAGATGGAGTATTAATACGTTTAATACTTATCTGTAAACGTTCTCATTCCAAAGCGCAATTTAGAGAACCATAGCCAATAAATTGCGTAACACAGTACATTCCGTGGCACTGGGCTCACAGCTTTTCACAGTGCCCGGTTGCCAAGTCCTGTTCTTTTATTACAATGGACAGCAATTAATAGTTGGTTGCTGTTCCGTTCGAATACGCCATAAGAATAGATAAAGACAGGCAAATATCACTTCTATGCAAGGTTTAGCTAAAACCCTCGTCATTGATGACGACCCGCAACACCGCCACGATCTCAGCGTGATCCTCAATTTTGTCGGTGAGCAGCATGAAGCGATATCCACCGATGAAGCAGACAGTGCACTATGGGACCAACCCTGGGGCGCCTGTTTGATCGGTCATATCCATTCTGTGAAGAAACAGAATCAGGTGCTGGAACAACTGCGTCAGCGGTATCAAATCCCTGTACTGACCATGCCCGAGCTTGAAAAAGCGGTTGCAGGTCTGCCCAATTTCGTTGGGATACTGGCTCACCCGCTGCATTACACTCAGCTGATGGACGCGCTGCGACATTGCCAGGAATTTCTGGGTAAAAACAGTTTCCAGGTGCCGCAACTGGCGCGAAAAAACACATTGTTCCGCAGCATGGTCGGCCGCAGTGAAAGTATCAGCCAGGTCCGTCATCTGATTGAGCAGGTGGCCGGTACTGATGCCAATGTTTTGATCCTCGGTGAATCCGGCACCGGCAAAGAAGTGGTTGCCCGGAATATTCACTATCACTCCTCCCGCGGAAAGGGGCCGTTTGTCCCGGTGAACTGTGGCGCGATCCCGCCAGATCTGCTGGAAAGCGAGTTATTTGGTCATGAAAAAGGGGCGTTTACCGGTGCAATTTCTGCCCGGAAAGGACGCTTTGAGTTAGCTGAAGGCGGCACACTGTTTCTGGATGAAATCGGCGATATGCCGATGCCGATGCAAGTTAAGCTGCTGCGGGTGATCCAGGAGCGATGCTTTGAGCGTGTTGGCGGAAATCAGTCGATTAAAGCCAATGTGCGGATCATCGCAGCCACGCACCGCAACCTGGATCAGATGATCGCAGAGAATCAGTTCCGTGAAGATCTGTATTACCGGTTGAATGTGTTCCCGATTGAAACCCCGTCCTTGCGTGAACGTCTGGAAGATATTCCGTTGCTGTTGCAGGAATTGCTGACCCGTATGGAAGCTGAAGGGGCGAAGCCTGTTCACTTCACGCCGCGCGCCATTACTTCCCTGATGGAACACGACTGGCCGGGCAATGTGCGGGAACTGGCGAATCTGGTTGAGCGGCTGATGATTCTCTATCCGGGAGAAATGGTCGACGTGAATCACTTGCCAGTGAAATATCGCTACTGCGAGTTACCGGATTTCCGGCCGGAAGAGCGGGCCATGTCCATTGAAGACGAAGAACGTGCTTTACTGGCAGATGTCTTCTCCAGCGGTTATCAGGATAACGAAGAGAACTTTGGATTCAGCGATCTGCCGCCTGAAGGACTGAACCTGAAAGAAATGCTGGCTGAGCTTGAAGTGGATATGATCCGTCAGGCACTGGAGGCGCAGACAGGTGTGGTTGCCAGAGCCGCAGACATGCTGGGCATGCGACGGACAACACTGGTCGAAAAAATGCGCAAGTACAACATTTCGACCAAAGAAGTGAACAACGCTTAATTGCCGGCAGGGCTGATTTTGTGAATTTTTTGCCCTGTCAGAAGAGCGGTGTCAAATTTATGACATCGCTCTTTTTTTATTTTAAGTTCCTAACACATTGATTTTTTTGTGGTTATTTTTGGCATAAAACATGCTTAACCCTTATGAGTTAGGGAATCGAGTCAAAAGGTGTCAAGGTGGAAGAAGGACAGTCAGTCTCTCCGTTGGGAAACCTCAGCCAGCAGGTCAGCCGTTATAAGCAGGTCCTTGAAGTCATGCCGACAGGCGTGATCTTGCTCGATGGGATGGGAAAAGTATGTGAAGCCAACCCCGAAGCTGTCCGCCTGTTAGGAGAGCCGCTGGCTGGAGAGCGCTGGGTGGCTGTGATCCAGCGTGCATTCGCACCTCAGGACGATGACGGCCACGAAATCTCTCTGCGCAGTGGTCGTAAAGTGAAGCTGGCAATTTCAGCATCGGACAGTGGTCAGCTGATTGTGATTACGGATATGACGGAAACCCGTCTGCTCCAGTCCCGGTTCAGCGAAATGCAGCGTCTGTCGTCACTGGGCCGTATGGTCGCGTCACTGGCGCATCAGGTCAGGACTCCCTTGTCCAGCGCGATGCTGTATGCCGCCAACTTATCTTCGCCCCAACTGACACCACAGACACGGGACAGGTTCCAGACCAAGCTGATGGACAGGCTGCGTGACCTGGAAAAGCAGGTGAACGACATGCTGTTATTTGCCAAAGGCGGCGATAACAAAGTCGTTGCGCCTTTCACACTGGAATGTCTGTTCAATGAGCTGGACGCCATGATTGAAGCTCAGGTGGTGGCGAGTCAGGTTGATTTCTCGATCGAGTGTGATGATGAAAGCCCCTGTATTTTGGGGAACGTCAATGCGCTCGCCAGTGCGATTGGCAATCTGATCACCAATGCGATTCAGATGGCGGGTAAGCAGTGTACCGTCAGCCTGTCGGTCCTTTGTGAGGATGACATCATCCACCTGAGTGTGAAGGATAACGGGCCGGGTATTGAGCCCGAGATGCAGCAGAAAGTCCTGGAACCTTTTTTCACCACACGGCAGCAGGGCACCGGCCTTGGATTGGCGGTGGTACAGATGGTCGCGAAGGCGCACAACGGCGGCCTGTCCCTGTATTCCGTACCGGGAGACGGCGCTACATTCACTCTGAGTCTGCCGATGGCTGCATACACAGAGCCTGGTAACCATGAACTGACAGTAACAGGAGAAGGGCGATGACAAGCCGTGTACTGATCGTTGAGGATGACGAAGGACTGCGCGAGGCCCTGGTCGACACGCTGGCACTTGCCGGCTATCAATGGCTGGAAGCGGAAAGTGCGGAGCAAGCACTGTTACAGCTGAAGTCTGAAAAGGTCGATATTGTTGTGTCCGATGTTCAGATGGCAGGTATGGATGGACTGGGTTTGTTGCGCAATATCAAACAGCACTGGCCCAAATTGCCGGTGCTGCTGATGACAGCGTATGCCAACATCGAAGATGCCGTGGCAGCCATGAAAGATGGCGCGATTGATTACATGGCAAAACCTTTTGCGCCGGAAGTGCTGCTGAACATGGTCAGCCGCTATGCACCGGTGAAAGCGGAAAGCAGTCATGCTGTGGTGGCGGATGAAAAAAGTCTGAAGTTACTGGCACTGGCTGAGCGGGTGGCCCAGACGGATGCCAGTGTCATGGTGCTGGGACCAAGCGGTTCCGGAAAAGAAGTAATGTCCCGCTACATTCATCAGCACTCTACGCGATGTGAAGGGCCGTTTATCGCCATTAACTGTGCGGCGATTCCTGACAATATGCTGGAAGCCACATTGTTTGGTTATGAGAAAGGTGCTTTTACCGGTGCCGTTCAGGCATGTCCGGGTAAGTTCGAGCAGGCGCAGGGCGGTACGATTCTGCTGGATGAAATCAGTGAAATGGACCTGAACCTGCAGGCGAAGTTACTCCGCGTCCTTCAGGAACGTGAAGTGGAAAGGCTGGGCAGCCGCAAAAGTATCAAGCTGGATGTGCGTGTCCTGGCGACCAGTAACCGCGATCTGAAGCAGTATGTGGCGGAAGGAAATTTCCGGGAAGACCTTTACTACCGATTGAATGTATTTCCTCTCGTCTGGCCAGCACTGGCGGAACGGCCGGGAGATATTTTGCCGCTGGCCAGTCATCTGGCTGAGCGACATTGTCAGAAACAGGGATTACCGGCGCCCGTTTTCTCGAAAGCCGCACAAACCCGACTATTGCAGTACGGCTGGCCGGGTAATGTCCGCGAGCTGGACAATGTAGTGCAACGGGCACTGATTCTGGCGGGAGACGCAGAAATCGGCGGTGAACACATCCTGCTGGAAGGACTGGACTGGATGGATGCACAAGGATTACAGCAGGCGGTCACAACCGCGGCGCCTGTCGCTCCGGTTGCCAGTGAGAGCCTTTTTATCCCTGTACCAGCCGGTGTCAGTTCGGAAGGTTTGGGCAGTGAACTGCGTGAACAGGAGTTCGCAATTATTCTCGATGCGATTCAGGCCTGTGAAGGAAAACGGAAAGAAGTCGCTGAGCGTTTAGGCATCAGTCCGCGTACGCTGAGGTACAAACTGGCCAAGATGAGGGACGCCGGAATCGAGATCCCAGTTTGACTATAAAAGATGAAATAACAGATTAATTTCATATTTTTGGCGTTAAGCTTGCACAACTTTATCTTTTAAAGACGCGATGGCAAATCAATCGTCAAAAAAAGTAGCACGGAGATAACAGATGAAAGTCAACGGATTACTGTCAGAAATGCAGGCATTGAAAATGGAGGCCACGAATACCTCCCGTCCGGCGACCGGCGCGCAGGTAAGTGCCGATTTTGGTGCTGCCCTGCAAGACGCCATCCAGAATGTGAACGGTCTGCAAAAGACGTCCAGTGAACTGAGCAGCCGTTTTGATCAGGGCGACCGCAGCATTTCGCTGTCGGATGTGATGATCGCCCGGAACAAATCCAGTGTCGCTTTTGAAGCAACGGTTCAGGTTCGGAATAAGCTGGTTGAGGCTTATAAAGAACTGATGAACATGCCGGTTTAATTCAGGAATTAAGTGAGTGTCGGAACAAACATCCAACGAACTCGCCGTAGCGGGTAATGCACCAGCCCCGATCGTTTCCGATAGCGATCTGGAGCTGCAAAATCCGGATCTTGAAGAAAAGAGTGCCACGCGTGTAGACAGCATGCTGGGCAATCTTGATTTGCTGCGTCAGGTGATCCTGGTACTGTCAGTGGCGATTTGTGTTGCCTTGATTGTCCTGGTCGTGGCGTGGCTGAAAGAGCCGGAAATGCGGCCATTAGGAAATTTTTCCACGGAAGAGTTGATTCCGATTCTGGACCATTTTGACCAGAAGAAGATCGAATATCAGCTTGATGGCAATACCATTCGTGTCCCGGCCGATCAGTACGGGGCGATGAAGTTAGAGCTGACTCGTGCCGGGCTGAACAATCCGACTGCGGAAGGAGACGATATCCTGCTGCAGGATATGGGCTTTGGTGTTTCACAACGTCTGGAGCAGGAGCGTCTGAAGCTCAGCCGTGAGCGTCAGCTTGCCCGTGCGATTGAACAAATCAGCCAGGTGCGTAAAGCACAGGTTCTGCTGGCAATGCCGAAACAAAGTGTTTTTGTTCGTCATAATCAGGAAGCAACGGCCAGTGTCTTCTTAACGCTGAGTACCGGCGGCACGTTGGGGCAGCAGGAAGTCGACTCGATTGTCGATATGGTGTCGACCGCAGTTCCCGGTCTGAAACCGAGCCGTGTGACGGTCACGGATCAACACGGTCGTCTGCTGAGTTCAGGCACGGAAGACCCGGCAGCCACCGCGCGCCGGAAAGAATACGAGCTGGAGCGGAAGCAGGAACAGGCGCTGCGTGAAAAGATTGATGCGATTCTGATCCCTGTCCTTGGTCTGGGTAACTACACCTCACAGGTGGATGTCTCGATGGATTTCAGCGCGCAGGAAGAAACTCAGAAGCGTTTTGATCCGAATACGCCGTCGACCCGAAGTGAATACACGCTGGAAGATTACAACAATGGCCGGGCTGTAGCCGGGATTCCGGGGGCACTGAGCAATCAGCCGCCGCAGGATTCGTCTATCCCGCAGGATGTGATCGATCTGCAAACCGGCAAGGGCGGCGACGGTTCTGTCCACCGTGAAGCGACTCGAAACTTCGAGCTGGATACCACGATTCGTCATAAGCGCTCTCAAACCGGAACAATCAGTCGTCAGACTGTTTCTGTTGCCGTGAACTATAAGCAGCAGGTGAATCCGGAAACCGGTGAATTGACCCGGGTGCCGGTGACGGAAGCGGAACTGGTGAAAATTCGCCGCCTGCTGATGGGTGGTGTTGGTTTCCTTGAAGGTCGCGGCGATATGCTGGAAGTGATTTCCGTACCTTTTGCTACACCAGAGCAAGAGCGTGTGGTCGACATGCCGATCTGGGAACATCCGAATTTCAATACCTGGGTACGCTGGCTGGCAGCTGCGTTGGTGATTGTTGCTGTCCTGCTGATTCTGGTACGTCCTGCGATGCGCAAATTGTTGTATCCGAATCAGGCTGCCGATGGTACGCCACTGGATGAAAACGGTATGCCAATTCTCGGAGACGGTGATGAGCTGATTGGTGCTGATCTGGATGGTGTTGAGGGGATTGACCTGACAAACAGTAATCTGGAACTGCCGAATCTGCACAAAGATGATGACCTGCTGAAAGCGGTGCGTGCACTGGTAGCGAATGAGCCGGATCTGGCGGCGATGGTAGTGAAGAACTGGGTATACGAAGATGGCAAATGAAGTCGCGACTACTGAAGAAAAGCCCTTTGACATTGAAAGTCTGAGCGGCACGGAAAAAGCGGCGATCTTACTGCTCAGTCTGAATGAGCAGGATGCTGCTTCGATTATCCGCCACCTCGAGCCGAAACAGGTTCAGCGGGTGGGTGGTGCCATGGCCAGCATGAAGGAACTGAGCACTGAAAAAGCCTCGGCTGTTCACCGTCAGTTTCTGACCGATATTCAGAAATACACCAGCATTGGTATGGGCAGTGCGGACTTCGTCCGCAATACCCTAATTGCAGCATTGGGTGAAGACAAGGCGAATAACCTGGTTGATCAGATCCTGATGGGCAGCGGCTCCCGTGGTCTGGATTCACTGAAATGGATGGATCCGCGTCAGGTGGCCAGTATCATTCTCAACGAGCACCCGCAGATCCAGACCATTGTTCTGTCTTATCTGGATCCGGAGCAGTCGGCCGAGATCCTGTCGCAGTTCCCGGAGCGGGTCCGCCTGGATCTGATGATGCGGATTGCCAACCTGGAAGAAGTTCAGCCGGCGGCACTGCACGAACTGAACGACATCATGGAGAAACAGTTTGCAGGTCAGGCTGGTGCTCAGGCCGCGAAGATTGGCGGCATGAAGGCTGCAGCCGATATTATGAACTATCTCGACAACAACATCGAGGGTCTGCTGATGGAGCAAATCCGCGAGAACGACGAGGAGATGGCGGTTCAGATCGAAGATCTGATGTTCGTCTTCGAGAACCTCGCCGAGGTCGACGACCGGGGTATCCAGAGCCTGCTGCGCGAAGTGCCGCAGGAACTGTTGCAGAAAGCCCTCAAAGGTGCCGACGATATGCTGCGTGAGAAAATCATGCGTAATATGTCCAAGCGTGCTGCTGAGTTGCTGATGGACGATCTGGAAGCCATGGGACCAATCCGTGTTTCTGACGTGGAAGCAGCGCAGAAAGAAATTCTGTCCATTGCCCGTCGTTTGGCTGAAGCCGGTGAGCTGATGCTGAATGGTGGCGGTGGTCAGGATGAGTATCTCTAATTCAGTTGGGGAAACAGAATGACGATGGAACGCCGTCGCGGCTTTGTGCGTTTGAGTGGTCATCAGGCTGAAGAACTGGAACGCTGGGCATATCCGGATTACACCGAAGCCGATCATGCGCCAGCGGACAATGCCCTGAATTACGATCCCAGCTGGCGGCCTGCGGTAATTGATACCGACGAACCTGAACCCCAGCCTCTGACAGCTGCTGAACTGGAAGACATCCGTCAGTCTGCGTATGAAGAGGGGCTGGATGAAGGCCGGGCTGCCGGACATGCAGAAGGTTTTGAAACCGGCCGTCAGGAAGGTGTTGCCACTGGACATCAGGAAGGTCTGGAAGCTGGCCGGGAAGAAGGGCTGGCAGCCGGTCAGGCGGTAATCGATACACACGTTGCCAGCCTGACAGACATTGTGAATCAGCTGGCTGAGCCTTTACGGCAGGTCGACAATGAAGTCGAGAGCCAGTTAGTCAATATGGTTCTGGCTTTAACCCGGGAACTGATCCGAGTCGAGGTCCAGACCAACCCGCAGGTTATTCTCTCAACGGTCCGGGAAGCGGTGGCTGCGTTACCGCTGGCTTCGCAGCAACTGACGCTTCAGTTACATCCGGAAGATCTGGCCCTAGTCGAGTCGGCATACGGCCAGCAGGAGCTGGAAAATCGTCATTGGCAGTTACTGGCTGAGCCAGGACTGTCTCGTGGGGATGTTCAGGTTGCAGCCGGAGATTCCAGTGTTGATTACCGGATGGAGGATCGAATCCGTCACCTGTTGTCGCAGTTTCTCGGTATGAATAACCGCCCGGCCGATGAAGCGCCGCAGGAGTCCGGGGAATGACCCTGACACAACGTCTGGCGAGTTACCAAACACAATCACTGGCCTGCAGGCCTGTCGCCTCCGGGCGGCTGGTCCGAGTGGTCGGCCTGACTCTGGAAGCCATTGGCTGCCGTGCTCCGGTCGGCAGTGTCTGCCAGGTCGAAGCCATTCAGGGCAACATTGAAGCTGAAGTCGTCGGTTTTAGTGGTGAGACCCTTTTTCTGATGCCGAGTGAACAGCTGACGGGCGTGATGCCTGGGGCCAAGGTGACGCCGCTGATGCATGATGGCGGCTTGCCGGTCGGTCCTGAACTGCTGGGCCGGGTGATTGACGGAATGGGCAATCCGCTGGACGGCAAAGGCCGGCTCTATACCGCATCACGCGCTTCTCTGAATGCTGAGCCAATTAACCCCCTCGCACGTAAACCGATTCATGACCCCCTTGATGTCGGCCTTAAGGCCATCAATGGCCTGCTGACGGTTGGTAAAGGTCAGCGGATTGGTCTGTTTGCCGGTTCCGGCGTCGGTAAGTCCGTGACGCTGGGTATGATGACCCGGGGCACGACAGCACAGGTGGTTGTCGTGGGTCTGATCGGTGAGCGTGGGCGCGAAGTGAAAGAATTTATCGATGAGATCCTGGGCGAAGAAGGCCGTCAGCGAGCTGTCGTTGTTGCAGCACCGGCCGATGCCTCCCCACTGATGCGCTTGAAAGGCTGCCAGACCGCACTGACGGTTGCGGAATATTTCCGCGATCAGGGGCTGGACGTGCTGCTGTTAATGGATTCTCTGACCCGCTTTGCACAGGCACAGCGGGAAATTGCATTGTCGATTGGCGAACCGCCAGCGACCAAAGGTTACCCGCCTTCTGTTTTTGCCAAGTTACCGGCATTGGTGGAGCGTGCGGGAAATGGCGGTGAAGATCAGGGTTCTATCACGGCCTTCTTCACCGTTCTGACGGAAGGAGACGACCTTCAGGATCCGATAGCGGATGCCTCAAGGGCCATTCTCGATGGCCACATTGTCTTGTCGCGTGAGATGGCGGACGCCGGTCACTATCCGGCGATCGATGTGGAACGTTCTGTCAGCCGGGTGATGCCCGCCATTGTCAGTGAAGAGCAGATGCTGATGTCGAAAGCTGTCCGTCAGATTTTGTCTATATGCCGTAAGAATCAGGAACTGGTTGCGATCGGGGCTTATAAACCCGGCACCGATCCGGCCATTGACCAGGCGTTCACGCTGAAACCCAGGTTGGATGCATATCTGCAGCAGGGAATGAAAGAATCGGTTCCTTACGAGATGTGCGTCAATATGCTGCGTTCCACGCTGGGGGCCTGAAGATGATAATCGCGGGTCAGAAAGCCACGGGAGGCTGTCATGTCTGAACGGGCGCTGGTACTTATTCTTGAACAGGCGAAAGAAAAAGAACACAACGCTTTTCTGGCGCTGGAACAGGCGAAACGCGACCTGGACAGTTTTTATCTGCAGCGGGAACAGATTGAAAAATATCGTTTTGACTATTGTCGGCAGCTGACGGAGCGGGGGCAGAACGGTCTGACCGCCAGCCAGTTCAGTCATCTGCATAAGTTTCTGGGGCAGCTGGATGAAACGCTGGCCCAGCAAGCCGCGGCGGGCAGAGAATTTGAACGCCAGGTTGAGCAGTGTGCAGAGATCTGGCAGGAAACCCGGAAAGATAAAAAGTCCGTGGAATGGCTGCTGGAGAAAAAAGAAGCGGAACGTGAACTGCGCCTGGCACGTCAGGAGCAGAAACTGATGGATGAGTTTGCGACCTTGCAGTCTGCCCGACGAGCCCGCTGAGCGGTTTGTATAAGATGGTTCGTTTTTTGCATGTCTCCCTTTAGCGCGACGACTTGGAACGTCAAATAATTGTCAAAGTAAGGTGGGTATGAAACCGTCCAGTAGCATTTCTGTCGATTTTGGTTCGTCCGGAACCGCTCTCCGCCCGGGGAAGACGGCTCGGCCTGACAGCCGTGAAGAGCAGAGCCCGCCGGGTTTTTCATCCAGTTTTGAGTCAGCGGTTCGCTCTGACAGAAAGGCTGAGAGTGGGCGTCAAAAAATTGAATCTTCTTCTGCCCAAACTTCGAATACCCGTAAACAGCCTGTCAGTGAATCTCAGGTTGAGGGCGGCAAGCGGCAGGAAAAAGCAGGTGGGACCACCGGCAAAGAAAAAATGAAGTCCTCAGACGAGACGAAAGGCTCGGATGAGCACGACGAAACCGCCTCTGAAGGCAATGAGAATCAAATTCGAGCGGATGCGGAAGCGCTCCTCGATAGGCTGAATGCATCCAGTCAGCAATTGCAAACGGCAAAGGATGGCAAAGATTTGCCACCGGAGGCGGAATCCCTTGAAGGGGAAGAGGCTGCGGCGGCATTACTGGCTGGCGGAGCTGCCTTACAGTCAGCGCAAACCGGTGCGAAGGCCACTGAAGCCAGCGAGGCCGAATTGGGTCCTGAAGCCGATGTGTTGACGGCTGGCCGCCAGGGGAAACTGGCGCAACTGCTGGCAGCACAGGAAAAGACGCAGACCGATCCGAAAACGAAAACATCTGACAGTGCCGTTTTTGCCGGTGTTCAGACATCAGCTCCGCTGGAGACTGCCAGTGCCGACAGTAAAGCGCAACCAGAGTGGCTGAATGAAGCCATTGCCCGGCTGACGGCTTCGAAAGGCGGTGAAGCGGGGATGTCTGACGGCGGCAGTGCCGGAAATCCCCAGAGCAACGGGAATCCCGGGTTGGCAGCGGGCATGAATGCCGCACTGGCTGATGCCGGACTCCAGCTGGACGCTGCTCAGACAGATTCGCAATCTGCAGCAACTGGCGCAGTCTCCGGACAGCATCAATCGTTACAGACCATGGCTGCCGGCCTGCAGCGCGCAGATACGGCACAGGCTCAGCAACCGCCATTGCCTCTGCAGCGTGACATGGCCGGGGAGCAACTGGCTGAACGTGTTCAGATGCTGATGAGCAAGAATCTCAAGCAGGTGGATATCCGCCTGGACCCGCCTGAACTGGGCCGTTTGCAGATTAAACTGCACATTAACAATGATCAGGCGTCGGTTCAGTTCAATGTCGGGAATGCGCAGACCCGGGAACTGGTCGAGCATGCGATGCCGAGGCTGCGCGAATTGCTGCAGCAACAGGGGCTTCAGCTGGCACAGAGCAGTGTACATCAGGACAGTGGTCAGCAACTGGCAGGCCAGCATACCGGCGGTCAGCAGCAGGGTGAGGCCGGTTCTTCACGCGGCGGGCAAAGTGGTCAGCTTCAGTCCGATGAAGACGTCGGCAATGCGGTTGCCATGACGGTCAGTGAACAACGCGACGGGATTGATTACTATGCCTGAGCCTGAAAAGGTTCAGGTCAGAGCATCACAGAGACAATTTACCTTTAGGTCACGGAATTATGGCTGAAGAAGCGACAACAACTACAAACAGCAAAAAGCGCCTTATTTTATTATTACTGGCTTTGATTCCCGTGCTTCTGGGCGGTGGGGCTGCATGGTATTTTCTGTCGGGCGATTCGTCGTCAGCCGATTCGGCCAGTGCTGATATCGCCAAGGCCGCCGGAAAACCCGAGCCTGCTTATTACGTGATTTTGCCGCACCCCTTCATTTTTAATGTCATGGGGGATACCCAGCAGCGTCTAGTCCAGGTCAAGGTTCAGCTGATGGTGCGGGGAGACGACAATGATACCCTGGCCCGCCAGCACATTCCGTTGGTTGAGAGCACGCTGCTTCAATCTTTTGGAGCCGCCAGTGTTGAGCAGCTGCGTTCGCCAAGCGGTCGTCTTGAGCTGCGTCAGCAGGCGCTGCAATCTGTACAGTCAGCACTGGTGAAAGTGTCTGGCAATCCTGTCGTCGAACAGGTTCTGTTTACCGGCTTCGTAATGCAATAGGTTTCTTGTGACTGATTTACTTACCCAAGACGAAATTGATGCGCTGCTGCACGGCGTCGATGATGTAGACGATGATCAACCCAAACAACAGGATGGTCCTGGGGTTATCTCATTCGACTTTTCATCTCAGGACCGCATTGTCCGCGGCCGGATGCCAACGCTTGAGCTGATCAACGAGCGCTTTGCCCGTCATATGCGGATCAGCCTGTTCAACATGCTGCGCAAGACCGCAGAAGTTTCAATTAATGGCGTACAGATGCTGAAGTTCGGTGAATACCAGAACACGCTGTACGTACCGACCAGCCTGAACATGGTGCGTTTTCGTCCGCTGAAAGGCACCGCATTGATTACCATGGAAGCCCGGCTGGTGTTTATTCTGGTGGAAAACTTCTTCGGTGGTGATGGCCGGTTCCATGCCAAGATTGAAGGCCGTGAGTTTACGCCGACCGAGCGCCGTATCGTTCAGATGCTGCTCAAGCTGGTTTTTGAAGACTATCGTGAGGCCTGGTCACCGGTCATGGGAGTGGAGTTTGAATATCTCGACTCCGAAGTGAACCCGACGATGGCAAACATTGTCAGCCCGACCGAAGTGATTGTGGTCAGTTCCTTCCACATTGAAATCGATGGCGGCGGCGGTGATTTCCACGTTGTGATGCCGTATTCCATGGTGGAGCCTATCCGCGAACTGCTCGATGCCGGTGTCCAGAGTGACAAGATGGATACCGACGTTCGCTGGAGCAAAGCACTGCGCGATGAGGTGATGGACGTCGAGATCAATCTGCGTGCAAAACTGCTGGATATTGACCTGACTCTGCGTGATCTGATGGAGCTGCGCAGCGGCGATGTGATCCCGGTGGAAATGCCTGAATCGGCCACGCTCTTTGTGGAGGATCTGCCGACTTACCGCGGTAAAATGGGCAAATCCGGCGATCATGTCGCAATGAAGATAACAGAAAAACTAAAGCGGCCCGATACGGTGAAGACAGACTTGGCATTCCTGGATGGGGATGAACTGAGCCCGACATTCTCCGTCACAGACCCGATTGACGATTAATACAGGTGATTTATGTCAGAAAAAGATCAACATGTTGCTGACGACTGGGCCTCTGCCCTCGCGGAACAGACCAGCGACGGCACGATTGAAACAGCACCGCTGGAAGAACTGAAAGACGAGAGTACGCCGATTTCAGATGATGAGCGTCGTCGTCTGGATACCATCATGGACATTCCGGTCACCATTTCGATGGAAGTGGGCCGGACGAAGATCAGTATCCGTAACCTGCTGCAGCTTAACCAGGGTTCGGTGGTTGAGCTGGACCGTGTGGCTGGTGAATCACTGGATGTACTGGTGAACGGCACGCTGATCGCGCACGGCGAAGTGGTCGTGGTCAACGACAAGTTCGGTATCCGCCTGACTGATGTGATCAGTCAGACTGAACGTATTAAGAAGCTGCGGTAATCGGGCATGACGGGAAAGAAAATCATGCTGGCCGCAGTGCTGGCTTTCTCCGGGCTGCCTGCTTTTGCCGCGGCACCAGAAATAGATATGGGCGCGACATTTGGGTCGCTGCTGCTGGTTCTGGTGCTGATTGTTTTTCTGGCCTGGCTGCTGCGCCGGATGAAACTGCCCGGGGTGACCGGGGGCGATAATGGCCTGCAGGTGATCCGTCAGGTGGTTGTCGGCCAGCGTGAGCGGATTGTCCTGGTTCAGGTCGGTGAAGAACAACTATTGATTGGCGTCACGCCTCAGAACATTTCTATGCTGACCAAACTGGATCAGCCGTTGCCTGTCGAAACACGCACTGGCAATGGTGAGTTCGCTCAGCAACTCAGTAAGCTGTTGAAAAAACAATGATGCACCGACTGAAATTACTGCCATGGATTGCGGGGCTGCTGTGTCTGCTGATGTCCGGGCTGGCCCTGGCACAAAGTGAAGAGAGCGGCCTCGGTAATGTCGCCGGCAACAGTGTGACTGTCAGTGAAATGAAAAGTGACAAAGGTGCCGCGACTCTGATGACCACCAAGGGTGGTGGCGGGATCCCGGCATTTTCTGTTTCGGTGAACCCCGACGGCACTGAAGACTACTCGGTGACGTTGCAGATTCTGGCGCTGATGACAGCGCTGGGTTTCCTGCCGGCCATTGTCATTCTGATGACCTCATTCACCCGGATTGTGGTGGTGATGTCGATTCTCCGTCAGGCGCTGGGCTTACAGCAGACGCCATCGAATCAGGTGATCATCGGGATTGCCCTGTTCATGACTTTCTTCGTGATGTCGCCGGTGCTGGATGAAATCAACACCAAGGCCGTTCAGCCCTATATCAATGAAGAAATGTCCGCCCGGGAGGCGCTGAATGTCGCACAGGTACCGCTGCGCCAGTTTATGCTCAAGCAAACGCGGGTGAAGGATCTGGAAACCTTCGTCAACATGTCTGGTTCGACGGCAACCGATCCGCAGGAAGTGCCAATGACCGTGCTGATCCCGGCCTTCATTACGTCTGAACTGAAAACCGCTTTCCAGATTGGTTTTATGCTCTTCCTGCCGTTTCTGATTATTGATCTGGTGGTGGCTTCAGTACTGATGGCAATGGGGATGATGATGCTGTCGCCGATGATTGTCTCCCTGCCGTTTAAGCTTATGCTGTTTGTGCTGGTGGATGGCTGGAATCTGATCCTGTCGACGCTGGCCGGCAGTTTTGGCACCTGAAGACTGAAGCAGGAGACGCACAATGACGCCGGAATCCTTTGTTGAAATCTTTCAGGAAGCCCTCTATATGGTCTTGCTGATGGTTGCGCTGATCGTCGTACCTGGCTTGCTGATTGGTCTGATTGTTGCCATTTTTCAGGCGGCAACGTCGATCAACGAACAGACGCTGAGTTTCTTACCGCGTCTGGTCGTGACGCTGGTCGCGCTGATGCTCTTTGGTCATATGATGACCCGGATGCTGATGGATTATTTCTATCGCATCATTGAGCAGATCCCGCAGATTCTTTACTGAGCCGGCCATGCATTATCCTGCAGAGATTATTCTTGAGTGGCTGGCCAACTACTTCTGGCCGCTGACCCGGATCGGCGCCATGATGATGAGCATGACGTTCTTCGGTGCCCGTTTTGTCTCGATGCGGATCCGGCTTTACCTGTCTCTGGCTGTCACCTTTGCGGTGATGCCTGTCCTGCCGGCTGTGCCGGATACCATTCCGTTACTGTCATTTCAGGGATTCCTGACCACGGCTCAACAGGTGGTGATTGGCGTGGCAATGGGGCTGGTGACTCAGTTTGTGACCCAGACCTTTGTGTTGCTGGGCCAGATACTGGGGATGCAGTCGAGTTTGGGTTTTGCCTCTATGGTGGATCCGGCAAACGGCCAAAACACGCCCGTGCTGGGCCAGTTTTATATGATGCTGGCCATCATGCTCTTTCTGGCAACAGACGGTCATCTGGCGATGCTGAATCTGGTGGTGCTCAGTTTTACCACGCTGCCGGTGGGAACCTCCATGCTGCAAGCGGTTGATTACCAGCTGCTGGCGGGCTGGTTTGGTCTGATGTTTAAAGCCGGACTGACCATGTCGCTGGCCGGGATTATTGCGCTGCTGACTGTCAATCTGTCATTCGGCGTCATGACCCGGGCCGCGCCGCAGCTGAATATTTTCTCGCTGGGATTCTCGTTCGCCCTGTTACTGGGCTTATTTATCAGCTGGTATCTGCTGGTCGGGATTCTGGCGCAGTATGAAGATCACTGGCAGCTGGGCACAGAGCAAATCTGCAGCCTGATCCGGCTGGATTGCTGAGATAAAAGGGAGAGGCACTGGTGGCTGATTCAGACGGTCAGGAACGTACAGAACAGGCAACCCCCCGAAGGTTGCAGCAGGCGCGGGAAAAGGGTCAGGTACCGCGCTCAAGAGAACTGGCGTCCGTCGCAGTCCTGGTTTCAGGCGCTGTGGGTCTGATGTGGTTTGGCGAAATGCTGGCGACTGCGATGAGCGAAGTCATGCGTAAGCTGTTTACCCTCAGTCGTGAAGAAGTGTTCGATTTCACCAAGCTGCTTTCGCTGACCGGAGATGTCATTCTGCACATGCTCTGGCCGTTGCTGCTGGTGCTGTTGTTTCTTTTTGTCGCAGCTCTGATTGGTGCTTCAGCCCTGGGCGGAATCACTTTTTCCGCTGAAGCCGCGCGCCCCAAGTTTTCCCGGATGAACCCGCTCAGCGGCTTGAAACGCATGATGGGCAAGCAAAGTGCGGTCGAACTGGTGAAGTCAATACTGAAGGTCAGCCTTGTCGCCGGTGTCGCTTACTTCCTGATGTACAGCAGCCTGGAAGGTTTCTTTCAGCTTAGTATCGAAACTTATCCGGGGAATATCTTCCACGCTCTGACGATTTTGCTGAGATTTGTCCTGCTGATCTGTTGTTCGCTGCTGGTGGTGGTGGCGATCGATGTACCGTTTCAGATCTGGCAGCATAACGAACAGCTGAAGATGACTAAGCAGGAAGTCAAAGACGAGTACAAAGATGTGGAAGGTAAGCCGGAAGTCAAAGGACGCATCCGGATGCTGCAGCGCGAAATGGCACAACGGCGGATGATGGCTGAAGTTCCGAAAGCGGATGTCGTGATTACCAACCCGGAACACTTTTCCGTGGCGTTACGCTACGATCCGAAGCTTGACCGGGCACCTGTGGTGGTTGCGAAGGGCACGGATCATATGGCAATGAAAATTCGTGAAATTGCCAACGAATATCAGATTGATATCGTGCCTGCGCCACCGCTGGCCCGTTCGTTATATCACAGCACAGAGCTGGAGCAGCAAATCCCGGATGGGTTGTTTGCGGCCGTGGCGCAGGTGCTGGCTTATGTCTTCCAGCTGAAACAGTACCGTCGTGGTCATGGAAAGCGTCCGAAACTTTCCCCTGTGGCGATGGATATTCCGTCTGAGTTACGGCACTAAAAAGTTTTGGCTGCAGGTCAAAAAATTGACTTCCCGAAGCGGTATAAAATTTGCTTTATGCGAAGCTTAGCCTGTTCAGTTACACAAAGGTTGTAACTGGCAATTACTTGATTCCAACCCAGTAAGAATGCATGAAGCTGTCGATACCTTTTTCTGATAAATTGCCTTTACACCGATTGCAGTCGTTGCCTGCGATGGGTGCTCCAATCATGGTACTGGCGACGCTGGCAATGGTGGTATTGCCAATGCCGCCGCTGTTGCTGGATATGGCGTTCTCTTTCAATATCGCGCTGGCCCTGGTGGTGTTGCTGGTGACGGTGTACACCCGCCGCCCGCTCGACTTTGCTGCTTTCCCGACCGTCCTGCTGATTGCAACACTGTTGCGTCTGGCGCTGAATGTGGCGTCAACCCGGGTGGTGCTGCTCAATGGTCATGAAGGTTCAGACGCTGCAGGTCAGGTCATCGATGCTTTTGGTTCCGTGGTGATTGGCGGTAACTATGCGGTCGGTCTGGTGGTCTTCCTGATCCTGATGATCATCAACTTTATGGTCGTGACCAAAGGTGCCGGCCGGATTTCTGAAGTCAGTGCCCGATTTACCCTGGATGCATTGCCGGGTAAACAGATGGCGATTGACGCCGACCTCAATGCCGGGCTGATTGATCAGGAACAGGCCCGGACCCGTCGCAGTGAAGTTACCAAAGAGGCTGACTTTTATGGTTCGATGGACGGTGCCTCGAAATTTGTCAAAGGGGATGCCATTGCCGGTATCCTCATTCTGTTTATCAACATCATTGGGGGTCTGGTCATTGGGATGGGCCAGCACGGTTTGGCGTTCGCCGATGCCATTCAGATCTACAGCCTGCTGACCATTGGTGATGGTCTGGTGGCCCAGATCCCGTCACTGCTGCTGTCAATCGGCGCCGCCATGATGGTGACCCGTCAAAATACTGACGAAGATATGGGGCAGCAGATGCTGTTCCAGATGTTCAATAACCCGCAGGCACTGATTATCACGGGCGGCATTCTGTTCGTCATGGGGGTTGTCCCCGGCATGCCGCATATTCCGTTTCTGCTGCTGGCTCTGATTATCGGACTGATTGCATTCTGGCGGATCAAGAAAGAACAGCAGCAAAAAGCACTGGCTGAAGCCGAACCGCCTGCCGAGCTGGACAGCAAACCACCACAGAAAGAATTGTCATGGGATGATGTACAGCCCATGGATACCATCAGCCTGGAAGTGGGTTACCGTTTGATCCCGATGGTTGATAAAGAGCAGGGTGGTGAGTTGCTGGAGCGGGTGAAAGGGGTCCGGAAGAAGCTGTCGCAGGACTTTGGTTTTCTGATCCCGCCGGTTCATATCCGCGATAACCTGGAGCTGCCGCCCAATACTTACCGGATCAGCCTGATGGGCGTGAATAACGGTGAATCGAACATTCACCCGGATATGGAACTGGCAATTAACCCCGGTCAGGTTTTCGGCAGCCTGGAAGGGGAGCGCACTACAGACCCGGCATTTGGCCTGGAAGCGATCTGGATTCTGGAATCGCAGCGTGAGCATGCGCAGGCACTGGGTTATACCGTGGTGGATGCGGCCACTGTGCTGGCAACGCACCTGAGTCAGATCCTCGTCAATAATGCCTCGCAGCTGCTCGGACATGAAGAAGTGCAGAACCTGCTGGAAGTCCTGGGTCAGTCGACACCGAAGCTGGTGGATGGATTTGTACCGGATCAGCTGCCGCTGGGTGCGGTCGTGAAAGTCCTCCAGAACCTGCTGCATGAAGGGGTGCCGATTCGTGATATCCGCACGATTGTTCAAACCTTGTCCGAGTATTCCGGCAAGAGTCAAGATCCTGACATTCTGACCGCCGCGGCACGTATTGGCCTGAAACGTCTAATTGTTCAGGAAATCAATGGTATAGAGGTCGAGCTTCCTGTGATCACCTTGGTTCCAGAGTTGGAACAAATATTGCATAAGACTATGCAATCCAGCGGAGGAGAATCCTCCGGAATTGAGCCTGGTCTGGCTGAACGTCTGCAACGTTCTCTGACAGAAGCCACACACCAGCAGGAATTGAAAGGTGAGCCAGCAGTACTGCTGACCTCAGGGGTACTGCGAGGCACGCTGGCGAAATTTGTGAAAAACACCATCCCGACACTTCGGGTGCTCTCGTACCAGGAAATTCCGGATGAGAAGCAGATCCGAATTGTGAATGCTGTGGGTAATTAGGTGTCACTGGCTGACTGAGTCAGCTGCAACGCGCAGGGTAATCCGTCACCGGATGGGAAGACAAAATTGAAAATTAAACGATTTTTTGCCAAGGACATGCGAACTGCACTGAGCGAAGTGAAGGAACAGCTCGGGGCGAATGCAGTGATCATGTCAAATAAGAAAGTGACCGGTGGCGTGGAGATTGTCGCAGCCGTCGATAATGATACGGCGGAAGCGCCGGTACCATCACCGTCACAGCCTGCACGTGATGCACTGGCAGAGCGCTTTGGTGAGGCCAGACGTAAGCTCGCTGATGATAAAGTTCAGCTGCAGAATGCTGCTGGCGGCCGCTTTGCCAAGGTGCTGCAGAATTACTCTCAGGAACAGGATACGGAAGTCGACTCGCTGTCCGCGTTGTTGCAACGCCAGTCGAAACACCTGGCTCAGGCCGATGAACGTCAGGGATATGACTTTTCGAAACGTGCCAAGGCCGAGACGAACGGTTACGGAAGCGATCGTCGCAAGTCGCAGCATCCTTATGGTGCCGGGGGGCGTCAACCGCAGCGCAGTAACGGTTACGACAGTTATCGTCAGAACAATGACGCTGAATCTGCCAGCCATGCGGGCGGACGATATGCGTCGCAGCCAGAGAGCACTGCCAACGGCTATGCCCAGAACCGTCTGGACCCAACCCGTTATGAAGCGCGCTCATCCCGCCGGGATGACGAGCTGGACGCGATGCGCTCAGAGATGGCTTCGATTCGCCGCTTGCTGGAGCACCAGCTGTCGGGTCTGATGTGGCAGGAAGTTGAGCGCCGTGAGCCGATGCGGGCGATGATGATTAAGCGCCTGGAAAAAATGGGGCTGTCTGCAGAACTTGCGGATCAGCTGGCCTGTTACATCCCTGAGGATGTGGCGCCGCATAAGGCATGGAGCTCCCTGCTTCAATTATTGTCCGATCAAATTATTACGACAGATGACTGCATCCTCGAAACCGGTGGTGTGGTCGCTCTGCTGGGTCCGACCGGGGTGGGGAAAACCACCACCATCGCGAAACTGGCCGCCCGGGCTGCCATGGACTTCGGACCGGATGAAATCGCCCTGGTTACAACGGATACTTACCGGATTGGTGCCCACGAGCAACTGGCCACTTACGGACGAATTCTCGGCTGTCCGGTAAGAGTTGCTAAAGATGCCGAGGAACTGGCCGATATACTTCACCAGTTACGGCATCGTCGTCTTGTCCTGCTGGATACAGCCGGGATGGGACAAAGGGATCTGCGCCTGCAGGAGCAGCTGGATACCCTGATGCACAATAGTGGCTCTCATATCCGTAGTTTTCTGGTATTGCCGGCGACCTCCCAGCGCCGCGTATTGCACGAAACCATTGAGCACTTCCGTCGTATCCCGTTATCGGGCTGCGTGTTGACCAAACTGGATGAAACACTCAGTTTGGGAGAAGTGATCAGCGTAACACTGGACAGTGCTTTGCCAATTGCTTATCTGGCTGACGGACAGCGTGTACCTGAAGACATTAAAGTCGCGACAGGCCGCTTCCTGGTGAACCGTGCCAATGAATTGCTGGAAAACGATATGGGCCAGCAACCCCACTTCTGGAACAGCGATAGTGCAGAGAGCCAGGGGGCGGACATTTATGATTGAGAAAATGATGCACGATCAAGCAAGCGGTTTGCGCCGTATGACAAAATTGGCCACAACCAAAGTGATCACCGTCAGCGGTGGTAAGGGCGGGGTCGGCAAAACGAACATCACGCTGAATATGGCGCTCGCAATGGGCCGTCAGGGGAAGCGGGTGATGGTTCTGGATGCCGATCTCGGGCTGGCCAATGTGGATGTGATGCTGGGTCTGCGTGCGGGTCGAAACCTGTCTCACGTGCTGTCCGGTGTATGCGATTTACAGGACATCATCATTGAAGGCCCGTACGGCGTCAAAATCGTACCGGCCTCTTCCGGAACGCAGAATATGGCGGAACTGACCAGTGCGCAGCATATCGGGCTGATCCGTGCGTTTGCGACACTGGAAGATGAAATTGACGTTCTGCTGGTGGATACTGCTGCCGGGATCTCAGATATGGTACTGAGTTTTGCTGGCGCAGCGCAGGATGTACTAGTTGTAGTCTGTGATGAACCGACTTCCATTACAGATGCTTATGCGCTGATTAAAATTCTGAACCGTGAATATCATGTCCAGCGGTTCAAAATTGTCGCCAACATGGTGCGCAGTTATCGCGAAGGTCGTGAGCTGTTTGCCAAGCTTACCCGGGTGACGGAACGTTTCCTTCAGGCAAACCTGGAGCTGGTTGCCTGCATTCCGCTCGACGACCGGGTTCGTCAGTCAATCAAGCGTCAAAAAGTTGTCGTGGAAGCCTTTCCGCGCAGTCCGGCTGCTCTGGCACTGACCACGCTTGCCAATAAAGCGCTGACCTGGCCTGTGCCAAATAATCCGGGCGGACATCTGGAATTTTTTGTCGAAAAGTTATTAGTTAAACCAACACCTGAAGAGGTACCTCTGGGTGAGTAAAGCACTGACATACGGCCGATATCAGGAAACACCCCATGCATTTGTTGAGCGGTATTCGTCACTGGTGAAGCGTATCGCGCATCACCTGATGGCAAGATTACCGCCCAACGTGCAGCTGGAAGACCTGATCCAGGCTGGCATGATTGGTTTGCTGGAAGCACAACAGAATTATGACCCCAGCAAAGGGGCCAGTTTTGAAACCTTTGCCGGTATACGTATTCGAGGAGCCATGCTGGATGATATCCGGCGTGGTGACTGGGTTCCCCGTTCGGTCTACAAGAACAGCCGACGGATATCAGAAGCCATTGCACAGTTAGAGCACAGCTTCGGCCGTGACCCTAATGATCAGGAAATTGCTGAATATCTCGAAATGACACTGGAACAGTACCATCAGGCATTAAATGATGTTAATTGTGGTCGCCTAGTGGGTATGGACGACCTCGGTGTCTCTGAAGATACGGTAGCAACCGAAGATTCAATGGCAGAAAACCTGCCTTTTCAGGATGTCGCGGATGGCAGTTTTCGCCAGGCACTTGCCGGCGCTATCCGGACATTACCTGAAAGGGAAGCACTGGTGTTGTCGTTGTATTACGACGAGGAACTTAACCTCAAAGAAATTGGTGCCGTTTTAGGTGTCAGTGAATCCCGTATTTGCCAGATTCACAGTCAGGCAATGCAACGTTTGCGGGCCAAGCTCTCCGCTTGGACTGCTTCATAAACACACGATTTAGAAGAAAACACTGTGACCTCAGTGGAGGCAACTTTGAACAAAAATATGAAAATCCTCATTGTTGACGACTTTTCAACAATGCGCCGTATTGTCAAAAACCTGCTGCGTGATCTGGGCTTTAACAACACCCAGGAAGCGGATGACGGATTGACAGCGTTACCAATGTTGAAGAAGGGCGACTTCGATTTCGTGGTCACCGACTGGAACATGCCAGGAATGCAGGGCATTGATCTTCTCAAGCAAATTCGTGCGGATGCAAACCTGAAACACTTACCAGTGCTGATGATTACTGCAGAAGCAAAGCGTGAGCAGATCATCGAAGCGGCACAGGCCGGTGTGAATGGCTACATCGTGAAGCCGTTTACCGCTGCCACGTTGAAAGAAAAACTGGATAAGATTTTCGAACGTATGCAGTGATGCCGTCAGTCTGACGCGAACAAGGGTAGACACATATGATTTCACTTGAACAGGCGAGAGAGCTGGTAAACCTGCTGGAGACGAACCAGCGGGCGGAAGCCAATGAGCTGTTCCGGAGCATGGTGACGGATTGCAGAGATCCCATGTATATGGAAGTGGGTAAGCTGACCCGTCAATTACATGATTCACTGCGAAACTTTCGCCTGGACCCCCGGATTGCCGATTTGGCAACCACGGACATTCCTGATGCACGTGGTCGTCTGACTTATGTGATCGATAAAACAGAAGAAGCTGCTAACAAAACAATGGATGCAGTTGAAGGCACTCTGCCAATTGCTGATTTATTGCAGGAGCGCCTGTTGCAAGTGAAACCCCAATGGCAGCGATTAATGCATGGCGACATCACGCTGAGTGAATTTAAATCGCTTTGTCATGCAATTGATGCGCTTCTGATTCAGGTGGAAGGGGACAGCCAGCAGCTGCACCAGCACCTGACTGAGATTTTGATGGCGCAGGACTTCCAGGATTTGACTGGCCAGGTGATACGCCGGGTTATTGAACTTGTTCATGAAGTGGAGCATCAACTGGTCGAAATTCTGAGAGCAGCCGGGATTGACCAAAATGAAGGCATCGCTGACACCAATCAAAAACAACAGCCACTCTCTCCGGAAGGGCCGATTATCAACACTGCCGGACGTACCGACGTGATGTCTACTCAAGATGATGTTGATGATCTGCTATCAAGCCTTGGATTTTAGGGGAAGCTTATGAGCTTTGATTTAGATGAAGATATCCTGCAGGACTTTTTAATCGAAGCAGGGGAAATTCTGGAGTTACTTTCTGAGCAGCTGGTTGACCTGGAACGTCGTCCGGAAGATTCCGACCTGCTGAACGCGATTTTTCGCGGTTTCCACACGGTAAAAGGTGGTGCCGGATTTTTGGCGGTGACACCTTTGGTTGATGCCTGTCACGGCGCCGAGAATATTTTTGACCTGTTGCGTACGGGTAAGCGAACGGTCACGTCTGAGCTGATGGATGTCATCCTTCAGGCGTTAGATACAATTAATGTGATGTTTTCTCAGCTGCAGGATCGTGAACCGATCGATTCTGCAGAGCAAAGCCTGCTGGATGCGCTGCATTACTACAGTCAGCCACCAGGCCCGGAAGAACTGGCAGCTGAGACGGTTTCAGAGCCTGTTGCCGCCGCAGCCCCAGTCCAGGAAGTAGCACCGAAGGCCGATCCGAATCAATCTGCGATTGCCGGAAATTCTGTCGACGAAATTACCCAGGACGAGTTTGAACGTTTACTGGATGAGCTGCATGGCTCCGGGGCTGGCCCGAGCGCGGCAGCGACAGAAGTGAAAGCACCGACACAACCGGTGTCGACGGATATCGACAACGGTGATATTACAGACGACGAGTTCGAGCGTTTGTTAGACGAGCTCCACGGTGTCGGAAAAGGGCCGGGCGACGAAGTCGCCGCCGCAGCGCCGCAGGCGGTTGTGCCTGAAACGAAAGTCAGTGCGTCAGGCGACAGCGATCTGATGACGGACGATGAATTTGAACGTTTACTGGATGAACTGCATGGCTCCGGTAAAGGGCCTTCTGACGAAGAGCTGGCCATTGCGACCAAACCTGCATCTGCTCTGGCCCCGAAAGCAGAGCCGAAGCCGGTTACACCTCCAGTGGCAGAAAAACCGCAGCCTTTGGCTGAGCGGAAAACTACTGCGCTGAAAGAAAAGAGCAAACCACAGGCAGAGGCAACGGTTCGCGTCGATACGTCGACTCTGGATACCATCATGAATATGGTGGGTGAACTGGTGCTGGTTCGTAACCGTCTCATCAGTCTGGGGCAGAACAGCAACGACGAAGAAATGTCGAAAGCGGTTGCCAATCTGGATGTGGTGACGGCTGATCTGCAGGGTGCGGTGATGAAAACCCGCATGCAGCCGATCAAGAAAGTGTTCGGTCGCTTCCCGCGCGTAGTTCGCGATCTGGCCCGTAGCCTGAAAAAAGAAATTGTGCTTGAAATGCGCGGTGAAGAGACAGATTTGGATAAAAACCTGGTGGAAGCACTGGCAGATCCGCTGATTCACCTGGTGCGTAACTCAGTTGACCACGGGATTGAAATGCCCGATGTCCGCGAGAAAGCCGGTAAGTCACGAATCGGTACTGTCCTGCTGTCGGCAGCACAGGAAGGGGATCATATCCTGCTGACCATCGAAGATGATGGTGGCGGTATGGACCCGGATCGTCTGCGCCAGATCGCTGTTGAACGCGGTGTGATGGACGTTGATGCGGCAGCCCGGTTGTCTGACAGCGAATGTTACAACCTGATCTTTGCGCCAGGGTTCTCGACCAAGAAAGAGATTTCAGATATCTCCGGCCGGGGCGTGGGTATGGACGTAGTGAAAACTGGTATCAGCCAGTTGAATGGCTCCATCCATATTGATTCGAACCTGGGTAAAGGCACGCGCATTGATATTAAAGTGCCGTTGACGCTGGCGATTTTGCCAACCCTGATGGTCGGTGTTGCTGACCAGCCGTTTGCGCTGCCGCTGGCAAGTGTGAATGAAATTTTCCATCTGGATCTCGGCAAGACCAACGTGGTGGACGGGCAATTGACCATTATCGTACGCGATAAGGCCATTCCGCTTTTCTATCTGCAGGACTGGCTGATTGGCCATCGTGTAGAGAAGCGCGACCGTCAGCTGGGTCATGTGGTGATTGTACAGATTGGTCATCAGCGCATGGGCTTCGTGGTCGATACTCTGATTGGTCAGGAAGAGGTGGTGATCAAGCCGCTGGATGAGCTATTGCAAGGTACGCCGGGTATGGCAGGCGCAACCATCACCAGTGATGGTCATATTGCCCTGATTCTTGATGTGCCAAACCTTCTGAAACATTACGCAGGCCGCAGATAATAACAATCAACAGGGGCGCACAGCCCCTGATCATTCGTGCCTGATTGCATACGGAATGAAATAAAATGGCTGTAAAAGTTTTGGTGGTGGACGACTCCAGTTTTTTCCGCCGCCGGGTGAGTGAAATTATCAATGCGGATCCGCGTCTGGAAGTGATTGGCGATGCTGTCAACGGTAAGGAAGCCGTTGAAAAAGCGCGGACTTTAAAGCCGGATGTCATCACGATGGATATCGAAATGCCTGTGATGGATGGTATCACCGCAGTGCGCGAAATCATGAAAACCAACCCGACGCCGATTTTGATGTTCTCTTCTCTGACTCACGAAGGGGCAAAGGCGACACTGGATGCGCTGGATGCCGGGGCACTGGATTTTCTGCCGAAAAAATTTGAAGACATTGCCCGAAATAAAGATGAGGCGGTGTCACTGCTGCAAAAGCGTGTGGGTGAACTGGCCCGTAAGCGTTTGTTTATGAGAGTACCGGCTCGTCCGGCAGTCAGCACGACCACAGCGGCGACAAGTCGTCCGCTGACCACCGCGCGTACGACGCTCAGTACTGCGTCTGCGACAACGCAGACCCGTTCAGCACCAGCTCGTCCTGCCGCTCGTTTCAAGGCGACAGGCAAGTCTTATCAGCTGATGGCTATCGGAACATCAACGGGTGGTCCGGTTGCGCTGCAAAAAATTCTGACTCAGTTACCAGCTAATTTTCCTTACCCGATTGTACTGGTCCAGCACATGCCAGCGACCTTTACCGCGGCCTTTGCTGCTCGCTTGAACAATCTGTGTAAGATCAGCGTGAAAGAAGCTGAAGATGGCGATGTGCTGCGTGCCGGAACTGCGTATCTGGCTCCTGGCGGGAAGCAGATGATGCTGGAAGGCCGTCCGGGCAATGGCCGCCTGCGAATTATTGATGGCGGCGATCGCATGAACTACAAGCCATGTGTGGATGTGACTTTTGGTTCAGCAGCCAAGGTTTATCACGACAAAGTACTGTCGATGATCCTGACCGGGATGGGTGCAGATGGCCGGGACGGCTCTCGCATGCTGAAATCTGCGGGTGCAACGGTATGGGCGCAGGATGAAGAAAGCTGCGTGGTATACGGGATGCCGCAGGCAGTGGCGAAAGCAGGAATCTCTTCCGAGGATTTACCGTTAGATCGAATTGCTGAGCGTATTCTGATTGAGGTCGGCTTAGCTTAAGGAGCGGGTGTGGTAGTCTGGAGTATTGCCAATCAGAAAGGCGGTGTGGGTAAAACCACGACAACTGTCAGTCTGGCGGGCTTGTTAAGTGAGCGGAACAAACGGGTGCTACTGGTGGATACCGATCCGCACTCGTCTCTGACCACTTACTTTAATTTTGATGCTGATCGTCTTGATGCCAGCCTGTTTGACCTATTCCAGCTGTCGACCATCAACCGTGATACAGTCAAACCGATGGTACTGGAGACCCGGTATAAGCACATTCATCTGCTGCCGGCCCATATGTCACTGGCAACACTGGATCGGGTGATGGGGACCCGAAGCGGGATGGGACTGATCCTGAAAAAGGCGCTGCAATGCCTGAATGAAGAGTATGACTACGTGCTGATTGACTGTCCGCCCATTCTTGGGGTGATGATGGTCAATGCGCTGGCGGCCAGCGATCGCATCCTTATCCCGGTACAGACGGAGTTTCTGGCCATGAAAGGTCTGGAACGTATGATGCGAACGCTGCAGATCATGCAAAAGTCCCGTCCGAGTGATTTCAAAGTCACCATTGTGCCGACCATGTATGACAAGCGGACCCGGGCGTCGCTTGAGACCCTGCAGGAACTGAAAGTGCGCTACGCGAATCAGGTCTGGGCCTCGGCGGTACCGATTGATACCAAGTTCCGTGATGCCAGTATCAAGCACATGCCACCGTCTTTGTATGCACGCGGTTCACGTGGCGTCTATGCCTACAAAACACTTTTGAATTACCTGGAGCGGCTTCGTCAAGATGAACGATAACTTCAAGCTGTCCAGTGAACAGGCACTCGATGATTATTTTTTCGGGCTGCTGGATGATTCCCAGCAGCCTGATGACGTATTGACAGACCCGGATTCTGCGGAGCTGGCTGCCCCGGCGCATCAGGAGAGTGAAGATGTCACGCCTGATGATGCACCTCAAATGGTTTCTGAGCTGGCAACAGAGTCGGTTCACGAAGAGCCGCAGGAAGAGCTTCAAGCAGAGCTTCAGGAAGAGGAGCCGGTTGAAGTACTGGCGGATATGGCTGCACAAACCGCAGTTCATCAGCCATTTGATTTCAACTTGCTGGATGAATCTGCCGATTCAGAGGGTTCGCTGACCGCTGTCGGGGCTGAACCGCCGTCTTTGCGGGCGATGGCGACACCTATTCCATCACCCGTACCGGCGTCATCTCTATCCGGTATTGCGGATGAGGAACCGGAGCTCCGTGTTCCTGAGGTCAGGTTTACACCGCCTCGCAGTAAGGCTGACTTAGACCAGTTACAGCGTTTGCTGGATCAGATGTCAGCCATGCAGGCACAGGTGATCTCCGAGAGTGAAGCCTGGGTGGCAGAGCAGCATCAGTTGGCGGCACTGGAACAGCAGGACGGTGCAGAGCCGGTTGAAACCGGACTGAATGCGCCCGGTTGGTTTGAAGACAGTGAAATGCTGCAGGAATCGGCTCAGAAAGCGTTCCAAACGTCAATTACGGAAACGGTTGAAGATATTTTTCCGGAGCCCTTACCGGAACCAGCTTCGCTCATATTCCAGGAGCCGGAGCCTGCGATTGCGCCTTATGCAGAGCCGGAAGATGATTTTTGGCTGATGCAGACCCTGCCGAAAGTGGCAGAGGCCCCATCCGTGACCGAACCGGAAGTTTCGCGCCCGGTTATGGAAACCAGCTCTCAGCCTGAAGAGGAAATAGTTGTCACTTCTGCTGAGACGGACATCCTTAATGATGTGGCCGTCGAAGAACTATCTGTTCCGGAAGAAACTCAGGTGACAGCGCCGGATTTTGAGCCGGTCCCGGAAACGACGGCAGAGCCTGAACCTGAATTGACCTCAGAACCACCGCCGCCGTCCTGGGAATTGCCGGCATCCAGTGGTCAGTCTGAGTTTCAGGCATTGTTTTTCTCCGTGAATGGCGTGACGTTCGCGGTGTCACTGACAGAACTGGGCGGAATTCATCAATTAGGTGAATTGAGTCACCTGATTGGTCGCCCGAGCTGGTATATGGGGTTGCAGTCTGAGCAGCACCGTAAGTTGGATGTGGTCGACACAGCACGCTGGGTCATGCCTGAATCCATACACAACGATGACCACCGGGAAAACTACCGGTATGTGGTGATGTTGGGTGAAAGTAAATGGGGGCTGGCCTGTGATCAACTTCACGGAACAGAAACCCTGACAAAACATAGTGTTCGCTGGCGTGAAAAGGCAGGCAAACGGCCCTGGCTGGCGGGTATGGTGAAAGAGAAAATGTGTGCTTTAATTCATGTCAACGAACTCATTTCTATGCTGAAAGCGGGTTTAGACGTGAACAGTATTGTGTGACAAAGGCCGGAGAGGAAACAGCATGTCGCAGGTAAATGTTGCCGAAATTCAAAAAGAAGACAGTCACGACCAGGTATTACAGTGGGTCACTTTCCAGCTGGAAGAAGAAACCTACGGTATTAATGTAATGCAGGTCCGTGAAGTTCTGCGTTACACCGAAATTGCACCGGTTCCGGGCGCTCCGGATTATGTGTTGGGTATTATCAACCTGCGCGGCAATGTCGTGACAGTGATTGATACCCGTGCCCGTTTCGGCCTGACACCAGGAGATATTTCGGATAATACCCGGATCGTGATCATTGAAGCTGAAAAACAGGTCATTGGTATTCTGGTCGACAGTGTTGCGGAAGTGGTTTACCTGCGCAGCTCTGAAATTGACAGCACACCAAGCGTGGGCACTGATGAAAGCGCCAAGTTTATTCAGGGCGTCAGCAACCGAGATGACCAATTACTGATTCTGGTTGATTTGAATAAGCTCCTGTCTGATGAAGAATGGGATGAGATGGCGTACCTGTGATGCCAGAACTGTTGCTTAAATGGCTGCCGCTGGCTGTTTCTTTGCTGGCGGTTGTAATTGCTGTTGTGCTGGTCAAGCGTGAACGAAAAGCACGTCAGGAACTTGAATCGAAGTTTTCTGCGGCTGAATTGTTACTGAAAACAGCCAGACAGCAGCAAGAAAGCTTAACCAAACAGTTCCATGAACTGCGTGCCGGCGCAATCGCCATGAGCAATAAAATGGCTGATCTGGCACGTCAGCAGGATGAATTGTCTGAACGTCAGGGAGAAATGGCCATGCAGGATCCTGAGGGCCGTTTGTACAGTCGCGCCAGTAAAATGGTTGAGCTGGGGGCTGACGTGAATGAGCTCATGGAAGAATGTGATCTGCCAAAGGCTGAAGCTGAGTTGTTACTTCGCTTACAGCAACGCATGAGTAAGCGCCGTCGTTAAACAGGCATCCCGGATGCCTGTCACTTCCGAGCTTCATGCTGTTTCATTCACAGGTTGATACCCTTCCCATCCGGGAGGGGTTTTTCCGTTCAGGACCCAGGAAAACGCAATCAGTTCTGCAATTACCACAAAGAGGGCCGGTGGAATATCATCGCCCACCTCCAGTCGGTTCAGATACTCGGCCAGTACCGGATCCTGATGAATTAAGCCGCCTTGAGCTTTCACCTGCTCAATAATTTCTTTTGCCCAGTCATCATAGCCTTTGGCAGCAACGTAAGGCGTTTCATAGCCGTCGTAACTTAACGCGATGGCGCTGTTTTGTTTTTTATTCATACGCTTATCCTGATGCCGCATTGCGGGGCCATGATCGGGTCGTTGTCCTCAGCAACCGGAGTGAGTCGGAAAGAGACCGCTTCGCATTTGATTTCCAGATCTTTGAGGCGACGGGTCAGCTGAGGTGATAAAGATTCCGCGTGTTGCAAAACTGCAGGTTGGGCACTGTCAAAGCTCAGGCTGAGTTTTTCATCCTGCCAGATAGCCGTTGCCTGCAGGCTGTCCTGCTCGCCAACGGGCAAGCCCAGCGTGACGACCCAACTGCGGCCCGGGCGCTTTTTGGTAGTTTTTGACTGCGTGTCTCTGGATTGCACACTGAGCCGGATCTCACGCCCGTTCGCCTGAGGCAGATGGAGAATAAAGGGGGTGTTTTCATCGCGTCCGACCGGATTGCCGGCAATTCTCTGCTCGGCAGCCAGGCGGATCAGTGCTTTGAGCTCACTCTGGACGTTGTCTGGTAAGCTGGCCAGCAGTTTCGCCAGCGGGCTGTCCGGCTGAGACAACTGAGTCACCAGCGCCTTCAGGCTGTCTTTGCCGGCCCCCTGCTGCAGCCACCGGACAATCTCCGCCGGAGACTGAGGCAGCACTAACTGCGTCAGCCATTGTGCAACCGGGGACCCCTGTGTGCTGAGGTTCGGGGGGAGATTGCCGAATAATCGTTGCAACACTTGAAGTTGTGTTAACAAGTGTGAAAGTTGGCTGATCTGATTCCCGGATTGGAATAAAGTCGCACCGGTCTGCTGGGGCGAGGCCGTCTGGGTTACGGTCCCGGTTGCCTGAGATTCTGCTGTCCGCGACGTATTGTTGATGGCTGTCTGATAAGCCGAAGTTTGAGATATAGAGGTCACATTTACTTACCTTGCTACCGGATTGATAACAGCCTGAAACTAACAAAGATATTCGTCGCTGTGATATTATCCGGGGATGATTTAACACACTCAGGATGACGCATCACTATGTTGTCAGTGAACGGATTGAGCTGTACCCGCGATGAACGTGTGCTGTTCGATGATCTTCATTTTTCTGTCACTCCCGGCGAACTGGTTCAGATTGAAGGTCGCAACGGTGCAGGTAAAACCACGTTGTTACGCATTATCGCCGGGCTGGGACAGCCGGATGCCGGTGACGTTTACTGGCACGATAACAAGATAGTCCATGTCCGTGAAGAGTATCATAGCCAGATGTTGTTTTTGGGACATCAAACTGGGGTGAAGCGCGAATTAACGGCTTACGAAAACCTGACTTTTTTTCAGGCAATGCATGAGCTCCGTCACAACGAGGCACTGACGGGGCAGGCTAAAGTGCAGGGTGAGGATGCGATCTGGCAAGCGCTGGCGCATGTCGGTCTGGCGGGCCGTGAAGATGTGCCTGCGGGTCAGCTTTCTGCAGGTCAGCAACGACGTGTGGCGCTGGCAAGGCTCTGGCTGAGTAATCATCCGTTGTGGATTCTGGATGAGCCCCTGACCGCGATTGATAAACATGGAGTAAAAGTGCTGGAACAGCTGTTTGTGTCCCATACTGAACGTGGGGGTACTGTAATGCTGACCACGCATCAGGATATGTTTTCCTCGCAGGATCGTCTGCGCAAAATTACCTTGGGGCAGGCGCTGTAGAATGTTGTCTTCGATGTATCAGGTCATCCGGCGAGAATTGCTGATCGCTTTTCGTCGTCAGGCAGATGTGTTTAACCCGCTGTGGTTTTTTATTATTGTCATCACGCTGTTTCCGCTGGGGATCGGGCCTGAGCCGAACCTGTTAGCACGAATTGCGCCCGGCATTATTTGGGTGGCTGCTTTGCTGGCTGCACTGCTGTCGCTGGAGCGCTTATTCCGTGATGATTTTGTTGATGGATCCCTGGAGCAAATGATGCTCATGCCAACGCCTTTACCTGTCCTGGCGCTGGCAAAAGTGATTGCTCACTGGGTGCTGACCGGCTTGCCATTGTTATTAATCAGTCCGTTGCTGGCAATTTTATTGTCGCTGGACTGGTCTACTTGGCAGGCTGTGGTCCTGACGCTGCTGATCGGCACGCCGACCCTGAGTTTTCTGGGGGCGATAGGGGTTGCACTCACGGTTGGATTACGCAAAGGTGGGGTATTATTGAGCTTGCTCATCCTGCCGTTATTCATTCCCGTGCTAATCTTTGCGACCTCTGCAATAGAAGCCGCGTCTTTGGGAATGGGCTATCAGGGGCAGCTGGCCCTGATGGGCGCGATGCTGGCAGGTGCGGCGACACTGGCGCCATTTGCCATCGCAGTTTCGCTGCGGGTTAGTGTGAACTGACCAAAAAAGCTTGGAAGCAATAATTATTATCATCATAGAGTATTGAAAGATGTGGAAGTGGTTACATCCCTACGCTAAAGCTGAAAAATGCTACCAACTGTGCGGCACTCTGCTGCCCTGGTTTGCAGTCTTGTCTTTACTCAGCCTGACGATCGGTTCGATCTGGGGGCTGGCTTTTGCACCTGCTGATTACCAGCAGGGCGACAGTTTCCGGATTATTTACCTGCACGTCCCGGCAGCTATCTGGTCGATGGGCGCTTATCTCTGGATGGCTGTTGCTGCCTTTATCGGGCTGGTCTGGCAGGTTCGTCTGTCTGATATGGCTGCTGCAGCGATGGCACCGATTGGCGCTGTTTTCACATTTATTGCACTGGTGACCGGCGCCATCTGGGGTAAACCGATGTGGGGCGCCTGGTGGGTCTGGGATGCCAGACTGACCTCTGAACTGATTCTGCTGTTTTTGTTCCTGGGCGTCATTGCGCTTTATAACGCCTTTGATGATCAGAAAACGGCGGCGAAAGCGGCGGGGATTCTGGCCATCGTCGGGGTGATTAATCTGCCGATTATTCATTTCTCAGTGGAGTGGTGGAATACCCTGCATCAGGGCGCGACCATTACAAAGTTTGCCAAGCCCTCCATTGACAGTCGTATGCTATGGCCTCTGCTGCTGAATATTGTCGGTTTTGCCTGTTTCTTTGGCGCAGTGACACTGATTCGCCTGCGAAATGAAATTTTGCTCAGGGAAAGCCACCGTCCCTGGGTACGCCAGTTGATGCAGTGAGGTGAGTATGCATTTTGAATCCATCCGTGAATTTTTTGCTATGGGCGGGTATGCCGGATATGTCTGGACTGCTTATGGTATTTCTGCTTTATCTCTGCTGATTCTGCTCTGGCGCAGTGTCAGCCAAAGTCGTCATCTGGCAGCTGAAATCAAAAATAAAATAGCCCGTGAGCACCGCATTAAAGCTGCTGAGAAGCTGGAGAATACGCTATGAACCCAAGACGTAAAAAACGCCTGACTGTTGTCATTGCCCTGCTCGCTGGACTGGGTGTGACGGTTGGCCTGGTTCTGTATGCCATGAACCAGAATATGGATTTGTTTTACACGCCAACTGAACTGGTGCAGGGTAAGTCGGATGGGACAAAGCCTGAAGTGGGTCAGCGTCTGCGCATTGGTGGCATGGTGGTCAAAGGTTCGGTTTCGCGTGACCCGAGCTCACTGCAGGTCAGCTTTCGGGTAGCTGATGTCGGTCCTGAAGTGACTGTCCGTTATGACGGTATTCTGCCTGATCTGTTCCGTGAAGGGCAGGGCATTGTTGCTCAGGGTGTTCTGGTGGATGCAACGACGGTAGAGGCCCATGAAGTGCTGGCGAAGCATGATGAGGAATACATGCCGCCGGAAGTTGCGGAAGCCATGCAGAAAAACCACAAGCCGCTGGAATACACCGACCAACAAAAACAAGGTAGTGTGCAATGATTGCAGAGTTAGGGCAGTTCAGCCTGATCCTGGCGCTGGGGTTATCGCTCCTGGTCAGCTTTTATCCTTTATACGGTGCTCATCAGGGAAATCCGGTACTGATGCGTCTGGCAAGGCCTCTGACTTACGGCGTCTTTGTGATGTTGCTGTTGTCATTTGTTTTACTGGCCTGGGCCTTTTACAGCAACGACTTTACGCTGACATATGTGGCCAGCAACTCCAACAGTAATCTGCCCTGGTACTATCGGATTACGGCAGTATGGGGAGCGCATGAAGGCTCTCTTCTGCTGTGGGTGCTGATTCAGGCGACCTGGGCGGCCGCAGTTGCAACATTCAGCCGCGGGATGCCGCAGGAATCTGTGGCCCGGGTGCTTGCCGTCATGGGGATGATTTCCGTCGGTTTCCTGCTGTTTATTATTCTGACCTCCAATCCTTTCCTCCGTACCCTGCCTTATTTCCCGGTAGATGGCCGTGATCTGAATCCGCTGCTTCAGGACCCGGGGCTGATTATTCACCCGCCGATGCTGTATATGGGTTATGTGGGTTTCTCGGTCGCTTTTGCATTTGCAATTGCTTCACTGATGACCGGACGACTGGATACGGCCTGGGCTCGCTGGTCGCGTCCCTGGACAATTGCCGCCTGGTCGTTTCTGACTTTGGGAATCGCGCTGGGTTCCTGGTGGGCTTATTATGAGCTCGGCTGGGGCGGCTGGTGGTTCTGGGATCCGGTTGAAAACGCATCTTTCATGCCATGGCTGGCCGGGACAGCGTTGATGCACTCACTGGCAGTCACGGAGAAACGGGGAACCTTTAAAGCCTGGACGGTCCTGCTGGCGATTTCGGCCTTTTCACTGAGTCTGCTCGGTACTTTCCTGGTTCGCTCCGGTGTTCTGGTTTCCGTACATGCGTTTGCTTCTGACCCGGCACGCGGAATGTTTATACTGGGCTTCCTGGTTGTCGTGATTGGCGGATCCCTGTTGCTGTACGCGTTGCGAGGTGCGCAGATCCGTTCCCACGGCAGCTTCAGCTTGTTCTCACGCGAGAATTTCCTGCTGGCAAACAACCTGTTGCTGGTCACGGGGTTACTGGTGGTCCTGATTGGGACATTGCTGCCGCTGGTGCACAAGCAAATCGGGTTGGGTTCTGTCTCGATTGGTGTACCGTTCTTCAACACACTGTTTACCTGGCTGATGATTCCTTTTGCGTTTTTCCTTGGAATCGGGCCGCTGGTCCGCTGGAAGCGAGAGAATTTTGCCAATATCCGTCGTCCGCTGATCATTTCTGCGCTGATCACACTGCCGTTGTCCCTGCTGGTGCTCTGGCTGCGTCCGGACCCGATCCAGCCGCTGGCTGTTCTGGGGCTGGTGATGGCATTCTGGATCATCATTTTGCAGGGCTATGAGCTGTATGAGCGCGCCACACACCGGCATCCACTGATGGTCGGTCTGGGTAAACTGGGCCGCAGTCACTGGGCGATGGTGCTGGGTCATCTCGGACTGGCGATCACCCTGATCGGGATTACACTGGTGTCGAATTATGATCTGGAACGTGATGTGCGCTTGTCTCCGGGTCAGTCTGTGAATGTGGAAGGGTTTGATTTCCGTCTGGCCGGTCTGCGCAATGTGGAAGGGCCGAACTACGATGGTTTCATCGGCGACTTTGTGGTGACAGCCAACGGTAAATTTATCACTGAACTGCATGCCGAGAAGCGATTCTATACTGTGGCTGGCTCGATGATGACAGAAGCGGCCATCGACAGTGGTGTGACCCGCGATCTTTATGTGGCATTGGGCGAGGAGCTGAATGATGGCGCCTGGGCGGTCCGGATATATTACAAGCCATTTGTGAACTGGCTGTGGGCCGGTGCCATTTTGATGGCGCTGGGTGGCGCAATGGCAATCAGCGATAAGCGCTACCGATTCCGTCAGCGTTTCAAAAAAACAGAGCAAGCTGAGGAACATGTTGCTGTATCTCAGGCGGAGGTGAATGGATGAACAAGAAACTGCTCTTTATCCCGTTTGTGATTTTTATCGCGCTGGTGGCTGTGTTTATGGAGCAGCTGACCCGCAATGCGGACGGCGATGATCCGACCCGCCTGGAATCCGTCCTGGTCGGGAAGCCTGTTCCGGCTTTTCGTCTGGAAGATTTAGCGAACGCTGACACGTTGTACCAGCAGGACATTTTCCATGGGGAGCCGCTGCTGCTGAATGTGTGGGCAACCTGGTGTCCGACCTGCTATGCAGAGCATCAGTATCTCAATCAGCTGGCCAGTCAGGGCGTTAAAATTATTGGCCTGAATTATAAGGATGAGCGACAAAAAGCCATCCGCTGGCTGGATGACTTGGGCAATCCTTATATGCACAGCCTGTTCGACGGCAATGGGATGCTGGGAATGGACCTGGGGGTTTACGGCGCCCCGGAGACATTCCTGATTGATGCCAAAGGGATCATCCGCTATCGCCATGTGGGGGATGTGAATCCGCAAAACTGGGAAAGTACCCTGAAGCCTATCTACGAGCGACTGCAGGAGGAAGCGAAAGGATGAAACACTGGATTGCAGCGGTTGCACTGAGCATTGCTGGCTGGCTTTCAGTCTGCCTGCCTGCACAGGCCGCTATTGATGTGTATGAGTTCAAGTCGCATGAGCAGGAAGTGGCCTTTCAGGATCTGACAGCAACGCTTCGTTGTCCGAAGTGTCAGAACAACAATATTGCAGATTCGAACGCCGAGCTGGCGAAAGATATGCGTCAGAAAGTGTTCGAATTGCTGGAACAGGGGAAATCAAAGCAGGAAATCATTGATTATATGATTGCCCGCTACGGTAACTTCGTAACATATAATCCACCTGTCATGCCTTCCACGTTGATTCTCTGGCTGGGACCGCTGTGTTTTTTGCTGATCGGGGCCAGTGTGCTGGTTTACCGTTCCCGACGCGGCGTCGCAGGTACGAAAACCATGGATGCAGCAGAGTCGGCACGTCTGAATGCACTGCTTGAGGAAATGGAGCAACAGGCAGACAACAGCAGTCAGGCTGGTGATAACAAGGTGAAAAAATGACGTTATTTTGGATTTCCACCCTGATTCTGGTGCTGATTGCACTGGCGTTTTTGATTGTGCCTGCTTTCGTTGGCAGCAACCAGGATCAGGTCGCCAGCCGGGATGAGCTGAACAAAGCCTTCTTTCGTGACCGGTTGGGTGAGCTCAAAGAAGAGAGCAGCGAAGGCTTGATTGCCAATCCGGATGAAATGGAAGTTGAGCTGCAGCAGTCCCTGCTGGATGATGTGCCGGCAGGGCAGGTTCAGCAGTATTCATTGTTTAAGCCCTGGTTATTGTTGCCGGGTGTCCTGGTCATTATTGGTGTGTCTTACGGTTTGTACCATATTGTAGGTAATCAGCAGAAAGTTGCAGTCTGGCAGGAAACGGTTTCCAGACTGCCTCAATTGACTCAAAAGCTGATGGTTCAGAATGCTGAGCCGCTGACGGATGAGGAAATGAATGATCTGACGCTTGGTCTGCGGACGCGCTTACATGAGCGCCCGAATGATGCGACCGGCTGGCTGCTGCTTGGCCGGATCGGTATTGCGAACCGGGATATTGAAACGGCACAGGGTGCGATGAAACGTGCCTTGGATCTTGAACCCAGTGATCCAACGCTACAGCTTGAATATGCCCGGACGCTGATGATGGGGGGCGAACCGGGCCAGCTTCAGTTTGCGCGGACGATGCTGAAACATCTGCTGGAACGACATCCGGGAAATTTTGAAGCAATGGCGTTACTGGCATTTGATGCGTTCAGTCAGGGCAATTACCCGGTAGCAATCCAGTTCTGGGAGCAGATGAAAAGCTTGCCGGGGATTGGCGAAGATCGCCTCAGAATGATTGATGGCGGGATTGCTCAGGCCAAAAAAGAAATCGAGCGTGCTGCAAACCCGAGTCCTGGGGTAACCGTGACGGTGAATCTGGCCCCCTCCGTTACCCTGCCGGCGCAAGGAATGGTGATTGTGTCTGTTCACACTGCAGACGGTGCACCGATGCCGTTGGCGGCAAGACGGTTGCCGTTGTCCCGCTTCCCGTTAACGCTGACACTGACAGACAGCGACAGCATGGTGCCTGACCGGTTGATGTCCAAGCAGTCGAACCTCATCGTGCGGGCGCGAATTGACCATGATGGGAACGTCGCGACGAAAGACGGTGACTGGTTTGGTGAAAGTGGTGTTGTCCCGCTGGGAGGGGAAACAACCATTACAATTGATACACAGTTTTAGCAATATCCTGAAACATACTGGCAGTTCTAAAACAGACTGGATATCATTATCCAGTCTGTTTTCGTTGAAATAAGTGGTTAACACATTGAGTCGAAATCTTTTTTTATCCATTCTTCTGAGCATGTCCCTGATGGGCTGTGCCAGTTCTCCGCCTGATCCAGCCCCTGAAAAACTGGCTGGGGATGAATATGGCCTTGATGCTGAAGAGATGGCTGAGGCCGGGCTGACGGCGGAAGAGCTCCAGTCGCTTGAAACGCCGGAAAGTGCGGTTTATGACCCTTTTGAAGGTTTCAACCGTGCGATGTGGACGGTGAATTATGATTATCTGGATCCTTACTTTCTCCGCCCGGTTTCTTTGGCGTATGTAGACTATGTGCCTTCTCCGGTACGTACAGGGCTGAGAAACTTCCTGTCGAACCTTGAAGAACCAGCCAATATGCTCAACAGCTTTTTGATGCAGAACCCGGAGAAAGCGGTTGACCATTTTACCCGGTTCTGGATTAACTCTATTTTTGGCCTGGGTGGTCTGATCGATATCGCCTCAGCAGCAGATATTTCGCCGCCGGGGGGGCAATCATTTCCGGATACGCTTGGATATTATGGTGTCGGGAATGGCCCGTACTTCATGATCCCGGCATACGGGCCGGTCACGTTGCGTGAAGGTGCGGGAGACTGGGTTGATAAATTGTATTTCCCGCTGAATTTACTGACGTTCTGGCAAAGTGCGGGTAAATGGGCACTGGAAGGGATGGAAAACCGGGCAAAACTGGTGTCACAGGAACCGATGCTGAACAATTCTCCTGACCCTTATGTATTTACGCGGGATGCCTATATTCAGTATAAGAATTTCAGGGCCGGCGGGCAGGCTGCGGCACCAGAAGAGTCAGGAAATGAAGAGTACCTTGACGATTATCTGGATGAAATCGACAGCGAATAGGTCATTATCCTGCTTTCCTCATAGAATCCAGAGCTACTGATGGCTCTGGATTTTTTTCAAAGTGAAGGGCTGAAGTGATTTTATGTTAATTTCTTGTAAATAAAAACATGAGTTGCGATTTGTCGGGTTTGTTTGTATTTTGCTCACATTTCTGACTTAAAACTGTTAAGAACTGCTTACAATTTTCATTTTTTTCTTTCATTTTAGTAACCTACGTCGCAATCATCGATTGTTTGCTTGATTTATCACTTTCCTGTCTCATCTTGCTTCAGCTTGCATTCCTTCTGGCAGAAGATCACAAAGATTAACATTTGCATCATTTTTTTTACTTTCTTTCTTTGAGACATAAAGAAACTCGACTATTCCTTATACTGCATAGCTTGCTGGCTATGCTTTTATTTATTTTTTAACTCAAGGAACAAGTCATGTCTTTCAATAAGTTGACTCCTGTCGCAGCTGGTATCGCCGCTGTGACATTGTCGTGGGGAGCAATGGCGGCTCCGGGCACGCCTCAGATTGCCTGGATGGAAACTGATTACGCGATCATTGAAGTGGATCAGGCCGCAAGTGCCTATACAAGCCTGGTGACTGTTAAACCTGCTGCTGAAGTCCCGGTTGCCTGGCAGCGTTACTCCGGTGATCCGGCGGATCATTGGAAAGTGAAATTAAACGGTAATGTTGTTTTTGAAACAGCAATTGCTCCGGCATCAAGTGGCGCGGGCTCCACAACCCTTTCTGTGGCTCAGGGTGGCCAGTATGCCATGACGGTTGAACTGTGCAGTGGCGCAGGGGCAGCAGAGGCGTGTACCAGCAGCGCGGCGACGAATATCGTTGTCGCAGATACGGACGGCAGCCATTTGGATCCTCTGCCGATGAATGTCGATCCGAATAATGGAAATTACACGACACCCCCAAACACTGTTGTGGGTGCTTACTTTGTTGAGTGGGGTGTCTACGGCCGTAAATTCCCGGTGGATAAAGTACCGGCACAAAACCTGACTCACATTCTGTATGGCTTTATCCCAATCTGTGGCCCGAATGACTCTCTGGGTGAAATTGAGAACGGCAACAGTCTGGCTGCACTGAAGCGAGCCTGTCAGGGAACGCCTGATTATGAAGTCGTGATTCATGATCCATGGGCGGCTGTCCAGATGCCACAGGCTGGTCACAGCTACAGTACGCCTTATAAAGGGACATACGGTCAGCTGATGGCGCTGAAACAACGTTATCCTGATCTGAAAGTGATCCCTTCTGTGGGGGGCTGGACACTGTCTGACCCGTTCTATTCATTCACCGATAAGGCGAAGCGCGACATTTTTGTTGCCAGTGTGAAGAAGTTCCTGAAAACATGGAAATTCTTTGATGGTGTGGATATCGACTGGGAATTCCCGGGCGGAAAAGGTGCGAATCCAAACCTAGGCGATCCGGTGAAAGACGGTCCTGCGTATGTCGCCCTGATGCGTGAACTGCGTGCAATGCTGGATGATCTGGAAGCAGAAACGGGTCGTCAGTATGAACTGACATCAGCCATTGGTGTGGGCTACGACAAGATTGATGTCGTGAACTACGCAGATGCGATCCAGTACATGGATTACATTTTCGCCATGACCTATGACTTCTTCGGCGGCTGGAATAATGTACCGGGTCATCAGACTGCATTGTTCTGCGGCACGCATATGTCTGCCGATGAGTGCAATGGTACGGGTGTGGATGAAAACGGTGAGCCACGCAAAGGTCCGGCTTACACTGCATCACATGGGATTGAGCGTTTACTGGGACAAGGTGTGCCCGCCAACAAACTGGTTCTGGGTGCAGCCATGTATGCACGTGGCTGGACTGGTGTGACTGAGGCGAGCATGACGGATCCATCAAACCCAATGACCGGAAAAGGCACGGGTGCGGTACCGGGTTCCTGGGAAGCGGGCGTCATTGACTATAAAGATGTTGTGAAGAATTACATCAACAACGCCGCGGTTGTGAAAGGGTATGATACTCAGGCTGAAGGCCCTTGGGCTTATGATCCAAGCAACGGAAACCTGATTACATATGACAACCCGCGTTCTGTTATGGCGAAAGGCCAGTACGTTCGTAATCTGGGGCTGGCAGGTCTGTTTGCATGGGAAATCGATGCGGATAACGGCGATATTCTGAATGCAATGCAGGAATCTCTGGCCGGCGGTGGTGGTAACTATGCGCCAGTCGCTAATGCCGGTGCTGACCAACAGGTGAATGGTGCTGCAACTGTAACACTGGATGGTTCAGCCTCAAGTGATCGCGATGGCCAGATTGTCAGCTATCAGTGGGTTCAGACTAGTGGTCCGGCTCTGACACTGACTGGTGCGGGGACTGTCAAAGCCACAGTTGCTGTGCCGGCTGTAACAGCAGACACGCAGTATGTGTTTACCCTGACTGTGACAGATGACAAAGGTGATACAGCGACTGACACCGTGACTGTCAGTGCGAAAGCACCTGGTTCAAATACTGCGCCTGTCGTGGCTGTCTCTGGCCCGATTTCAGCGAATGCCGGGGTTCTGGTGACACTGGATGCGTCTCAGTCGACTGATGCTGATGGCGATACACTGACTTTTGATTGGACAGTGCCAGCAGGCGTGAATGCAACGGTGAATGGTGCGACAGTCAGTTTCACGGCAGGGAGTTATACCGCAGATACACCACTGAACTTTACGGTTGCAGTATCTGACGGCACAGACACTGTGACTCAGTCGGTGACTGTGACTGTCCTGAAAGACGGCGGTTCTACCGGTTGTACCGATGCCTGGAGCAGCGCTGGCGTGTATAACGCTGGGGATATCGTGACGCATGCCGGGAAGTCCTGGAAAGCGAAATGGTGGACCACAGGTGAAGAACCAGGAACCACTGGTGAGTGGGGTGTCTGGGAAGATCTGGGTGCAGCAAACTGCCAGTAAGTGTGGGTTTCCGTAACGAAAACTGAAAATTTGTAAGATGTAAAATGATAAAGCCGCTCAAGGGAGCGGCTTTTTTTAATCTTTCTGCAGTCGTCTTTCTGTTTTTAGAAAGATCTGCTGTACTGTACACCGTACAGCAGGGCATCAGCACGGGTAGTTGCTGAAACTTGAGAAAGCGAGGTGTTTTCAGTCGCCTGGACGTTTTTACCCATCAGATAAGTCAGACCGAAGTCCAGCGTTGACTTGCGGTCCAGGTTGTAGCTGAAGCCGCCTGAGAACCACTGACGGTCTGAATCAGGGACAGAAATTGAGGTTTTCTTGTCTTGTGCACTGGTGTCGTACATGTAACCTGCACGCAGGGTCCAGTCTGAATTCAGGGTGTAGGTACCGCCAACCGCGTAGTGCCAGCCATCTTTCCACTGGTATTCATTCAGGACGACGCCTTTGTTGGTTTTCAGTACATCAAAGGTGCTCCACTCAATCCACTGAACACTATAGTGAACTGCAAACTGGCTGTTCAGCTGGTGGAAACCAGAGAACTCAGCCATATCCGGCAGTGGCATCAGCAGTTTCTGGCCACTCAGTTTACCGCCAGCTTGCTGGGCATAGATATCGCCTTCAGCTTCCAGCTCCGGGCTGTAGTGATAGGACAGACCGAAACGGTTGGCATCGTTCAGCTCATAAACAGTACCCAGGTTGAAACCAACCGCCGTACCGTCGACATCTACGTCAACCAGCGGGCCTTTGGTACCCTTGGTTTTCTCAAGAACTGCCTCGATAGTCTGGTTTGAACGCTGCAGTTCGCCCTGACCGTAGATGATGTCCAGACCACCACCAATGCTCCACTGAGGGTTCAGGCGGTATGCCGCATTTAGGGTCAGGTTCAGGCTCTTCACATCGGTCAGACCGCCGAATTCGTTTGCTGCATAGCTGCTGCTGAACTCAGTTTTGGTGCCGAAGTTGGAGTAGATGCCCACACCCAGTGCCAGTTTGTCATTCACCGGATGAACATAATACAGGTTCGGGACATAGGAGGTGCCACCGATTTGCTCATCATCGAGACGAGCACTGGTCACTGAGCTCGTGAGTGGATTTGTCAGTGCGTAGTTTGCGTTTTTTACCTTAATGTCGGTATCAATAACATTCAGGCCGAGAGAGATTGCTGGCGCATTGAACAGGGTCATTGCCGCAGCGTTACGGGACATCACCGATGCATTATCGGCAATGACGGCATCACCGGCAAAAGCACGGCCAAGTCCGGTTGCAGATTGTGAGTTCAGTTGAAAGCCAGCAGCAAATGACTGCTGAGAAGCCAAAGCGATGGCGGTTGCCATCATGGTTTTTGTAAACAGACGCTTCTTGTACATTTATTTTTATCCTGATCTTTTTATCGGCTGAGACATGGTTGTCTCAGCAAGCAGCCGATTCTAGGAGCAGGTAAAAAAACATCAAATCAGACCAGTATTTAAGTCATTGTTTTATCAATGTTGAATCTGACTGTTTGATGAAAAGATAGGCATTTTTTGCTGCGGCTGCAAAAAACAGCCGCAGCAGATTCAGAGATGGTGGGATCAGATATTGGTCCAGTGCAGGGCACCTTTGAGTTTCTCTGCAATGGGCATCACGTTTTCACCTTTATTCCCAACCACAATTAAACTGGCTTCCTGCGAAGGAATCACGACACCCCGCATGTTTTTGTCTTCAAAGTTTTCCATGGCCCGGCTGGGTTTCGGTACGACAAAAACGGTGACTTTACCACTTTGACCTTCCATCACCATGTGCAGTGCATCACCACCATCAAAGCCACAGTGATTCAGGTAATAGACATGAGAAGGCAATGTGCTGAATTTCGGACCGAAAGGCTTCAGTTTGGCATTGACCTGTTTCAGAGAAACGCCTTCATCAATCTGATCGACAAAGGGGGCTTCATTGTAAATATGCTTCAGGGCAATCTGTCCGATATCAGGCGATGAGGCCGGCATGATACGGTCACTGAACTGGCCAATAAACAGACCACACAGGAAAGCAACTGAAGCGGCAATCGCCAGATGCCGGCGAACTTTTTTCTCGGCCTGATAACCTTGACCAGACTGACGAAACAGAATGCGATCAGCCAGATCTTCCGGCACATCAACTTTCATCGCTGCGGCGAGCTTTGAATCGAGCTGCTGTAACTCGTCATGGAGCTTGCGGTTGGCAATCGACGAATTTTTCGCCGCGCACATTTCCGGGCTGTTGTCACTGGGGTCAGCCAGAATTCTGCGACGAAATTCAAGATCGTCCATTATGTTGTCCCCTCCGCTCTGTTTGTTTCTCTAAAGAATCTTTCAACTGATTTCTTGCTCTGAACAGCCGGGTCATCACGGTATTTCTGTTCAGGCCAAGGATACTAGCAATTTCATCGCCGTTGAATCCAGCCATCACCTGTAAAACCAAAGGCTCGCGATATTCTGGCGACAGTTGTTGAATTAGATGCTGCAGCTGGCTCATCTCGGAGTCGCCATAACTGCTCGTGTCGGTGTCCTGAGCCGGTATCGCATGATCGTCAATGTCGACCAGATCAAGCTGTTTACGTTCGAACCGCCGGGCATTTTCCCGTCGGAGAATCGTAATCAGCCATGCCTTGGCCGCACTGTCGTCATTCAGACTATCCAGTGATCGCCATGCGCGCAGACAAGTTTCCTGGACCAGATCTTCGGCAATATGAGGGTCGTGGCATAACCAGTAGGCATACCTGTAAAGGTCTTTGTGCCAGGCCCTGACCAGGGCTTCGTAACGTTTTTGTTTATTCATGTCTACAGAGACCGAGGCATCTGCATTTTTCTTACGAAAAAATTGCTTCATCATGATGTTGCCTATCCGTAACCCTTAAGCCATGCGGACTCTTTGTCGCTGAAAGTGGGGAGGATTCAAGTCACTCTTTGTTGTGTTATTGATTTTCCTCAATATCTGACAGCCTGCTTCAGTTATAGTGATTCCGTTATCGGATGGTTTATCGGTAACGTCCTTTACGGACTGAGTATACCCTTCAACTACTTGCGAACGGGGTTAGCTGGTGTATCAATTGGGAATACTGGCATTTACTCTTCGCACTTTTATTGAGTCTTGCACAAACGGCTGACATTGTGAGTTTAATAACCATACCATAGCGGTGTGGTTTTTTTTTATGTCTCCCTGAATCTCCTTTATTTTTGATTGTTTTTGACGCCTCTCAACTTTTCAAACATTAATTTGAATTAAATAACAATACCGTTACAATCGGTGTGGTCTGACCTCTGGTTTGTCTTACATAATGATAAGGAGTCGCGATGACACGTCGCCAGAATCTCACTACCCAACAGGGTGAGCGCATTGCTGTCGTTACAGGATTGCGTACCCCTTTTGCCCGCCAGGCGACTGCCTTTAATGGTGTACCCGCGCTGGATATGGGCAAAATGGTGGTCAATGAAATGCTGCAAAAAATTGACTTTGACCCGGCATTGATTGAGCAGGTGGTCTTTGGCCAGGTCGTTCAAATGCCGGAAGCACCGAATATTGCCCGTGAAATTGTGCTGGGTACCGGGATGAACATTCACACAGATGCCTACAGTGTGACCCGTGCCTGTGCAACCAGCTTCCAGGCGGCCGCCAACGTGGCTGAAAGTATTCTGTCGGGCACCATTGATATCGGCATTGCGGGTGGTGCAGATTCTTCTTCGGTCCTGCCAATCGGCGTGTCTAAAAAGCTGGCCGCGACTTTGCTGGCGCTGAGCAAAGCAAAGACCATGGGTAAAAAAATGGGACTGCTGAGTAAGCTCAGTCTCAAAGATCTGATGCCGGTGCCGCCTGCAGTTGCCGAATATTCGACGGGTCTGAGCATGGGCCAGACGGCAGAGCAGATGGCGAAAACCCACGGTATCAGCCGTGAGGCGCAGGATGCGCTGGCGCACCGTTCACATACACTGGCAGCTCAGGCATGGCGTGATGGCCTGATTCAGGATGAAGTCATTACAGCTTTCCCTGAACCCTATCGTCAGTGGATTAATCAGGACAACAACATCCGGGAAGACTCGACGGTGGAAGGCTATGCCAAACTCCGTCCGGCTTTCGACCGTAAGTTCGGTTCCGTAACCGCAGCCAACAGTACGCCGCTGACTGACGGCGCAGCAGCCATTCTGCTGATGCGTGAAGGCCGGGCGAAAGAGCTGGGTCTGAAACCGCTGGGTTATATCCGCTCTTATGCGTTTTCGGCAATTGGCGTAGAGCAGGACATGCTGATGGGGCCGTCCTATGCAACGCCACTGGCTCTGGACCGCGCCGGACTGACGCTCTCAGATCTGACGCTGATCGACATGCATGAAGCGTTTGCGGCACAAACCCTGGCCAATGTGAAGATGTTTGCCTCGAAGAAGTTTGCCCAGGAGAAACTGGGTCGTAGCGAAGCGATTGGTGAAATCGACATGGACAGATTCAATGTCCTGGGCGGTTCAATTGCCTATGGTCACCCGTTTGCGGCCACTGGTGCCCGGATGATCACCCAAACTCTGCGTGAGCTGCAGCGTCGTGGCGGCGGTCTGGCTTTGAACACCGCCTGTGCGGCTGGTGGTCTGGGTGCAGCAATGATCCTGGAGGCTGAATAATGACGGATGTAACCATGACTGAACAAGAACAGAACGCACCGGAAGTCCCTGTATCTGCCTTTCGTCTGAGCTATGGCGACAACGGGATTGCCTGGCTGACGATAGATGTCCCGGGTGAAAAAATGAATACCCTGCAGGCGGCGTTTGCCGAGCAGGTCGGTGCTGTGTTGGATGAGCTGGAAAGCAAAAAATCAGAGATTAAAGGTCTGGTTGTGCACTCTGGCAAGCCGGATAACTTTGTGGCTGGTGCTGATATTCGTATGCTGGCGGCCTGTACGACGGCAAAAGAAGCTGAGCAGCTGGCAACGCAGGGGCAGCAAATGTTCCAGCGTATTGAAGACTTACCGTTTCATGTTGTCGCGGCGATTCACGGCCCTTGTCTGGGTGGTGGTCTGGAGCTGGCGCTGGCGTGTCACAGCCGGGTATGTACCGATGCCGGTGCGACGAAGCTGGGTCTGCCGGAAGTTCAGCTGGGTCTGCTGCCGGGTTCCGGTGGTACTCAGCGTCTGCCGCGTCTGATTGGCGTTGCGAATTCGCTGGATCTGATCCTGACCGGTAAGCAGCTGCGTGCGAAAAAAGCGAAGAAGCTGGGCGTGGTGGATGAGTGCGTTCCGGAAAGCATTTTGCTGAAAGTTGCTGAAACACTGGCCCTGAAAGGGAAACCGACCCGCAAGCACAGTTTCCAGGACTGGGCGATGGGTGGCAACCCGGTCGGACGGTCTCTGGTGTTTGATCAGGCTCGTAAGAAAACCCGAGAGAAAACCCGCGGTAATTATCCGGCCGTGGATGCAATTCTGGATGTCATTAAATATGGCCTTCAGCACGGCATGGCGAAGGGGCTGAAAGAAGAAGCACGCCGCTTTGGTGACCTGGTGATGAGCCCGGAGTCGGCAGCACTGCGCAGTATTTTCTTTGCGACAACGGCGATGAAGAAAGAAACCGGTGTGCGTGAAGATGTTCAGCCTGTGAACGCGAAACGCGTCGCTGTGCTGGGCGGCGGCCTGATGGGCGGCGGTATCAGCCATGTGTCAGCGACCAAAGCCGGTTTGCCGGTCAAAGTGAAGGATATCTCGAATGACGGGATCCTGAATGCTCTGGCCTATAACTACAAGCTGCTGGAGAAGAAACGCAAGCGTAAGATGATCAGTAAAGCCGAGCTGCAAAAGCAGATGCTGCTGATCAACGGTGGTGTCGATTATCAGGGCTTTGACAAGGTTGATGTGGTGATTGAGGCCGTGTTTGAAGATCTCAGCCTGAAACACCAGATGGTGAAAGAGGTGGAGGCGAATGCCAAGCCGGACACCATCTTTGCCACCAACACGTCATCGCTGCCGATCCACCAGATTGCGTCTGTGGCTGAGCGTCCGGAACGGGTCGTTGGTCTGCATTACTTCAGCCCGGTGGAGAAAATGCCACTGGTGGAAGTAATTCCGCATGAGGGAACATCACCGGAAACGGTCGCGACGGTTGTGAAACTGGCGAAGAAACAAGGCAAAACACCGATTGTGGTGGCAGACAAAGCCGGTTTTTATGTGAACCGAATTCTGGCCCCTTACATGAATGAAGCAGCACTGGCACTGCTGAGTGGCGAACCGGTTGAGCACATTGACAGTGCGCTGCTCGACTTCGGCTTCCCGGTCGGCCCGATTACGCTGCTGGATGAAGTCGGTGTTGATGTCGGCGCCAAGATCAGCCCGATTCTGGAAAAAGAGCTGGGAGATCGGTTCAAGAGCCCGGATGTGTTTGACATTCTGCTGAAAGACGGCCGGAAGGGCCGGAAGTCAGGCAAAGGTTTCTATCTGTATAACGGGAAGAAGAAAGGCGTCGACAAGAGCATTTATAAGCTGCTGAATCTGAATCCGGCACGAAAAGCCAGCGGTCATGATATTGCAATTCGCTGTGCGCTGATGATGCTGAATGAAGCGGCCCGCTGTCTGGACGAAGGCGTGGTCCACAGTGCCCGTGACGGTGATATCGGTGCGATCTTTGGGATTGGCTTCCCGCCGTTCCAGGGAGGACCGTTCCGTTATATGGACCAGCTGGGTGCGAAGCGTGTTGTTGAGTTGCTGAATGAGCATGTAGACAAGTACGGTGATCGTTTCCGTCCTTGCGAGCTACTGCTGGAAATGGCAAAGAACGACCAGCGTTTTTACGATTAAATCGTCAGAAATCCATAAATCAAAGGCCTGCAGTTGCAGGCCTTTGTCGTTAGAGGGAGATGGAACATGACGGAAATGTCAGGGAAAACAGAATCTAAACAGTTTTGTGGTGTTTGAAGCCCTGCTGCATGGTGGCATTCAGACGAAAACGGCGATACAGAATTCGGGGTCTGATCAGATGAAGCAGCAGAATTACGGAACCAGCCACCATTAAAGGGTTGAATCCAATCCAGAGCAGGAAGCTCAGGCTGCATAAGGCAATCCCGGTCAGCAGGTACAGCATCCCGTCAAACTGGCGGGGATGAATCGCTTGCATACAGGTACGGCAGAAAAGCCGGCTGTGAATACTCTGATTTTTGGCCGTAATTTTTTCACGGCAGATCGAACAGGCGTGTGACATATCAGTTCCTGAACATTGTCCTGAGAAAAAGTGCTTATTCGACCTCATGGCTTCTTGTGTCTATCTGACACAGACTGCCAGCCAGAGGGGGATATATTTTGATTTCTTAATTTAGTTAATCGACTGAAACCAAAGAAAAATTAGCGGAATTCATAAAAATGTAACCGCGGTTCCAATTTTCAGGGCAATAGTGTGCGATGTCGGCATATCCTCTGAGCAAATTGCTCAGAGGAGATTGAAACGTCAGGGGGAAGGACAAACGGTCAGAATTAGCAGGCCGTTTGCTGAAATGCGGAGACGGAAGTGATGGATTCACCGGCTTCCAGCGGGGTCAGGTTGCTGTGTGCTTCACCCTGGGAGTAGGCAATAAGCCGGTTCGCTGTCCGGGGCTTAATGGCTTCGACCATAAATCGCACCAGCTCAGCCCGGGTTAAGGTCGCCATTTCAGCAGCGATTTTCTGGCGCTGGTCGAAATGCTCGTCTTTGTGACCGATACTGACCCAGTATCGCTGTGCCCGGGCGCGCAGATTGGTGTCCGGTTCCGACAGCTGTGCAATCAGCCCCTGTTTACTGGCCTGCCAGTGGCTTTCGTTCAGTTCGAGCAGGACCAGGGCAAAGGCATTGGTAAATTCGTCGATGGCTTCCAGCAATTGCAGCGGTCCGGCAACCGGAGACTGAATATACAGCAACAGGCCGGGATATCGGTTGAGTGGCAGGTTCGCTGTGCCCACCATATAGCCCAGTTGCTGTTCGGTGCGCAGTTCGTGGAAGAAGGTCGTCGACATCAGGTGATTGGCCAGCGTATAGACGGCAATTTCCCGGGGAGACTGTTCGCGGGACTGATGATAAATCAGGATCGCTGAATCGGCATGGCCGCAGTCGACTTCAAACCGCAGCGTGCCGCATTTCCCCAGATGTACCAGCGGGCGTTGTGCTTCGCCATACAGCTGATCGGTGACCCGGAAGGCATCTTTCAGAACTTCCGCCAGCGCTAAAGCATCATCTTTTCGCCAGTCGCCGTAAACAAAGGCATCAATATGCAGCTCGGCAAACATGGCGTCCACAAATGTTGGCAGCTCAGAAATTTCGACGGTTTCCAGTTCCTGAATCAGGGCCGGATAGGGCGGATTATTGGGCTGCAGCAGACCGGTCAGCTGATTAAACAACTGAGAGATCGGTTTATCTTCCGCGGCATTACGCCAGTTCCGCAGCATCTGCGCTTTAATACTGTTGAAACGATCGGGATGGAAAGTCCGGCCGGAGAATTTCTCCAGCAGCAATTTCAGCAGCAGTGGTTGTTTTTCACTGAAACCAGACAACTGCAACGTGACCCCGCCCTGATGGGCATAGAGGTTATAAGCCATTCCGGCAACTTCTGCCGGATAAGCAGCTTCATTGCAGGATTCCATCAGCATCTCGACACAGAGCCGGGTTTTCACGATGTTCCGGACTGAGCTGACGGCATGCGGGCTGTCAATGGCGACATAGACCTGGCCTTTGGGCACCCGGAATTCATGTTCCTGCTTGTACCACAGGCGAAATCCGGGCAGATCCTGAATCAGCTGCGGAATCTCATCCTGCTGGCTGGTCAGCGGGTGGGGATCCAGCCGCTCACACAGATACGGATTAGGCTTCGGCAGGGTCAGGGCCGGATTCTTACCCGGTTCAGCCCATGCTTTTAACTGGGCATCCGTGAAGGGTCGGACCGAGTATGGGGTGTGATACCAGTTGGCGACGCGGTCATGCTCCTGTCCTTTGGCGACCAGTGTCAGGCGCATGTTATCCGGCCGCAGCATCGACAGGACTTCTTTCAGCAGTGACTCGTCGTAGTGACTCATCATGTAATCGCCGTAGACAATATCTTCCGGCGCATAGTGCATCAGATTCATCACCAGATAGCTGACCGTATCCAGCGGACGGCTTTTTTCCTGATAACGGAAGGCCTGCTCCAGCACGGCCCGTTTCTCGCGATAGCGCCACTCGGCCAGTCCTTGCGCTGCGATTAGGTTGATGTACTGAAAAATGGTGGTCACGATGTGATCCGTCTGCTCCAGCCCTTTCGGGGTCAGATTCAGGCCAATCGTGAATTCCCGGAAATTACTGCCGCTGACACCGCCACCGGCAGCCAGGGTATTGATCAGTCCCTCGCTTTTCAGCAGGGACATCAGACTGCCCGTGCCTTCATTTCCCAGTAAATGGGCCAGATAAGACAATGGCTTGCTGCGATAGTGGACTTCCATCGCCGGGAGCGAGAACGACAGCGTCAGTTTTCTGACTTCTTTTATCGGTTCAATAGCAATAAAACGGGCATTCTCCCTGTCTGTTACCAGAGGGACAGCAATGGCCGGTTTTTCTTTACCGTCATTCGGAATTGCGCCAAAAAACTGTTCGGCAAAAGTCTGAAGTTCATCCAGTGACTGGGGTCCCAACAGGACCAGTCCCATCAGATTGGCAGAGTAGTGCTGTTGGTAGAAGGCGATTAACTCGTCGCGGACCGGTAAATCCGGGCGGTCTTCGAGGGTGCTGAGATCCCCCACGGAAAATTTGGCAAACGGGTGCTCCGGATTGATGGTTTCCTTATGCACCTGATACAGACGACGGACATCGTCTTTCAGCTTCAGTTTGTATTCGGAGTCGACGGCCTGCCGTTCTTTATCGACCGAATCGGCATTAAACAGCGGCGCGGTAAAAAATTGTCCGAAGCGTTCCAGTCCGGCTGCAAATGCGGGCGGGACGATTTCGAAAAAGTAGGTGGTGTTCTCTGTGCCTGTCCAGGCATTGTTGCTGCCGCCGTACTGGTTGACAAACGACTGAAACTCACCCGGATGGGGATATTTTTCGGTGCCGAGAAACAGCATGTGTTCCAGAAAGTGTGCCATACCCTGACGATCCAGCGGATCGTCGAAATGACCAATGCCGACTGACAGTGCCGCTGCCGACCTCGGTGCTGCCTGATCATGGACCAGCAGCACCCTGAGTTGGTTATCCAGGGTCAGATAGCGGTACTCTTTGGGATCGTTCGGACTCTTGAACACAGGAAGCGCCTATTTTTACAGGGAATTAGGCTAATTATGACGCCCAATAATGGCACTGGCAAATTCTGTCTGGCGAGTCGAATTGTTACAGGGAAATGATCCTGTGATCGCGATAGCGATTCAGCCGTCACGCTTTCGTATCGCTTAAGATTAAATGGCTACCCTGTCTGTGCCAGCCTTTGCTAGCATAGCCACAGAAACGCGCAATCGGATTGGAGACTATGCGAATTTTTATCATGCGTCACGGCGAAGCACAGCATTTTGCCCCAAGTGATGCGGAGCGGCCCCTGACCGCACAAGGGAAGTCCTACTCGCGTCAGATGGCGAAGCAACTGGCCAGTCATCTCGACGGTCAGCTGGATCTGGTCTGGGTCAGCCCTTACCTGCGTGCGCAACAGACCTGGCAGGCGATGTCAGAAGAGTTGCCGGTGCCCAAAACGCTGATGACGATTGATGATATTACCCCGTACGGTGATGCCGCGCAGGTAGCCGATTATCTGAAAGCGGTCGTTGAACTGGAAAAACCGGAAACTGTGCTGGTGGTTTCGCACCTGCCGCTGGTGGGCTATCTCAGTGCAGAACTGGTGCCGGGACTGCAACCGCTGATGTTCCGGACGTCCTCGATTGCTGCGGTCGACTTTCATTCTGAAGGTGAACCGTCCGCCTTGTTATGGCAGGAGAACCCTGTTGAGGCCGTTCAGTCGAATCATCGCTAACTTGGGTGCAGGGCGCACTTTTCAATGACCAGACTGTCCTGCCCGGATGGTTCAGGTACAATCCATCTTCAAAGAATGACTGATAATGAACTGGTTATGAAAAAGATACTTTTCGTTCTGTTAGGCAGCCTGGGACTGACTGCCTGTGCAGCCAATATGGTGAAGCCGAATATTGTGGCCAACGGGGCTATTAAATGGGTCAATGGTGTTCGCGAGGAAATGAATATTTCCAAGACGGGCAGTACCTTAACTTTCCTTTCCCCGCCAAGCATTATGGCACCGGGTGGCATTACAATCTTTTCCCGCATCGACAGTGCCCGCAATGGAAACTGCGAACATTACTATAACGAAAGTGCGATGAAAGTGCGTATGCAGATTTGTGACACCGGAGAAGTGACCCTGATTCAGGACGGTCAGGTGATTAACGTCGGTGCCCTGGTGCAGGAAGTGTATTGAAAGTGTTAGCCTAGAGTGCACTTCAGTTCAGAGTCGTCAGGCGTGAACGCCTGACACTCATCGGGTATAAGGAACGGTCAGCGTTCCGGGATCTCAATCAGCACCAGCAGCGCACCGGCACCGCCAAATTCCAGCGGCGCCTGATGGAAAGCCATCACATCCGGGTGCTGAGCCAGCCAGAGCGGTGCTTTCTGTTTCAGAATATGTTTTCCGATGCCATGCATGACGCAGGCGCAGGACACCCCGTCTTTGATACAAGCGGCGATCATTGCTGCCAGCTCGCGTTTTGCTTCCATTTGCGTCATCCCGTGCATATCCAGAAAAATATCCGGCACATAGACACCGCGCCGTAACTTTTTCACTTCATACTTGGACACATCGGAACGGGCATACTGCATCGGACCGTGTTCGCTGAGGTGCGGTTCGAACTCGTCCGAGAAGTAAAACTCGTGGTTTTGGCTGTCTTTGACGTTCACATTGCGCTTATCGGCTTTCGGGCGCTGTCGGCGCGGGGTGATTATGGTATCATTCGACAGCTTTTTAGTGCCCTTAACTGCTTCCTGAAAGAGCGCGAAGTCGTCCTCTTCCAGAGCTGGGTCTTTTTTACTCATCATCAAATTTCCAACTACTTTATCGCGGTATTGTAGCGCCATTTGGAGGCTATTTTGGATAAGATTTTTGTCGACGAAGCCGTCAACGAACTTCACACATTGCAGGATATGCTACGTTGGACCGTCAGCCGATTCAACGATGCGGGCCTGTTTTATGGCCATGGCACAGACAATGCCTGGGATGAAGCGGTGCAGCTGGTTCTGCCGACGCTGCATCTGCCGATTGATATTCCTGCTGACGCGCGTTTCTCGCGCCTGACCAGCAGCGAACGCCGTGCCATTGTTGAGCGCGTGGTCCGTCGTGTGACTGAGCGGACACCGGTTGCCTATCTCACCAACAGCGCCTGGTTCTGCGGACTGGAGTTCTTTGTGGATGAGCGTGTGCTGGTGCCGCGTTCCCCGATTGGTGAACTGATTGAAAATGGTTTTGAACCATTTCTGACCCGTGAGCCAACCCGCATCATGGATCTGTGTACCGGCAGCGGCTGTATCGGCATTGCCTGTGCGTATGCGTTCCCGGAAGCGGAAGTGGATCTGGTCGACATCTCGACCGATGCACTGGCTGTGGCAGAGCAGAACATTCACGACCATGGCCTGGAACAGCAGGTGATCCCGCTGCACTCCGATCTGCTGCGTGATGTGCCGAAAGATCAGTACGACATCATTGTCTCCAACCCGCCTTATGTGGATCAGGAAGACATGGACAGCTTGCCTGAAGAGTTCCGTCATGAGCCGGAGCTGGGTCTGGCCGCAGGTTTTGATGGTCTGGATCTGGTTCGCCGTATTCTGGCTAACGCGCCGGATTATCTGACAGAAGACGGGATTTTGATCTGCGAAGTGGGTAACTCCATGATTCACATGGAAGAGCAATACCCGCACATCCCGTTCACCTGGATTGAATTTGAAAATGGCGGTCACGGCGTCTTCATGATGACCCGTGAACAGCTGCTCGACTGCGCTGCTGATTTCGCTGAATACAAAGACTGATACCTTCCCCCTTTTAGTTTTTCAAACAGCCAGACTGAGGTCTGGCTGTTTTTTTATCTGTCTTTTGTTTTCCCGTCGCTTCCCCGCGCAAAGTCTCAAAACAGACTGCCTCATTTCTCATGTTAAAAATTCATGACCTATAAATGCTGCACAAATATCCGGCATCCGTGACTGAAATGTCAGGGGCGGTAGCGTGTCTGCGCCTGAAAATTTCGGCATAACATAAATGGGAGGGGAAAACTGATGCAACAGAATCCATCGAAACCAACACTTGGGATCGGACTACTTCTGACCGCGATTTTTATGACGGTGTCAGGTTCAGCGTTGTCCTCAGTCGAAGGGAATGTCACAAAACTCATCATCAATGATGGGAAACAAGACCAGTTGGTTCTGACTGGGGATGAGCAGGTAAAATTACCTGAAGCAGCAGCAAAAAAAGGAAAAACTGCACAGAAAGATCAACCTCATGTTGAATCAAATCATGCTGATAATAATAAAAGTAAGGAGGGGAATAACAGTCCCTCTGTGCCGTGAGTAACGGAACATAAACGGACTGAAAAATATGGATGCAGCATGAAAAGGAGAATTCGGTGTTTCTGTCATTATTAGTCGTGACTTTTGTGATTGCTGTTTGTGTTTGTTTTATTGTCTCGAAACTGTTCAGTCAGCCAATTGATGTCATTTTAGAAAGGCTGGTGGCGAGTGATATTGCATTTGCCTGGACCAAATATCTGAAATTCGCCATTTATGTGGTGGGTATTTCTGGTGGTGTGAGAATTTACAGCCTGGAAGAATTTTTACGCGCACCGAGTGAAAACTTCACGCCACCTGTGTTAACGACGGAACGCTGGGTGCTGGAAATTTACCGGACGATTATAGAGTCGCTGCAATCTATCGCCTGGATGTTACTGGTGTTCTTTATTTTTGCACTGATTGCCTATGTCATCGTCAGGGTATTTGAGCTGCGCGCACGCAAGAACGATCCATAAACTCCAGTCAGCTCGCTGGTCTATGCTTACGAGACCTGCTTACGAGGCTTATTTTTAATGTCCGCTTTCGTCAGGCATTTCAGAATCAGTGAGATGGGCTGTATATGCGCCATGACAGTGATGAAAAACTCTCTGAGGAGCACCGTCCGGAAGCGATCAGAGAAAAGCTCAGCAGACCCGCGAAGGAAAATGTTGCTTCGGACGTTGTGCTCGGCGGTATTGACGGGTGTGTGACAACTTTTGCTGTGGTGTCCGGTGTCGTCGGCGCCGGTTTTTCTCCTGTGGTTGCGCTGGTCCTGGGATTTGCCAATCTGATCGCCGATGGTTTCAGTATGGCGGTCAGTAACTATGAGTCGATTAAGACGCATGGCGAATTTATTCAGAGTATCCGGGATACTGAGCAGGAACATATTCAGAAGATACCTGAGGGAGAGCGGGAAGAGATTCGTCAGATCTTCCAAAATAAAGGTTTCACGGGTGAAACGCTCGAAAAGATAGTAGACACCATCAGCGCCGATCAGCAATTATGGATTGATACCATGCTGATTGAAGAACATGGGGTACAAAAAACGAACCGGAATCCGGTGAAAGCAGCCATGGCCACCTTTACTTCCTTTGTCCTTGTTGGCTCTGTTCCGCTGATTCCATTCATGATTCCGGGACTGGAACCGAATCTGCAGTTTGCATTCAGTGCGTGTCTTGCAGCACTGATGTTCTTTTCAATTGGCGCTTTAAAGAGCCGACTGTTCGATAAACCTGTTTTCCGCTCAGGAATCAGCACACTTTTCACTGGTGGAACGGCAGCAGTGCTGGCTTTTCTGGTTGGCTTTGTACTCAGGGAAATCTTTGGTATTTCGGTGTTATAGGCTGAATGGCTTTATCCGCGAAAGCTGAAAAGTGAAAAACACATTTTAAAAATAAAATATTGAGGCAGCCATCTGATTCTTTTAACGTACCCGTCCGGTATTGATAAATCATCATTTTTAAACCTGTCAATAATACATTTATCAAAAGGAAAGGATAAAGATGGCAAATAAAATTTTGGTTGGTCCTTTATTAGGGCTGGAGTCTGAATCGCTCTACACTTTTTGTTTATTAACTGACAGGTCTGTGAGTTCAGTCAAGGTGATGACAGACGCTGGCGAAATCGTTGCAAATGCTGTCGGTGATACTCCTCGGGGGAAATTTTGGCGAGCAGAAGGGAGCTTCGCTGCCAAACCTCTTTACCAAAAAATCACTTATCAGGTGAAGCTAGATAATGAGATTACGGCGGATGGACAGGCGCGTGATGCCTGGACTTTTTATGTACCGGGACAGAATGAAAAACCATTGCTGGCTTATGCTTCATGTAACGGTTTATCGACATTCGACCTCCGAAATAAGACCGATGATCCTTACCGGTTGTGGCGGGAGATGGCTCAATCTCATGCCAGAATTCCCTATTCATTATTGCTGATGGGCGGAGATCAGCTTTACGCGGATTCTGTCTGGAATGATGTGACAACACTGAAAAAGTGGGGAGAACTGTCACGGAAAAGAAAAGTCGCACAAGCGGCGTCTAAAGAAATGCTTGGGCAGCTGGAGCGATTTTATGAGCGTATTTACAGGGAGCGCTGGGCGGATCCTGATATGTCATTGATGCTGGCGTCAGTCCCTTCGGTCATGATGTGGGATGATCATGATATCTTTGACGGGTGGGGAAGCTATCCGAAGGATTTGCATGAATGTGATGTTTACCAGGCAATATTTGGTGTTGCACGGCGATACTTTGAATTATTTCAAATGCGTACGAAAGCGAACCACAGTTTATTAAACCCGTCTGCTGAACATTATGGATTCGCTTTTACATTCAGGGGATATCACATTTTAGCGTTGGATAACCGCGCCGAACGGACGCTGACGCAGGTGATGAGCGAACAACAATGGTCAGATATCAATACTTACCTGTCGAAGACTGTGCAGGGTGGAGATCTGCTCGTCTTATCGGCTGTACCGGTCATCTATCGTGATTTTTCATTCACGGAATCGGTGTTTGACACGACGCCCTGGTCAGAAGAACTCACGGATGATCTCAAAGATCACTGGCGTGCCAAAGAACACCAGGGAGAACGTGCCAGGTTAATCATGCGACTGCTGGATAACACCAAAGCGCGGCAGCAACATGGTAAATACCGGACCCTATTGCTCTCTGGCGATGTACATCTGGGATGCCTTGGCGTGATTAACGACAACAGAGCCGGTGCGAATGTGAAGATCCATCAAGTCGTCTCATCCGGCATTGTTCATCCTGCCCCGAGTCGTATTGCGTGGATTGGCATCATGGCAGTCACCAATGACGATGACGAATTTCTCAATGAAGAACATACGATTCGTATTTCTATGCTCAAACCGTTCAGCTCGGATAAATACATTCGGTCCAGAAATTATGTCAGCCTGAAAGAAGGGACGGATGAAAAATTATGGGTCAACTGGCTCTGTGAGCAAAAAGATCATCCAGCTTATCCGCTGGAATCGTAAAAACGACAGGATATGAATCACACTGTTTTTCGCACTCAGGCAGCATAACCCGAGGAGGCAATTGCGATGAATCCGAATCAGACCAACGTCCGGACAGGCTATGCGCCGGTTAATGATCTCCAGATGTATTTTGAGATTCATGGTTCACCTCATATGGCACAACCGCCAATGGTTTTGCTGCACGGTGGCGGAGATACGATTCAGACATCTTTTGGCGATATTCTGCCCCTGATCGCGCGCGAACGGCAGGTGATAGCGTTTGAGCAACAGGGATATGGCCGTACGGCAGACATTGCTGAGCGGCCATTCACTTTTGAGCAGTCTGCCGATGATACAGCTGCGCTTTTGGATTACCTGCACATCGACAAAGCTGATCTTTTTGGTTTCAGTAATGGCGGTACCATTGCCATGCAGGTGGCGATCCGGCATCCGCAGCGGGTGAGCCGGCTTATTCTAGTGTCGGCACTGTTTCAGCGCGACGGCGCTTACCCATGGCTCTGGGAAGCGATGAAGCATGCCCGGCTCGAGAACATGCCTCAGGAATTACAGGATGCTTATCTTCAGGTGGCGCCACATCCGGAGAATCTGCGCATGTTTCACGATAAGGCTGCCGGGCGGATGGTTGAATTTAAAGACATTTCTAAGGACTCGATTTGCAGCGTGACGGTTCCCGCACTGATTCTTGTTGGCGATGCAGATGTTATACGTCCTGAACATGCGGTTGAAATATCCCGTTTGCTTCAGTACGCACAACTTGCTGTGCTGCCGGGGACGGACCACATGAAAGTCATGACCCGGATTGACTGGCTGGTGCCGATGGTGGATGAATTTCTTGAGAAAACGATAACAATGTGACATCTGCGATTCGGGTGACAGCGGTGTTTCGGCTTAGCCCTCGATGAATGCCCGCACAAAGGAGACGTGAAATGAACAGCTTGATCCTGACAACGTTTGATTGGGTGCCAGAAACGCCGCGCGGATATGTTCGTGATCTTCGGGTGCGCTGGGCGCTGGAAGAGGCCGGATTGCCCTATTGTGTTCGGGGGACATCCTTCCGTGAACGCAGTACTGAGCATTTTGGGTATCAGCCTTTCGGGCAGGTTCCCTGGTTGACTGACGGAGATATCTCGGTCTTCGAAACCGGGGCAATTCTGCTTTATCTTGGCGAGCGCAGTCAGGCACTGATGCCTGCCGATGCGCGCAGTCGCATTGAAGTGATGTCCTGGCTGTTTGCGGCGCTGAACTCTGTCGAGATGGCAGTTTTACCCTGGTCCATTTTTATGTTTACGGGGGATACCGAAACGACACCGGGACGGAAAAGTCTCGACAATTTTCTCGTGTCCCGGCTCAGTCATCTGGAAGAGGCTCTGGCAAAGCGGGAATGGCTCACCGCAAATTTTTCTGTCGCAGATATTGCTATGGCGGACGTATTGAGACTGGTCGATCGGTTCGGCGGGCTGACGCATTATCCTGCTTGTAAGGCCTACGTTCTCCGAGCATCCTCTCGTCCTGCTTTTTTGACAGCTTACGCGGATCAAATGGCATTTTTCGCTGCGGCTGACTGAATAGATGTCGCTCCCGTCTGGCAGTTTCAGGGGATCGTTTTTTCTGGGTACCCAGGTACGGTTTCTCCTTTTCCTTTCTACTTTTTCCTTACTCCCGAAAACTTCATCAGAACGATGCTTTTCCTCATCCCCTGAGTTTTAACTCATCCCAGAATGATTCAAAAGACCAATGAATATAACGTTCAGATTAAATCGGTTGTTCACTCTTGGTATGGAGATCGAATAAAAAAAACTTTGAGGTCAGTGAGTCATTTGAAATAAGCAAATTCAGTTATGCTCGTGCTGACTCAGAAATTTAGTGCATGCGCCGTTTTGTTTGGGGAGGAGGGGAGTGCTGTCAGATGGATGACGAACTTGCCTTTTCTGTGATCGGATTGAGCGCATCAGCGACAAAAAGAAATAAGCCGGAACAAAGCATGAATCATTTTTTTCACTCGAATATTGAAACCGAAAGCGGGAAGCCAGGACTCATTTATATCGATCCGGAGCAAGGGGCCCCACGTATTTATTCAGTTCTTCCGAAAGAGAATGAACCGGGATTGAGTCTGAATTGGGCGACGGCCCTGATGAAAGCCAAAGGCATGACAACACTGACCGATTATTTCAGTGCTGAGCCCGGGTACGAACACAGCCGTATTGCCTGCGATCTCAATGGCTGTTTATATCTGCTGGATGAGAAGCATCAGAAGGCAGAATTCATTCATCACTATGGCATCGATTATACCCAGGCGGTGATGTTGTCTGACGGGCGAACACTGGCTGTGATGTATGAATCCAAAGCGACATACAGCTTTCGTGTTGAACTGTGGCAATTTGTGGACGCTCAATTGTGTCGTTCTGCTCCGATTGAACTGGATTGGGGGACTGACGACGATGATGAGGATGAAGCAGAGGAAGTCTATCTGGAACCCGCTTACGATATTCGCTTTGATGACCAGCTTTTCGCAGGGCCGGATAACAGTCTGATTCTTTATGCCTGCCGTGAGTCCTGGTTTTCCGATCAAATAAATCGCCCGCTGCAATACCTGATGCGCATTGATCTGGATGTGTCGTGCCGGAAAGCCAGCATTCGTACCCAGCAGCTCGAAATATCGCCGAAGAAATGGCAAGCCGAGCACACCACGATTGCAATTGATAAAAAACGAGGCCTGCTGGCGATGCCCAGCACGGTAATTCAGGCGGATGATCTTCAGAACGCAGGGCAGCAGAACTATCTGCACGCTGTGAACCTCATTGATTTAAACCGGATGCCACGGGCTGGTGAACCGCGATTACCTGTTCAGGAACTCACGGTCCGGGTACCGGTGCGTGTCTTTACACAGGCAGAGCTGGGTGAGCGAATTCAGCCTGATAATCATCGTCAGGTGTCTCAATTTATCAACCGGATGTCCGGCTTACAGATGAGTGAGTCGGAAGATGCGCTCTGGATTTGCTGGCAGGATGGTGCCGTCCGTAAAGTGGCACTGGACGGCCAATGGCGTTCGCCCATTCTGGCCGTCGCAGATCAAGACAATCCGGAGCGGATCCGTCAATCGGGCGGTGGAGACTATTTGCTTCGTCCGCCTGTGTCTGCATCGCACCCTCAGATACTGATAGGGAGCTGGCATTCTCTGCATACGCTGAACCTGACGACAGAACAGCTGGCCGCTTTATCTCTGGAAAGTCCGGGGGCTGCGCTGGAAACATGGTCTGCCGTACAGGAAGAAAAATGTTATTGGGGTGAAGACTGGTCCCGGCCTGAAAATCAAAATGATGACCAGAAATATCAACTGGCGATGCTGGGGAAACAAAAGGTGTGGGTTTCAGATTTTCAATCTGAGCAAGCGCTGGGGACGGCGCTGCACCGATTGTCTCTGAAATGTACTGAAATAGAAACATTGTGCACCGGCAATTATCTGATGTTTGCGTTTACGGATGGTCACACGGTCTGGGACGAAGAAAAGTTCTTCAGGACCGTGATTCAGCTCCCCAATGTTTCCAGCGCAGAATGGATGGCAGATATCCTGAACAGCTTTATTGGTTACGATGGGTCGGATTACTGTTTTGGTGAAAATGATAAGCCTGCGCTCGCGGGCTGTGCGCTGCATCTGGGGTTATCCGACAGCCGTTGGCTGCCGCTCATCAGTCGCTATTTGAATGCGATTGACCCCGATCATGAAGCGTTTTTCGCTGGGGAAGGGGTGAACATACTTGCATCACGCCATGACAACAGTCCGGAATGGAAAAGCTTTTATCAGTCTTTACCAGACACAATGGCTTACCATGAAGACGATGATGATTATTTCGATCATGATGACATTGATGGAGCAGATGCGGATGAAGACAGCGAGGTCTGTCATCGTTCCGATGAAGCGATTCTCGCCAGTATTCCTGCTGAGTTGCTGGCGCAACTCGCCGAGAAAAAACAAGCGGCTAAAGCAGCCTATCAGCAGTTGTTAGACAGAATTAATCAGGCCGAAACGCAAGCGCAAATTGGAGTATTGCTGGACGAGTGGTTGCACGAAAGCCATAACGCAGAGATAGATCCGGAGATTGCCAGCTTTATTTACTGGTATCGGTTTGAGGAATGGTTTAAGACGAAAGAACACAAAGCACTGGAAGCTGAGATTGAAAGCTATTTTTCAGACCCGATGGACAGTTTTGTGATGTCGTTGAGTGATGATGACGATATCGATTTCGATCTGGATACTTATCTCGATGCCCTTTTTGAAAAAGCGGAGGCGCTGCAATGCTGGGAATTGCTGGCGCGTTATTTAAGACAGCAAATTCAATGGATCAAAGAAATCAATCATGGGGACGCCTTGTATGCAGAAGAACTGCCTTATGGCAACTATGCTGCGGAAGCCTTGTTGCGTCATGACGTAACAAGGTATGGCGCGCTGTATGTGGAGTTTCTCTCCACATTCCAATACTCTGTCCCGGAAGAAACCGTGGGGGAATTTCTGCGCGAGATCATCCCTGAACTGGGGATCACAACAGAGACTTACCCAATCATCCTAGCTCGCCTGACCTTCGCAGCAGACCAGCATGGCCGGGAAGATTTTGCCGACTGGTGTGAGACGCTGTCGATTCGCGACTGGTTATATGAGCACAATCTGGTTGAGTCGTTTGTGGCCGCTGTTCGGGCACATATCGAGCGGTATCATCATGACGAAGATGATGTGAAAGAAAGTGTGGATGAGATCCGGGAAATGCTGCAACTCGAATCATAACGGAATAGTAAAGGCCGTAATTGAAGCATTGAGTTCCGATGGTGGTTGCTGAAATATGAATAAAAATTAATTCAATTAGCAGGGCTTTGTCTTTCAGATTTGAACGATAAAGCCCTTTTTTGTTTGAGAAGCAATTTCTTTATGAACATAACGCTTTGTGATATTCCATATGTTACTATATGAGAAATTAATTTTTACTCTGTGTTTTGAAATCATGAATGCTGGAATTAACTATCTTTTTGTTGTGATATTCTCTTTAACTCTGGTTGGTTGTGAATCTTTCCGTAGTATAAAGTCAACACCTTATAACCCTCCTAAAACAGGTGCTATAGCCGAGGTTAAATTTCAGCAGTCTACCCCCTTCATCTATGGGACGACTGAAACAGGAATTGAACCTGATACTTCTCTGATGAGTGCAGCGATTCAATATGGCTTTGCTGATTTTAAAGTTTTTCAATACGATGACTCGCAGAAATGCACGGATTATCAAGAGTTGGTTTCGGATAGAAGACTGAGTGGCAAGACATTCATGATCAAAGCGGATGAGCTGGCTACTTTTCAATTAAGACCATTTGGTAATTTTAATAATCCTGATTTTTATTTGTACTGCCCAAATATTTTCACATTTACCCCAGAGGCAGGGAGAAGCTATATTGTAGAGTACGATCTGATAAAATCTGGCGGCCGAGCGTTCTCTTGCAGAGTACATGTCTTCGATGAGGAAAATCCAATGACGCCGGTGCAAGTCATCTCTAGGAGCAAGCCGATTCAGTGGACAAAAAATAGTCCTCAATGCGATAAAGATGACTTAGAGAATATGAAATTAAAACTATTATCAGCTGAGCGTTTTACATATGGCAATCAGATGTGAATATTTAGTGATTTGATAGAAAAAACTGAACTTCGTTTGATCATGAGATAATTCAATTGCTGAATCGATGGCCATTTTTTCAATGGCCATCAGGTCAACTCTTAATTTCCCTGAATGTTCCTCATCAATTCCGCACTGAGCTCACGCAGTACACCGGGAGCCGGGCGGGTATGGGAAAACGCCCGGATGCCGTATATTCCCATCACGAGAAAACGAGCCAGCTGTTCGGCACTGCGTGATGTGGTGATTTCTCCCTCGCGAAGTGCCTGTTCAAACTGGGCGGTGAACAGGTTTTCCCATGATCGGAGCATGGTGCTGATGATGCACTCGATCTCTTCATCCTGTTGTGCTAGCTCACTGAGGGCTTTCTGCAGCAGGCAATCTTTGATGTTTTCCTGCTCGCATTCCGTCACCATTTGATCCAGGTAAGCCGTAATGCCAGCCATGACCGTCGGTTGATGGTCAAACAAGGCTTGAAAGGCCTGACCCCGCTCAGACTGGTATTGCTCCAGTGCCGCCATCAGCAATCCGCGTTTATTCGTAAACGCACAATAGATAGAGCCCGGATGAAGCCCGGTTGCCTGCTTCAGATCCTGCATGCTGGTTTTGCTGTAACCCTTTGCAATAAAAGCATCCATTGCTGAATGTAACACCGCTTCGCGGTCAAATTCGGCACTTCGCATCAATTCACTCTGTATCCTTAAAACCTGCAGGGATTTTAGCTGAACTTGAACACGCATTCAAAAAATACTTGAACGATTATTCAAGTTAGACTAATTTGAATGGGCATTCAAATTACAAACAAGGTGTACAGCGCATGGAAAATTTGTTTCAGCCGGTAGAACTGAATGGTTCTATCACACTCAAAAACCGCATTCTGATGGCGCCCCTGACCCGTTGCATGGCAGATGATGCACTGGTGCCGACTCAGGCGATGGTCGATTATTACGCGCGCCGTGCAGATACCGGATTGATTATTTCTGAAGCAACGATTATTCGTCCGGATGGGCAGGGCTATCCGAATACGCCTGGATTGTATACCCTGGAACAAATCGCGGGCTGGCGGAAAGTCACCGATAAGGTTCATGACAACTGCGGTAAAATCTTTGCCCAGTTATGGCATACCGGCCGGGTTGCGCATCCGCATTTCTTCGGCGGTGAGGACGTGCTGGCCCCTTCGGCATTGGGCGTTGAAGGCTCAGTACCCCGTATGCGTGAACTGAATTACGTTGTACCGAAAGCTGTGACCAGAGAAGAGATTGAAGAACTGGTTGCTGATTATGCTCAGGCTGCAATTAATGCATTGGAAGCGGGCTTTGACGGGGTTGAGATCCACGGTGCAAACGGCTACCTGATTGACCAGTTCCTGCATTTCAGCAGTAATATCCGTGAGGACGAATTTGGCGGCCATGCTGAGAATATGGCTCGTTTTCCGCTGGCTGTCGTCGATGCCGTGGTGGAAGCGATTGGTGAAGATCGGACCGCGCTGCGTCTGTCGCCTGGTGCTTATTTTAATATGACGCCGGATGCCCGCGACCGTGACGTGTTTGATTATCTGCTGGCCGAGCTGGAAAAACGTCACTTAGCTTATCTGCACGTAGGGATTTTTGACGATAACATGGCGTTTGATTATCTGGGCGGGACGGTTTCTCAGTATATGCGGGCGCATTACAGCCAGACGCTGGTTGGTGTGGGCGGTTTTACACCGGAAACCGGAAGTCAGGCGGTTTCAGAAGGTAAGTTTGACTTACTGGCGATTGGCCGTCCGCTGATTGCAAATCCGGATTATGTTGCCAAAGTCAAAGCTGGTGAAGCCTTGGTGGAGTATTCGGACACCATGCTGGCTGAGCTGGTTTAATTGCATCATTGACTGAGATAAACGGAAGGCTGCGGCCTTCCGTTTTTATTTGCAGAGCGGAATGACAAGCTGCCGCGATGCTGACTTGCTTCGACTGGATAATTGGTTTCCTGGCCTGTTTGGGGTGCCAGCAAGTGACATTGGCTCTGAAAAAGCGATACATTGTGTCAATTGATTCGGGCTGTCTTGCCGGGGTGATGCGAATGACACCCGCCACCAAGGCAGGGAAAGAAACCGGGTGGCTTCAGCGCTCTGGTTGCACCAAGAAGGCACTCATGTCATTGTTCAGGGAAAGATAACCGTGATTGAAATCAAACGCTCTCAGGATCTGGCGCGATTACGGCGCCTGGTTTTATCCGCGCAAGGCTTGCTTCATACCCAACCCTTTGGGCGAGGCATTCAGGGGGCACGCAAAGCGATCGATCATTTAGGTTATGTGCAGATAGACACCATTTCTGTGGTGGAACGGGCGCACCACCATGTTTTTCACGCCAGAGTGCCGAATTTCAAGCCGGACATGACGCATCAGCTGCTGCTGGACGGTGACATTTTTGAATACTGGACACATGCGGCTGCGTTTATCCCAATCCATGATTTTCGATTTTCCTTACCTTATAAACACGCAATTAAATCCGGCCAGACGCACTGGTATAAAGAACGTGATCACAAGCTCATGCATGAACTGCTGGCACGTATTCGTGCTGAAGGGCCGGTACGTTCCCGGGATGTGGAAAGCAATACACCCAAGCGAGCGGGATGGTGGGACTGGAAACCGGCCAAAAAGGCGCTGGAGCAGTTATACATGGAAGGTGACCTGATGGTCACTAACCGCGAAGGCTTCCAGAAAACGTACGATTTAACCGAGCGGGTGTTGCCGGCACACGTCAATACACAAATGCCCGGACCGGAGGCGTTCGCAGCGCACCTGCTGGAGCAGCAACTCCGTTGTCATGGTTTGGTTTCACTCAAAGGGCTGACCTATCAGCGGCGAATTCCCGGTCTTCGTCAAGCCATGAAGATACTGGTGAGTGAAAAGTTAGCATCCGGTGAATTAGAACAAGTCAGAATTAGCAGCGGTGATATGTTTGTTCTGGAAATCGGCGCACTGGAGCGTCCGATTCCCCGCCTGAACAACCGGATGCTGATCCTGTCGCCATTCGATAACAGTGTTATCCAGCGGGATCGGCTCAAAGCGCTGTTTCAATTCGACTATCAGATTGAATGCTATGTGCCCGCCGCCAGGCGTCAGTATGGTTATTTCTGCTTGCCGTTACTGTATCGCGGTGTATTCATTGGACGGATGGATTGTAAAGCGCATCGAAAAATCAGCCATCTGGAGATCAAATCACTGCATATTGAAAATCATCCCTTTGATGAAGAGCAGGTGATTGAGGCGTTTGCAGAGGCGCTCCGGCATTTCTGTCAATTTCAGGCTTGCAGTACGGTGTCTCTGACCGAAGCTCAGCCCCGGCATCTTGAAGGGCGTTTACAAAGTGTTCTGAAACTGCTGGACGAATATCAGGATATCGTGACAGGAACATGAGGAAGGAGAGCTGCCAGCAAGTTCATCTGGCAGCTTCAATGATGCAGTCTGGGTCAGCCGCAGCACTTTTTGTATTTTTTGCCGCTGCCGCACGAGCATGGGTCGTTGCGGTTTGGTGTTTTCTCAAACGTCACGGTGGCAGGTTTGTTCAGCAGGGTATCCAGCTCAACCGTATTTTCTTCCCGGGTCGCATCCACGACAATATTGGCCACAATTGCGTGTTCCGCAATGATTGCCTCAATTTCAGCTTTTCGCGCTTCAGTATTCACCACGACCGACACCGGGGCTTCTTCCGTACCTGCTTTGACGTTACGGTTGACGTTATAGCCTGACTGAGCATGGTTTTGCATCACGTCGATGCGGCCTTTGTAATAAAATTTGGACATGGGGACTCATCACTTGCTGGTATGACGTAACAGAGCGGCGATTATACGCAGAAATGGTTATTGATAAAGCAGGGATGAAACAAACACACCGAGAAAATAACCTCAGCGAATTGTTGCAGGGCAGCCTGAATGCCGCCCTTGTGTGTTGCTTTGTTTTCGTTATTTTTTGAAATGCGTTACAACCCATATCCGCCGTTGACTTCCAGGACGGCATTTCGCATTGCAAGCGACTGATCAGAAAGCAAAAATGAAATGGCTCCAATTTGGTCTTCTGCGGACATCACTCTGCCCAAAGCCGTGGTATGCATTGAACCGAATAACTCACTTTGCTGATCTGCCGTCATGCCCGCCTTTGATTGAATTTCTGTGGCAGTGACGCCCGGCCGGACGGAGTTAATCCGAATCCCGTCTGCAGCGAGTTCGAGATTGGCAACCAGGGCAATGGCTTCAAAAGCGGCTTTGCTTGCCGAATAGATCGCGGCGCTGGCAAATGCGTTGGTGACGGCAATGCTGGAAACAAAGACGACACTGGACGGATTGTTCAGGACCGGGTGAAGCTGTTGCAGTGTCATCCAGGGGCCTTTGGTATTGATGTTCATGGTCAGATCAAATGCTTCTTCCGTGGTGGACAGAACTGAGTCCGGATAAAAGACCCCAGCGTTCAGGACCAGCCCATCCAGGCGGATGTTGTCTGCCTGCAGTGTGGTTGCCAGTTGCTTGAGCTGGGCCGGATTGGCGCTGTCTGCAACATAGCCGTCACATCCCAGCGACTGTGTCACCTGATTGATTCTGTCCTGATTGCGGCCGGTAATGATCACGTGATGACCCGTTTTCACCAGATGCTCTGCCAGAGCTTTGCCAATCCCTGATGTACCACCGGTGATTAAAATCGTTTTGCCATTCATGGTGTTTTTCCTTTTCGTAACACATGCTTGAGTGATGCGAGGAGAATATCAGCTTGATTGGTTAACAATAAGGCACCAATATGGACACTTAATGGTGCTGAAAAAGAAACAAAGGAGCAGGGATGGACTTATCTTATCTCAACCTGCCGTTGCTGCATGTGTTTCACCGGGTGGCGGAACGCGGCAGTTTTCAGGCGGCAGCGAATGAGCTGAATTTACCCCGGTCATCGGTCAGCAAGAAGATCAGGCAACTGGAGGCGTTTGTGGGTCAGCCTCTGCTGCATCGTTCAACGCGTCAGCTTCATCTCACGGACGTGGGCCGAAATTTGCTACAGGGGACGGGGGATCTTCGCGCTGTGCTTTCAAATCTGCATGGCATTGTGGATGAAACCCGGGACTCGCCGAAAGGGCGGGTCAAAATTAGTGCCAGTATCCTGATGGGTCAGTGTTTTCTGGTGCCTGTCCTGAAAAAACTGCGCCAGACTTATCCGGACATTGTGATTGAACTGAGTCTGGATGATCAGACCGTCGATTTGCTGGAGCAGAATATCGATATTGCCATCCGGATTGGGCAACTGCCGGATTCTTCATTAATCGCCCGGAAGATCGGAGAAAAACGCTGGGGTTGGTTTGCCTCAGAAAACTATTTGGCTGAACGGGGGTATCCGGCGTCTCCGCAGGAACTGACGCAGCATGATTGCCTGGTGTTCGGCAATGCTTCCAGTACGTTTAATTTCTGGCCTTTCCAGGATAAGGACGGGCAGACGGAAACGCTTGAAGTGATTCCGGCCATTCAGACAGATAACAGCCGGGTGCTGGTGGATATGGCCTGTGATGGCCTCGGCATTGTGATGGTGGACCCCGGATTCATCCAGAAGGAATGTCAGTCGGGGCAGCTTGTTCCGGTACTCACGGACTGGCGACATCCGGAAAGGAGCCCGATTCATCTGGTCTGTATCGGTGAGCGGACCAAGGCTTCGCAGGCGGTGTGGCAGTTTTTGCTGGAGCATTGGCAGCGCACCGGGGAAATCGGGTAGACGCATCGGATCGCTGCGTCAAAAGGTGCAGGATTATCCGTGTCATCAAATCAATCCACCCGATACGTTATTGTATTGCATTATCCGGAATAAAAAGGACGGGAAGCCTTGGACAGTCAGACAATCAAGCTGATATTGACATCAACGGTGGTGTCCGCACTCGTGGGCGGATTGGTGACATTGCTGTCTCAGCAAAGGTTATTAGCCAGGAAAGCTCAGCTCGACTACGAATTTGAAGCAAAGAAGCGGTTGTATGAAGCCGTTGGCCCATTGCGGTTTCAGTTGTTACTGGCGGTCAGGGATGTGGTTCGCCGGTTTCACGCGCATCATGGCACCAACTGGAATATGGATCCGAATGAATATTACGTGAAAAGCTGTATATACCGGATCCTGGCACCTTTAGCGGTCGGGCAACTGATTGAAAGGCAGATGAGTCTGGTTGATTTTGCGGTAGACAAAGAAGCAATCAGTCTGCTTTCTTTCGTGACGGCAGCGGAAAGGATGCTCACTGGCAGCGATATTGTCCTCAATCACCCTGATCTGGACTGGTCTTCTCAAACCCAGCACCTGTTCAGAGATAATCTCCGGTCAGCGGCGGATAAGCTGATTGTTTCGGAGCCCGGCAAACCGGAGCGGGTGATGTCCTTTGCGGAATTTGATCAACAATATGACCTGCTGAAAACAGAGTCTCTGCGAGGTTTGGTCCGGATATTTGAGCATTGTCAGCATTCATTAACCGAAAATCCAATCTTCTGGGTGCGGATGATTGGCTATACCCGGGTCTGTTCCATGCATCTTCAATCCAGATCAGCCGCGAATCTGGGATTTAATGCGCGAGAAATTCCGGTTGATGAAATGATTATGGCAACCCGGGATCCTCATTTTATGTCTCAATTAAATCTGTTCCGGCATTGTCTGAAGGGGATGTTGAATGACGGCATTTAAAGGGTTGCATGTGCCCTGCGACTTAATTTTCACACGTCGTACTGAACAATGAATCGCAAGCCAATGAATCGCAAACTGCAATGGCAGCAATGGGCGGCGGCATTAAAACAAAATACCTATGCGCTGTATTTAGCTTCGCGGGATCAGCGCGTGCCTTGGCTGGCAAAAGTGCTGATTGCCGTGGTGGTTGCTTACGCACTGAGCCCAATTGATCTGATCCCGGACTTTATTCCCGTTCTGGGTTATCTGGACGACCTTCTGTTGTTACCGATTGGGATCTGGCTGGCGATTCGGCTGATCCCCAAAGATGTCTGGCGAGAATGCCAGCAGCAGGCCGAAGAAACGTTCGCTGCATTGCCGAAAAGCCGACGGGCCGCAGTGGTTGTGATGGTGATCTGGGGACTCCTGTTTGCGGGGCTGGCTGTTTTATGCTGGCCGTTCATTGAGGAAAATCTGAGCCGATCATAATCCAGGCATCAGTCAGCTTAAAGCGGTGACGAACCGGTAAAAGAATTCGCGGAATAAGGATATTATGGAAGTCATACTCTACAGTGCGGAAGGCTCAAACAGCGCTGCACGGGTTGAATGGGTACTCAACTACAAAGCTGTGCCTTATACACGCGTTGAAGTGACAGGAGAGGCACTGAAAACAAGTTATTTGCAGGTGAATCCGTTCGGTTATGTGCCCTGTCTGTCCATTGAAGGGCATCTGGTGTCTGAATCGATGGCTATTATCGAATGTCTTGAAGAGCTCTTTCCGCAGCCCAGTGTGCTGGGATGTTCTGTTTTCGGCAGAGCCGCGGTGCGTGAAGTGTGCGAGTATGTGAATTCAAGTATCCATTCACCGCAAAACCGAACCGTCCTGAACACATTCCGTCCTGAACTCTCCGGGCAAGCGAAACGCGAACTCCGGGGCCAGTGGATCTCGGCCTGTCTTCACACGTTGATGAAGAAGCTGTGCCAAACTTCTTCCTTTGCCGTTGGCAGGCAATTTTCGATTGCTGATATTTTTGTTGCTTCTATTTATAAAAAGGCGCTGCAGCATGGTGCTGCCGCGATCCCTTTTTATGACCGGCATTTAGACTGGTTACGACAGGATGAACAGATTGCAACAGCAGAACCCGTTGCGATGTGATGCGCTGACGTCGCAAGATTTCTTAATTTCACGGAAGCACCGGTTTGAAAGTGTGCTTTTTATGTGACTGACCGCAATAAAAAGGAAAGTGACTTGTTTGTTACTTTCCTTTTTTTATGGCTGATTTCTTCATGGGGTCTCTCAGAGAAATGAGACTGGGTGCGGTCGATTCATCTATTAATGAGTTATCTATCATAAGTTATTGTTTTTATTGTCACTTGCTGTCACTAGGCTGACACCTTTGTGAAATAAAAGTGTCATAAACCCGGTGTAAATTTTCCGACGCAAATTTGTCATTATTCTGAAAATAATTTGTAACGTGAAACAATATAAATAAAAAATGGAGCGTCTGAAATGTCAGTCTGTAATTTATTGGACTTTTCTGAATCTGGTGGCTGCGGATGTAAAATCCCGCCTCAGATGCTGACTAATATTCTAAAAACAACACAAAAGAAAAATACCGTTAAAAATGAAGATATATTATTAGGGTTTGAAACCTCTGATGACTGTGCCATTTATAACTTCGGTGGTAAAAAGCTATTATTTTCAACTGACTTTTTTAGTTCAACCGTCAGTTCTCCTTATTTGTTCGGAAAAATTGCAGCGGCAAATGCACTGAGTGATATTTATGCGACGGGAGGCCGTCCTTTAATTGTGAACTCTATTCTGGCATTTCCGCCGGATGATATCCCGATGCCGTACATTGAAAAAATGATCGAGGGTGCACAGGAAGTGATGGCGGAATGCGGGGCAACTGTGGTTGGCGGCCATACTATTAAAAATGCGCAGCCGTTATATGGGTTTGCCGTGATTGGTGAGGCTGAGGATGCGCACATCCGGCAGAATAATACCCCCCGAAATCATGACCTGGTGATTATCACCAAACCATTGGGGATTGGCATTATTTCAAATGCCCTGAAGGCGGGACGCCTGCTTGAAGAAGAGCTGCCTGAGTCAACGCTTGAAATTATGAGCCGGGTGAACCGGATTGGTTACTCGCTGGCTCAGTATCACGGGGTCAGTGCGATGACCGATATTACCGGTTTTGGCCTCGCGGGACATTTGAGCGAGCTGGTGGAAAATACCGGGTTTAACGTCAACATCGACGGAAATGCGGTGCCTGTTATTGAGGGGGTGGAAGCACTGAGCCTGGCGGTGACTAAGAACCCGAGCGGTGCTTATAACAATATCAGCCGTTATGCCCGGTTCATGAAATATGAAGCCGATATCAGCGATGAGCTTCGTCTGATTCTGCACGATCCACAGACGAACGGCGGATTATTATTTACCGTCGACGAGGAAAGCTATCGGGAACATATTCTGCCGTTGTTTGAAGCGGAACAGTCTGAACATTATGTGATTGGGACAATCAGCGAAGGACAAGGGCAGATCATCGTCAAATGAGTCAGGAAATTATCGTTGGCCTGTTAGGGATCATCACAGGCAGTCTGTCGGGTTTACTGGGTATCGGTGGCGGCATTTTGCTGGCACCCTTACTGATTATTTGCATGCCTTGGCTGAACGGAATGGCACTGCCGATGGTCACCATTACCGGATTGACGGTTGCACAGAGCTTCTTTGGCTCCGTCAGTGCACTGTTTCATCACTCCAAATATCAGCAACGGGATAAAAATCTGATTTTCCGTTTCGGCGTACCCATGGGCGTCGCCAGCCTGGCGGTTTCTTTATTCACGTTTCATTTATCCGACGAGGTAATTTTAATCACGTTCTCTATGCTGGCGATCAGTTCAGTTGTGATTACCACCTTAGGCCCGGATTTCTGGAGAAAGTGGCTGGGTGAAATCAGACTGGATTCCGTGGTCCTGCCGGTTATTGGCCTGTTGCTCGGGTTTACTTGCGGGATTGTCGGCCAGGGCGGCGGCTTTATTTATCTGCCGGTGATGATTGCCATATTTGGCTGCCTTCCCAAGCTGGCAATTGCAACAGCGCCTGTGATCGGGATTATTTCTTCTTTCTCGTTATTTTTCGGACGTGCGGCTTCGGACACCCTGGACTGGACGCTCTGCGGCTATCTGGTGGCTGGTATATTCGTCGGCGCAAAAGTCGGCAGCTACCTGTATTTCCGTCTGAATGAAAAGGTACTTGCACGCTGCGTGAATATTTTCGTGCTGCTGAGTTCTATCAAAATTATGTCGATGGCTATCGGCTGATCAGAATCGATTGGTGGAAAAATGATTAATGCGGATGTAAGCGGGTCTGACTGGATCAAGCCCGAGGTTTTTGATTACCTGAAAAAGCAGTTTTCAGAAAAACGTTTTGGTAATCCGAACTCGAATCATTTTATCGGAAACAGATTGTTTCAGGATATTGAGATGGCGAGGGGAACGTTGTGTGGTTTGTTGTCCTGTGACAGCAACCAGCTGATCTTTAATGGTGGTGCAACCGAAGGGATCAGAAATGTGTTTTACAGTTTCTTTGAGCACCACAATTATCAGGATGCAGTGATTCTGCATTCGCCCTATGAGCATTCTGCGACGCTGGAAAACATTCGTTACTGTCGCTCGAAAGGTGCAGAGTGTATCGCCCTCGCGCATGAACAAAATGGGCTGCTGGATATGGCCGGGTTGCAGGCTGCACTGAAAGACTGCCAGGGGAAAGCTGTTCTGGTAGCGGTGATGGCTGCGCATAATGAAACGGGGGTAATCCAGGACTATCAGCAGATTGCTGAATTGTGCCACGCATTTGATGCGGAATATCTGTGTGATACGACGCAACTGATTGGCAAGCAGTCGTTTGATTTTGAGCGAAGCGAGGTGGATTACGCTGTCGCTTCCGGTCATAAGTTTGGTGCTTTACCCGGCACCGGATTTCTGCTGGTGAAAAATTCCTGGCATTTCAGCCCGCTTTTGCTGGGCGGCGGACAGGAATCCAGCCTGCGGGCGGGCACCCAGAATTATCTGGGCATTGCTTCTATGGCCATTGCTTTGCCGCTCGCGCATCAACGGATGGCGAACCAGGCGGAAGTCACCGCTGCACAGCGACACTTTGAACAGGCGCTGAAGCACCACTTTCCCGGAACGGTCATTATCGGAGAAGCGGCACCGCGTGTTCCGGGGCTGACTTTCTGCGCCGTTGGCGGCGTCAGCCGGGAAGCTTTGCAGGCGGTTCTGGAAGATGCCCGCATCATGGTGTCGTCCGGCTCGGCTTGCTCAGACCGGAAATCAGCCTTGTCGAAAGTGGCAACCGGGCTGGGGTACAGCGATGATGTGGCAAAAAATACTCTGCGTTTCAGTTTGGGGTACTCCGGGACGGAAGCAATCTACGCCAGTCTGGCAGAAACGCTCCGGCGTGTTGAGCCTAAAGCGCTGGTCGCCTGATGTTCACGGATGATGTTTGAGCAAAGAGTCAGCTGAAGTTGCTGGCTCTTTTTGTTTTCACTGTTTTTGTACGACAACGGTCATTTTCAAACCAGTGCTGATGGTCGTCCGGCGGGCTCAGAGCCACCAAGAGAGGAGGCTCGCCGTCAGAAGTGGTAAAACTTGTCTCATATCGATTTATGATGCTCCGCCATGCGCTGCTTGCAGGCGCTGAATCGATCATGCTGAATCATGGAGGAGGTTGCCAAAGATGTGGATCAGAAACGAAAAGCTTGAGGGTCAATGGGTTATTTTAGAGCCTTTGGAAGAAGTACATATCGGGCCTTTGAAAAAAGCGGTTTCAGATGGTGAATCCTGGAAGCTGTGGTTTGCCAGTGTCCCGACAGCGGACGCTATGGCTGATTATGTGAACCGCGCCATGCTTGAGGCCCGGGCCGGTGATGTTGCATACGCGGTGCGGCTGAAGTCTTCCGGTGAGATTGTCGGAACCACGCGCTATTACAACGTCGATGAAACGAATCGCAGAGCGATGATCGGATACACCTGGTATTCAGATTCTGTGAAGAGAACCCCGGTGAATACCGAGTGTAAGTATTTGCTCCTGAGCCATTTGTTTGAGGATGCTAATGCCATTGCGGTCGAGTTCAGAACTCATTTCTTCAATCAGGTTTCCCGGGCCGCGATCGAACGCCTTGGCGCGAAACAGGACGGGATTTTGCGCAACCATCAGATCATGAAAGGTGGCTCAATCAGGGATACCGTGGTGTATTCGATCATTGCCGGTGAGTGGCCGGCGGTGAAAGCTAACTTGCTCAGTAAGCTCAAAGATTAAGGGAAGGTCGCGGCTTCATGCGTTGGTTTCATGGTTGATCAAAAAAGCCGACCGCATGATGCGGCCGGCGTTTGCGGTGATGATTCAGGCAATTATTTAATTAAGCCCGGTTTTCTGCCTGTTTATCGGTCAGCGACTTCATCACACCATCTTTGTCATTCAGATAAGATTCCAGACCTTCACGGCGCAGGTCGCATGACGGGCAGTTACCACAGCCGTCACCAATGATGCCGTTGTAGCAGGTCAGGGTATGGTTGCGGATGTAATCCAGCTTCCCGTGCTGATCGGCCAGCGCCCAGGTCTCGGCTTTGTTCAGCCACATCAGCGGCGTCTCAATATTCAGCGGACGATCCATTCCCAGCACCAGCGACTGGTTCAGCGATTTTACGAATGCATCGCGGCAGTCCGGGTAGCCGGAGAAGTCGGTTTCGCACACGCCGGTGATCACCGCTTCTGCGCCGATCTGGTATGCATAAATACCGGCTAAGGTCAGGAACAAAATGTTGCGGCCCGGCACAAACGAATTCGGCAGACCGTTGTCCTGCAACGCATGCGAGACCGGGATGTTGTCCCGGGTCAGTGAGCTGATCGCCAGCTCATTCAGCAGGCCGACATCCATGACTTTGTGAGCGGTCACCCCCAGGTCTTTGCAGATGGCCTCGGCGATTTCGATTTCCAGTTTATGGCGCTGACCATAGTCAAAGGTGATGCAGTGAACTTCATCATATCTGGCCATGGCCTGAATCAGACAGGTGGTTGAGTCCTGTCCGCCACTGAAAACGACAACTGCTTTGCGCATCATGCTGCTCCGGATTTGGTATTGACTGATTGGAGGCACATCCTACCCTGAGAGTCAGGATATGCCAAGCTGCAGTCGCTGCCATTCCGACCAGCTCAGGATGCCGGTCTGCTCGAAAGCCGACAGCTGATCAAAGTATGGCTGAATCTCGCCGATGTTTGCCTCGACCCAGTCTGGATTGAAGTACGTGTCCAGATAGCGCTCACCGCTGTCACACAGCAAAGTCACGATCGAACCGGTTTCGCCCCGCGCTTTCATTTCACTTGCCAGCTGAAGAACGCCGTATAAGTTGGTGCCGGTTGAGGCGCCCGCTTTGCGGCCCAGCAGTTTTTCCAGCCAGAGAATCGTGGCAATGCTGGCTGCATCCGGAATGGTGCGCATTTCGTCTACGACATCCGGGATGAAGCTCGGCTCGACCCGCGGGCGGCCAATCCCTTCAATCCGGCCGCCGCGCTGACCTTTCAGGGCCGGGTTGCGGGTGAGGTAGTAGTCGTGAAACACAGAGAATTCCGGGTCGACCACACAAAGCTGTGTCTCATGCCGCTGGTAACGGATGTAACGGCCAATGGTGGCAGATGTACCGCCGGTGCCGGCGCTCATCACGACCCATGCCGGGACCGGATGTTCTTCCAGCTTCATTTGCTCAAAGATGCTGTTGGCGATGTTGTTATTCCCCCGCCAGTCGGTGGCACGCTCTGCGTAAGTGAACTGATCCATGTAATGACCGTTCAGGCTCTCAGCCAGACGGCGGGACTCGTCATACATCTGGCAGGGATCATCAACAAAATGTGCCTGACCACCATAGAACTCGATCTGCTCAATTTTTTTACGCGCCGTATGACGCGGCACTACCGCAATAAAAGGCAGGCCGAGTAACCGGGCAAAGTAAGCTTCTGACACTGCGGTACTGCCGGAGGATGACTCGATGATGGTGGTGTTTTCACCAATCCAGCCATTACACAGACTGTACAGAAACAGTGAACGTGCCAGTCTGTGTTTCAGACTGCCTGTCGGGTGGGTGCTTTCATCCTTCAGATAGATGTCGATACCGTCAAGCACCGGGATATCCAGTTTGATAAGGTGAGTATCTGCCGAACGTTGAAAGTCGGCTTCAATTTTTCTGATGGCCTGGTTTACCCAGCGAGGATCATGACGCATGACATACCCTTGGAATTTGATATCTGACTGATTGATGAAAAGTTTACTGAATCCAATGGAAAAATCTTTGCTATTATTGTTGTCATTAATCTTAATTGTAGAAAGTTTTTCTACCAGATGAGTTTTTCGGGGGAATATATGGCTGAGATTGATGCAACTGACAGACGACTGCTGGACATGCTGCAGACGGATGCCAGTCTGTCTTTGAACGATCTGGCTGACGCGGTGAATCTGACCACGACGCCTTGCTGGAAAAGACTGAAACGGCTGGAAGAAGCCGGGATTCTGAAACGACGGGTGGCGTTGCTGGATCCGTTGAAACTGGGGCTGTCTTTTATTGCTTTTGTACAAATCAAAACCAGTGATCATTCTCAGGCATGGTATAACCGCTTTGTGGTCACCGTGAGCGAGTTTCCTGAAGTCATGGAGTTTTACCGGATGGCCGGAGAATATGATTACATGATGAAAGTACAGGTGGCAGATATGTCGGCGTTTGATGCCTTTTATAAAAAACTGGTGAACAGTATTCAGGGTTTAACCAATGTGACTTCAACTTTTGCCATGGAACCGCTGAAGTACACCACCGCACTGCCTTTATAAATGTCTGAGACTGAACAGAAAAGTACTGTATGAAAACAGATCTTTTCTTATGACGATAAAAATGCGCAGCATCACCTGCTGTTTTCCAGATTCACCTTATTTTTGAGTTGAAAAACAGGCAGCCTTTTTGCCAATATGTTGCTTAATTGTCACCCTGAAGTGACAGAGTTTCTCCCTCTCAACAGCCCCTGGAACATCATAATTTTCTGTTTTAGCGCTCACCCGGTGTGAGCGTGCCGTATTTTGCTGGAGGAAAAATGCAGGTTTTTTGGCAACTCAGGTGGTATTTCCGGCAGGAATGGCGGCGTTATGGCGGTGCGATCGCCATCTTTGTCGTGATTGCGATTTTTGAACTGATCCCGCCCCGAGCGGTGGGCTGGATCGTTGATGGTGTGGTGGATGGCCAGATCTCTCTGGACACCATGCTGCTGTGGCTCATGGGTTTGGCCGCCATGTGGACGGCGGTTTATCTGCTGCGCATCGTCTGGCGGCTTTGGTTGTTTGGCAGTGCTGCGAAGCTGGGAACCGTGCTGCGGGATAAGTTGTATCATCATTTTACCCGGCAGGCGCCGCAGTTTTTTGAGCGCCATAAAACCGGTGACCTGATGGCCCGTTCGACCAACGATGTGAATGCGCTGGTAATGACCGCCGGGGAAGGTGTCTTAACCGCGGCGGATTCACTCATTACCGGCTTTGCCGTGTTGCTGATCATGACCACACAACTGAGCTGGCAGCTGACTATTCTGGCCTTGCTGCCCATGCCGGTCATGGCGCTGCTGGTGTCCCGTTTCGGCAGTCAGTTACACGACAGATTCGGCGAATCACAGGCGGCGTTTTCTGCCCTGACAGACACGACGCAGGAGTCGCTGAACGGCGTCCGTATGATCCGGGCCTTTGGTCTGGAGCAGCGCCAGCAGGCAGCGTTCGAGAAAGTAGTCGATGCTGCGGGTGACAAAAACTACCAGGTGGTGAAAGTGGATGCCAAGTTTGATCCGGTGATCCAGCTGACCATTGGCATGTCGTTTTTCCTCAGTGTCGGCGGCGGCGCATATTTGATTCACATTGGTGAACTGACGCTGGGTGACCTGACGGCTTTCACTCTGTATCAGGGATTGATGATCTGGCCGATGCTGGCCATTGCCTGGCTGTTCAATATTCTCGAACGTGGTTCTGCTGCCTGGAAACGTTTGCAGGAAATTCTGAATCAAAAGCCGGATATTGTCAGCGGTTATACGCCGTTGCCGGGGCTGCGACAGCCGCTGGAAATTGAGGTGGAGGCATTCAGCTGGCCGCAACAGCGTGAGCCCGCACTGAAAAATATCAACATTCATCTGGCCTCCGGACAGATGCTGGGGCTGGCCGGTCCGGTCGGAAGCGGGAAGTCGACACTGCTGGCGCTGTTGCTGCGTCAGCAGGAGCTGATCCAGGGTCAGATCGCTTATGGCGGGGTGACGATTCGTGAGGCGGTGCTGGATGCGTGGCGAAGCCGCTTTGCGGTGGTGAGCCAGAGCCCGTTTCTGTTTTCTCGCTCCATTGCAGAGAACATTGCGCTCGGAAAACCGGAAGCCAGCCTGTCGGAGATCCGCCGTGCAGCGGCGCTGGCGTGTATCGATGACGACATCATGTTGTTCCCGGAGGGGTATGACACCCTGGTTGGCGAGAAAGGGATCACCTTGTCCGGCGGTCAGAAACAGCGGATTGCCATTGCACGGGCTTTACTGCTGAATGCTGAAATTCTGGTCCTGGACGATGCGCTGTCTGCGGTGGACGGCAAAACAGAGCACCGCATCCTGCATAATCTGCGTTCACAGCCGCAGCGTCAGACCGTGATTGTGATTGCTCACCGGCTGACTGCCCTGGAGCAGGCGGATCAAATTGTTGTCCTTCAGCATGGTGAAATCAGTGAACGGGGAACGCACGCCAGCTTGCTGGCTCATGAAGACTGGTATGCCGAGATGTATCGTTACCAGAAACTGGAACAAGCGATTGAGGAGGGCCAATGAAGGAACAGGCCGTAAATAATGCAGTGCTGAAGCGGTTGCTGGGCTATGCGCTGGCAGATAAGCGTACCCTGGTGGCTGCGATTGGCCTGCTGCTGATTGCTTCTCTGGCTGATGTATCCGGCCCATGGCTGATCCAGCACTTTATCGATAACAACATCACGCGGGATGAATTTCCGGCCACTGAAGTTGCGGTGCTGGTCGCGGCTTATCTGGCCCTGATGATTCTGGCGGGCGTGTTCAAGTACGCGCAAGCGCTTCGCTTTAACCGTCTGGCGATTGATGTGGTGCAGAAAGTGCGGAAGCAGTTATTTGCCAGCGTGATGAACCAACCGCTGTCGGCGTTTGATTATACTCCGAGCGGCAAACTGATCTCCCGGCTGACCAATGACACCGAATCAATCAAAGAATTTTATGTCTCTGTCATCGCGACGTTCCTAAAGAACATCATCCTGATTCTGGTGATGCTGGCTGTCATGACCATCATCAGCTGGCGTCTGACGCTGGTGGTTCTGGCATTGCTGCCTGTTGTGGTGGGCGTCATGGTGGTGTATCAGCGTAAAAGTGCCGGGGCTTACCGGCGGATGCGCGATCTGCTGTCGGATATCAACTCTTCAATGAGTGAATCAATTCAGGGCATGAGTCTGGTACAGCTGATGCGTCAGGAAGAAGGTTTCAAATCGCATTTTGCCAGTCTGACAGACCAGCACCTGAAGGCTCAAATCGGAGTCACCAGGCTGAACAGTTTGCTGTTGCGGCCCCTGATTGACCTGCTGTCAGGAATCGCTTTGCTCACGCTGGTTGCTTTATTCGGCTTCAGCGGGACAACCGTGATTGGGGTGGGGGTTCTTTATGCTTTCCTGAGCTATCTGGGGCGGGTGACGGAACCTTTGATCGAGATGACTCAGCAACTGTCTTTATTGCAGCAGGCGCTGGTTGCCAGTGAGCGCATTTTTGCCCTGATCGACGCCCGTCAGCAGAGCTACGGCGAGGATCGCAGGCCGATTGAAAGTGGTCAGATGGCTTGCCGGAATCTCAGCTTCAGCTACGACGGCAAACAGAAAGTGCTCAGCCATATCAACATTGCGTTGCCGCATCAGGGGTTTCTGGCGCTGGTCGGTCATACCGGCAGCGGAAAAAGTACGCTGGCTTCACTATTGATGGGCTTTTACCCAACATCAGAAGGTGTGGTTGAACTGGATGGCAGACCGCTGGAGAGTCTGAGTCAGCCGGTGCTGCGGCAGGGGATTGCCATGGTGCAGCAGGATCCGCATGTGCTGAGTGATTCGGTGCGTGAAAACGTCAGTCTGGGGCGGGATGTGGCTGATGCAGAGATCTGGCTGGCGCTGGAAACCGTCGGACTGGCCGGTCAGGTGCGTCAGTATACTCAGGGGCTGGATACATTGCTTGGCAGCGGTGAAGTGAATTTGTCGGCCGGACAGCGGCAGTTACTGGCGCTGGCACGGGTGCTGGTGGAGAAGCCCAAACTGCTGATTCTGGATGAAGCCACCGCCAATATCGATTCGGGGACCGAACAGAAAATTCAGCATGCGCTGTCGGTGCTGCGGAAAAATATGAGTATTGTGGTGATTGCGCACCGGCTTTCCACCATCATGGATGCGGACGAAATTGTCGTGCTGCACCATGGCGAAATCATTGAGCGAGGGACGCATTTCAGTCTGCTTTCTGAGCGGAAACAGTACTGGCAAATGTATCAGCTGCAGCAGGCTGGTGATCATCTTCACCAATTGGAAGATACATCGACTGAGACAGTAAAATATTGACGGCAAGCTGACAAAAAAGTACCAGCCTTTCCCTATAAATGGCTCCCGGAATCATGATGACATATCAAAGATTTCGGGAGCTTTATCGTAAGTGGGCACTTATTTAGTGTGAGTGGCGCTGACGCATCAAACCTTCCTGAACAGCTGTTGCGACCAGTTCGCCCTGACGATTGTAAATCTCGCCCCGAACCAGACCCCGCGAGCCGCTGGCTGACGGACTGTCGATGGCATAGAGCAGCCAGTCGTCCATCCGGAACGGGCGGTGGAACCACATGGAGTGGTCAATGGTGGCAACCTGCATCTTTGGTGTCAGCAGTGTGACGCCGTGCGGTTGCAGGGCCGTCACCAGAAATCCCCAGTCGGAGGCATAAGCCAGTACATACTGGTGAATACGCGGATCATTCGGCATTTCACCATTTGCCTTTATCCAAAGGTACTGTCTGGCCGCCTGTGACTGAGGATGAAGCGGATTGATGACATGAACAGGGCGCACTTCAATCGGGCGATCGCAGCCAAAGGTTTCGACAAATTTGCCCGGCAGCTGGTCAGCGATGGCTTTGACGTGTTCCTGTTCTGATTTGAGCGACTCAGGCGGCGGTATATCGGCAGGCATCTGGAACTGATGGTTAAAACCTTCTTCCAGCCCCTGAAATGACGCCGTCAGGTAAAAGATCGGTCGGCCGTTCTGAATGGCCTGCACCCGGCGGGTACTGAAGCTTTTTCCGTCGCGGAGGTTTTCAACATCGTAAATGATGGGTTTTTGAGGATCACCCGGCAGCAGGAAGTAACTGTGGAACGAATGAACAAAGCGTTGTTCCGAAACCGTTTCTTTCGCTGCGGATAAAGACTGACCGATCACTTGGCCACCGTAAACCTGAGGCAGACCAAGATGCTGGCTCTGGCCACGGAACAAACCTTGTTCAAGTTGTTCCAAGTGTAGCAGATTGAGAAGTTCGTTCAGTTCTTTGCTCATTGACGCTCCAATTACAATGTTATCATTAATCAAATTTTTACAATCAGTTGATCAGAAACACAAGACGAAAGGTTCAGAAGCGTTAGAATCATCGACTTGCAGGAGGAATAAGAGGGGCAACTATGAAAAAGATGTTTGCGCTGTTAACGTTATTGATTACAGCAATGGTTATTTCGGCATGTACCAATTTGATCACCAAAGATGCAGGCGTCAGCAAAATTGAAGGCTCACTGGCTTACCGAGAGCGAATTGCGCTGCCAGATGATGCCCTGATCACTGTCACACTCTCTGATGTTTCTCTGATGGATGCCCCCGCAGAAGTGATCAGCAGTCAGTCTTATCTTGCCGGCGGAAAGCAGGTGCCGTTTTCATTCACCCTTCAGTATATGGAAGGTGAGGTCAAACCGGCTCACACTTATGCGGTCAGCGCACGGATTGAACTGAATGGCAAATTGCTGTTTATCACAGATACGGCCAACCACGTGATTACAGACCCGGCTAAAACCACCAAGCTGGATCTGATGCTGGTCAAAGTCAGTCAGTAAAACAGAACAAGTATTCAAGAGCCCGGCGAACATGCCGGGTTTTTTGTTTTGCTCAGGCGGAAAAAGTAACCGAACCTTGGTCAGTGCTCCGGAAAGCCATCCCAGCGGTAGCGTCTGAGTGATACCCGTCCCGTTGATGACACTTCAATGCCGTCAGCAATCAGACATTGACGCTGACGCAGGAAATCTTCTCCCTGCTGCGATATTTTTCCCTGACTGTTAATCACCCGGAACCAGGGCAGGGTTGAGCCTTCCGGTAATTGACCTAATAACCTGCCGACATGGCGCGCATAACCAGGGAAGCCTGCATAGCGGGCGATATCGCCATAGGTCGACACTTTACCCAAAGGGATTTGGGCGATCTGGCTGTAGATTTGGTTTTCAAAGTCGTCCATAGTTATTTCAGGGTCTTTTTCAGGATTAACGAATAACAGATACAACCTGCGAACGTTGCATGGCACCGTTGTAGCCCGTTTGCGCAAGGAGGTGCAAATGCTGAATGCCATTATACTCTCAATCATGAGCGTGGCACTGACTGTGATCGGGGTCAGTACCTTAGGGCTCTCTCAACATTACCTGACGGTGTTAGCCGTTGCTATCCCGGCGTTATGGCTGTTGCCGCAAGGCGGCTTGTCGTCGTTGCTGCTATTGTTCGGCATCGGATTGTATGGTGCTGCATTGCCGTATCAGCCGCTTGCATTGTCTGTCAGTCTTCTGGTGATGCTTCCTGTGTTTTCGGTCAGCTTTTCCTCAAAAGCAAACTGGCAGGTGGGCGCTTTATTATTTGCCATCATGATTGCCATGGACGCCGGGATGCTGGCCTTACAAAGTGAAGGAAAACTGGGCGGTCAGATGTCTTTCACCTTACTGCAGATCATCGCGGTGGGGATGATCTGGTGTGCCGGGCGATTCTGGCGTCCGGTGAAAGGAAATTATGGCTGGCCTTTGCTGCTGGCTGTGCCTTTATGGCTGAGTGATCTGGCACCTGCTGCCTTGATTGTTCTCTGTGTGATCGGACTGATTCTGGCATTGCAGACACTGTACCTGAAACACCCGCAGGGCTGGGTTGACAGGCTGAGCTGGGTGCTCCCGGCGGTAGCCTTTGCGACGGTGGCCATTGATCCTGAATTCGACGTCCCCAATCCGGTACTGGTGTCCTGGCTGATGGTACTCGGCAGCGCCATTTTGGGAGAATACCTGCTGGCTGAAGTCGAAGACGCCTGAGCCGAATCGGACTGCGTTGGGTAATAATCCAGCAGTCAGTGACAGAGTCTTTGTCTTTACCTTGCAATGACTTCGGGGTTCATGGATAATCCATCCCGTTCTCACGACAAGCCAAGCCTTGCGCTGAGATAACAAATCTATGGAGGCCCCCATTGGTCCTCCCGCAACACTAACTCGTGAACCCGGTCAGGCCCGGAAGGGAGCAGCCGCAGCGAGCGACGTGTGTGCCGGGATGTGGCTGGTGGGGGTCTCCACCCATCTGACGTTTGTGTAGTTTTACCATAAGCCGACATATCTTCCTTCGTTCCTGACATCATTTGCAGTATTAGCTGACATAGTCACTTCATTACGTAAATCAATGACATTTCAGTCCTGAAGCGCACTTCTGCGTGTTGTTTGTCTCAGCTTAGATTTGCCCCAAAGTTTGTTAGAGCCGCAACTCTACAGAGTTCTAATCACTTCGTTTTCCCATAATTCTGTTAATGAACGCACATCTATGTGATTGCACTGTGTGTACAGTTCTGCATGCAGCTATGCTGGGTAGATGAGGGGGCACGTAACTTTGCGAACTTAAGTTCGGTAGCGTACCTGAATGGGTTGCTTAGTTAAATAGTACGCTGATGCCCCATTATCAGTTGGGGTCGTCATCCTAAACTATATGTACTGTTCGTTTTTCCCATATTTTTGCTAATGTCATCACGCCTAAATGACCATGCAATACGTGAGGTTATGAATGCAATTGTGGTAGTCACATCTGACGTATGGAGCCTTGATAACGTGGGACGGTAGCGTGTCAAATTGTGCTAACGATGCTAATAACACGTTGATACCCTGAAACTGGTAGAGTTTTTTGCGCCCTATAGACCTCGATGGAGCTAATGGGTGAGCCTAAAGGCACTGACTGGAAAATACAAGTGCACGTTTGAGGATGATTTCTATGGCAAAAGAAGTTACTAGGTATATAAAAGAAAAAGTAAAAACAGCGCTGTGGGGAAAGTCAGCTGGCAGGTGCCAGTTTAATGGTTGTAATAGGCCTCTTTATCAATCTCCAATTACATTAGAACAAGTAAATATATCTGAAGCGGCTCACATCTATTCATTTTCTAAAGATGGCCCCAGAGGATGGGGGCCGCTAGTGATGAATAAGGCTGATCTTAACGATGTGGATAACTTGATGCTGATGTGTCACGACTGTCACAAAACCATAGACCAAGATAAAAAAGGGAAAAAATACTCAGCAGAACTTCTACTAAAGTGGAAAAAAGAACATGAGCATCGTGTATGGACAGTTGCAGGTATTAGTCCATCAAACAAGTCTTATGTGACTTTTTATGGTGCCAATATAGGGGAACAATTGTCTCCTTTGCAATATCAAGAAGCTGTAAGTGCAATGTTCCCTTCTAAGTATCCCTTTAGTGCTGATGCCATAGAGTTATCAATGTCCAGTAGTCTAAAAGACAAAGATCAAGAGTATTGGGTTGCCGAATCAAAGCATTTAGAAGAAATTTTTTGTCAGCAAATAACTCCTAAGTTGAACTTAAATGATTGCACTCATTTCTCGCTATTTTCTCTAGCACCAATGCCTTTATTGATTAAGCTTGGTTGTTTGTTTACAGACAAAATTGACGTTGAAACTTATCAGCCAATCAGAGAACCAAAAACATGGCATTGGCAATCTCCACCCGATGATTTTGAATTTGATGTAACAACACCTGAAGTAATACATGGAACTCCTGTATTATTACTTTCATTAAGTTCACACATCAATCATAGCCGAGTTCATGACGTATTAGGTCATTATGTCGATATATGGGAGGTTAGTACCCCTAAAGGTTTTCAGCATAATGATTTTATTAGAGCCTCTGAACAGCTATCAAAGTTTAGAGTGACGATGAGAAAACTCTTAGATAATATATCTGCCCAATATGGCTTGGATGTGCAACTAAAAGTCTTTCCTGCAATGCCTGTCTCTTGTTCCGTAGAGCTTGGTCGAGTTCGAATGCCAAAAGCAAGTATGCCTTGGCTTATATTTGACCAAAATTATTCAACTAATGCGTTCGAGCCAACAATAACAATACATGGAGGTAAGTAATGAGTAATCTCGTTTCAAGAGAAGAAGCCCTTTTAGAGGCTGCAAGAAAACTAGATATTACACCCTCAAAGTATCGTCAAGCTATTGAGCGCTTCAATTCGATGAAAGCTCACCTAGAACAAGGTGATTACCCAGGAACCACAAGATTACCTGAAGTCTACTTGCAAGGGTCATTTAAACTGGGAACAGAAATCCGTCCATTTAAGAATAGCAATGATGCCGACTATGATATTGATTTGGTATGTAGTCTGGCTCATTCGAAGCAGGTTACTCAACCAAGTACTGTTAAAGAGCAAGTCGGCGATAGGGTTAAACAAAACGGAACTTACTCAAGATTGCTCGATGATGAAGGTAAGCGCTGCTGGACTTTAAATTATGCGGAAGAAGATGGTATCGGCTTTCATATGGATTTGTTGCCTTCAATTCCTGAAAGTAACCAACTGGCACAAGGAAATGCGATTGCAGCGACAAACAAAAGTGAACAAAACCAATATTCTTGGACTACAAGTAATCCAAAGGGCTTCGCACAATGGTTTTACGAAAAAAATGGGATCGCATTTGAACGAGAAAAGTTAACTCAAAAAACGGAAATATTTAATAACCAAAGGCAGCTGTATAATTCAATAGATGATGTTCCTAATATCCATGTAAAAACACCTTTGCAAAGATCTATTCAACTCCTAAAGAGACATCGTGATGTTAGATTTTCTCAATCTGAAGTGGAAATCTTCAAGCCTATTTCCATGATAATTAGTGTTCTTGCGGCAAAGTGCTATCAAAATGAGACAACAATTTTTGAAACTTTACGAAACCTAGTTACGCGGTTGGAGCAGCAATCCAACCAGTTGACTACTCAGTTCGTATATAACCAAGCCCATGCAAATTCACTTTATTCATTAATTACGCGTACACAGGATGGGAAATGGATAATTTCCAATCCAACAAATCCAGGAGAAAACTTTGCCGATAGGTGGCATGAAGATGATCATGCAAGAGCCAAAGCATTTTTTCAATGGGTTGGTTGGCTTAGAGATGATCTGATAAATATAAATCATATGGTTGAAAGTGATTTGTTTACCAAGGCCTTAGTTGATGTTTATAGACCAACTAATCTTCCTGCTTTAAATTTTCAGGTCGCCCACAAAGCTACTGGTAACTGGCCAATAGTATTAAACCCTTCTTATAGTGCATCGGTTAAAGGGAGCTACAAGACAAATGTATTTTGGACGGGGTTTAAGTCTGGTCAACCGCTACTCAAAGGTAAACAACTTAAATTTAAACTTCAAACTGATGTACCTAGACCGTTTGAAGTATATTGGCAAGTAGTCAATACAGGTCAAGAGGCAAGAGATGCGAAGCAACTTCGAGGTGAAATCTCTGAGCATGTGAATATTTCAAGTGCCGACATTTTTAGAACTGAGTCAACCTCGTATACAGGTGATCACTGGGTTGAAGGCTTCATTATCAAAAATGGTATATGCGTAGCAAAAACTGGAGAATTTATTGTTAGCGTGAGAGACACTTATACAAGATGTACATATTAGACTTCAAAGAAGAATTTAGCACCAAGATCCCTGTGCTGACCTTTTGTGGGTGAGTAAACTTGGTCGTTTGGTTAGAGGTTTTGTGATATCCAAGATAATCTGTTAAATGCTAATTTAGCAAAGCTGCTAACTAACTTTTGTCCAGATTAGAGTCTCGATGCTGCCTTACACTCAAATGCATCAATGATTTACCCGTGGGTAAGTGTAAGTAAGTACCTTTTAGACGAATGGTGATTTGGCTGTACTGAGAGAGGATATGTCGACTTATGGTGCAAACAACAAATTCCTTGTTTCAGTCATCTCCCATGTCGTCGTCTTTCCTGACAAATCGGGTTTGATATTCTGTATTGCCTTCATCTCAAATTGCCTGCCGCATTGGAAGTTGTGCCGTGGAGATAAGCCAGGAAGTCAGTATCCACAACGAGCATCGTTAGACTCGCCGAAGAAGCAGCGACCGATTGGGACACCCCAGCAATCGCTGAGGTGTTGTGATTTCAAAGGTGGGTGATGTTGCTGGTATCGAGGACTGTGGTCGATTGGCTCAGGCTAAAGCTAGAGCGAATGGCTGTTTCAATCATGCTTTAGCCGCTGGGCGCTTAATAAAACAGGTGGCTGATCCGCTCGCAAGTAGTTTGCCTTCGCTGTTACGAATCGTGCCTTCAGCAATTCCCAGAGAACGGGAGATATGGGTGATTCTGGCTTCGGCGATGAGCTTTTCATTGATGGGTACCGGTCGCATCATCTTGACTGCAAGATCAACGGTGCCATAGCTGGCCCCGGCTTCGAGCATGCTGTGCACCGCGCAACCTGTGACTGAGTCCAATATCGTTGCGGCGAAGCCACCGTGCACACCTCCCATGGGATTGCAATGTCGTTCGGTTGCGCGACACCCTAAAGTGACAGCACCTTGGGCGACCTCAAGGTTAAACATGCCCATGGTGTCAAAAATACTGGGAGGCGGGATGTCTCCGGTAATGATCGCACTTCAGTGTTCTAAGCCAGTTAATTCTGAAATATTCATGGTTCTTCCTTGATGAGATAAAGAGGGCGCCATAGCCAGACTAGTTCCGTTGTTGCATGAACTGTTTATATAGCACCAAGATATAGCCAATCAGAATGCCTCCCATCAGCGCTTCAAAAAGAATCAGCAAATGGATCTTGGTGGAAATATGACTAAGCGGCGCGAAGTTGTAATGCCCAAGTGTGAGCATGTTACATAGCCCGTACGTTATCAGCAAAAATGCACTGATGTGACAATGTCCTCTTTTTACTTGTTGATATCCCAGGGGAGCCAAAGGCGTCATGGCGAACCAAAACAGGTCAATCATGCGAGGCTGAATCCAAACTGGCTCCGGGTAATTAGCAAAAAACATTATATTGTCGACATAGTGAAAGATACTGCTCACAACAGTCGCCAGCAGTATCCATTTGAGACGGATGAGCGACGGGGTCGGGGGAATCATGCGGATGTATCTTCCGTCGTCAGTGTTTTGAACCAGTCCAGGCTTGCTTGCCACAATGGTTCAGCATGCTTACGGAAGTACCCCATGTGGCCAATCTTTCCTCCCAAGATTTCCGGTGAAAGATTAAGACGAGTGAGAGGGGCGTTGCTGTAGTGCTGAACAAATGCGTCACGTGATTCAGGCATTGCCCAAAGGTCATCTAACGCATTGGCGGCAACGATGGGGGTTTGTACTGATTGATATAATGTTTCGATGCCAGCCATATTCGGATCGTCAAAAAAATAATGACGAAACCGGCACCAGTGACGCCATTGGCTAAAAGCTTGTCTCGGTAAATCTGCACCCATTCCGAGTATGTTCCAGGCGCAATATCCTTTCCACCAGGTTAAAACCGGCAAGACAAGATTCCACATCGTGAGAACCTTCACTTGTTCTGAGAAAGGCATATAACCATGCCACCCGGCGCCTGTGCCAAAGACGTAAAACCCAGAAACATTTTGATGGTTGGGGAGTAATCCGAAGGCGTGTCCGCCATAGGAATGACCGATAATAAAGACGGGAATATCGTCTTTACTCATGAAATCAACCGCCGCTGCCAAGTCAAGCTTGCCCCAGTCCAGCAGATCCATCTCAAAGCCTTTTAGGGTGTCTGGTTTAGACTCCCCAATGCCGCGGTAATCAAAGGTTAAGGTTTCAAAACCTTGTTCGCTGGCAAATTGAGAGAATCGTCGATAAAAGCCCTGAGGCACACCTGTGGCACCAGCCACAATCACTCTCCCTTGTATGGCACCCATTGCGGGGTAAAGCTGTCCGCGAATTAAATACTGGTCTTCGGTATAAAACGACGTTGATATCATCATAGCCTCAAAATTATAACGAGTGTCTTAATTGCTGGTTGCATGTTATCTTATGACAACCGTTATAACAAGAGGTTAACACGTGAGTAAAAACTCGTTAAAGGCGCGCCAACGAGTCATTGAAGCTGCCGCATCGATGCTTGCTTTACATGGTTTGCGAGGGATTAGTATTCGTGAAGTGGTAAAGTTTGCGAATGCACCTCTTGGTTCCACGTATCACAATTTTCCGGGTGGGAAACATCAAATCGTAGCTGAAGCCATTCTGTGGGCGGGAGAGCAAGTATCAGCGCAATTGCAGGCTTGTTTAGAGCAGGATGACCCAAACGGCATCAGCGTGTTTTTGACCCAATGGCGTGAGAGACTGACGAAATCTCATTATCGCGCGGGTTGCCCGATTGTTGCAGCGGCGATTGAAGCGCCTCAGGAAGAGGAAGGGGAGCAGGTTAAAGCTGCTGTATCACACGTGTTCAGTCACTGGCAGTCGCTGATTACGAATCATCTGATCGCTCACGGTCATTCAGTTTCATCGGCACAAACAAGTGCGTTGAGTATTATCGCGAGCATTGAAGGGGCCGTGGTGCTGTGCCGAGCACATCAAAGTATTTATCCGTTGGATGCTATTTTAGAATGCCTGCCTAAAATGGTGGAGTGTCGTTCGGCATCGTAATTGTGTATTGAAAAAATCGCATTGGGCAGCTGTGCCTTCCGGCTTCATTGGTTGTCTTGATAAGCACAAGATGAGATGTCCCCCCTGAAATTCAAACGTGCAAATGTTTAGAGCTGCATCTCCTTCTCATGCCTATTATGCGCAAAGTTAGTTTTCTTATTTTTCGAGCCAATTTGATTACCTTGCAGCGCGTCGCTGGGCCAATCAATAAAATCAACGAAACCATGGGGGAAATGGCTTGAACTGCCGTTCAAGCCATATGAGCTCAGAAATCACGCCTTGGATTCGGAGGGGATATCATTGATTTTAAGCAAGGTATCACCTTTGTTTACGATGTCTCCGGTGAGGACGTTGAGGTGGGAAACCGTCCCTGATTTTTGCGCAAAAATGGTCGTTTCCATTTTCATCGCTTCGATAATGATTAGGGGCTGGCCAAACTCAACGTGTTGCTCATTTTCGACGAGAACCGCGACAATGACGCCTGATATATCTGACTTCGCGGTGTCGGTTTGGCTGGATTGAGAGCCAAACTGATTCGACGCAGGTGTGACTGTGAAAAAAGCCCCTTCAATTTGAATCAGGTAGCGTCCCGCTTCGATCATGGCCTGCCATACGATGGCGCCGACAGTGCCTGACAACAGGTGATCGTTGCGTGAATGCTCGTGGGAACAACGGACACTGAACTCTTCTTCCTCCACAGTAATCACAGACTTATTTGCACTGGCGGAGATCACACAGGGTTGATACGGCGTGTTTTCGACGTCAAAGTGCAGTTTGCCGACGTGTGCTTCACCCAGCTGACGTGGTAATGCAGCCCCGGCGCGGGCGACCCATGGCGTCTGGGTGATATGTTTCAGCGAGTTGCTGAGCTGGAGGCAGGAAGCAACCGCAACCGCAGAGCGGATCAGCATTCCATCGGCCTGACTGTCTAAAAATGCTGAGGTGAAACACCGGTCCGTTAAATCGGTACTGATGTCATTTTTCACAAAGTCCGGATGGGAAAGAATAAAACGCAAAAAGTCAGTATTCGATTTGACACCCAGAATGCTCGTGTGTGCGAGGGCAGCTAACAGCTTGCGTCTTGCTGCGTTTCGATTGGCGCCATAACTGATGATTTTGCCAAACATGGGGTCATAGTAGCTGGAAATCGTGCCCGTTTGAGAAAATGCATGGTCTACCCGCACCTGACCCGGCCATTGCACATTGAAAACCCTGCCTGGATCGGGCTTGAAATCCTGATAAGGATCTTCAGCATAGATCCTCGCCTGAATCGCGTGTCCATGGACACAGACATCTTCTTGTTTCAGCGCTAACGGCTGATTCGCGGCGATACTGATTTGCAGTTCGACCAAATCAATCCCCGTGATCTCTTCAGTGACCGTGTGTTCGACCTGAAGACGGGTGTTCATTTCCATGAAGTAGAATTGATCCTGATCGACGATAAACTCGACCGTCCCCACATTACTATAGCCGGCGTTCTTAACGGCATTGACTGCGGCATTGAGGTATTGATTGCGAACATGCTCACTCAAGTGGGTCACGGGTGCTTCTTCGATGATTTTCTGGTGGCGTCGCTGAATTGAGCATTCCCGGTCGAAGATATGAATGGCATTTCCAAAATGGTCACAGGCGACTTGGACTTCAATGTGCCGGGGTGACTCGACATATTTTTCAAGCAGTAAACGGTTATCACCAAACGCAGTCATCGCGACTCGAAGTGCTTCGTCAATGGCTTGATCAAGCGCGCCTGATTCATGCACGATGGTCATGCCTTTACCGCCGCCCCCCATCACCGGTTTGATGATCAGGGGATAGCCGATACTCCGGGCGTCAGTGATCAATTGCGCTTTGTCAGACGTCCCCTGAAGAGAACCGGGCAACACAGGCAAACCCGCCCGAGCCATGATATCTTTCGCGATCGATTTATTGCCCATGAGGCCGATCATTTCGGAGGTCGGTCCGATCAGCGTGATGTTTTGATCTTCTATTGCCCGGGCAAATTCTGCATTTTCGGATAAAAAGCCATAGCCGGGGTGCACCGCATCGCATTCTGTGTCAATGGCGGCTTGGACGATTTTCTGTATATTCAGGTAGGTGTCCAGCGCCGCGCTGCCTTCCAGATGGACGCATTGCACGGCATGTTCCAGGTATTCACTTCCTTTGTCTTCATCGGAATACAGGCCGACATAAGCAATGCCCAGCTCCTGACAGGTTCGGGCAATTCTTTGTGCTATTTCACCCCTGTTTGCGATCAGAATTTTATTAAACATGGTTACATCCTAAATATACCAAAGTGAGTGTCTTCAACATCCTGTTGCTTACTCAGAGACAAACAGATTGCCAGCCATTCCCGGGTTTGTGCTGGTGAAATGACGGCATCAGCGTTCATTCTCGCACCGACATAGAGGGCCGAGCCTTGACGTTCGTACGTATCGATAATGGGTTGCATGAATTGCTGCTGTGCAGATTCATCCATCTCTTCACCCATGCGCTGGCGCTTTTCCTGTTCCATCATGAGCATCACTTTTGCAGCTTGAACCCCGCCGACAACTGAGGTCTTCGCGTTTGGCCACATGGCCATAAAATCAGGCTCCATGGTGCGCCCGCACATCGCTAAATTACCGGCACCATAACTGCCGCCGATCACCAGGCTGATTGTTGGCACTCGCAGGCAAGAAATAGCGTTGACCATTTTAGCGCCGTGCTTGGCAATGCCGCCGGCCTCATATTCTTTGCCGACCATAAACCCATTGATATTGTGGATAAAAATAATGGGTAAATTGCGTTTGGCGCAGATGGCCATAAAGTTCGTGGCTTTGATGGCACTTTCAGAGAACAGGACACCGTCATTGATAATGATGCCGGCAGCATAGCCACCAATATGACCGGTGCCACAAATGATGCTTTTACCAAAATTGGCTTTGTATTCGATGAGCTCGCTGCCATCCAGTAGCCTTGCCAGAATTTCCCGGGCTAAAATCGGCTTTTTGGGATCCCGGCTGATGAGATAAGGGATTTCCTCGAGCGAATACGCGCTGTCACGGGGTTCAATGTCCGGGCCGCAATCCGGCTCATTGTGGTGGCATCTGCTGACGAGATCTCTGACCAGGTGGAGTGCGTGCGTTTCGTCTTCTGCAAAGTGATCCGCGACTCCGCTGACTTCAGTATGCAGATTCGCGCCGCCGAGGGATTGAGCATCGACTTCGACACCGGTTGCAGCTTTCACGAGCTGTGGACCACCGAGAAAGATCGTCCCGTTTTCTTTCGTGATAATGGTTTCATCGCACATGGCCGGGATGTAAGCCCCACCAGCGGTACAGGAACCCAGCACGGCAGAGATTTGAGCGATGCCCAGGCTAGACATCTCAGCAATGTTTTTGAAAATTTTGCCAAAGTGGTGTTCACCCGGGAACAAATCGTCCTGAAGCGGCAGGAAAACACCTCCCGAGTCAACCAGATAGATGCAGGGCAATTTATGCTTTCGGGCGATATGCTGCATTCTCAGGTGTTTTTTCAAGGTCACCGGATAGTAAGTACCGCCTTTCACCGCAGAGTCGTTGGCAAAAATTGCGCATTTACGACCGTTGATGACTCCGACGCCAGTGACAATCGCAGCGCTGGGAAGCGGTTGATCGTAAACCATGTATCCGGCGATTTGCCCCACTTCAAAAAACGTCGTACCGGCATCAATTAACTGGGCGATACGCTCACGGGGAGAGAGCTTTCCCCGGGATTTTTGCTTGGCGCGGCTGGGAATATCATAAGCGAGCGCTTCACTTTGGGCTTCGTAAAAACCCGCTAAAATGGCGTTGTAATTGTCAAAGTTGACGTTTGCTTCTTCAGACTTGAGGTCCAGTGTGGAAATTAGTTTAGACATGCTGTTTGCTCTTTTCTTGTGAACCCCAGGGTGAAAATGACAACCCCCATAATCGCGACCCAATACGTCCAGCTGTGGCTGTGACCTGCGCCAACCGCCAAGGCTGCGGCAACCCCTGCCATGGATTGCTGCAAGAAACCACACAGGGCAATACTGTGTGCGCCGCTGTGAGCAGAATTGCTTGCCGCCAGAGACATACTGTTCGGAAAAATCACAGCCTGGCCAAAGATAATCAGCAGATACAAAGCGATGTAGCTACCGACAAGGATCTGGCCTGGTATTGATTCACTGAACAGCCAGATCGTCAGCATGAGCAGGGCGCCTGTCAGAAGGATGTATGCCCCTCGATTCATCAGCTGTTGGCTGCCGACTTTGGTGACATAGCGTTTGACATACAGAGATCCCAGGAAGTAAGTCACGCCAATCGCGAGGCCAAAGAAGCCAAACAGTTGACCAGAGAGTTGCAGGTCATGATCGAAAATAAATGGGCTGACTTCCTGTAATGTCACAATCGTGGCAAAACCCAGTCCCCCCTGGGTACAAGGGATGAGGAAGCCCCGGTCCTTCACAATCTGCATGTAACTCGCACTGGATTTTGGCTTCTGCTGGTCACTTTGGGCTGGGCCTTGAAGTTGCAGCTGAGTGATGGCGAGCAAAGAAAAAGCAGCGATGGATGACAAGATTAAAAATCCGATGCGCCAGTCGCTGTACTGGGTGAGCAATGAGCCGATAAACTGGCCGATGCCCAGTGCAGCGATAAATGCCATCGATAACAAAGACAGCTTTTGCGTGAGCGCATCGCCATGCCAGTAGTCTCTCACGATAATCCGGGCAATGATCGCAGCGCCGCCAGCCCCAGCCCCTTGTATCACCCTGGCAATCAGTAAGCTTTCGAGAGACTGGGTAAAATAAAGAACGAGACTGGCCGTAATGAATACGATCAGCGCCATTGAGAGAGAACGTTTCCGGCCGTATTTTTCTGCAGCATGCCCCCAGTAAATCACGGGCAGCGCTGCACCAATCACAAAGAGTGAAATGGACAACTCAGCGGAGTGACGGCTGATCGCCAGTTCACCAGCGACTTGGGGTAAGGCCGGTAAATACAGGGTGGTGGCCATCTGTGCCATTAAAACTAACGTACAAGAGAGCAGTATGACGATTCGGTTACTTTGACTAAGCATGTTATGCCCCATATTTTTGCTTGAGCTGATTCAGTACCAGTGAAAACGCACGGATCTCTTCATCCTGCATGTTCGAGCGCAGCATAATTCTCAAGCCAGCTTTTCCACGCGCAATCACCGGGAAAAAGATCGCAGATGTATAGAAGCCTGAGTCGAGTAAGCCACGGGCAATGTCGATGGTGGCTTGTTCATCACCCAGCGAGACAAATCGAATCGGCAGGCCATCGCCACGTGCTTGTGTCTCGACCAGTTCATCAAACAAATCGACTTTGGCGGCTAATGTGTTTTGTAACTGATTGATCGTGCCGTCTAAGTGAAGTTCTGTGGAGGCAATAATGGCGCCAAGACCCGCCGTGTTGATGCGCTGGGACCAGGTGATTGGGCCGCCATATCTCGCCAGTAAGTTTCTCACTTTATTGTCTGGGTTCTTGCGGAAGAAAACGGCGCCGCCAGAGGCTCCGAATCCTTTATTCAGAGAGGCAATGAGTATCGTCTTCTCGTTCAGTTCACCCGTCTCACTCAATACCATGCCTACGCCATTGTGGCCTTTTGTTGATAGGCCGTGGGCTTCATCAATCAGCAGAAACAGACCGTATTTGTCCTGTAATTCGAGCAGTGCTTTGATTGGGGCAGCCCCGCCAGTGCTGTAGATCGAATCTGCGACAAATGCGACTTGACGGTGCTGTTTACAGATATCTTCCAGTGCCTCGATATCGTTGTGATTAATTGTGATGATTTCCGTTTCATCTGCACAAATCGGCTTCATGTAGTTCAGGCAGAAGTGAGCATGCTTATCAAAAACCATGACTGGCGGGACGTTGTTGGTGAGTGCGCCTGATGCGAGTAATGGAAGTGTTGCCGCCGCGGCCGCTGCACAGGAGGGCAAAGTGAACACATCTGAGTTTGTTAGCTCACCTAACCGGGATTCTGCTTGATTCAATATCTCGTATTGCACTCTGATTCTTGATGTTGAAGAGTTGAGTGCGCCCGTGGACTGAATCCCCTGGATGGCACCTTCGAGGATTTTCGGGTGGCTATCCAGTCCAAGATAGGAGTAAGACGACATGTTGATGAAACGCTGTTGGCCGGGAACAGTTTTGTGAGCGCCGTTACCTAAATTTTCACTGATGATATTAGCGAGCCCATTATTGTTGGTGACATCCCAAAATCCATTACTGATGTCGATTGACTTTTTTATATTTGTATATTTATTCATAACCATTCCTTGTTGCTTTATTGTCAGGTTGTTCAGGCTTTTAAAATCAAAAAAACTCAATTGACGTAATTGTCAATTGAGTGGTAGTGAGTTTTATATTTTTGTGAATTTGTGTTAGCCTGACAAGCAATCTTTTCTTACCGGTGGTTAAGGTGATCTTAATTGAAACGCCACAATCTTCCCTTACAAGGATTACTTTATTTTTATAAATCAGCCTCTTTAGGAAGCTTTAAATCTGCAGCGCAAGATTTATTTGTATCTCCCGCGGCGGTCAGTCAACAAATCAGGCAACTCGAAACCAGTCTTGATACTTGCTTGTTTTACCGGAACCATCGAGGAATAGAGCTGACGCCTTGCGGAGAGAACCTGTACAAAGAAGTTAAGTTAGGGTTTAGTCACCTGCAAGCTGGTGTTGATGATCTGATTGATGATGAACATCCAAACAAGCTTGCGATATCTACCCCAAGCTCTTTCGCTCACCATTGGCTTATCCCGAGATTACAAGGATTTAGAGAGCAGTTTCCCGACATCAGTATACTTATCGAACCCACAAATCGTCTCGCGCTGCCCAGTGATTTAAGTATCGATTTGTGTGTGAGATTCGGCCAGGGTCAGTATCAGGGGATGCACAGTGAATGGTTAATGAAAGACTTAATTTATCCTGTCTGCCATCCTTACTATCAAGAAAAGCACGGTATTTATAGTATCGATGATTTGCATAAAGGGGCATTAATTGAAGATATATGGACGGATATGAGCTGGGAATTTTGGTTAAAATACAATGAAAAGAAACCGGTTAAACCCTCACTTTTATTTGATGGTTCTCTATTTGTTGTAGAAAGTGCTTTGGCCATGCAAGGGATTGGATTAATCAAGCATAGTTTAGCTCACAGATATATTCAGAATGGCACACTGGTTCGAATTGGAGAGCAAGCCATTGAACCCGATTCTTCTTATTTTATTTGTTTGCCGGAAAAGAACCTAAAGCGACCTAAGGTCAAGCTGTTCATTCAGTGGCTGAAAGAACAGGCAAAAGTCTATTCGTCCTGATTGCGATATATTGCTTTATTATCAGCACAATCTGACAGAGTCATTTCATTCTGCCGGTTCATCACTGCCGAGCAGGGCGTTTAAGCCGTTTGCGGCTCTGATTTCTCAGGAATCAAGATAAACAGAGCGGAAGAAACAACAAGCATCACGCCACAAATTGTCCAGCTGACTGAAATGCCGTAATACTCTGAGAGAAAACCGAAAAACAGGGATGCGATCACACCACCACTGGTGACCATACATGAACGGATGGACAGCATGGTTGAACGGACATGCTCTTCTGTGTTTTCGTGCAGCATGACACTTTCTGAATTATTGCCTGCAGTGAACAGGAAGAAAAATAGCAGATAACACAAGGCAAAGCTGAACAGGTGTGTGGTATTGGCCAGGGCAATCAACGCAAGGCCAGCTGACGCTCGGGTCGTGAACATCAGGAACTTGTGTGAGCCTTTTAAATATCTGAGTAATCGGATCGACAGCAGTGATGCGCCGGCAGACATCAGAAAGTAAAGGGCGGAGAGAATACCAAATACCGTGACACCATAAGCCGTCCCCTGAATGAGCTCTGCCAGGTAAGGCTGCCAAAAGTTCTCTATGCAACTCAACACCATGCCAAACACCAGTGTTGTCTGCATCAGCCGATTGAGTACATGATGGCGAATAGATGTTTTGATGGCTTGCAAACTAGCCTGCAGAAAATCCGCGTTATTCTTTTTGGTTTGTGTTGTTTTCGCTTGTGATATTTCAACTTGAGATGTTTTGAGGTGAATCTCTGAAGGAATCAATACCAGAGTCATCAAAATCAGGACCAGGTTGGAGAGAGCAACAATGACGATGTTCAGGTCATAAATACGGGTTGAATTGAAGAATGAACTGGCACTGCTATCGGGAAGCCATCCACCAATGAGTGAGCCTGTTGCCAGGCCGATCGTGACGAACACATTGATTATCGCTAACGCTGAATGAAAAGATTGGTTGCCCTGTGTGTGTCGGAAGCTATCGTAGAACCACGCATCGAGCGTGCCAGAATAGACCGCGTTGGATGCTCCCAGCAGCGCAGCAGCAAACAGAATGAGGGGCAGGCTATCAGCGATAAAAAGTACAATACCCCCCAGGATATTCATGAGCAAAGAGAACAGGTAAGTCTTTCTGCGCCCATAAGTATCCAGAGGTATCTCGAGAATCGCGGTACTGCCAATCCAGACAGCCATGACGAAACCAATATCAAATAAGCTCAGTCCTCTGGACTGAAAGAGCAGCGCTATCACTGGAATCATAATTCCAGCAATCGTCCAGTGTAAGCTCTGCTGAATCCCGAAACGGATGGTCAGTTCTTTTTGGCTCATGATGACAGTTTCCTTCCCGTTGAATATCAGAAAAGAATCTCATGTTGACCCATTGTTTCAATTCATTATTTTAATGGGTCGTATTATGATGCTTTTGGTATCAGGCTGCGATGCAGAGAGAGCAAGATGGATGATCGATTGTCACAAGAAGTGTGTTCCATTCTCAAAAAGGAGCTGAAGAGATGTAATATCTCTTACCGAACTCTGGCGCATGAGCTGGAAATCTCTGAAGTGAGTGTGAAGCGATTACTGAATAATGTGCAGCCACTTTCGATGCAAAGATTGATCAGCATCGGCCGTTTGATTCACTTCCCCCTGTCAAAGCTGCTAGAAGAAGCTGAAAAGAATATCAATGCGGTCCCTATTTTTACCCGGGAGCAGGATCTGGCTTTCTTTGAATGCCCTGCGTTATTTACGTTCTGGTCCGAATTGACGGAGCACCGAACGGTCAATGAGATTGCAGAACGGTATGCACTCAATGATGCTTCAATTCATCTTTATCTGAGAAAATTAGAAATCCTCAGGTTAATTGAGTTACGGCCGGGTCATGTTTGCAAGCTGTTAGTTCCTTCACATACTTCATTTGAGAAAGGTTCCAGGTTCCCAATCTTCTTTACCCAGACGGTGCTGAACCGACTTCAAGCGCGGGTGATCGACTTACCAGCAAAGGATAACCAGGCATTTCTGATTACTTTAAAAGCAGAACTCACCCATGAGGAGTTTCTGGAAATCACGCATAAATTAGATGACTGGATGTTCAACAAGCTGCGAGAAAGCCAGGAGACAAGGGCGAGAGAAGGGCTGAACGTCGCACCCTACACATTTGGTTTTATGGCAGCAAAAGGGGCTTTTCACGATAAGCTTCCGGCAATACCAAATCTTACAGAGAATTTAAGAAACTCAGTCTTCAGCCCAACTCAAAAGCAGTCCTGAACTTCAGAATGGAATAAATGCTTGAGCAAACGGGTGTCCGGCAGGGACCTTATCGAAGAAGTGAGGAGCTTTTGAAAAGGTGATGTGGCATTTCCAGATGCGTTACTTTCATGTCAACTCGAGTCAAAATTCTCTGCAACACTCTCATTTATCGCCATAATTAGGTGGAGCAATCATAGAAAACTGCAACAAAATTTTCGGACCGACTGGGTTAGGGAGACCAAATGAAGCATAAGGCATTGGCGATTTGTTTGACTGCGATTTTGACGATTCAGCTGTCAGGGTGCGGTGTCCTGCTGCATCCGGAAAGAAAAGGCCAAAAGGGCGGCAATCTTGATCCGGCCATTGCAGTATTGGATGCGGCTGGCTTGTTACTCTTCATTGTTCCCGGGCTGATCGCGTTCGGGGTTGATTTGTATTACGGCACGATTTACCTGCCGGGCACAGTAAAAACTTTAAATCAAGAAGAGCTGAATAGGCTCAAGTCAACAGACGGACAGATTCGGCCAGATATGTTAGCCAGGCTTATATCTGATGAAACCGGTCAGTCTGTCTCTGCAGAAGCGATGGTTTCCTATGAAGTCAGCTCTGTTGATGAGTTAAAGCGATTGTTAATTGAAACAAGTCAAAACTCATCCTCATAGATTGTATGGCAGCGGATAGCCTTTCGAAGGCTGGCTGATGAAGAAATCAATCAACCAGCCGTGAATGCGGTTAATTGAGGAAAGGATTGTTGTGTGTCGAGGGTTTGAACAGCCATATTTGATACTTCAGGCAGCCCGTGGGTCATGTGTTTTTATTTCTCACCGGTTGTTGCGACAGTGAAAATCTTCTCAGGAAAGAATTTTTCAGCGCCACTGATGGGAAGTTCAATCCAGTGAAGATGATTCAGCCGGTGCATTGGATTGGTTCAGGATGTGTGAATATTCACCTTTGACGTGCTCAATAAATAGGTCGACAGATTTTGATGTTCTGCTTGGGTTCCACACCATATGAATATCCCAGCTTGTATCTTCCGGAAAGGGAATAAGCTCGATTGCTTCATAGATACCTAAAATTGATTTCTTCGGTAAAATGGCAACGCCTGTATTCGAGAGTATTAATGTAATAATGGTTTGTATGTCTGCCGAGATATTAGTGATGTTGTATACTCTGTTTTTCAACAAGGCCATGGTGTGAATATGCATCATCGATTTGCTGTGATTGCCCATCATCAGTAAATTAAACTTTTCTAAATAACCGTCAACGTTTTCATTTGTATATTGATCTTTTGAAACAGCCAGGACAAATTCATCATTTGAAACTTTAATGCTGCTGAGTGCGTCGGATATAGGTTTTCTCATAAAGCCAATATCTAAAGAGCCAGACAGCAATTGTTCTTCCTGTTCATGAGAGCAAATATCTGAGAGTGATATCGAGATGTTTTGATGCTTATTCTGAAATTTCCGGATGTAGTGTGGCAGAAAGTCATAACTCGACTTTCCAAATCCTATGGATAAAGATGTGAAATTACTTCTGGAAATATTGTTCAGGTGGTCGTCTACTTTTTGAATATGTCTGTTGAGGGCAATAATCTCGTCGATGACCTGTTTTCCTGTGCTCGATAATGTGACGCCCTGGTTATCTCTGATGAAGATTTCTATTTCATAGGCTTCCTCAACATTTTTGATCTGTTTAGAAAGTGCGGGTTGCGAGATACAAAGGATCTGGGCTGCAACTCTGAAGTTTTTTACTCTTGCAAGGGTTTCAATTGAATGCAGGTATTTAGGATTAATCTTCATAACTTTAAGTTATCGCCATTCAAAAAATTCACTATGCACTATAGCATAAAAGTAGATAATTCTGATATCAACTACTGAGGACCGGAGTTTATATGCAGTACTGTGTATTAGTAAAAGAAGATGTGCTCGTATTTGAAGCCGTCAATTCAGATGAATCTTTCAGTGTTATTTTTGGGTTGTTTAAACAGGGCTTTGTCTTGGCGCCTGTATTAGTTGAGGCGAATAATACAGAAAATGCGCGTGTCTGTTTTCACAATCGTTTTCAATGGGAAGATTTGAAAAAGGCCTTCGATACAAAAAAAGTATTACTCTGCTGAATGATGTCATGTCATAATCTCTTTTGATAGTTCTGATTTTAACAGATATTTCAATATGAGGTTTGGCTTGAAAATTTCATTATACAAATTCATGTTCATCTGTGTGTTGCAACTGCTATCAACCGGGATTGCTGTTGCTTCCACGGTGAATATCACCGGCGTTTATTCAAGTTTTGACCTTCATCAAGAATCGGGTGATGTGATTGGGATCGAAGTGATTATTTCTGAGTCATATTCTGGGAGGTATTTTGTGAGCTTTCAGGCCAGTGAAGGGGCGCCAAGAATACCTGTCGTTTCTGAATTGACTGTTCATGAAAACGAAATTAATTTCCAGGTCAAAGAAGAAAATGGGTATCAGGGTTTGTTTCAGGGAACTGTTTTTCAGAATGAATTAAAGGGAAGCTTCGTTGAAGGACAACTTTCACCCAGTGGTGATCAGATGATTGTTCTACCGAGAACGCAAAGTTACTGGCAGTAGCGATTGGCAGTCGTGATTGGTCATCGTGTTTTTAAATGACCGTTCAGGCTGAATCTTTTCTCATGTCTTCAATATGATTAACTCGGCGTCTCATGTCAGATAAAAACACATCAATATGATTGAAGTAACAATGATATTGATTTGTCTCCTAAAGTGAGAGGTTTATCTTGCTTGTTTTTGTGATATTAATCACGTGCGACCTTTGCGCTTGTGCTTAACTTAAAACGTTTTTCATAGCGAAAAGAGGCGAATCGAAGGTGACGATGCATGCGATTAGACCGACATTAGCACTGATGAGGTACGCGTTTCTTTTGCTGTTTGTCTTTCCTCTGGTCTCAGAGAGCAGCGAAGCTGATGCGTTGCCATCCTGGAACGATGGTCCAAGCAAACAGGCCATCATTCAGTTTGTTCAGGAGGTCACGCGTGAAAATTCTCCTCATTTTGTCCCCCCGGGAGAACGGATTGCGACTTTCGATAATGACGGGACATTGTGGGTTGAGCAACCCATGTATACCCAGCTGTTCTTTGTCATCGACAGAATTCAGGCTTTAGCACCGTCACATCCTGAATGGAAAACGCAGGAACCCTTCAAATCGGTGCTGCAGGGAGATGTCAAACAAGCCCTTGCCGGCGGGAATCATTCAATTCTCGAACTCATGATGGCAACCCATGCCGGGATGTCGACGGTAACTTTCTCTACACTCGTTGAGGAATGGATAGCCACCGCAAAACACCCGTCTACGGGGCGTCTTTTTACCGAGATGGTTTATCAGCCTATGCTGGAACTGATTGCCTACCTTCAGGAAAATCACTTTAAAACCTATATCGTTTCAGGTGGCGGAATTGAGTTCATGCGTCCCTGGAGTGAAAGGGTGTATGGCATTCCTCCGGAGTGGGTGATTGGCAGCAGCTTTAAAACCGAATACAAACTGATTGATGGTGTCCCTCAGTTGTTGCGGATGCCGTCCGTTAATTTTATTGATGATAAAGAAGGAAAACCGGTTGGGATTCATCAGTTTATCGGGCGGCGCCCAATCGCTGCCTTCGGAAACTCAGACGGCGATTTTCAAATGCTTCAGTGGGTCACGGCTGGTGACGGGAAACGCTTAGGATTGCTTGTACACCATACGGATAAAGCGCGTGAATGGGCATACGATCGACATTCATCTGTCGGAAAACTGGATAAGGCACTGGATGCTGCGAAGGAAAATGGCTGGGTTGTTGTGGATATGAAAACGGACTGGCGAACCATCTACCCGTCTCCACATTAAGTTCTGTGTACAACTTTGTATCTGCCTTGAATAACCCGTTGAGCGTACCTAATCTAACCGATAGCCATTGCTGTTAGACGAAGCCGCGGCTGATTGTTTTGCAGCGGTCAAACTGAGTGAAACCAGGGGGATGCCGGATGAAAATTACTTTTCTTGGCGGGACCGAAACGGTGACCGGCTCCAAGTTTCTGCTGGAAACCGAAAATACCAGCGTGCTGGTCGATTGTGGTTTGTTTCAGGGATATAAGTGGTTGCGGGAGCGCAACTGGCAGACATTGCCCATGGACATCGACAAGCTCGACGCCGTTCTGTTAACCCACGCCCACCTTGACCATTCTGGCTATCTCCCGGTGCTGTACAAGCATGGCTATCGCGGACCGGTATTTACCCATCACGCCACGAAGGATCTGTGCCAGATACTGCTCGCCGACAGCGGTCATATTCACGAGGAAGACGCCAAGTATTACAGCAAACACAAGCTGGGAAAACACGAACATCCGGAACCGCTTTATGACCGGGAAACCGCTGAGGACTGTATGGTGCTGTTCCAGCCGGTCGATTTTGACGAACCGGTCGAAGTCGGAGACATCCGGTTTCATCTGCAACCGGCGGGGCATATTCTCGGTGCCGCCAGTGTGATCGTGGAAGCTGAAGGAAAACGGATTGGTTTTTCAGGCGATGTGGGTCGTTTTGACGATGTCCTGATGAATCCGCCCCGGCCTTTACCGGCGCTTGATCTCCTGCTGATGGAATCGACTTACGGTAATCGTCTCCACGATACTCAGGATCCGTTTGAACAACTCGCAGAAGTCGTGAATCAGGTCGCGATGCAAGGCGGTGTTTTACTGATTCCTGCTTTTGCGGTGGGACGTGCACAGGCGTTGCAACATATGCTGGCAACTTTGATGGAAAAAGAAGAGATCCCCCGAATCCCCATTTATCTCGACAGCCCGATGGCGATTAAAGTGTCGGATATCTTCTTCCGGTACAGCGATCAGCACCGGTTAAATCAGGAGCAATGTCACCGCATGTGCAAAGACATCACCTATATCCGCACTGTGGATGAATCCAAGGCGATAGAGAAGCAGGCCTTTCCCCATATCATTATTGCAGGCAGCGGGATGGCAACGGGCGGACGTATTCTGCATCACTTCAAACGCCTGCTTGGCAGTCCGAAAACCACGGTGCTGTTTACCGGCTATCAGGTCGGGGGAACCCGGGGCGATAAAATGCTCAACGGCGTCGAAACCGTGAAAATTCATGGCGAATGGATACCGGTGCGTGCCTCGGTGAAAATGCTTTCCAGTTTGTCTGGCCATGCGGATTACCTGGAACTGACCCGGTGGTTACAGCAATCGGCACTGGAAGAAAAAACGCGTATTCAGCTGACTCATGGCGATCCCGAAGCCCTGGAAGGGCTGCGGGTCCACTTGCAGGAGCAGACAAAATTTACGGTGAACGTGGCGGGCTACTGGAGTATTTTGCGCCTGTAGTCTCTGGTTGACTCAACCGATGAGGAAACGGCTATGCAAGTCGAAACCCTGAAAGATGTGCTTCACTGGACGAAAGAATTTCACCATCACCTCAGCCATTGTTTGTCCCGTGGCGTGAACAAGCATACGGATGAACGTGCCCGGATGGTCCTGAATTATCTTGCCGATCATGAGAAACGCCTGAGCCAGGTCGTGAGTGAATTTGAAATATCCGGCGATGCGCATGCTCTGAATACCTGGTGTTATGAGTATTTACAGAAAACCCCGATTGTCCGGCATCAGCACTGCGACGTGCCTTTTGCCAGACTTGATGCCGCACAGATCATGGATGTGATTGTTGATCAGCACCAGCAGGTGATCGCGCTATATCGCTATCTGGCTTCCCGGGCCGATATTCCTGCTACACGGGAATTGCTGGAGACGCTCGAATCGCTGGAACAACATGAGATTATGCGGATGGTTCATTCCACCCACCGGTTTGATGACTTATAGCGACCCCGCGCCTGATGCCGCGAGTTGGTTGCAGGGAGGTAGTTACAGGGGGAGTTTCAAGGCGTTGGTCACCGAAAGTCGGGCGCAGCAAGTCTGGGCACAGAGTCAGGTGTCAGAATTCAGACGGATCAACTGATGCACCCGGTGTTCCCCCTCGGTTTGACTGAGCGAGGAACACACGGAGATTGGCTGTGAAATCCGGACAGATTACTGGACGGCAGCCTTCAAAATCGCGTAGGCAGCTTTGATTCTGTCGGCATTGGGATAATTTTTGTTGGCTAAAATCACGATACCGGTCTTTTTCGCGGGGATATAAGCCACGTATGCGCCGAATCCACCAGTTGAGCCCGTTTTATTCACCCAGATGTGCTCTGGCAGGGGCTTGGGTTCAGGGATGATATCAATGGGCATCGGGTTGAGAATCGTCTCGTTAGAATTGCCTGTAAGCAGTGCATTCAGCGTCACCGGATACGCATACATTTCCCAGGCCAGCCCCTGTGTCAGGGTCGCGGACTGATAATACCCCGTCTTCGTATTGGCCAGCGCTCGCTTCATCAGCGGGCTGACCGGAGTTGTCCCGATATTTGCCTCGATATACCGTACCATATCTGCACTGGTCGATTTGATCCCGTAGGCTTCGGCATCCAGCACGCCGGGGGTGACCCTCACAGCATCACCAGCCTTGTTATAGCCGAAAGCATAGTCGCGCATATTCGCTTCCGGCACGTTCACAAAGGTGCTGGACATCCCGAGTTCCGGCAGGATGCGATTTTCCATCAGCGCCGGATATTCATTCCCCATACTCCGGGCGGCGAGATAGCCAAAGAGACCAATGCTCGGATTTGAATATTGCCTGCGGGTACCTGCCGGAAATACGGGTTGCCATTGGCGGTAATAATCCAGCATCGTCGCGTGGTTCGTGACGTTTTCAGGGAACTGAAGCGGCAATCCGCCTGCGGTGTATGTGGCTAACAGGATGAGCGGCGTGTTTCCAATCGTGCTGCCTGTCAGTTCTGGCAGATACTTTGATACCGGATCGTTGAACGATAGTTTTCCTTGCTGTTGTGCATAACTGGCCAGTGTTGCAGCAAAGGTTTTACTGACCGAACCCAGTTCAAAAATGGTGTTTTCAGACACAGGCTGATGTTGCTGAATATCTGCCAGTCCATAGTTGTAGTAATGTGATTTGCCATTGACGGTGATGCCAAACGCCATGCCCGGAATCTTGTATGCTTTCATCAGCTGCTCAGCCTGCTGATCCACAGCCTGTCTGAGAGGGGCATCATTCTCTGTGGTTTGGTTGTGAACCGGAGCAGCGGTTGATGCCAGGGGCACTGCGGCTGATGCCAGGCAGAGTGCGGAAATAAACAGTGTTCTTGTATTGCAGGCGATGCTTTTCATTGTGACTTCTTTATCAATGTAACGTGAATATGAGTGATATGAACCCATGGAGACAGGGCGGATATTAAAATGAGTCATTTTGATGCACAATGTGCGAAATCTAATAAGAGCAATAAGAAAATCTAGGGTCATGGCCTGAGGGCATTGGATCATAGAGCCATAAGGTTATCGGCATGAATATTACCCATTTGCCGCTGAACGCGATTCGTGCGTTCCTCGTATCGGCGAAACATCTGAACTTTACCAAGGCTGCGGTTGAGTTGTGTGTCACTCAGGCTGCCGTCAGTCAGCAGGTGAAGGCGCTGGAAGCCCAGCTGGGCGTGTCCTTGTTTATTCGTCAGTCCCGGGGGTTAAATTTAACGGAAGAAGGCATGATGCTGCTGCCAGTCGTGAATGGAGCCTTCGATCATTTGTCTGATGCGCTGGAGATGCTGGCGCAGGGGATCCACCGCGAAGTGGTATCCGTTGGTGTGGTCGGCACGTTCGCGGTGAACTGGCTGTTGCCTCGTCTGGCCGATTTTCAGGCGCGTTATCCCTTGATTGATCTGCGCATCTCAACGAACAACAACACGGCAGATCCGGTAGCCGAAGGTCTGGATTATCTGATTCGCTTTGGAAAAGGCAGCTGGCATGCAACGGAAGCGACGAAGCTGTTCCCCGCGCCGTTTACCGTGCTGTGTCAGCCATTGATAGGTCAGGCCATGTCCTCACCGAGAGATGTGCTGAACTATACCCTATTGCGCTCTTACCATCCCGATGAGTGGCAGCTATGGCTGGACGAAGCAAAAGTCGCGGTGCCGAAAGCAAAACTGAGTGCTATCGTCTTTGATTCATCTATCAGCATGATAGAAGCGGCGATTCAGGGCCACGGTGTGGCGCTGGCGCCGCCTGTAATGTTCGAAAGGCAGCTCGCGGAAGAAAAGCTGGTGCAGCCCTTTGAGATCTATTTGCACAAAGGCGCTTACTGGCTGACCAAACTGCACGGTCAGCAGGAAACTCAGGCGCAGCTTCAATTTAAAGCATGGTTGCTCAAGCAAACCGGTGAAGGGAGAGGCACCCTGGGATGAGGTGCTCATATTTTGATGAGACAGGCTTCAGTTCATGGCACTGATTGTGCCATCAGCGGATTGACGTTGGCTCATCATTCCCATCAGCATAATATCCACGCATCACTTCAATCACATTTCTCATGGCCTGCCGCAGCGCTTCTGGCTGGACGACCTGCACTTCCGGGCCGAATCTGAGCATTTCAATCAGCGCCTGTTCTGTATTGCCCGACGGTAAGGTCACGGTGGTCCAGCCGGAATCCTCGGTTTGTGTAATATGCGTATGCTGCCGGACATAAGGGGGACTCAGGCCGGGTAACATTCTGAGTCCTTTCGCGGTCAGTTTGATTTCAGCAGTATTGGGATAGAGTTCTGCTTCCATCTGCCGGGTACTTGCCTGCCAGTAATCGGACAGGTCAAAAGGCGTCTGCAGCTCGAAATTTTGATTCAGTCTGTTCAGATTCTGGATGCGGGCAACCCGGTAGGTTCTGGCCTGATGACGATCCTGAGGCTGAGCCACCAGGTACCAGTTCCCTGCCTTTAAAACCATCCCCAGCGGATTGACGATCCGATGGCTGCTGCCTCGCCAGCTTTGATAATCGAATTCAATCTGTGTTTTTTGCCATGCTGCGGTGAACAATTCCGGCAAATGGCTGACGGTTTCACTTTCTGTAAACCAGCCCGGGGAATCGAGCAAAAAGCAGGACTGGAAACGTTCCGCGTGACTGCGCAGTTCCGCCGGAATGGCCGCCATCAGTTTCAGTCTGGCTTCTGACATGGCAGGGGCGACTCCAAGCGCTTTCGCGGGGCCGGATAAGCCAAGCATCAGCAGTGTTTCGACTTCTTGCTTCGAGAAGCCGTTGAGCTGGGTTTTATACCCGTCCAGCAACCGGTAACCACCATTGACACCTTGTTCGCTGTATACCGGAATGCCCAGCGCACTCAGACTGTCGATGTCCCGGTAGATACTCCGGACGGACACCTGACATGCTCGGGCTAACTCAGGGGCACGGACCAGATCACGGGATTGTAATGTCATCAAAATGGTGAGGAGTCGGCTGGCACGCATGTGTTTTGCTCAGATGATAAAAAAATACAGGTGAAGCATAAAATAAATCCCAAACCTGACAAAAACTGACAGGTTTCTTCACTATATTGGTCTGTAAAGGTCATCACAAGAGGAAAAAACCATGTCAGATTCACCTGCGCAACATGAACTTGTTCTGTTTCATTCGCCGCATTCACGTTCAGCCAGCGCCCTGATTTTGCTGAAAGAGTTAGGCGTTCCTTTTCACCTGCATCTGTTAAATATGAAAGCCGGGGAGAACCGGGAAGCAGAATATCTGGCTGTGAACCCGCTCGGGAAGGTACCGGCAGTGCTGCATCGGGGGGCGTTGATCACGGAGCAGGTTGCCATTTATTTATACCTGGCGGATACCTATGCCGCTGGTGAGCTTGCCCCTGCGCTGGATGATCCGTTGCGTGGCCCTTATTTACGCTGGATGCTGTTTTACGCCGCTTGTTACGAACCGGCCGTTTGTGACAGAGCCATGGGCCTGGTGCCTGAAAACCGGATTGTCAGCCCTTACAGTGATTATGAAACGGTGACTCAGACGCTGATCGATCAATTAAGCCAGGGCCCGTATCTGCTGGGAGAGCGCTTTACGGCTGCTGATCTGTTATGGGCAAACTCGCTCGATTACTGTATCGCTTTTGGCTTAGTGGAAGCGCACCCGGTGCTTACGGCCTATGTGCAGCGCGTGGTTCACCGTCCGAGTTTTGCTGAAGTGAAAGCGTTTGATGCAGAACTGGCCGCCGCTCACGAAGCACAGATTGCCCGGCAGGACGTTGAGTCATAAAAGATAGGCTTCACGAAGCCCTTTGGCGGGCATTACCAGAGAATGACGGAAACGGTTTGCGGAATCTGATATTGAAGGGCGTGTCCCTCATCCTGACGCTAAAATCATGACTGTGGGTTCCACATTCACTGAGATGACCTTCAGGTTGCTTTTCCGAAGAGCGGCTGCGTCCGAACGCTCTTGCCGGCAACCTGAGGGTTAAGGAGACATCATGAATTTTAAATCGTGGAGTGTTTTCTGTCTGGCGTTGGGGCTGAGCGCCGGGGTTATGGCTGAAGAAGCAGATCAGTCTATTTATAACGGCTCTCTGGAAAACCGGGTGAAAGCGCTGAGTGCGATCCAGCCTGGTCTGGGCGTTGTGATGCATGAAATCGGGCGGCGGATGGTGAGTGCGCATCAGGCCGCCAATGGCGAAAACTGGGGATTAGCCCAGTATGAGCTGAAAGAGCTGCTGGAAGCTCAGGAAGTGGCTGAACTGACGCGCCCGAACCGGGCAGAAATGCTCAAAGCGTTTGAAAAAACGTATCTTGACCCGCTCGGCGAATCGATTGAGAAGAAAGATCTGAAGCAGTTCAATCAGCGTTTTTCTGATGCGGTGACGGGTTGCAATGCTTGTCATACGGCGCTGGGTCACAGTTTTATCAAGTTCCAGCTGCCAATGGGGCAGGGCCGTTCGATGTTGGATGTCAATGTGAAGACAGAGCCCAGTTATGAGGAAGGGGATTAGGACAAATAACGCTGCGGTCATTGCTTTCGAACTGAGCCTGCCGACATTACATCAGGCAGGCTCAGGGAGAGGATTTACGGAGTCACATCAGTTTGCGCTTGCGCGTACTTATCAACGATTCCCTGTAACCTGTCTTTAATTTGCTGATTCGATTCCTGCGCAATCTGCTGCTGAATCTGATCGAGCGTTTTGTTGTCGAGTGAACGGTAACTCAGAGAGTTGGCTGCAACTTCGCGGGTTGCGGAATTGGCGTCATCTCTGAGCGTTTGCATCAGATACTGAGTGGCGTCTGCGCCCGGTACAAACCGGAGCGCATGGGTCGCCCGCTGACGAATGTCGGCATTTGACTGCTCGGTATAGCTTTTCAGATCGGAGAATGTCAGATACTGCCCCATATTGCCCAGTACGGTTAAGTGGTGCAGGGTTTGTGAAGGTTCTGCCGATGCTTTCAGTTGCTGCAGTTGCTCCGAGACATAGCCGTTTGCGGTTGTCGTATCTTCCACACCCATGCGCTGAACCATGGCACTCTTCGCCAGATCGACATTGGCAGACAGATTGTCTGTCATCGCCCGGCTGTCCATCAGATTTGAGAAGCGCTCAAACGTTTGGGTATTCCCCTGCGGTGACAGTGCCAGCGAAGCCATGATCGAGGTTGCCGCCTGCGTTTCACTCATCCGGGCGTTTAGTGTGGTCAGCATGGCGTCCTGCGCCGGACGGCTCGCGACTGTACTTAAAGCGCTCAGGTACAGGCTGAAACCCGGTTCACTGGTGCCAAACTTGGTCAGATCGTTCGTGAGCAAATCCAGATTGCCGGGGTAGGCGCGGGCAAAGTTTTGCAGCATGGCGCTCAGCTGGTTTTCTGCTTTCATTCGTTCCAGACCATCCAGTGCGAGCATGGCGTCGTAGAGGTCTTTGATTTCCTGATAGGCCGCTTCAGCGGTCGTGTTCACCCCCTGGGTCGCCTGATCCCGGGCGTCTTTTGCTTCGGCTTGTTGCTGCTGAGAGCCTGAAGCCTTGTTCGTCCCATTTCCTGTCGACAGGAAAACATCGCTGGCAGAAAGCTGAACCTGACGTCCGGCTTGAGTGTGCTTGATCAGCGCCAGCTCGACTGGACTGATATTGTCCGTCCAGGATGTCAGTTTCATGTCCAGCAGGTTTCGGCTGGTGGCCAGCGGCTGGCCGTTCATGTGGTGCTGAACGCTCTCGTCCACCGACAGCTGCGTGAGCATGCGGTTGGTTTGATTCCACAGGGCTTTGTGACTGAAAGTGTATTCAGCACTCAGCTTATTCTCTAAGCCGCGAGCCTGATCATACAGGGCTTTTTTGAGTTCACGGCGCTTAAATAATTGATAGATATTGTTTGCTGAAGTCGTACTGTCGTCCAGTTTCAGGGTGTAGTTGGCGGAGAATTCGCCGTTGTAATCCTGTTCTGTGCGTTGCCATTGATCCTGATCGTTTACTGTCTCAGGAACGATGTTTTGCATCAGGAAGGCGATGGTTTCCATCGTTTTCAGCGACGTATGCGGCTGTGACAGATACACTTCCTGGATTTCCCCTTCAGGGGTGGTGACAAACTCAATGCCTTCCTGAACCTGCTGACGGATTGCATCCACAATTTCCGGGCTGGTCTCCTGGTTGATCACAGCAGTCACGGTCGGATCCGGCATTCGGATCAGATGATAAATCTGATCTTGACGCATTTGACGGTACTGGAACAAATTCCCGGAGAGGTCAAACCGGATGCTTTGTTCAACACTGGTGCCCGGCGCTGAGAAGGCGATATCGCCACCATACCGGACATCAAAAACCTGTTTGTTGTATTCGTAAGAGGCGCTATCAGCTGGTGATGAGGCAGGCTTGCTGCTTTGCTGAAAAGCAGGTGTTTCATTTGTTTCGTTGGACTTTGAGGTCTGTGTCTGGTTTGAAGCGGCCGCGGACTGAGGCTTCGATGCCTCGGCACCGGAAGAACCTGAAAATAGATACAGCGAGGCGCCTGCAACCACACAGCAGACCAGAGCCAGCATGATCAGTAACTTGTTTTTCATAGAATTTTGACTCTTGACACAGAAATGCTCCCCGTACCAGAGGTACGGGGAGAAGGATATCACCCAGAGATTATTTCACTGGAAGGAAGGCCTTACCTTCCGCCAGAGTATGCTCGAAGGTGTAGCCTGGCCACTCATAGATCGTCAGTTTGTACTTGTCGTTCACAGAGCCGTAGATGTTACCACCTGCCAGGTTTGCAGTGTTGGTGATGCCGTAGCCAAATCCGAAACCGTGCTGCTCAGCTTCCCAGCGACCATAGGCTTCAAAAGCCAGATCGTCTTTGACGACAGACATTTCGCCACCTAAAGAGATCTTGTTCAGCAGAATTCGTGCTGAGGCTTCCGCAAAACCTTTTACATCCGCACTCGGCACAGCTTTTGCCGTCAGAGCCAGGTTTTCATAACCGGCTTCCAGACCTACATTCAGCTTGGTTCTGACGCCAACGCCAACATCCAGAATTACAGGACCCAGCGGGATACCGGCATACAGACCCAGGTCTGGGATCGGCAGGATTGGCATATCTTTTTTCAGGGCGCTGCCTTCTTCAGAAGACATGGTGTATTCCTGAGAAATGATATCCGTACCCATGATATTGACGTGGCCGTCAACACCGAACTGCGCATCCGTTGTGGCGGTTGCACCCGCTTTGACGGAGGCTACCTGGATATCGTTGTCCAGCAGGTGACCGTCAATTCCGGCGACGCCTTCAACACGCAGACAGCTCTGACGGCCCTGAACATACAGGAAGCCCTTGATGGTTGAGGATGCCAGATCCTTTGAAGAATCATCGACATCTTTGGTGTAGGAACCGCCAAACTTCGCATCAACAAGCGGGTCGCCAGAGGCAATACAGTCACCATAAAGCGAAGCTTGCGCAAAAGACGAGATTCCTAAAAGTGGTAATGCAGCAAGTGCTAATCGTTTCGTCTTAGTCATTTAAGATTTCCTTATATAATGGTTTGAAAAGGTAATCTTGAGTTCCCCTGAAAATATCCCTGATGGTTGAATACCAGTGAAATATACAAAGTGTCCGCTAATTTCCAACCATCTACACGATTACGCTTCATTTGGAAAACGAAGTGACAGGCAGAAATATTTCTGAACTCTTTTGTCAATGTGTCGGGAACGAGTAATGAGGAAGCAATAGACTTGTTCATCATTCGCCGATACGAAACAATCATTTTTTATTCTTGTTTCCTGACAATTTCAAAGCTATCAAAACAGTTGTTTAAAGTCTATTCAAATTTGTATTTTTTTAATCGAATCTTATTGATGTTATTTATTGATAAATATTGTTGTAAATAAATTTACAATCGAATTACATATGTCGGCTTGTTTTCATTCTAAATCTATTTTTCGTATATTAGTGGAATATGTTTTCTTGGGTGTTCATTGATTTCAATTTCATGTCTTCCGCATAATTATTCCTGTGTTCTGAAATGTATGAATACAATGGTTTACGTTATGCTTTATTTTTAACTTATTGTTTTTAGTGATTTTTATTTGGTTTTGATGTGGGTTTTATTTAGGGGTTTCTGTTTTAGCTCCTGCTGGTTGATGTTATGGAATACTCTGGGTTAGTCAGGTTTTGAACGATGTTCCAATAAATCTGGAATCTAGATAATAACCCGCCAGATGTTGGTTTTTTTACAACAGGAACACGATTTTGGTTAAGAATTATCCATGCCGGATAATTTCAATCTTCCTACTTTAGTATTTATGAATATTTTGGAACCAGATAAAAGTCATGATTTTTTTATGGTTTTTTAAGTCCCCAAATAATTATGGAAACTGGTTTTATGATTTGTATGTCATGAGACTGCTGATGTCAGACGGACTCACTGTATTTAGAATACCGAAAAACAGGTGTTTTATTCTAAGGCGAAATAAGTTGATCAGGACGTGTCCAGAAATTCTCATTTGATAGCACCTTGTCAAAAATGCCCGTCTGAAAACAGACAGGCAATACGGGGCAGATATAAAGTGAGCGATGTGGCTTATTTGTTCTGAATATTCGAAGCACGTAAATCTGCTGTATGAGTGACCTGAATCCACAGCGTCACCAGCATCATGCACAAGGCAGTGAAAAGCAGTATCAAACCCAGATTGCGGACAAGTCCGCACAATGCCAGCGATAAACCAATCAGCAGATAATAAAGAAGCCCGAATAATGCACCTGCGCTTCCGGTGCAATGCTGGTAGCTGACCAGTGCCTGGCTGAGAATATTTGGAATCGCGACTCCGAAGCCCATCACAACCAGCAGCATCGGGGCTAAAAAAGCAATGCTGTCTTGCAGTGCCAAGACACCCAGACTTCCCATGCAGGCAAGGATTGCTGAAATCATCAGTAACCGGGCGTAGTTGAATCCGGTTTGAATGGCTTTCTGATTCAACAGACTCCCCAGCATCGTACCCAGTGCAAGTACCCCCCCGCTGTATCCGAATTGCTGGCTATTCAACCCGAGCCGTTCAAACAGAAAGGGACCTTGCAGGTAATAGGAAAACAGCAGTACGTTGAATCCGGCGACCAACAAGGCGCTGCGCACAAGGTGCGGATCCTGCAACATGGAAACAGCCAGTGTCATCAGTGCTGGCCTGGCAGCCCGTTGTGTCTGTGTTTCAGGAATGAAAACGAGGCTCAGCCCCCATAACAGGGCGGCCATGGCACTGAGTGTGGCAAATACAGCCAGATAGCCGCCCCAGTTGACCATGATGCCTCCGAGCAGCATACCAATCACCGGGCTGATGGAAAGTGCAATGCCGACCCGGGCGAATGCTTTGCTTAAGGCGTGGCCCCGGAAACAATCGCGGAACATGGTCTGGACGACGACAGAGCCGACCGCTGCACCAAATGCGCTGATGGCCCGAAGCACCAGTAAGGTCTGGAAGTTTTCTATCCAGAGCGCGCTCAGGGCGCTGACACCATAAATCATCAGCCCCGCTAAAAGGACAGGGCGACGTCCCCAGATATCACACAAGATTCCCCAGGTGACAACACCGGCTGCAAATGCTGCGAAATATACGGCGAGTGTCTGTCCGGCCAGTGCTTCAGAAACAGAAAAGTGAGCCGCAATATCCGGCAGGGCGGGACTGTAGATCGTTTCTGCAATTTGCGGAAACATGATGAAGCAAATGAGCAATGCGACAGAAGGCGCTGCTTTCATGGGATTCTCCTGAGTGAATGAAAGTGGCGCTAGTCTAAGGTCCAGAGAAATGTTCCAATAACGAAGCTCAGACAGAAAACATCAAAATAGAGACATCTTATGTTGATCGATGCCAATGCTAGGTTTGACCCGGATGCCCTGCCTTCTCCGGTATTGGGGATTGCGTCACGCTTGGGCCAGCATGACTCCGGCCTGCACAAGCACGGTATGTTTCAGTTATTGCATGCCATGCAGGGCTGCATGTCGATTCAGCTGGACGGGATGAAGTGCGTCCTGCCGCCCAACCGGGCTGCCTGGATCCCGGCGCACACGCTGCACTGTGCGACAATGCGCAATGTCGTCGAGTACAGATCGCTGTATTTCGACGCACAATGGGTGCAAGGCCTGCCCCGGGAACTGGCGGTGATTGAAGTCACACCGCTCTTACGGGAATTGATTGAGCGTATGTCATTCTGGGAATGGGATAAGCCCCTCGACAGCATGAAAAACACGCTGGCGCTATTTTTTGAAGAGCTGGCAGAGGCGAAAACGCAGTCCTTATTTTTGCCGTTGCCTCAGGACAAGCGGCTGAGCCGATGGCTTGAGCAACTGGAACGAAAAGAAGACATTGTGCCGTCGCTGAAGATCCTGAGTCAGCAAATTGGCGCCAGCGGGAAAACAATCAGCCGGATCCTGCAAAAGGAGACGGGTATGAGTTATCAGGCATGGCGCCAGCAATGGCGGCTGCTGAAAGCTATCGAATGGCTCTCGGAAGGGAAAGCCGTCAATGATGTTGCCTATGGGCTGGCGTTTTCCAGCGACAGCGCATTCATCAGTTTTTTTAAACAGCAAGTCGGGGAGACACCGCTGCGTTTTCAAAAGATTAATGACTGCAGATTTCTGTCTTCAGCGCAGAAAATAGAATAGCTTTATCCATTCAATTGCATGAGAATACCCCGCTTCAGCAACTGGGTGGGTATTATGGGACTCGACACAACATATGTGCCTGTGAAAGAAGAAGACATCGAAGCATACATTCTTGATGTGATCAGGCAGCCTGAACTCCAGGCACAAAAAATTTCTCAGTTATCACAGATTGAAGCGGATCAGAGCTTTCTGGCGGAAACCTTATACCCGGCACTGCTGGGCAGTCAGCCTTCAGATCCTTTCGACAGCCACTTTGGCCGGGTGGCCGGATCCATTCTTGCCCATTTGCATCCTTATTATTATGAACGCGGCCTGTCTCTGGCCATGCTGAGCGGAAGTGAACCGCTGCGTACACTGGGTTTGGCCGGGCTGTTTCAGGATTTCAGAACATGTTTTCCAGACGTGATCTCCGGCAATGACAGCGGCGACCTGAACTATCGCTCCGGCATGTTTGTTCCTGCCCGGTACGTTGATAGCCTGCTGAACCTGATGCGTCAGCCGGAAGTGCTGCAATGCTTTGACGGTGAGGAGCCCAAAGGGCTGATTGCGGCGCTGCAGTATGCCGGCAGGCACGGAACCGGGGTGCTGGAAACGTTTGATATGGTTGAACCGGGCTGCGGCGAATTTTATACCACGCCTTATCAGCTGCGGGCCGGCTATCTGGGAAACCTTGATGATGAACGCAATGCGCTGCAGGGCGCAGTCGGAACCCTGCATCTCGGATTCCCCATGCCAGGCGGCCACTGGGATATGGATGAGGTCGGGCGTCTGACTTTAACATGGGCGCAGCAGGAAAATTTGTTACCAGCCATCGGGGAAATGGACAGCCGACAGCGTGCGGTGAAAGGTTCGGTCCGTCTGACCTTGATCAATCAGCAGCATATTCCAGTTATTCTGATTCATTCCGAAGAGGAGATTTATGTCCCTGATGTTGACGCTTACCTCGCGGCACTGAAAACATCGGTGTCGGATTTCTTGGTGCAGCACGGGATGGATACCCGTTATTTTGTCTCGCTGACCAAAGCGCAGGAGGTTCCCGAGGCGTTCAGGATCCAGTCAACCTGTCAGGTCGCGCACTCATCCAAACCAAGATTCTGCATGATGAATCAGAAAGCCGCATTTAAAGTGGATGATCTGCTCGTGCAACTTGAATTGACGGCGTTTGGCAAGTGTACGATCCGGGTGAATGATGTCGTGGTCGAGACGCTGAAAATTAAAGCGCGACGTAAAAGACATGTGCTGTTTTATGGCAATGGCGACTGGTATGGCCTGACCCTTGAAGAAGAAAGCGCGTTCACGGGCACGCTGAATATCGGTATTTTCAAAAACATTTATCAGGTGGCGTCTTACAGGTTGATCCGGGGCAGCGAGCGCTTTTCGAGAAAAACGAATTTTGCGATGTCAGCAATGGAGTACTTGTTTTTGTTTACGCTGGTGCTGTCTGTCATGATGCCGCGTCCGGCGGTAATGATCCCATGCATGATTGTGTTTTCACTGATGCGGCGGCTGAATAAGCGTCATCATATTTTTCTGGAACCGCTGGAAATTGGGGAGCGCGCCTGAGCTTCTCAGCGCATGCGGGAAGTTGTTGTGATCACTTCCCGCATGGTAAATAAACCTGTGTTTCATGACGCCGCGTTTCATGAATCAGTGTTTCATTGAGGGATGAGCGTCAGCCGGTATTGAATATTTCCCGGTAATAAAGGTGTTTTCCGATGGAAGGCATAATCATCAAAACCGGCACGGAAGAAGGGTGACAGCGGATTGGCCGATTGCCCGCCGGGGATCGTTAAGATGCCGTCGTCTTCCCGTCCGGGCTGAACCACAAAGCGTTCAGAAGCGCCAAATGCCCGGGTCTGCACCGCCGGTTCATATCGCCCGCCAAACCCCTTAATTTCAGGCATATTCAGCAGCCAGCCCAGTTGCGGCATCGTTTTCGCAAACGGGTGCTGAATTGCGAGTGTGTTGACCCTTCCCCAGTTGAGTTCAGCCAGCTTCTGGTCCGGACTGTATCGTTTGAAGAGTGCCTCTTTTGCATCGGTATAAACATTGATGAGCAGGGTCGCCCAGTCTTTTTCTCCGGCTGGCAGCCAGGATGCTGGTTCTTCCTTCAGCAGTTGCCAGATAGCTGGCTCAAGGTTGTCTTTAATAGGTTTCAGGCTCAGTCCCTCGGCAGAGAGCAGATGCTGGAGCGGGGCAAAAACGGTATCAAGCAAACGGTCCCTGAAGGCACGGGTGAGGGTATAGCCGACGGACTCAGCACAGGCGCATCTCTGCCATTGTTTTAAATACCGGATATCGTCCTGAAAGTGCTGCGGATGTAATGCCAGCTGAGATAACAACAGGGCCTGCCAGCGAGCCATAAATTGTGCTTCATTATCAAGCTGCATCTGGAAAAAATCTGATTCATTAAATTGCTGTCTGGCCATCAGCTTGTCACGGATCTGAACCGCACGGCTGGCAATGGCATACCCGCCATCGCCAAACCGGGCATCGTCACCGGCGCTGACCACCCGGCTGTTGGCACTCCACAGCCGCTGATGTGCCGGGTTTTCGACAACCGGCACCTGTTCTGCGCGCTCCTCCCATAAGGTTGCCGGATAGGCTGATGCTGTCACCGGGTTTTGTTGCGGAGCGGCTCTGGCCGGAATGGCCCCGGTTAAACGCCATGCCGCATTGCCCTGGCTGTCAGTGATCAGCATGTTCTGTACCGGAATCCCCGTGGACCGGGTTGTGGCTAACCCGTCTGCGACACTGGATGCCGTTTCGAGTGCCATGAGATCAAGATTGACCGCGTAGGGCTGATGCGCCACCCATGACAGAGCATAGCGTGCAGAGCCAATGCGGGTAACCGGGCCATCGGCCGAGAGTTCGACCGGGTATTCCACTGCGTTTCCCGGGGTTTTCAGCGTCTCCGTGACCTGAACGGTTTCAGTGTTGTCATCGAGCAGAACCCAGTCCGCGGTATCAATATAGCCATTGGTAAAGCCCCAGGCGATCTTGCCATTGGCGCCAACCACAATGGTCGGGGTTCCCGGCAGGCTGACACCGGTGACCTGGATATTTTGTCCGTGATCCGGATAGTTCAGCTGGGCGCGGTACCAAATGACAGGCACATTTAAGCCCAGGTGCATGTCATTGGAAATCATGGCATGCCCTGACGAGGTCAGTTGTCCGGTCACCGCCCAGTTATTACTACCGTATACCTTTGGTTCACCGATGGGCTGGTGGGCCGCGAGCGAGACGGCCGGAACGTCCAGAGGCGGAATCTCAATCTGTGTCAGTGGCAGATGGGAATTATCTAAAGCGGCCTGCAGCGGATCGGTTTGCGTGACAAAGGCTGTCATCTGCGGCCCGAAGGCCTGTCTCAGACGCTCCATAACCTGTTCGCGCTCAACGGTACCGTTCTGCAGATCCAGATACATGGAATAGATCACCAGAAAACTGTCTTCAGGTTGCCAGGGGGCCGGTGATGTGCCGCTCAGCAGATATTCAAAGCTTCTGACCTGTTGGGCATCCAGCGCTGCATTGACGCCCCGGGCATATTGTCCGAGCAGCGTGCGTTGCTTATCGGTGAGCTGCGCCAAAGCGAGCCGGGCTCGTTTTCGGAACTGATGAAAGCGGTGTTTTTTATCGATCGCCAGCGCATCCTCACCAAAAAGTTCAGCCAGTTCACCGGCGGCATTTCGCCGCAGTAAATCCATCTGGAAAAAGCGATCCTGGCCATGGGCGTACCCCAGTGCAAATGCAGCATCCGTCCGGCTGGATGCATGAATCACGGCGGTTCCAAGACTGTCTCGGTCGAGATGAGCGGGTTGTTCCGGCCCCTGGATGACAATGTTGCCATCCAGTTGAGGCAGGTTGGCCCATAAGAGTCCGTAGCCGGCACCGACGGAGAGAGCCAGTATGCCGGCGATCATGATCAGAGCTTTTGTGATCTTTGAGGTCATGCGCAGTCCTTTGCTGATGTGATTTACGTCATACCGCAGGTTTTACCCAGGCCTTTGTTTATCCGGTGTGTTTCAGAACCAATGGCTTAAAGGAAGGATAGTGATATTTGGTCTGACTTGCAGATTTGATGCGGTAAAGCGGTTGCCGGATCGCGAAGCAGGGGTTAGGAAGAGAAAAAGACAGCCCGCAGCTTGGTGGAATCTCAAAACTGCCGGACTGTCTGTGCTCAACTGTCTTTGCTTGAATGTGTTGTGTCCAAGCAGAGTTCAAAACAGAGTTTAAATTTGGCCGGGATGCTGGTGTAAGCGGGCACCGGCCAGGTCTCAGTTGAGAGTGGTGGTCTGGATATCTGTCGCTTCAAGCGTGAATTGAGGCAGGGTTTTGCGTAACGCATCGGCCATGGCCTCTGAGGCGAGTATGCCCCGGCAATGGGCCCAGTACCGGCCATCCACCTGATAAAACTGTTCACTTTTCACCGCTTGCAGGGTTGGCCAGACCGGTTGCTGCTGCCATTGCTGCAGGGCATTGTCCGGTACGATGGTGCCTGAAAGCAGAATATCCGGGTTGATGGTGCTGATTTCTTCCAGCGTCACCAGACGAAGTGCCCGGTCATCGAGACCAATCTGTTCCGGCACTCTGAGGCCGATGGCTTTCAGGACACCACCGGGATAGGCCGAGCCGGAATAGGCATAAACCCCGTTTTCCAGAGCAACGGCAAACAGGGCTTGCTGGCCGTGAACCGGACTGAGCTGCTTTTCAATGTGACGCATGTAGATGTCGTGTTCTTGCAAACGGGCAGTCATCAGGGCTTCCTGGTCGACCAGCTTGCCGATTTTTTCAGCCACTTCCAGGTTTTCTGCGTAGGTCTCGCCGCGCGATGCCAGCAGTGCCGTTGGAGCAATAGCACTCAGTGCCGGGTAAATCGCCTGATGGCGGTTGACGTCCGCAATGATTAAATCGGGCTTCAGGGCCGCAATCCGGCTCAGATCCGGGCTGGAGCGGTCACCGACAGAGACCCAACCGCTGATGCGCGAAATAACGGCCGGATGCAGGTTCAGCGGGTCATTGTCATCTGCGATCCCCACCGGACTGATCCCGATGGCTGCAAGTGCATCCGCAAAAGCATACTCCAGCGTCACAATGCGTTGCGGCGGTGTGTCCAGAGTCATACTTTTTCCAAGGCTGTCTGTCATGGTTGCAGTGAAGGCGGCAGTGCTGGAGAAAAGAAACAGAGAAAAGGCGATCCAGCGCAGATATCCCAACAGAGGCATGGTACTCCCTTGATTAACAGAGAAAAATATTATGGATTGTGGAGCTGTTGCTGCTTCATTCTAATGGCTTTCGAACGCAGTACAAGGGAAGTCTCCGGATAAAGAGGGGACTTCGGCCAGTTCTGGATCGGGATCGGTTTCCGGTTGCGGTTCCCTAATGCTTTTCCGCAGCTGAGGCCCTATCCTTGCTTTAAAGGCAGATTCAGCTGCGGAGATTTTTATCGAAGGCAAAAGGCGACAGAAAAATATGCAATCCTTGCGCAAGTGCATTGAATTTATGCCATTTCTGATTAGGATTTCAGCAACCATTCGTCATGGAGTGACATATTGATGAAACTTGTCGGGAACTGGGGCATAGCTGTCATGATTGCCCTGCTGCTTACCGGATGTAACCGCGCGTCAAACTCACAGGCGCTGGGGACGCTGGAGCGCGACCGGATTACGCTGACTGCCACCGCAACTGAAATTATCCGGGTGATGCCTGTGGAAGAAGGGCAGCCCGTGAAAGCCGGCGAAGTGCTGGTGAGGCTCGATACAACACGTCAGGCTGCGGTGCTGGCACAGGCAAAAGCACAGCAGGTAAAGGCCGAAGCTTATCTTCTGAGGCTGACCAACGGGGAGCGGGTTGAAGATATTGCGGCCGCCAAAGCGGGACTGGATCAGGCGGAAGCCCGTCTGGTGGATGCTGAAAAAACCTATGAGCGCCGGGAACGTCTGGTCAGACAAAAACTGATCAGCGTGGCAGAACGGGATAATGCCCGGGCGGAACGGGATGCGGCACGTGCCGAAGTGACAGCAGCCCGTGAGAATCTGACCAAGTTGACCCGGGGCGAACGAACCGAAGATATCCAGCAGGCGCAGGCTGAACTGGAAGCGGCGCAGGCGAATGTGGCGTTGCAGCAACGTATTTTGGATGACTTAACAGTGGTCGCAACCCGGGACGGGATTGTCGACAGTCTGCCCTATAACCTGGGGGAGCGTGTGCCGGTGAATGCAGTGGTTGCCGTGCTTCAGGCCAACAGCCGTCCTTATGCCAGAGTCTATGTGCCGGAGCCTTATCGTGTGGCAATGCAACCCGGCAAACAGGCAGCCGTCTATGTTGACGGTGTCTCACAACCTTATGAAGGCAAATTGCGCTGGATTGCGACAGAGCCGGCATTTACCCCGTATTACGCACTGAATGAAGATGACAGGGCCCGGCTGGTCTATCTGGCGGAGTTTGATTTGCCGGATGAAGCCCGATCCCTGCCTTCCGGGGTGCCTGTTCAGGTGGAGATGTCCGTTGAGTGAACTTGCAATCAATGCCGTCGGACTGACGCGGCGGTTCGGTGATTTCACCGCGGTGAATCAGCTGAATCTTCATGTGCCGAAAGGCAGTATCTACGGTTTTCTGGGACCCAACGGATGCGGAAAGTCGACTACGCTGCGGATGCTGACCGGACTGCTCAGTCCGAGTGAAGGGGAAATCAACGTGCTGGGTCTGCGGATTCCGGAACAGGCTGAGGCGCTTCGGATGAAAATCGGCTATATGACGCAGAAGTTTTCGTTGTACGAAGACTTGTCCGTCTCAGAAAACCTGCAATTTATCGGGCAGATATACGGCCTCTCTTCCCGTGAACTCAAACCCAGGGTGGCAGAACTTGCGGACACCTATCAGCTGAGCCGGCTGATGAAGCAACGGGTCGGCAGTATGAGCGGCGGTCAGAAACAGCGTCTGGCTCTGGCGGCTGCGGTAATGCATCAACCGGATTTACTATTTCTGGATGAGCCGACATCGGCTGTCGATCCTCAGTCGAGGCGTGATTTCTGGGAGCAGTTGTTTGATTTGTCTGATCAGGGCACCACGATTCTGGTCACCACCCACTATATGGATGAAGCTGAACGTTGCCACGGACTGGCGATTATGGAGTCAGGTGAGATCAAAGCGGATGGCCCGCCCAGCGAGCTGATGGAACAGATGGGCGTGAGTGTGGTGGAAATTGAGGCGCCGGGTTTGCGGCAGATGAAAGAGCGTCTGCTCTTGCTGCCCGAAGTGGTGTCGGCTGCTCAGCTGGGGATCCGGCTTCGTGTGCTGGTTCGGGCGGCTGAAACCGATCCGGTGGCCTGGCTGAAGCATCAGATGCCGTCGCTGCAGCAGGCAGAACTGACGGTTGTCCGGCCCAGTCTGGAAGATGTGTTTGTTACCAGCACAGGGAAGCCACGCCAATGAATCTTGTGTCCAGCCTGATCCGGATGAAGGCGATTCTGGTCAAGGAGTTCCGTCAGCTTTCCCGCGACCGGATCACCTTCGGGATGGTGGTAATGATCCCGCTGATTCAGCTGTTGCTGTTTGGGTTTGCAATCAATACCGATGTGCGCAACATTCCGGTCGCCGTGGTCGATCAAAGTCAGTCTCAGTACGGGCGGATCATCACTGAAGCGGTCAAGGCCACGCAGGTGGTGACCGTGGTGGATGTTTACGCTACGCCTCATGATGGCGAGCAGGCCATTACTGCGGGTAAAGTCCGCGGCGTTCTGGTACTGCCCCGGGATCTGGACCAGCGGCTGGCACAGCACCGGGAAGCGGGCCAGTGGCTGGTGGACGGGTCCGATACCATGGTCAGCTCGGCACTGCTGCAGCTTCAGAATATGCCGGTGCAGAATCTGGTGGGAGACTATAAAGCGCAGCAGTCCAGCGTCATGACACCGACCTTTGAAGTCGCATTGTATTTCAACCCGGAACGCCGGACGGCGGTGAACATTGTGCCCGGCTTACTGGGGGTGATTCTGACAATGACGATGATTCTCTTTACCTCGGCTGCCATTGTCCGAGAACGGGAGCGGGGGAACCTGGAGCTGCTGATCACAACCCCGGTGCACTCGCTGGAACTGATGCTGGCGAAAATTGCCCCTTATATTGTCATTGGCCTGATTCAGGTGGTGATTATTCTTGGACTGGGTCATTTTATTTTTGATGTACCAATCAACGGCCCACTGAGCCAGATCCTGTTCGGCACCTTATTGTTTATCTCTGCCAGCCTGACGTTAGGACTGGTGATATCCACCATTGCGCAGACACAGCTTCAGGCCATGCAGATGACGGTCTTTATTCTGCTGCCTTCCATCCTGTTGTCCGGCTTTATGTTTCCTTATGAGGGGATGCCGGTTGTCGCGCAGTGGATTGCGGAGGTGCTGCCTGCAACACACTTTATGCGGATGATCCGCGGCATTGTGCTGAGAGGCGCGGATTTGGCTGTGCTTTGGAAAGATGCCTTGTGGTTAGCCGGTTTTACCTTGCTGGGGCTGCTGGTCGCGTCCTGGCGCTTTAAGAAAACGCTGGACTGACAGATCCCGGTTTCTGAGATCGCAAACTGAGGCAACATACTGATATGATGCCGTTCAGTGGCCGCAGGGCCGTGGGTTGCGATTTGCAGGAGTGGATGTGGGGAAAGGTGTTTTTTTATCTGTGTTGTCATCTTGCCTGTTCGGCGGGATGTATTTCTATGCAACGTTACTTCATCCGCTGGATGGAGAAGCGATTTTCAGCTGGCGGTTATTGCTGACACTTCCTTTTCTGACGCTCTTTTTGCTCAGCAGTCATGCCTGGGGGCAGGTGACAGAGATTGCCTTGCAGATCCGTCAGCGTCCGCTGCTCTGGTTGGGAATTCCCCTGTCGGCCGGTTTGCTGGGGTTACAGTTCTGGCTCTTCTTGTGGGCGCCGGTCAATGGCCGGGCCCTGCCTGTTTCTCTGGGCTATTTTATGATGCCGCTGGTAATGGTGGTGCTGGGCAGACTGGTTTACAAAGACAGACTGAGCGGATTGCAGAAAGTCGCTGTGCTTTTTGCCGGGGTAGGGGTTGCCAATAAGCTCTGGCTGTCTGGTGGTCTGTACTGGGAAACCCTTGTGGTCGCGATGGGTTATCCGGCCTATTTTATGTTGCGGCGGAAAATGGGCACGGACAGCCTGGGTGGTCTGTGGTTTGATATGGCGATGATGTTCCCCCCGGTCATCTGGTGGCTGTTTATTCAGACCGAAAGCCTGAGTGTGTTGATGCAGCATTCACAGCTGATTGCACTGGTTCTCGGACTGGGTGTGCTCAGTGCGCTGGCGGTGGGCAGTTATATTGTAGCCAGTCGCCTGCTGAGTTTCAGCCTGTTCGGACTGCTGAGTTATGTTGAACCGGTATTACTGGTGATCGTGTCTCTGTTGCTGGGGGAACGTATTGAGGGCGGAGAGTGGCTCACTTACCTTGCCATCTGGGTTGCCGTGGCGTTTCTGATACTGGATTGTGTGCGCCAGATCCTGACTCAACGGCAAGTCCGGCTGGCCGCCGGAATGAGTGACTGATCCGGTCATGCCCGCGGATTTCAGCGGGCATGGTTCAGTGAGGGTTTAATGGTCCAGGTACAGGTAGTTTTGCCAGCTCTTCATCCGAATCAGTACTTTACGCATCACTGCCAGATGGTGCGCATGATCGGAGTAGACCGCAATTTCCATATTCGCCCCTAAAGGCAGCTTGTAAGCACTGATGTCATCAATCATTTTGAGTCTGACCAGCGGCCGCCCCTGACGCATCAGGATTTCGGTGCCGTATAGCACGCCTTGTGCCTGCGCCTGACCTTCTCCGATGGCTGGCAGTACTTCCACGATTTCTGCTTTGAACGTTTTTCCCGGAATGGCGCGGAAAATCACATCGGCTTCATAACCGGGTTTGAGGCGTAACAGCGAGTTCTGACGAAAGGCACCGATAATGAATTCATCATCGGTATTGATAAAGGTCATGACCGGACGCAGCGGGAGCGGAACAGCCATCATGCCCGGCCGGAGCAGAACCTGAGTGACAAATCCACGGGTCGGCGCCCGGACAATGGTGGAGTCCAGATCAAACCTAGCTTTGACCAGCAGAGCTTCAATCTGGGCTATGCTGGTGTTCTGCCCGTTAATATTGGACTCGAACGCCAGTTTGGCTCGCCGTTCTTCCGCATGCGCAGCATCGAGCGATGCTTCGGCGCTCCGGTAGAACTGTTCGCGGTTGTCCACATCTGCTTTGGTGAATGCACCGCGTTTGTAGCCGGTCGCATAGCGCTGGTATTGCTGGTAGGTTCGATCGCGTTCGGCCTGAGCTTTGACTCTCGTTGACATCGCAGCTTTGTAGGCGGCTTCCAGTCCCAGCACATTTTGTCTGGTTTCTTCCAGCTGTGCTTCCAGTCTGTCAACCTCAGCCTGAAAAGGCGTCGGGTCTATTTTAAAAAGCACATCGCCCTGGTTCAGAGGGGTGTTTGGCCTGACCGGCACTTCGGTGACTTTGCCACGGACATTCGGCATGATGGGCGTCGAAACATAGTATTCTCCTCCCAGACTGGTGTGCGGATGGTTGTAGTTCATCAGCAGTACCAGTGCACCCACCAGGACAATGCCGCCCAGAACGGCAGTCGGAACCGTCCATTTATTCAGAGGGATCCGGAAGATCTTAAAAATAAAAATACAGATTGCAGCGTATGAGAGAACCAGCAGGGTTTCCATTATTGATGGCCCTCGTCATTGTCATTGCTTTTCTGTTGACTGGCGGGATTGACCGGCGGACGGGGAGCGTGTCTGAGTGCGGTCAGTTCGGTTTGCAGCAGCTGAATTTGTGCTTCCATTTTGGAAATCTGGGATTGCAGCAGAACCTGCTCATTCTGAATTTGCTGAAAACCCCATCCCCGTTCTTTTCTCCACAAGGTGGCCCAGATCCATAAAAATGGCCACAGCGCGTGCAAAGTGAATAAACTGACCCATCCGGCATAGTGGATAGCGTCCTGATGGGGATGCTCCCTTTCCTTGGCAATCTCATAGGGAATGTCGTGAATTGCGATGATGCCATAAAACATCACCAGGGCGACGAAGATAAGCAGCCCTAATGCAAAATAATCTAAAAACATAGAGTTACCCTAAATTCCGGACCATGATCTCAAGAGTATAGCGAAAAAATAAGCTTAGCCGATGTAAGGTTTTTGACTTTAAGGCGTCGTTCAGATCAAGCAGGCCGGCGAAATGCCGGCCTGTCGGAGAGAAAGTCTTGTGTGGTGTGTCACCGGAGGATTAAGACGCATCCTCTGCAGCTTGTCTTGCTTGTGCAATCCAGCTGTTAAACAGTTTCTGGTGCGATTTGATCCAGCCGTTGGCGTGGTTCTCAATGTCCTGCTGGGAGTTCTGGCCCTGACTCATCCGCATATTCTGGGCACTGACGTCATTGATATCCAGCTGCATGACTTCAAACAGTTTGGCGGCCGCCGGATTGTCTTCGGCAAATTTTTTGTTTGCCACAATCCGCATGCTGTTCATCTGAAATCCGTAGTTTTTGCCGTTCGGCAAAGTGGTGTCCACTTTTTTACGCTCGCCCGGCAGTGCGGAAAAAGGAACTTCCAGCCAAACCACGTCTCTTCCCGGAACCAGCACGCCGCTGACCCAGTAAGGCGTCCATGTGTAGTACAGAATCGGAGAACCGTTCCGGTAGCGGGAAATTGTGTCGGCGATAATGGCGGCGTAGTTACCCTGATTATGGGTGACTGTGTTGCGCAGCCCGTACACATCCAGCTGATGCTCAATCACACCTTCACAGCCCCAGCCCGGGTTACAGCCGGTGAGATCGGCTTTGCCGTCACCGTTGGCATCAAAGAGTTTGGCCAGTTTCGGATCTTTCAGCTGGCTGATATTGGTGATGCCGTATTTTTCAGCGGTTTTCTTATCAATCAGATAGCCCTGGGCTGCACCGGTAATGTATTCCCCTTTTCGGTAAAACTTATTGTCTCCGCCGGATTTGATAAATTTGTCTTTATGCAGGGGAGACCAGTTCACCGCGAGGAAAGTAGCATCCCCATTGGCAATCGAGGTATAGCCGACGTTGTAATCGACCTCTTTGGTCGGCAGAACCTTGTACCCCAGCGCTTCCAGAGCTTTATTGACAATCAGGGTCTGAAAGGTTTCTTCCGCCACCGTACTCTGTACGGGCTGAACGGAAATTCCCTGACCGGGTTCTTCGGCCGCGGTGGCGGTCCATGTTGCGACACCGGCAAGCAGTGCCGCTGAGAGTGAAAGTGACTTCCAGCGTGTTGTCATGGTGTTCTCCTTAAGATTGTGAATGGGTCGTCAGTTGCGGGGTCTCATCTTTTTTGAACCGGCGATAAATGAAGCCAATCGGGCCGTGTTCATACCAGTGACGGTATGCTTTGCCGCGATCAGATGCCCCCATGGCCTGGGTCAGACGGTCCAGCAGAATAGCCAGAATGACAATGCCCAGACCCCCAATGGCGGCCAGTCCCATATCCAGACGACCAATGCCGCGCAGGACCATTTGTCCCAGACCGCCTACGGCGATCATTGAGGCAATGACGACCATAGATAGGGCCAGCATCAGTGTCTGATTCACGCCAGCCATGATGGTTGGCATGGCCAGCGGCAGCTGAACCTTGTAAAGCATTTGTTTTGGATTCGCGCCAAAGGAATGTGCGGCTTCAATCAGTTCTTCCGGTACCTGCCTGATCCCCAGAATCGTCAGCCGGATGATGGGGGGGAGGGCAAAGATGATGGTGACGACCACACCGGGGACGTTCCCGATACCGAAGAGCATGACAATCGGCACCAGATACACAAAGGCCGGGGTTGTCTGCATTGCATCGAGAACCGGCCGGATGATTTTGGCGGCTTTTTCACTGCGTGCCAGCCAGATCCCGGTGGGCAACCCGATCAGCAGGCAGAAAAAGACCGACGTCAGAACCAGTGCCAGCGTGACCATCGCCTGATCCCAGGCACCGATGGCGCCAATCAGTAAGAGCGAGAGCACGGATGCGATCCCCATCCGGGCGCCCGCAATCTGCCAGGCCAGAATCATGATCAGGAAAATCATCAGCAGTGCCGGCGTCGACTGAAGTAAGGCCTGAAAAGCCGTGAGAATGTAATCAATCGGGACACTGATGGCCTGAAACGCGGGCCGGAAATTAGCGACCAGCCAGTTGATTCCGTCTTCCACCCAGCGATCAAAGGGGATCAGCGCATCCTGAAACGGGTGCATCCAGTCGATACTGGGATCGGCCGGGGCTGATGCCGCTTCGTTCAGCCAGTCAGACCCTGAATTGGGCGTTGAACCGGCGGCATTCCCCCAAGGGTCGGTATTGGCAGCATCTGTCGTTGCAGACCAGGGATCCTGCACAGGTGGTTGTTCCGGCACCGTTTCTGTTCCCGGAGCGGATGATACGGTTTGTGTTTCCTGGCTCATGTCAGGCCTCCCGGTCTAGTGTCTGTAGCAGGCGAGCTTTGGTGATAATGCCATGGTAGCGCTGCTGCTCATCAACGACGGGCACACCGTAAGGCAGGCTGGCAACATGACCAATCAGTTCACCTACCGGGGTATTGGGTAAGAACGTCACCGTGTCATTCAGCAACGCTTGTGTCAGCGGGTGGTTGGCTTTCGTGGCACTTTGTAAGGATTCGGTGGAGACAATCCCGACGTACTGATTGCGGCGATCGACCACGATGCCAAATTCGCGATCCTGGTCGTTGAGTAGCTGCAGGGCGGCGCGCGGGCCGTCGGTTTCGCCTTTTTTGATGACCGTGACCTGCTGTTTGCGGGCAATATCTTTCGCTGTGAAAACATTGGTGACATCCACGCCTTTGAAGAAGGAACGGACATAGTCATTGGCCGGGTGGTGGAGGATCTCATCCGGGGTCCCGATCTGGACCACTTCACCATTCTGCATAATGGCGATGCGATCCCCGATGCGCATGGCTTCATCCAGATCGTGGGAGATGAAAACGACGGTTCGTTTGTCATCACTTTGCAGCCGGATCAGCTCGTCCTGCATTTCGGTCCGGATCAGCGGATCCAGCGCGGAAAATGCTTCGTCCATCAGCAGAATGTCCGGGTCATTCGCCAGCGCTCTGGCCAGACCCACCCGCTGCTTCATCCCGCCGGACAGCTCGTCCGGATAGGAGGCTGCGTAGGCATCCAGGCCGACACGCGCCAGCGCTTTCAGTGCCGTCTCGTAGCGGGTATCTTTATCGACACCGGCCAGTTCCAGTCCGAAGGCGGTGTTGTCGATCACGGTCATATGCGGCATCAGTGCAAATGACTGAAACACCATACTGATGTTGTTTCTTCTGACGGTCCGCAATTCCTCTTCAGAAATCTTGGCAATGTCTTTTCCGTCAAGCAGCACCTGACCATGTGTGGGTTCTATCAGTCGGTTGAGCAGCCTGACCAGTGTTGATTTTCCTGAACCTGAAAGGCCCATGATGACGAAAATTTCACCTTCCCGGATGGTCAGGCTGGCATCTTTGACCCCGACGGTGAGGCCGGTTTCTTCAAAGATGGCATCCTTATTCAACCCTTTTTCCAGCAGTGGGAACGCCCTTTCCGGAGCGCTGCCAAACACCTTGTAAAGGTTTTTTACTTCAAGTTTGACAGTCATAAATTGTACTAGTCCTTCAAAATGAATCTTCCTCTGCAAAGAAATTATTACAGATGAAACATTTGTACTCTAAACAATTATGGCATGTCTTTCAAAGTGATAAGGGGTTTATTTGAATATTTATCAGGTTTTAGGGTGCGGTTATGAATCAGAAACTGCCTATTTGTCTTATAAATAGACAATTTCTGGGGGTGTCTGACAAAAACAGGAATCAGGTGAAGGTTAGATGACTACTGATTGAGGGCGCGGTGAACGGGCAGTGTGACCAGAAAACAGTTCCCGGATGCCGTCTGGTTACCCTCAAGGACGATATCTCCGCCATGGAGCAGAGCAATATCGCTGATAATCGACATGCCGAGTCCGGCGCCATCGCCCCGTTCTGTATTGGCGCGGAAAAACTTTTCAAAGATCCGTTCTCGAATCATGTCCGGGATGGGCTGGCCGGAATCGCAGACACGGATCGCCACCCAATCCTCTGACTGCAGGGTGACGGAGATATTGATGTCGGCATTCTTTCCGGCATAACGGATGGCATTATCAATTAAGTTACTGAATAAACTGGTGAGCAGGACACCATTGGCGTCCATCATGAGGGTATCCGGGCCATCCAGCGACAGATTCTGGTCCTGTTTTAATGCCAGGGGCACCAGAGAGCCGATCACATCGCGCAGGCAGGCCATCAGATCGGTCTCGTTGAAGGGAAAAGCATTCCCGCCTTCGACCCGGGCGAGCATCAGCAGCTGCTGAATCAGGCGGTCGGTCCGTTCAATGCCTTTGAGAATATGGGTCAAGTCGTTTTGCAGATCTGTCGGGTTATCACTGGCCAGTGCATTCTCAGCATTCAGACGCAGCACTGCTAATGGCGTTTTCAGCTCATGGGCTGCGGTGTGTGTGAAACGTTTTTCTCTGACCCAGGCTTTATCCAGCTCTGACAGCAGATAATTGAGCTGATCAATCAGAGGCTTGAGCTCGATGGTGGGCTGAGAAACCTGAATTGCATGCAGTTTGTTGATGGTGCGCCGAGACAGGGCCTGCTGAAGTTCCCCGACAGGTTGCATGATATAGTTGACCAGCAGAATAATAGCAAGCGCCAGACAGGGGATTAGTAAGAGCTGCGGGATCCCGGTTGAGAAGGCGATATCGTCGATCAGTTCATCCCGGATTGCCTGTTTTTCTGCCACGATCAGAAAGGCTGCTTCCTGGTCCGGTGCTGTCGAAGGCAGGCGAATCTGGAAGCTGCGCCAGAGCTGACTGTCAAATGAGATCGGGTGGTAGCCAATTTTATCCGGGACAGAGAGCGGGGTCGGCGGGGCCGCAGGCGAGCGGAGCAGGACACCTTCGCTGGCACTGAACAACTGAAACATCAGTTTCTGTTCATAGGGGTGTCCGTAAGGGGTCGGGTCATCATCATCAAGCCCGGCATGATTGCTGATGCCCTGATACCATTGCTCATAAAACAATTCGAGCTGTTCGGGCGGCATCATCAGTAACTGGGGGGCACTTAACGCAAGCAGTTTTGCGGATTGCCCCAGCCGGGCATCAAAAATCTCGTCAATCTCATGTTTGGATTCAGCGAAAATCAGGCTCCAGGAGATGGCAATCAGCACAGTGGCGGCCGTCACCGTCATCGTGATCAGCCGTTTTTTTATCGACAGCATCGGACGGATTTCAGCGATTCTCAATGATATACCCTACGCCACGGATATTTTTGATCAGCGTGCTGCCCAGTTTTTTCCGCAAATTATGAATATGGACTTCAATGGCATTGTCACTGGCGGTGTCATCCCAGCCGTGCAGGGCTTGCTGAAGTCTGTCCTTACTCAGTACCCGTCCCGCCTGTGCCACTAATGTACTGAGAATTTTGAACTCATTTCGGGTAAGTTTGACGGGTTTTCCCTGAAAACTCACACTATTGTTGTCCAGAGACAGGGTTAAATCCCCGAGCTGGATTTCAGTCTCCGTACTCCCGGACAGACGCCGGATCATGACCCGCAGCCGGGCCAGTAATTCTTCCAGCGCGAAAGGCTTGACCAGATAATCATCGGCGCCACCGTCGAGTCCTTTGACCCGGTCGTCGATGCCATCCCGGGCGGTCAGGATCATCACCGGAACCTGATGGCCGGCACGGCGGATATGACGCAATACCTGCAGGCCATCAATATCCGGCAGCGTCAGATCGAGAATCACAGCCAGAAAATCTTCAGTTTTCAGTGCGTGTTCAACCCCCTGGCCGCGCTGCAGCCAGTCGACGGTATAGCCACGGCGGCTGAGCGAGGCCACCATAGACTCGCCCAGCATCACGTCATCTTCGATCAGTAAGATCCGCATTGACTATTGCAGCTCCTTCAGTTTTTCCTGGATTTCACGCTGGCGACCCGCGTCGGCCAGTTTACGGCCCGGACGTGGTTTGGCATGGCTGGCACGAGTGAGGTAAACAATGGCATCATCTCGCCGTCCGTCCTGCGCCAGAAAATCCCCGTAAAAGTAATTTGGATCAATCCCATCCGGATTAATTGCCAGTGCTTTTTGCAGCATGGCTTCGGCTTTGTCGTCATCCCCAAATGCAATCGGCCATCCGGGCACCTGGTAGTATAACGTGCCCAGGCTGGTATAGGCAGATCCGTCCAGGACTTTCGGGTCGGTCCTGATCACGTCTTCAAGCAATGCCTTTGCTTCTTTGACCAACGGTAGTGCGCCCAGGCCACCTTTGGCACCAGCCAGGCTGCTTTTGTTAATAGCCAGCCAGACTTTCAGGTCAGCGCGGTCCGGTGATTGCTGCAAGGCTTTTTTTGTCACGGTGATGACGTTTCTCAGACATTGCACTTTGTTGTCTTTATTAAAGGTGTCGTACTGGCATTTTGCCCACTGTTGCTGAATATCACTGAGCTCATCGGCATACGCAAGGCTGCTGAGCGAAGCGCCGGTCACACAAGCCATGACCAGCAGGGGTTTGATGAGATTAAAAGATGGCTTTTTCATATGACCTCTAGAAGTTAATGCACTTCAGCTTTGGTAAGAAATTGGCGAATCGTGGCACTTTGTTTACGTATTGAACCTGCAACCGTTGCAGGCAGGAGCTGATTGACTCTGACCCAGAGTTTTTCCGGCCAGCCCAGCCAGCGGACAGGCGTTTCCTGTTGCAGGCTGAGTAAGAGCTGTTCTGCGACCCACTTTGGATGGTCTACCTGATTGCCCAGATGCTGGTTCAGCTCGTTCACGTGGGTTGAGTTCAGCGCGGTATCGGTCGCGCGGGGGGCCAGATAAAGCACGCGGATCCCTGTGCCATCCAGTTCGCGGTCGAGCGCTTCGCTGAATCGGTGAAGACCAGCTTTTCCGGCACAGTAGGTGGTATAGCCCGGGTAGCCGATGGCAGAGAAGGTTGAGCCAACGTTCAGAATCAGACCCGGATGTGCCAGCCACTGGATGGCTTGCTGACTCAGAAGAATCGGTACTGTCAGATTCAGCTGAATTTCTTCGCTGATACTGCCGGCATCTCGTTGGGACAGGCTGGAAAACTGGTTGCTTCCCGCGTTGTTGATCAGACCATGAATGGCTAAGCCTTCGGATTTCCATTGCTGGCAGCTGTCGTGAACTGCATTAACGCCGGCCGTTGTATTCAGATCGGCAACCAGTGTTTTGTGCGCCGTTTCCCGGGGCAGAGACAGTTGCAAGGCTTTGAGTTTGCTCAGATTGCGGCCAACCAGAATCAGGTTGGCTCCGGCATGCGCCAGGACACTGGCAATCTCTGAACCAATTCCCCCGCAGGCGCCGGTTAAGACCAGATATTTATCGTTGATATCCATCACATATTCCTTTTTAAATCAGCGCAATCAATCAGTGTGTTTGTGGGGATGACGGTTCCGGCAGCGGCAGGGAAGCCAGCATCTGGCCGTAGAGGTCATAGACCATGTTGGCGCTCTCAATAATGGCCCGCTGATCGGCCGGATCCGTGATTTGATTCATTAGCTGCTCGAACGTTTTGATGTGCTCCTGATCCAGTTCACTGTGTGACTTCAGGTAGGTCATGGCCTGATCCGGCAGACCCAGAACCTGCTGTACCTGTTGTGCAATCTGGCCGCCGATGCTGACGCTGGTGCCTTCCAGTACCCAGACCATGCCGAAAAATCCGATCGGGTTCCGGCGGTCAATCTGGTGATAGAGATAAGCGACCATCAGTTCGATGGGGGCACAGACCCGGCCCTGGTCCCGATTGTCGCGCACGGCTTCCGCATCGCCGCCGCAGGCTTTGATGTCATTGAGGATCCAGACCTGATGGCCCATTTCTTCTTCAATGTAATGCCCGATAGCCTGGCGCAGCCATTCGTAACTTTCGTCCAGCTTGCCGCCGCAGGCCATGAGCAGCGGGATGGTGTGCTTGACGTGGTGATAAGCCTGAGTCAGGAAAGCAGTGTAGCCGGTAAGATCGATAGCACCCTGCTGACAGGCAGCAAAAATCGGGGCATCAGCCATCCGGTTCCGGGCCGCTTCTGTTTCGGCGATCAGTGTATGAAAAAAACCAGAACCCATTGTTGTGTCCTCTTGAAGATGAATTGGGGTCAGTGTCAGACGTTCGGCGGTGTGCGCAGTCATCAGCACTCGGGGTGATGTCGCCCGATGATTGGTGTCGTCAGAGTGATCCGGGAGTGCAGCCAGTGCAGGCACAATCAATTGCTGAATGGCGTCACGTTTAGGACGCCCGTTTGCAGTCATCAGTCCCGGAATCGCTGAAAGCGGCTTATCCAGCACAACCAGATTGCCGATTCGGGCATAATCCGGGAGTCGCTGATTCAGTGCGCTGATGGCATCTGACAGGTGAGCCGGTGACGGGGTAAACAGCACGCCGGTCAGCTGGGTCTGAGCATCACCGATCACCACCATGCCCATGAGTGCCGGGAAAGCCTGCGCTTCAGACTCAACCCATTCCGGAGAAACATTGCGGCCAAAAGCCGTAATCAGCAGATTCTTTTGCCGACCGGTAATATGCAGGAAGCCGTCGTTGTCCAGGTGCCCCAGATCTCCGGTATCAATCTCCTGTTCGGGGGCATGCTGACCGAGGTAACCCAGCATGGTACTGCCGCTGACGCGGACAACGCCGGATTCAGAAATGCTGACCTGACAATGGGGAAGCGGTCTGCCGCTGCTGCCCGGTTTATCGTCACCGGGCAGGTTGAGACTGACCACGGAGCCGCATTCTGAGAGTCCGTAACCTTCATAGGCCGGGATGCCCAACGCTCTGGCCTGAGTCAGCAGAGCGGGAGAGACCCGGGCGCCGCCAACCGCCACAAATTTCAGCGGACTGACCAGCTCAGGCTGCTGGATTGCGACCTGGCAAAGTGCCATCAACAGTGCCGGAGTCAGAACCAGACTTTCAGGACAGTGGCAGGCCAGGGCATGTGCGAATCGTGCCGGGTCAAACTGACTGGAACCGGACAGCCCGACTTGTTCGCCGGGTAAAATAACCGTGGTTGAGCCCATCAGAATTGGGATGTAAAGGCCGGTAATATTTTCCAGCAGGGTTACCAGAGGCAACAGAACCAGGTGTTTTTGAGGCCGGACGTATGATGACAGGCGCTCGGCCAGCACCTGGCTGGTCGTATGCAGGTGTTCCTGGCTCAGACAGACCCCTTTGGGCTGACCGGTTGAACCTGAGGTAAAGGTAATTTTGCCGGTCAGTGGTGGTACGGGGTGAACTTGTGTGGCCGTAGCATTCAAAGAAGCACACCTATATACAGGCAGATCTGCAATCGTTGTCTGGAAGGAATCCTCATACGCCGTCCAGTTACCCCAAAGCGTATCCACACTGGCTTCCGACAGCATATGCTGAACCTGTTGCTCTGAGAAAAAAGCAGGTACCGGAATCAGCACTTTGTCTGCCGCCATCGCCGCCAAATCCGCAATGGCCCACTGGATGCCATTGTCGGCTCTCAGCGCAATGTGCTGAGCTCCGAGCTGGTTCAACTGAGTGACAGCCAGCATCACTTCTTCAGCCAGCTGGCCGTAACTGACGGTAAATGACTGGCCTGATTCTGAATCGAATCCGTGCAGGGCATCTTTCCCGGGCATCTGTTCTGCGAACCGGAACAGGTGTTTGATGATCTGGCTTCTCATGCCTGACCTCCGAAAGCTTGCAGGACAGGGAAGCGACGCTGGTTCAGCACCTCTAATCCTGAAGCCAGGCTCCCGCCGGAAATTCTGGGCTGCTGCTGATAATAAGTTCCCCAGATAGCATCGGCATTGGGAATGCGTTCAGCGGTGGCTTCGGCCAGTACTGTCGGATTCAGCCCCAGTCGCCGCATCATGGCCTGAAGTGGGCCGGTCGCAGTGAAAATACACCAGTTGTAGCCACAGCGGACCAGATGCTCGGCAATCAGGGTGAAATGCAGGTAAGACATCCCTTTTGAAAATGCCGCCAGCTGCCCGAATTCAATCAGTTCAGAACGGACAATCGCCTGACCGAACCGCTCGGACATCAACTGTTCTGCTGGTTGATCCAGGTATTGTTCAAGAAAAAGGTTGCCGGTATGGGCGGCCTGATAACCGCAGACAGACAACAGCTGTTCATTGTTATCCACCAATGCCAGGAAAGCCGGCATGAAGGAATGAATTCGGGCCTGAAATGCGGAGGCATAGCGAGAAGCAACATAACGTTCTGTTTTTTCACGGAAAGGATGATCTTTATCAATATGCACCAAGGTTAACTTGTTAGAATTATTGTTATTGTCCATCGCATATTCCCTCAGAAGGTGTGTATTAACACCTTAGAAAGGGAAACTTAAGAAAGTCTTAAGGCATAAAAATTTCAGTCGGAATGTCATAAGTGCGAAGTTGTTGTGCGTCTAATTTAAATGTTTTTGTGATGTTTTATTGATCTGGTATTTGTGAGGCAGGTCTGCTTACTCAGCTGGTAGGGCCAGTTTATTGAGGGCTATGTCAATTTTTGACATGGATTTAACGTTTAACATAAATGTCACATCGAGATTTTTTATTGTCATATTCTGTTGCGATGATGGCGGCCAGGGAAAGGAGTACAAGACCGCAATGAACATGAAAATTCGCCCTAATCATCTTGAGCCCATGGGATTCGAAGAGTTTTCCAGGTTGATCGATTTGATACCTGCTACTCGCAGCCCAATGAAAGTGGAACCTTTGCTTGGGATTGTGGCTTCCAGGACTGAAGTTGGCCGTGAAGGTAAAATCATCAATCTGTCCTCCGATTCACAAGTCCGTCCAAACCGGTTACGTCTGGTGAATGGCTATTGAACCCTGCGGGTGAACTGCACTCAGCAACCCGCATCTATCCGTGAGATAACCTCCCTGTTTGCATCGGCCTGAATCTAGGCTGTTTCTGCGACTTCAGATTTTCAGTGACTGTTTCCGGTCATCGCTTCGGTGCCTCCTTTTTCATGCAATACATCAGATTGCAATCCACTGTGATGGTTCTGACGAATCTTTCCTTCGCATTATTTTCGATACATCAGGTTACGTAGAGTCAGCTAAGCTTCTTCTGAGATGGGTCATGACCTTATGAGGAGCGAAACATGGGCATTATTTCCTGGATTATTCTGGGTCTCATCGCTGGGGCTCTCGCCAAATGGCTGATGCCGGGTAAAGATGGTGGCGGTTTAATCGTGACAATGGCTCTGGGGATTGTCGGGGCTTTTGTGGGCGGCTGGGTTGGCAGTTTAATTGGATTCGGTCCGGTCACCGGCGTGAATATCGGCAGTATCTTCACCGCAACCGTTGGGGCATTTATCGTCTTATTTGTTTATAACAAGTTCATCCGTTCTTAATGTGCCCGGTTGTGATTTCTGTCTGAACAGATAGCCGCTCGTTCAGAGCGGCCTGGGCAGATGCGGTGTCCTGCTATTGATGTTGTTTCATTTTCGTCAGCAGGTCATTTTTCACAATTTCAAGGGCAGACAGTGCCACTTCGGGGTCAATCTCATTGGTTTCCAGTAAATAAATCAGATCTACAGCCAACTGAACATCTTTCGGTGCATCAGCAAGGGCTGGGTGCCCGGATGCTGGTGTGTTCGCTGGTTTCTCATGTTTTTTCGTCATCAGATATCCTGAAAATCGTTCGTTGTGCCGGGTTGAGTCGGCTGGTGATGTGGCTGATGCACAGCCAGCGCAGCTAGGAAGAGCTGTGCATGGATGTTGACCAGCTGCTGATGGTCATCACGATAGCCGCCGCCGACCACTGCGGCCAGCGGGATACCGGCATCATGGCAATGGCTGATCACCAGATGATCCCGCCGGAATATGCCTTCTGTGGTGACCTGAAAGTAGCCCAGCGCGTCATCCTGATGGATATCCACACCCGCATCGTATATCACCAGATCAGGCTGATACTGGGCCAGAGCCAGCGTCAGAACGGCACTGAATGCAGATAAATAGTCTTCTGTATTTGTTTCGCGGGGCAGCGCCAGATCGATGTCGGAATCGGGTTTTCGGGCCGGAAAGTTTTTATCGCAATGCACTGAAAATGTAATGATATTGCTGTCATCTGCCAGTAACGTTGCCGTTCCGTCGCCCTGATGGACATCACAGTCAATAATCATCACTTTATCGATACCGGGTAGTGTCAGCGCATGCTTTGCTGCAAAGGCCAGGTCATTGACCAGACAAAAACCGCTGCCAAAGTCGTGGTGAGCATGATGATACCCCCCGCTCAGGTGCAGGCTGATCCCGTGCTGATGTGCCAGCTCGACGGTCAGCCGGGTACCAGCGGTGGACGTCAGTGTCCGTTCAATCAGCTGCGGGCTCCAGGGGAACCCGATACGACGCATTTTAGCCGCTGGCAGTGTGTTGTTTACAAGGTTGTCGATATAGTCGGCCTGATGCAGGGTTTTCAGTTCTGCAGCCGTCACCGGTTCCGGCTGAAAAAAACAGACGTCGGCCCATTGCTCAATGTGCATCTCCTGAGTGAGATGCAGGAATAACCTGTGGTACTTGGTGATGGGATACCGGTGTTTTGGCGGCAGAACCAGTTCTGAGTACACGGGATGATAGACCAGTGGCAGCATGGTTTATCCCTGACGTTCCCGGCGGACGATCGCCTGTTCTATACCGGCCATCGCCTGCTGACAGCGGTTCAGCCGTCCTTCCAGAGCGATGAGTTGTTGTTGCAGCGGTTGCCGCTGGCTGACTTCTGTTGCCTGTTCGAGCTCAAAGGTTTTATCTTTGACCATGGCAGACAGTCGTCTTTCCCAGTCCTGATGCTGAGCCAGATCGTCATACAACTGATGCAGGCTCTTCCGTTGTTTCACCACGTATTTCGGTTCTGCCTCACGAATTTGTTTGGTGGCCATCTCTCGCTGAATTGCCTGGATCTGAGTCAGAATTTTTTCGCAGACGTAGCTGGCTCTGGCGATTTGCAGGTTCCCCGCGGCCTGTTCTTTCATCAAAGCGGCAATTTCCTGCTGGATTTCGCGAATACAGGGCAGCAACAGGCGCGCCCGGCAGTGAAACAGCTGATTATCGAAAAGGGGCTTATCACTTTCTCCCCGCTGATGATCCAGTGCGGAGGCCTGCGGGATCAGCTGTTCAACCAGGCCAGCAAGACGGCTAATATCGGTCGCCACGATATTCTCCTTATCGTTTGGTGTTACAGCCAGGCCTGCCATGCCAGCCGGGCGGCCAGAATGACAACAACGGTGACAAAAACCGGGCGGATAAACCGGCTGCCGAAACGGATCGCAGAGTGCGCGCCAATATAGGCACCCAGCATCAGGCAGACGCCCATCGTTAAACCTAACGCAACATTGATATGGCCAAGTATGGCAAATGTGACGAGTGAGGTCAGGTTGCTGGTGAAGTTCATGGCTTTTGCCAGCCCGGACGCCAGCAGGATGTCCAGGCGATACAGCGCCATATTGGAAACAGTCCAGAAAGCACCGGTACCGGGTCCGGCAAGGCCATCATAAAATCCCAGACCGGTTCCCTGTATCCATTGCTTTCGTTTAAAGCGCGGGCATGGCGTGGGCAGTTTACGGCTGTCACCTTTGGGATGGGGATGCCAGATGGTGTACACCGCTGCGGCCAGGATGATCAGCGGCAGGACTTTTTCCAGCCAGGCTGTGCTGATGATATCGACGACCAGCGTCCCCGCAATGGCGCCGCTCAGCGTTGCCAGAAAAGACGTTTTCCAGAAAGCCGGAGAAAACAGCTGCTTCCGGTAATAGGTCAGCGCAGCGGTGGAAGACGCGAAGGTTGCTGCCAGCTTATTGGTTCCTAAAGCAATGTGCGGCGGCAGCCCTAATGACAGCAATGCCGGAACGGTCAGCATTCCGCCACCGCCGGCAACAGCGTCTATAAAACCAGCGGTCAGAGCAACCAGACCGAGGATGAGCATCATGCCCGGATCAATTATTTCAATCATGCATTATCGTTTTCGTTCGATGGCGTGTTCAATTACGCGTTTAAATGGGGGCAATGAATCGAGCAGTGCTTTGCCGTATCGCCGTGTAATCACCCGACGGTCGAGCAGGACAACTCTACCAAAGTCCTGCTCTTTACGCAGCAATCTCCCGACGGATTGAATTAGCTTTTTACTGGCTTCCGGAACGGCAATTTGTAAAAAGGGGTTACCGCCACGGCTTTCAATGTATTCTGCATGAGCTTCCTCGACAGGTGAGGTTGGTACCGCGAACGGAATCTTGGTAATGATTAAATTTCTCAGCAAGTGGCCCGGTAAGTCGAGACCTTCGGAAAAACTGCCGGTGCCGAATAACACGCTGACTTTGCCCTGTTCACAGTGGCTCTTGTGCTTTTCCAGCAGGGAAGTCCGGGATTCTTCTCCCTGAACCAGCAATGCCCAGCCATTTTTTTCACACTGGGGCCGGATGGCCTCTGCGACTTTGTTCATTTGCCAGTATGAGGCAAACAGCACCAGGCTGGCGGTTTCGCCTTCCAGATATTCCGGAAGGGTTTCAATCAGTAAATCCGTGAACTGATCCGCCTGAGGTTCATATTTCATTTGCGGAATGACTAAGCGTCCGTTGTTCTGATAATCAAACGGCGAAGCCAGAGCTAGAAAGCGTGCGCCCTCATTTTCCTGAATTCCGGCCTGACGGCAGAAGTAACTGAACTGGTTGAGCGCACGCAGGGTTGCTGACACCAGAATTGCGCCCGCGGCACGGCTCCAGAGCAGCTGATCTAACCGGTAGCCAATCTCCAGGGGCGAAACCTGCACAATATAATCGCCTTCCTGTTCCGGGCTTTTTTCAAGCCAGCGGGCTAAAGGGGCGCCTTTTTCTTTGTCCGGCTGGGCCATCAGGGTCCAGACTTTTTCCAGATTTTCCAGACGTTGCAGATAAAAGCCTGATTCGGAGAGTGCCGGTTCAGCAGATCGTGCCGGTACTTCGTCATCTTTGAGGCGTTCGGTGATCATCTCGTGAATTTTCGCCAGTGACTGTCGCGCTTTCTTGCTGGCATCCCGGCATCCCTGAGCTTCTTCTGCCAGCCATGCAGGCAGCTCTCCGTGGGGAAAACGGTAACTGCCATCTTTGCTGAAGACAGCTGGGTCGACCTGGCCGGACAGTTGTCTCAGTGTGGGAACAAGATGCTGGATAGACTCCTGCAGCGTGGTCTGGAAGCGTCCGGACTTTTGCCGGTCGGCGAGTTCCGCCAGTTTACTGACCGACTGATTGAGTTTTTCAAGCCAGTTGCTGGCACCCTTCAGGCTGGCGGCGGCAGCAGAAAAGTCTCTGGCGACCTGCGGCAGATGGTGTGCCTCATCGATGGCATAAATCGTCTGCTCGGGTTCTGGCAGAATGATGCCGCCACCCAGCTCCAGATCAGCCATCAATAACGCATGGTTGGCGATCACAACATCGGCTTTATCCAGGTGCTCCCGCGCCTTTGCAAAAGGACAGTGGCGGTGTTTGGCCATGCCTGAATGGCAACTGTGTTTATCGGACACAATTTGCTGCCAGACACGGTCAGGAATGACCGTCGGCCAGCTGTCCCGGTCACCATCCCATTTATTTTGCTGCCAGGCTGTCAGCATTCGCTTCAGCAGGCTGAGGTCCGATTTTTTAGGTTTTTCCTGCCATAGCGCCAGCTGACCGTCATCTTGTCCTGAACAACTGGCTTCCAGCTTGTGGCTGCAGCAGTACCGTTGACGTCCCTTGGCCAGGATAAAACTAAATTCTTTGGGAAAAATTTGCGCAAAGAGCGGCAGATCCTTATGAATCAATTGCTCCTGAAGCGCGACTGTTGCTGTGGCGATGAGTACCTTCTTATTGTTAAAGAGTGCGTAAGGAATACATCCAAGCAAATAAGACAGAGATTTCCCGATGCCGGTTCCGGCTTCAGCAACCAGCATTCTGTTTTTGGCGTGATACTCACCTGCCAGTGTTTTGGCAATTTCAGCGACCAGATAATTCTGTGCACGGCGGGGAATGAAGTGATCCAATTGTGCACTCAGGTTAGCATAGCACTGTTTAATATCAGTTTTGATCTGGTTGTGTAACATGACTGAAACTTAATGTTGGCAGGGGTGAGCATTATAACATGAAGCTCTGCTGTAGGGATGTCCGGTTGTTTATAGGGGATTTTTGATATGAAATGAGATTTCCCTCACGAAATAAGATTGAACCCCAGTTTAACCAAGGGTGAGTTATAGGTGAATTGATTGATTTGACTATAATTTGCGGCTTTTAATGGTTTTATATTCTGATTTATCTTGTTAATTCTGGCTTTTGTGGGATTAAAATGCTGTTTTTTATTGCTATTAAGAAACATGCAAATAGCGGGAGATACTTGATTCTTTGTTAATTTTTTGCCCTCAAACCATGTTAAGTTATTGAAAATAAATATAATATAATAAATTTGTTGTTACAGTGTGAGAATTTGACATCGCGATTCATTCTCTGTCAGGATGAGTTCCGCAAGTTACGCCATCTTGGCATGGTCAGTTTTGCTCTGATTTACTGAGCTTTGTGTGACCTGCCGGGAAGGGAAATAAGAAAAGCAATAGGGATTCTGGAAATAGGAATTCCATCCATAAGAAAAGGCAGTGGATATCATGAAAAAAACGCTTATTGCACTATCTGTACTAGTAGCTGCAGGCTCAGCAAACGCTTCTATCAACCTGCTTGACAAAGACGGCGTTATTGTCGACCTGTCAGGTTCAGCGGAAGTTCAGCTGTTCCAAGACATCGTACCAAAAAATGGTGATGAAGACCCTACCATTCGTCTGGATGATGGTGACATCTCGCTGAATACCACTATTCCAGTCAACAACAACCTGAATGTGGTTGCAGGTTTTAACCTGGATCTGCATAACTCAGATAATAATGGTAAGCCTGGAGATTTCTTCAATGATGAGCTGTACGTTGGTTTCCAAGGTAAAGACTTTGGTACGCTGACGTTTGGTCGTCAATACCTGATCTCTGATGATGCAGGTATCAGTAAAGACTACGAGCTGGGTACTCAAGCTCTGGGCTTTGATGCTACTCGTGGCAGCGAAGTCGTGAAGTATGTTTACGACAACGGTATGTTCTACGCTGGCGCTTCTCACGACATCAATGCAGACGACAACGGCGGCATCACTGACGCACGTCTGGGTGCACGTTTTGCCGGTCTGGACGTTCGTGGTTACTACTACACGTCTGAAGACGTTAATGCTCCTGGTGAAGACATTACCGGTTATAACTTAGAAGCTGAGTACGTTATTCAGGCTATCTCTCTTGCTGCTTCATACGGCCATGGAGAAGTTGAGAACTCTGCAGGTGTAACGACTCTGGATGTCGATTTTATTTCACTGGCGGGTTCTTACACTATGGGTAAGAACACTTTCGCTCTGGGTTACAACCTGAGCGATATTGATGGTGGCGAAGCGACTGACAACGTTTATGCAAACGTAACTCACCAGCTGCACAGCAACGTAAAACTGTATGCTGAGCTGGGTTGGGCTGACGGTGACAACACTGAATACGACCTGGGTTATGTAGCTGGTATGGAAGTTCTGTTCTAAGAACGGTTCTTACCGCACAGATATTGCAAAAGCCGCCATTTAGGCGGCTTTTTTGTATTGTGATTAATCAGATGAGTTAGAGTCACGTCTGGGTTAATTTCCGGCAAGAGACTCATTTGATTTTGTAAGTCATACAACGAAAAGAAGATTGGCGATGAAAAAATTAGCGTTTCTGGCAGCTCTGCTGGTTGCCAATGTACAGGCGGCAACGCTCTCTGTGGGAGACGGGATTGAACTTTTGGTGGTTGATGGTAAAGAAGTGAACCAGTCCCTCTGGTCCAGGACGACTGAAGTCGATTTACCTGCCGGAAAGCATCAGGTCGTGCTTCGTTATGACCGGGAACTGAAAAACGGCAGCCGGAACAGCATTTACACAACCCGCCCGTATCTGTTTGAGATGGTGATGCCAGAACAGGATGTACGTATTGAGTTGCCTGTGTTGGTAGCTTACAGCCAGGCACAGGCTTATTTCCAAAAAGGTCCGGAATGGACCATGACGCAGGCAGACGGCAGCCAAAAAATACTACCTTTCGTTGAGATGAAAGGCGATGGTATTGCAGCGTTCAGTGATATGGAAAAGCTGGTGGGAGAGTATAACCGCCAGCATGGGATAACGTTCGAGCAAGGCTATGCGGTTGATCTGGAACAGGCCGTTGTTGAGGTGAATCAAGACGGAAAAGTTGAAATATCCGGTGATGCTTTAGCACAGCTTAAGCTGTGGTATAGCAAAGCAAAACCAGAAGAAAAAGCCGCCTTTAAAGCCTGGATGGCAAAACAGCCTTAAAAGCGATTGTAGGGTACCACGCCATCACCAGACTGGCACTCAGCGCTGGTGATGGTACTTATTATGAGACTGGCACTGCTGACAGCGCGGCTGTGCAGGGTCATTATCGAGAATGATTTTTTCTATTGGCTCTTCGCAATCAGCACAGACTCCGTAGAGGTCCAGACGAATCGCACAGAGAGCGGCATCGATTGCTTCCAGGCGATTGGCTTTATGACGCAGCGAAGGATTGATGCTTTGCGCTGCTAAAGTCAAAAGCTCATTTGCTGTTTTTTCTGCTGTTGTCACAAGACTGGCAGCGTCTAATTCAGCATAAAGCTTTGCTGAAAGGGCCTCATATTCCTGCTCCAGCCGGATTGTTTGTTGCTTCAGATACTCACTATTCATAGTGGCACTCCATTGTAGACTGGATCACAGTCTATGCTGAATTTCTGTTCTGATACTGATATAAGTCAAACCAGATGCAAAATAACCCTTCTTTTTGTCGGTTTTTGTAATCTATCGAATGCTTTATAGTGCTGAACGGTTTTTAGGTGGCTGAATTGCTGCTTTTTATTACATTTCAGTGTCTTAAGACGAGAAGAAAGGAAGATAGAATGGAACATAACTTTAAAGAACCCTATAATCTGAAATACTTTATTGGTTTTCTGGTGGCAATGCTGTTGCCGACATTACCAGCAAGCCTGACCTGGTTGGGTATACTGAGCCACTGATCTGTCTGTAACACAGGCGGCTCAGGCAAATGTAAAAGAGAGGGAATGTGAGACAACTGTTCTGGCGAACGCTATTGCTGGTTTCAGGCTGGTGTTTCGTGATTTTAGGTGTGTTGGGCATTTTCCTTCCTCTTTTACCCACCACCGTTTTTCTGCTTCTCGCCAGTGCCTGCTTTATGCGGGGCTCTCCAAAGCTGCACAAATGGCTCCACAGCCACCCCCATTTCGGACCTGTTTTAGAAAACTGGTATCAGCACCGGGCTATCAGTGCAAAGGTCAAGCGACGGGCGAATCTGATGATAGTTCTCAGTTTTACGCTTTCCATCTTTATTGTTCCTGTTAATTGGGTCAAAGTCCTGCTGATTGTTATTGCAGTGATTTTACTGATTTGGTTTAACCGTCTTCCGGTCCGGGAGCTGGATGGTCTGTCATCTCGGTGACTGTTGATGCATCAAAGGATTCATCCTCTGCTTTCTCAATCAGAGCAGTACGATAGTTGCCCATTCCAGTAAAAATCACTACTATTTGCGCTTAATTCGCTCGTCGTACCAATTTGCATGGGTATGCGCGACCAAATTTCTTAATAACCTGCTGTGTGCAGTACAGCAGATGGAAGAGACTATGAGCCAAGTAAAAACTGTTCAAGACGACTTCAGCCTGATTAAAAACAGTATTAAGACGATTCCGGATTACCCAAAACCAGGCATTCTGTTTCGGGATGTGACCAGTTTAATGGAAGATCCTGATGCTTATCAGGCAACCCTGCAGATCTTTCATCAGCAGTTCTGCGATAAAGGGATTACCAAAGTTGTTGGCACAGAGGCTCGTGGTTTTCTGTTTGGTGCGCCATTAGCTTTGGCGCTGGGTGTAGGCTTTGTTCCTGTACGTAAACCGGGTAAATTGCCGCGTAACGTCATCAGTGAAAGCTATGAACTGGAATATGGCCAGGATACGCTGGAAATTCATACTGATGCCATTGTGGAAGGGGATAAGGTGCTGCTCGTCGATGATCTGCTGGCAACCGGCGGTACGATTGAAGCAACCACCAAGCTGGTTCGCCGTCTGGGCGGTATCGTAGAAGACGCAGCGTTTGTGATTAATCTGCCTGACATCGGCGGCCAGCAGCGACTGCGTGGCCTGGGTCTGAATGTCTTCAGCATTTGTGATTTCGACGGCCACTAATCAGCCTGAATCAATGCCATCAAGCAGGGGGATGTTATCTTTGTGGTCAAAACGATAGCAGTAATGACTTGAAAGGATAAACTCCTCCTGTGTTCTCTCGCGCCGTGAATCTCCCTGTGCTAGCATAACCGACTGGATTCAGTCAGGCTTTCTGATGCCGCTGAATGATCGTGTTCTGTAGGATTTATCACCATGAGTTATCAGGTTCTGGCACGCAAATGGCGGCCGCATCGATTTGAAGATGTGGTGGGCCAATCCCATGTCCTGACAGCGCTGACCAATGCGCTGACACATAACCGACTTCATCATGCCTATCTGTTCAGCGGAACCCGGGGCGTCGGTAAAACGACGATTGCCCGGCTGTTTGCCAAAGGGCTGAACTGCGAACAGGGGATTACGGCTTCTCCTTGCGGGCAGTGTCATACCTGTCTTGAAATTGATCAGGGACGCTTTGTTGATCTGCTGGAAATTGATGCTGCTTCCAGAACCAAAGTTGAAGATACTCGTGAATTGCTGGATAACGTTCAGTATCAGCCTGCGCGCGGACGGTTTAAGGTTTATCTGATTGACGAAGTGCACATGTTGTCTCGTCACAGTTTTAATGCCTTACTGAAAACGCTTGAAGAGCCGCCAGAGCATGTGAAATTTATTCTGGCGACCACAGATCCGCAGAAATTGCCGGTCACGATCCTGTCGCGCTGTCTGCAGTTTCATTTAAAGCATCTGGATATTGTCCAGATTCAGCAGCAACTCGATCATGTCCTGACGGAAGAAGGGATCAGCTTTGAGACCAAAGCGCTCAGCTTGCTGTCCCGGGCTGCTGAAGGCAGTATGCGTGATGCCCTCAGCCTGACCGATCAGGCTATTGCACTGGGTAATGGTCAGGTTCAGGCTGATACCGTAGCGGGGATGTTGGGTACACTCAACACGGAGCAGGCGCTCTATCTACTGGAGGCTATGGCGCAAGGGCAGGCGGAACCGGCGATGGCATGTCTCGCGGAACTGGCTGCGGTTGGTGTGGCGTGGGATAGTCTGCTCAGTGAAATGGCAGCCCAGTTACACCGAGTCGCTATGTATCAGGTTTTGCCTGCTTCGCTGGATACTTCTTTACCGGATGCGGACCGAATTGTTCAATTGAGTCAGGTGATGCCGCCTCAGGATGTCCAGCTGCATTATCAGATTGCACTTCAGGGCCGGCAGGACTTACCACTGGCTCCGGACGGTCGGACCGGGCTGGAAATGGTGATGTTGCGCATGCTTGCATTTCGGCCGGTTGCGGCCGGGACGCTGATGCCGCAGTCGATCCCGGTGCCTGCCGCTGCACCTGAGCCCAGAGCTTCGGCTCCGCATGTGAATCAGCCGGATGTCCGAGCTGTTGCACCAGCGCTGCAACGACCTCAGCAAACGGTACAGTCACAGGCAGCTACTCCTCAGGTGGCACCGGTTGCTGAGCCGGTGCAAGGGGCATCATCAGTACCGGTCTCAACGAAAGCGCAAATGCCAGCACCAGCACTAGCACCGCAGCCAGAACCGGCGCCGACGCAGCCGCCGTCATCACCGGCTTCTGGTTTGCTGGCTGCCAGAAATAAGCTGCGTAGTAAAACAAAGCGTGGACAGGAGTCTTCCGAGCCAAAAAAGGCTGAACCGGCGTCAGTCAGAAAACCTGCTGTCAGTGTGCTTGACCGGATTTCGAGTCAGCATGCAGGTCGTCGACCTCAGCAGGCTGGACAACCCATGGCGCCGGGGAACGCATCGCAACCTTCAGAGCCGAAACCGGCTGAAGAATATCAGTGGCAGCCGCTCAGTCAGCCTGAAGTTGATCATGAGCCTGAAGTGGTGGTTGCACCCACAGCACTGAAGCAAGCGCTGGAGCACGAAAAAACGCCTGAAATGGCAAAACAGCTTGTCAGTGAAGCGGCAAATCAGGATAGTTGGTCCGACATGGTGACGAAGCTGAATGTTGACCGTCTTGTTCAGCAATTAGCATTGAATTCTGCAATGTCGCTGGAAGAGCAGCAGCTTACTCTGCAATTGCGCCCGTCTCAGCAACATTTGGATACGCCGAAAGCCAGAGCGCAATTGAGCGCGGCACTGGCTGAGATGCTGGGACAAGAGATAGAATTACAGATAGAACTCAGTGATAAAGGACGATCGCCGTTGGAGTGGCGGGAGTTCATTTATCAGCAAAAACTGGATCAGGCTAAAGTCAGTCTGCAGCAGGATCCGAACGTTTCCTTCATCTGTCAGCGATTCAGTGCTGTACTGGATGAAGAAAGCGTAAGACCCGTCTAATAAATTAACCAGACCCATAGAGAGAGAAGATATGTTTGGTAAAGGTGGTATGGCGAACATGATGAAGCAGGCGCAGCAGATGCAAGAGCGCATGCAGAAGATGCAAGAAGAAATCGCCAACATGGAAGTGACTGGTGAAGCTGGTGCCGGCCTGGTGAAGGTGACACTGACTGGCAGCCATAGCGTGCGTCGTGTTGAGCTGGATGACAGCCTGATGGAAGACGACAAAGATATGCTGGAAGATCTGATTGCAGCTGCATTCAATGATGCTGCACGCCGCATCGAAGAAGCCCAGAAAGAAAAAATGGCCAGCGTGACAGGTGGTATGAACCTGCCAGCCGGCTTTAAGATGCCATTCTAATCAATGCGCACCAGTCCGTTACTTGAGCAGTTGATGGACGCGCTGCGCTGCTTGCCCGGCGTCGGGCCGAAGTCTGCACAGCGTATGGCTTTCAGCCTGCTGCAACGAAACCGTCAGGGAGGCTTGCAGCTGGCTGATATGCTGGGTAAAGCCATGACTGAGATTGGCCATTGCCGCGATTGCCGCACTTTTACAGAAGAAGATGTGTGCGCAATTTGTGAGAATCCGCGCCGCCAGGAAAGTGGGCAGATCTGTGTGGTGGAAAGCCCGGCAGATATCATGGCCGTTGAAGCAACCGGTCAGTTTTCCGGCCGTTATTTTGTGCTGATGGGGCATCTGTCTCCACTGGACGGAATCGGTCCGAGTGATATCGGGCTGGATATGCTGGAATACCGATTGCAGAACGAGCAGATTGCCGAACTGATTCTGGCAACCAACCCGACGGTTGAAGGAGAGGCTACCGCGCACTATATTGCTGAGCTGTGTCAGGCCTATCAGGTGCCTGCCAGCCGAATCGCACATGGTGTCCCGGTCGGTGGTGAGCTGGAGCTGGTTGATGGGACAACTCTGTCACATTCAATTGCTGGCCGGCAGAAGCTGTATTGAATCTTTTGAGTCAGTCATACATTGAAAAGCCGACGTATATTGTCGGCTTTTTTCGTTAAGGAGCCGCATTCAGGACTTGTGAGCGGGTATTTAATCCGGTGAGCAGAACTGAATACTCGGTCAAAATATCAACCCGGTTACTCTGTTCAGCATTTGCCTGAAAATATTGATAAACAGACATGATTTGTTCATTGCTGAAAGCGTTCTCATCCCCGGTCTTCAACTTGTTGAATTGTTTCGGACGAACCTGCAGATAACCGCCGCTGACTTCCCAATAGCCGGACTCTGTGATTGTCAGATGCAATTGAATACGACTTTGATTGGTCATGCTCATGCGGGTGACTCGTGAATAGCTGTGATTCGGCAAAAACAGAACCTGGCTTTTTTCGGTAATTTTTTTCAAGCGCCCCAGACCAGGCGCTTCCGTTGAAGCCACGTTGGTGACGGTGTAGGACTCCCAGTCATGGGATGCCAGAAAACGGTTTATCCGGTGATCGCTTTTGAAATAGTAATAGAGGCTGCCGAGGAACATCAGTGTGATAAAAGCCAGCAACAGCAGCGGAACATATGCTCGCTTCAAATTTGAACGGGTTACTGAACGCGACATGGCTGCTCCCTTTCCTTGTCCAGTGTCACAATGGTGAGTGTCATGTTGTTCCGGTAGTCCGCGGTTCCATATATCAGGTTTATCCAAAGCTGATTATGTCTTCCGCCAGTGACAATGACCCGGGCTGGCGTGGATGCTTTGCCGTGCGTTTGGATATGGGCTGCAATACATTGTCTGATCAGCGGATACCAGGCGTCTGTCATGACCGTTTCACTGGGGATGAGCACCGGTATCCCCTGATAACTGAACGCCGGATAGAAAGCACTTGAGGTTGGCGGCGGACTAAAATAAGCCCAGAGTGGCAGCACGACACAGAGTAGCAGGGCAGTCACCAGAGTGAGTCGGTAACGATGCTGCTTGTGTCCGGATATTTTGTTTTCGGGCATAGTCGCGGCGGTTGAAATCACAGGATTAACCTGAACGGCGTCAGTGTCTGCTATCTGCTTGTCTGCTGGCGCAGTTGTGGCAGCGAGAATGATGTGCGAGTTGAGAATCGCCTCCGGTTCCGGATCATTTTGCTGTATTTCACCGGATTCGACCGGGCGGTCGTCAATGCGATCGACACTGGCAATCATCTGGTAGCCGCGTTTCGGAATCGTTTTGATAAAGGCAGGAGAGCGGGTTGAATCTTGCAGATATCGCCGCAGGGTTGAAATGGCCTGGGTCAGGCTGGAATCATCCACTTCGAATCCCTGATCCCGCCAGATATAGTCATGCATTTCCTGCCGGGAAATAATGGTGCCTGGCTCAGTCAGCATCCGGTGTAAGGCCCGGCTTTCATTGATGCCTAAATGGATGGTGTCTTCAGACTGAGTATTGTCAACCAGACTGTTGTGGTTCGGTGAAAATATAAATCGTTGTCCAATCAGAAATTTACAATGCGCTTGTTCCATTCCCAACCTATTCATTCAGTGTGATTTGTTTTTCCGGAACTCTGTCATCAGTATGAGCCGTTCAGGGACGATCGGACAGAAAATTAGCCGACAGGTCTTGAAAATGAGTGGCGAGCCCATATCTAGTTGTCAGTAATGACGTAAACATGGATTACGGAGTTCAAATGAGCGAGCAAACCCTGGAAAAGAATAAAGAGACACGTGGCTTTCAATCTGAAGTGAAGCAATTACTTCATTTAATGATTCATTCACTGTACTCAAATAAAGAGATTTTTTTACGAGAGCTGATTTCCAATGCTTCCGATGCGGCGGATAAGTTACGTTTCCGTGCGCTTTCTGCCCCTGAGCTGTATGAAAATGATGGCGAGCTGGCTGTTCGTCTGTCATTTGATGAAAAAGCTGGGACAGTCACGATCAGCGACAATGGTATCGGGATGACCCGTGATGAGGTGATTGAACACCTGGGTACCATTGCCAAATCAGGGACGAAAGACTTTTTCGCCAAGCTGAGTGAAGAGCAGAGTAAAGACTCGCAACTGATTGGTCAGTTTGGTGTGGGTTTCTATTCTTCCTTTATTGTTGCTGATGCTGTGACGGTCAATACCCGTGCAGCAGGTGCGTCAGCTGAGCAGGCTGTTTGCTGGCATTCGACCGGTGAAGGCGATTACACGGTTGAAGATATCGAGAAGTCGACCCGCGGGACCGAAATTATTCTGCATCTGCGTGAAGATGAAAAAGAATTCCTGAGTGAATACCGTCTGCGCAATATCATCAGCAAGTATTCGGATCACATTGGCATTCCGGTGCTGATGGAAACGGCTGAACGCGATGAGGAAGGCAACGAAACGGGTAAGCAATGGGAGCAGGTCAACAAGGCACAGGCGCTGTGGACCCGCAGTAAATCTGAGATTTCTGATGAAGAATATCAGGAATTCTATAAGCACGTCTCTCATGATTATGCTGAACCACTGAGCTGGAGCCACAACCGTGTGGAAGGTCAGCAGGATTACACCAGCTTGCTGTATATTCCGTCAAAAGCCCCTTTTGACTTATATAACCGTGACAGCAAGCACGGCCTGAAACTGTATGTACAGCGCGTCTTTATCATGGATGACGCGGAACAGTTCATGCCGATGTATCTGCGCTTTATGCGCGGCCTGATTGATTCAAATGACCTGCCGCTGAACGTTTCCCGCGAGATCCTGCAGGATAACAAAGTGACTCAGGCACTGCGTAAAGCCTGCACCAAGCGTGCACTGTCGATGCTGGAAAAACTGGCGAAGAAAGAAGACGAATATCAGCGTTTTTGGAAAGAGTTCGGCCAGGTACTAAAAGAAGGTGCGGCAGAAGACTTCGCGAATCGTGAAAAAATTGCCGGTCTGCTGCGTTTCAGTACGACTCACAACGATACCGCTGAACAAACGGTGTCTCTGGCCGATTACGTCAGCCGGATGAAAGAAGGTCAGGACAAGATTTACTACATCACGGCAGACAGCTTCAATGCCGCGAAGAACAGCCCTCATCTGGAGCAGTTCCGCACGAAGGGTCTGGAAGTGGTGCTGATGCATGACCGGATCGACGAGTGGCTGATGGGTTACCTGCCTGAGTTCGACGGGAAACAGTTCCAGTCCATCACCAAAGCCGGTCTGGATTTGTCCAGCTTTGATGGTGAGGAAGAAAAAGAAGCACAGAAGCAAACGGAAGAAGCCTTTGCGTCTGTTGTTGAGCGCACCAAAGCTTATCTGGGTGAGCGTGTGCAGGACGTTCGTACCACTTTCAAGCTGCAGGATACGCCTGCTGTAGTGGTCACAGACGAAAATGAGATGGGAACACAGATGGCGAAACTGCTGGCGGCTGCCGGCCATGAGGCGCCTGAAGTGAAATACATCTTTGAGCTGAATCCAAATCATCCGGTGGTGAACCGGATGGCAGATGAAGCCGATGAAGAAGCTTTCGGCCGCTGGGTTGAAATGCTGCTTGGTCAGGCGATGCTGGCGGAGCGTGGGTCGATGGAAGACCCGTCGCAGTTCCTGTCGGCAGTGAATAAGCTGCTGGCTCAGTAATGAAAACCAAACGGGCGCAGTTTAGCGCCCGTTTTGCTTCAAAGAGTATGCTGATAAAGAATGTAAACTCAGGGCTGTTTCGGCAGCGGACTTGCGAGTATGGTCTAATCAGTGTATTTTTCTGACTTTCCAAAACTCCGGCTAATTTCTAGAAAAGGGGATCAAGATGCGCATCATTCTTCTGGGCGCTCCAGGTGCAGGTAAAGGCACACAGGCACAATTCATTATGGAGAAATTTGGTATTCCTCAAATTTCGACTGGTGATATGCTGCGTGCGGCAATCAAAGCGGGTACTGAGCTGGGTAAGCAAGCGAAAGCCGTGATTGACGCAGGTCAGCTGGTGTCTGACGATATTATTCTGGGTCTGGTCAAAGAGCGTATTGCTGAAGACGACTGTGCACAAGGCTTCCTGCTGGACGGTTTCCCACGCACGATTCCTCAGGCTGATGGCCTGAAAGAAATCGGTGTAGACGTGGACTATGTGATTGAATTCGATGTTCCGGACACCGTGATTGTTGAGCGTATGGCTGGTCGTCGTGTTCACCTGGCATCAGGCCGTACTTACCACGCGGTTTACAATCCGCCAAAAGTGGAAGGTAAAGATGACGTGACTGGCGAAGAGCTTGTGATTCGTGAAGATGACAAAGAAGAAACAGTTCGCGCGCGCCTGGGTGTTTACCACAATCAAACTGCACCACTAATCAGCTACTACAGCAAAGAAGCGGAAGCAGGCCACACGGCTTACATCAAGATTGACGGCACTCAGCCAGTTGCGGATGTAAGCGCAGAGCTGTCAGCAGCACTGTCGAAGTAATGTGATATCACGCCCTGCAGTATTGTGACCGCAGGCAGACAGCACAGTGAAAAGCGGGGGGTGAATCACCCCTCGCTTTTTTTTGTCCGATAATGCAAATCAATCGCGGAATGGTACACTGTTCAGGCGAAAGAAGATGAGTATGACCTGTAGGTGAAGATGGAAAATCAAGGTATTGGTGTACTTTTAGTGAATCTGGGTACGCCGGATGAAGCAACACCTGCTGCCGTGAAACGGTTTCTGGCAGAGTTTCTGAGTGATCCTCGTGTCGTTGATCTGTCCCCCTGGATCTGGCGTCCGGTTCTGTTTGGTGCGATTCTGCCCATTCGTTCTCCGAAAGTAGCAAAACTGTATCAGTCCGTATGGATGGAAGAAGGTTCACCGCTGATGGTGTATTCCCAGCGCCAGCGGGATGCGCTGGAAGCGAGGCTGGGTATTCCTGTGGCTCTGGGAATGACCTATGGTAATCCCGGGATTCAGTCTGCGCTGGCAAAACTCAGTGATCAGGGCTGCCGTAAGATTGTGGTTCTGCCTTTGTATCCCCAGTATTCACGCACGACTACTGCCGCTGTGTTCGACAAAATTGCAGCCAGTCTGAAGCAGACCGCTTATCTGCCGGAACTGAGGTTCATCAATCATTATCAGGATCATCCGGCATATATTCAGGCTTTAGCAGAATCTGTTTCTGATTTCTGGGCCAAGCAGGGAGAGCCCGATTATCTGCTTTGTTCCTATCACGGCATCCCCAAACGATACGCGGTTCTGGGTGACCCTTACCCGGTTCACTGCAATGAAACTACAGCATTGCTTGCCGAATCTCTGGAAATGCCTCGTGAGAAAATGAGCATGAGTTATCAGTCGATTTTTGGCCGGGAAGAATGGCTCAAGCCTTATACAGAGCCGACAATTATTGAGCTGGCCCAAAAAGGGGTACAACGGCTGGATGTGGTTTGTCCGGCATTTTCGGTGGATTGCCTGGAAACCATTGAAGAAATTGCAGAAGGATGCAAAGAAGCTTTCCTGAAAGCAGGCGGTAAGGAATTCAATCTTATCCCGTGTCTGAACGACAGCTCGGCGCACATCGGAATGATGGAAGCTTTGGTCCAGCAGCAAATTCAAAACTGGTAACCTTTTCTTAACTTTTACAAATACTATGATTCGGCTCGCACTAATTGTGCGAGCCATTTCTTCATTGGACTATATTTTGTGATATCATCCGCAAGTTTTTTCTATCCGGCAGCGCGATATCATGAAATTTCCTGGTCAACGTAAATCAAAACACTATTTTCCTGTTCATGCCCGAGATCCCCTTCTGACTCAGGCCAGCTCGCGACCTCTTGCCCGTACGCATGTCGTCGGTATTGATCAGACCCTGGTGGATATTGAAGCCTGTGTGGATGATGAATTCCTGAGTCGTTACTCGCTCAGCAAAGGCCATTCTCTGGTGATTGCTGAAGATGCAGCCGAAGCACTGTACCGTGAACTGAAAGAGAATGATCTGATTCGTCATGAGTTTGCCGGCGGTACCATTGGTAATACGCTGCATAATTACTCTGTGCTGGCGGATGACAAGTCGGTTCTTCTTGGGGTGATGAGCCAGGATATTCAGATTGGCAGTTATGCCTACCGGTATCTGGTAAATACCTCCAGCCGTATGGATTTGAACCATCTTCAGCCTGTGGATGGCCCGATCGGACGTTGTTTTGCGTTGATCACTCCCGATGGCGAGCGCACATTTGCCATTAACGAAGGACGAATGAACCAGCTGGAGCCAGACAACATTTCTGAATCCATTTTTGAGCGTGCTTCAGCGCTGGTTCTGACGGCGTATCTGGTTCGCTGTAAAGAAGGCGATCCGATGCCGGAAGCGACAATGCGTGCTATCGAATATGCGAAAAAATACGATGTGCCTGTCGTTCTGACGCTGGGAACCAAGTTTGTGATTGCGGACGATCCTCAGTGGTGGCGTGATTTTCTGAAGGAGCATGTCACCGTTGTCGCGATGAACGAAGACGAAGCGGAAGCCCTGACCGGGTATTCTGATCCGCTGCAGGCCTCCGACAAAGCGCTGGATTGGGTTGATTTTGTTTTATGTACGGCTGGACCGGTCGGTTTGTATACGGCGGGTTATACAGAAGAGAGCACCAAGCGTAAAACCAGCCTGCCGTTGCTGCCGGGTGAAATTCCTGAGTTCAATCGCTATGAATTCAGTCGTCCAATGATGAAAGCGGGCTGTGAGACGCCGATTCGGGTGTATTCGCACATTGCGCCTTACATGGGTGGACCTGAGCGCATCAAGAACACCAATGGTGCAGGGGACGGTGCGTTGTCTGCGCTGCTGCACGATATGGCTGCCAATCGCTATCACAAAGAAAATGTGCCGAAATCCAGTAAGCACAGTTACGATTTCCTGACTTATTCGTCATTCTCCCAGATTTGCCTGTACTCGAACCGGGTCAGTTATGAAGTACTGGCGCAGCATTCACCTCGTCTGTCGCGTGGTTTGCCTGAGCGGGAAGACAGTCTGGAAGAGGCCTACTGGGAACGTTAATCCGGTCTGAAAATCTGCTTGTAAAAAACCGTCATTTTGACGGTTTTTTGCTTTCTGGTGATGAAAGAAATGACAAATTCGTACGGTGAATCTCACTGAAAAATGAAAGCAAACGATTTCGTCATGATAGGTTTTGTTAATTACTTTCAGAAAATCTCCGGGTAAGCGCCAGCAGCACGTCATGATGAAAAAGAGCGGAACAGGGTGATTTTTGACTGGACCTCACAGTGTCCGCATCAGAGGAAAATGGGTTTCAGGGCAGATTTTTTGGGGCGGGTGAAAAAATCGGCCTGGCTTGTTTTTATCATTTTAAGTGCATTTTTCTTGTTTTTCAGGTGATTTCGGATCAGCTCTGTTCATCGTGCAGAGGATGGGTTCTGACTGTAAACGCGCAGTGAGATATTTTATCAGGCCTTGATGTTTCAGTTTTTACGTCAATTGATAGAATTAGCGGGATGTAACTTTGTGACAAATGCAGCTATAGTGTGCTTCACCCTGGGTAACCCCCCATTTTGATAGGCTTTGGCTATTAAATTGAGAGGCCAGGACATCGGCATACTGTCGTTCTGAATGTTATGCTTTGCCGGACTTTCAACCCGTCAAACCTGTACACCTGTTAGGGAAAGAAAAAGAACATGGTCATACCTGAAAACAGCGATATCGTTATTTTTGGCGCCTCAGGCGATCTGACATATCGTAAGCTTATCCCAGCGCTGTATCATCTGTATGTCAATCAGATGTTACCTTCTGATTTCTCTATCCTTGGCGTCAGCCGTACCGCTCACAGCGATGAAGAATACAGAGAAAAAGTTCGGGCCTCTCTGCTGAAAACTGAGAAGACCGATCCTGAAAAGCTGGCCGAGTTTTGTCAGCATGTTGGTTATCAGGCCATCAACACGCTTGATTGTGATGACTATGGTAAGTTGCAACAACGACTGCAAGAAAAAGCCGCTCAATCAGATGCACCCCGTAATAGCCTCTTCTATCTCGCCACGCCACCAAGTCTGTACGATGTGATTCCAGCCAGTCTCGCGGCCCATGGCCTGAACGATGAAAGTACCGGCTGGAAACGCCTGATCATTGAAAAGCCTTTTGGATATGATCTGGAAACGGCTCAGGAACTGGATAAGAAGCTGCATAAGCACTTCAAGGAAAGTCAGATTTTCCGGATTGACCACTACCTGGGGAAAGAAACGGTACAGAACCTGCTGGTTTTCCGCTTTGCGAACGGTATGTTCGAGCCGTTGTGGAACCGTAATTTCATTGATTATGTGGAAATTACAGCCGCAGAATTTCTCGGAGTAGAAGAACGTGGCGGTTATTACGATAACGCCGGTGCCGTACGCGACATGCTTCAGAACCACCTGCTTCAGGTGCTTGCGATGGTTGCGATGGAACCCCCTTCAGCAATCAACGGTAACGCGATGCGTGATGAAGTGGCCAAAGTGCTGAACAGCCTGCAGCCGTTGTCTGATGAAGACCTGCGTCAGAATCTGGTGCTGGGGCAGTACACAGCCTCTGAGCTGCGTGGTAAAGAGTTGCCGGGTTACCGCGAAGAAACGGGTGTGTCTGAAGAATCCCGTACCGAAACTTACGTGGGCCTGAAAGCTTTCATCAACAACTGGCGCTGGAATGGTGTGCCATTCTACATCCGTACCGGTAAACGTCTGCCGACCCGTGTCACTGAAGTTGTCATTCACTTTAAGAAAACACCTCACCCGGTATTCGGCAAAGACGCTCCGGATAATAAGCTGGTGCTTCGCATTCAGCCGGATGAAGGCATTCTGATGAACTTCGCCCTGAAACGTCCGGGCGCAGGATTCAAAACCCAGGAAGTTGCGATGGACTTCCGTTACGACGAACTGGTGGACAGCAACGTTCTGACTGCCTATGAGCGTTTGTTGCTGGATGCAATGGGTGGCGATTCAACTCTGTTCGCCCGTAGCGATGCGGTTGAAGCCTGCTGGCGTTATGTACAGCCTATCCTGTCGTTTAATCAGGACCCGCATGCGCTGTTTGGCTATGCTTGCGGAACCTGGGGACCGAAGGAAGCGGATGAGCTGCTGGCCCGTGACAATCGTGCCTGGCGTTTTCCGTGTTCAAACCTGACCAACACTGAATATTGCGAGCTTTAATCATGACTGAGCTGAAAATTCATGACAATGCGGAAGCGGTTGTTCAAAGTCTGGCTGATGAGATGATGGCCATCAGCCAGCAGAATACGCCGGTTCATATTTCGCTTTCGGGTGGCAGCACACCGAAGCAATTGTTTTCGGCATTGGCACAAGCCCCGTATGCCGAAGGTGTGAACTGGAAAAATCTGCATTTCTGGTGGGGTGACGAGCGTTGCGTTGCACCGGATGATGCAGAAAGCAACTATGGTTGTGCACAGGCACTGCTGTTTGATCACGTCGAAATTCCTGCAGAAAATATCCACCGCATCCGGGGTGAGGATGAACCTCAGGCTGAAGCCAAGCGCTTTGCTGAAGAAATGGCAGCAGTTATCCCGTCTGAAAACGGTGTGCCGGTATTTGACTGGATTCTGCTGGGCGTTGGTGATGACGGCCATACTGCTTCTCTGTTCCCGGGGCAGACAAATTACGATGAGCCTGCACTGAGCTTAGTGGCACCTCATCCGCAAAGCGGTCAGCTGCGTGTGAGTAAGTCTGCGCGTGTGCTGGAAGCCGCAAAACGTATTTCTTATCTGGTTATCGGTGCAGGAAAAACTGAGATTGTGGAAGAAATCCACACGCAACCTGCCGAAAGCCTGCCTTACCCGGCCGCAAAAATTCAGGCCCGTAACGGTAAAACAGAATGGTATTTGGATGCAGTAGCAGCCAGTAAGTTAGCGATTGGAGAATAAAAGAATGAAAGGTGATATTGGTGTAATCGGCCTTGCCGTGATGGGCCAGAACCTGATCCTGAACATGGATGACCATGGCTTTAAGGTCGTTGCGCATAACCGTACAGCTGCCAAAGTCGACGAATTTCTGAACGGCCCTGCAAAAGACACCAACATTGAAGGTGCTTACAGCCTGCAGGAGCTGGTGGACAAACTGGAAGCGCCGCGCAAAATCATGCTGATGGTGCGTGCCGGTGATGTGGTTGACAGCTTTATTGAGCAACTGATCCCGCTGCTGGACAAAGGCGACATCATCATTGATGGCGGTAACTCAAACTATCCGGATTCAATTCGTCGTGTTGATTACCTGAAAGAAAAAGGCCTGCGTTTCATCGGTGCCGGTGTTTCCGGTGGCGAAGAAGGTGCGCGTTTCGGACCTTCTATCATGCCGGGTGGCGATGCTGAAGCATGGCCGTTCGTGAAGCCAATTTTCCAGGCGATTGCAGCTAAAACTGAACAGGGTGAGCCTTGCTGTGACTGGGTTGGTGAATCCGGTGCCGGTCACTTTGTGAAAATGGTCCACAACGGAATTGAATACGGTGACATGCAGCTGATCAGCGAAGCATATCACTTCATGAAGACCGGTCTGGGCATGACACATGATGAAATGGAACAGGCTTTCCGTGACTGGAATGAAACGGAGCTGAACAGCTACCTGATTGAAATCACAGCCGATATTCTGGCCTATCGTGATGAAGATGGTGAGCCGCTGGTTGAGAAAATCATGGACTCAGCCGGTCAGAAAGGTACGGGTAAATGGACAGGCATTAATGCACTGGACATGGGCATCCCGCTGACGCTGATCACTGAGTCTGTGTTCGCGCGCTGCCTGTCTTCCCTGAAAGACCAGCGTGAAGAAGCCGAGAAGCTGTTCAACAAGACTGTTGGTACGGTGGAAGGTGACAAGGCCGAGTGGCTGGAAGCAGTTCGTCAGGCACTGCTGGCATCGAAGATTATCTCTTACGCACAAGGCTTCATGCTAATGCGTCAGGCTTCTGATGAGAACAACTGGAACCTGAACTACGGTAATGTTGCTCTGATGTGGCGTGGTGGTTGTATCATTCGTTCTGCATTCCTGGGCAATATCCGTGATGCTTTCGAAAATGCACCGTCTCTGGCATTCCTGGGCTCAGATCCGTACTTCAAAGCGATTCTGGACAACAGCATGAAGTCATGGCGTAAAGTTGCAGCGAAATCTCTGGAAATCGGCCTGCCAATGCCATGTCTGACATCAGCACTGACTTTCCTGGATGGCTATACAACTGCACGCTTGCCGGCAAACATGCTGCAGGCACAGCGTGACTACTTCGGTGCGCATACATATGAGCGTATCGACCAGCCTCGTGGCCAGTATTTCCACACCAACTGGACCGGTACAGGTGGTGACACTGCATCCACAACTTACGACGTATAAGTTCAACGATCAGTGACGACAGAAGGAGCCAGCAATGGCTCCTTTTTTGTCACTCTTATTTGGGGCTTCTGAGAACTTTCTGGGATTTCAGAAAGGGGAAAGGGGCCTCCCTGGCCCCTTTGAGATAGCCTTCGCAAGCGGAGATAAGGCAAGCAAAGGCGGACGCGCTCTTGGATGGAGTAACGCTCGGTCTTAAGCCTTCTGATAGGCTTCGTTGTGTACGGCTGCAACTGCCCGGCCGGATGGGTCTGCGCTGTTTTTAAAGCTCTCATCCCACTCAATCGCTTTGGCTGAAGAACAGGCAATTGAAGGGCCTCCTGGTACACATTTGGCTGCGTCTTCCAGCGGGAACAATTCCTCAAAGATCTCACGGTACACATACGCTTCTTTGGTGGTCGGCGTGTTGTACGGGAAACGGAAGCGGGCAGTTTCCAGTTGCTTATCCGTTACTTTCGCTGCAGCAACTTCTTTCAGGGTGTCGATCCAGCTGTAGCCAACACCGTCGGAGAACTGCTCTTTCTGACGCCATGCCACGGACTCTGGTAACAGGTCACCAAAACACTCGCGGATGATGTGTTTTTCCATCTTGCCGTTGCCGCACATTTTGTCCTGCGGGTTGATGCTCATGGCGACTTCCAGGAATTCTTTATCCAGGAAGGGAACACGTGCTTCGATACCCCAGGCTGCCATAGATTTATTTGCACGGGCACAGTCGAACATGTTCAGAGCCAGCAGCTTACGAACGGTTTCTTCATGAAATTCCTGAGCGTCAGGCGCTTTGTGGAAATACAGATAGCCACCGAAGACTTCGTCAGCTCCTTCACCGGACAGAACCATCTTAATCCCCATGGCACGGATTTTACGGGACATCAGGTACATTGGTGTGGATGCACGGATCGTTGTGACGTCGTAGGTTTCGATGTGGTAAATCACATCCCGGATCGCGTCCAGACCTTCCTGAATGGTGTAAGTCAGCTCGTGGTGGACAGTACCGATATGATCGGCCACTTTTCTCGCGGCTTTCAGATCCGGTGCGCCTTCCAGGCCAATTGCGAATGAGTGCAGGGTCGGCCACCAGGCATCAGACTGTTCGTTGTCTTCAATACGGCGTGATGCAAACTGCTTGGTGATTGCAGAAATCACGGAAGAATCCAGACCGCCTGATAGCAATACACCGTAAGGGACATCGGTCATCAGCTGGCGTTTCACGGCACTTTCCAGTGCAGATTTCAGTCTCGCTTTGTCAGTAGCTGCGTCGGCGACCGTGCCATATTCCATCCAGTCACGTTTGTAGTAACGGACAGGCTCGCCTTTTTTGCTCCACAGGAAATGACCCGGAGGAAATTCACTGATGGTTTTACACACCGGAACCAGCGCTTTCATCTCAGAGGCAACGTAGTAGTTCCCATGTTCATCATGACCATGATACAGCGGAATGATACCGATATGGTCCCGGCCAATCAGGTAAGCATCTTCTTCTGCATCGTACAGAATGAAACCAAAAATACCGTTCAGGTAGTCCAGCAGCTCAGGGCCTTTCTCTTTGTAAAGAGCCAGGATGATTTCGCAGTCAGATTCGGTTTGAAATGGGTAGTCTGCAGCCAGCTCAGCCTGTAAATCTTTATGGTTGTAGATTTCACCGTTGACGGCCAGAATATGAGTACGGTCAGTGTTATACAGAGGCTGTTCACCGCTGTTCAGGTCGACAATAGCCAGACGCTCATGTGCAAGGATGGCTTTATCTGATGAATAAATACCAGACCAGTCTGGTCCGCGGTGACGCATTTTTTTCGACATTGACAGCGCGGTTTCGCGCAGGGCCGTTGGGTCACTTTTAATATCTAGAATCCCGAATACTGAGCACATACTGACTACTCCAACACATAGTTAAATAGGGGGAAACAAAGCCTGAATGAAGCAAGGGTATTGTTATTGTCCCTCAGCTTTTGTTCCGTTCTGATTGTTAAAATTGCGTATTCAACAAACAAAAGCAACCCAAAACCATCAATCAATGTAAAAAAGACATCTTTGGTGAATAATATTTAATAAAATTGGGTTTAGGTGAATTTTTTTTAAAATCGGCTGGTTTTTTGGGCGGGAATCCGAACGGCCACCTTGGTGGCCGCTCGGAAAATTCAGAGGAATTAAAAGGATTTGATATCTGCGGTGATTGATTCACAGACATGCCGGGCGAAACCGTTACCGGCTTCCCGGTAGATGTTGAAGGCCGCGTCAACACCCTGTTCGAGGAGTGCTGCTTCTTCATCTTCATACCGGGCAATCGCTGCGATTTTTCCCTTGTAGCCAAGCTGGCGGATTTGCTCAAGAGCAACAGTGTTTGCCTGACTGTGAGGCATCGCCAACAGGATCAGGCGGGTTTGGTGACGCGAAATCACCCGTGCCCAGAAATCCGGATCGGTTGCATCCCCAAGGATGACGTGGCGGCCTTCCTGAACATGGCTTTCTACGGCCTCTTCGCGGTTTTCGATACCGACGACCTGGGGACCGAAGCGGCGAACCATTTCTTCATAAGCCCCGGTGCCGATTCTGCCCATCCCAAGGATAAGGACTTGTTTCTTTCCTAAGTCGATGAGCCGGTCATTCGGATTCAGTTTTTCCGGCTCAAATTCCTTCAGCCATCGGGTACTTTCCAGATAGATTCGGTGGCTCAGGCTGTTCAGCGGAGCGGACAACAAGAAGGACAGTGACACGGCAATTGCAATGGCGACCAAAAAGTCGCCCGGCAGCCAGCCAAGCTGATAGGCAAGTCCGGCCACTATCAGACCAAACTCACTGTAGTTGAACAGTGTGAGTGTGCCGAGTAATGAAGTCCGGACCCTGAAATGGAACTTATGGAATACCAGATAGTAAAGTAATCCCTTCAGCGGCAGCAGCAACAAGAGCAGCAGTGCTAACAGGAACCCTTCCCAGGTGGGCGATTCTGCAAGTCCGATGTTCAGGAAAAAGAAAACCAGTAACAGTTCTTTCAGGTTAAAGAGTGACTTCGACAGTTCGGACGATTTGGGATGAGCTGCCAGCAGCATTCCCAGTACCAGTGCACCCAGATCTGCCTTCATGCCGACCAGACTGAAGAGCCCGGCCCCGGCAACCAGAGCAAGAAAAATGCCATAGAGAACCAGCATTTCTCCATGTCCGGCTTTATCCAGAATCTTGAACAGAGAGGGACGGAGTAAGGGTAAGGCAAACAGTGCCAGTGCAGTGATTTCGGGTAATTTGCCAGTTGAGGCGGTCAGGAAAATGACCGCGAAAATATCCTGCATAACCAGCACGCCAATGGCAAGGGTACCATAGGTCGCATTCAGTTCACCTTTCTCTTGTAAGGCTTTGATTGCAAAGACAGTGCTGGAAAAAGAAAGCGCGAAGCCGAGTAAAGCAAGTTGCGCGATTTCCAGGTCTTCAAGGATACCCAGCCCTAAGGTTTTGAGGGCGAAGAGGGTAAAGGTAAAGATAGCTGTCGTGAGAATGTTGTGTATCGTCGCTCCGGCCCAGACTTCTTTTTGCAGCAGGGTTTTAATGTCCAGCTTCAGACCGATGCAAAACAAAAGGATGGTGACCCCGAGATCAGCAATGGCACTAATCACGGGAGTGGTTGAATAGCCGAAAGAGTTCAGTACAAATCCTGCGACCAGGAATCCGACTAACGGAGGGAGTTTGCTTCTAAGCGCTAAATAACCTGCCAGAAAAGCAGCAATGATATAAATCAGATCCATAAGAAAGCTTCGTATCCAGAGCAATAAGAAATGATATCATTTCAATTGGTTGCATTTGTTGGGCCGAATATAACACAGGGTATGCCTTAAAAAAGACATACCCTGTCAACATAATAGTTTTCTAATTGTAACTGTTTTTAATCTTCAAGCAGGCGTTGCAACAGAACTCCGTTGAGCATCGCACGTTTGATCATCGAAAATGCTCCGATTGTGGGTTGCGTATAGAGCTGGGACTCCACAATTGGCAGTGACTGGTGGAAGGTAGACAGTGATTGTGTTTCGATACAACGTCTGATTGCCGGGAAAACAATATCTTTTGCGAGTGTAATGTTGCCTGCAACAACAATCTTTTGCGGATTGAACAGGTTGATTGTCATCGCCAGCGCTTTGCCTAGCTGGTTCCCCACTTTCACCAGCGCTTGTGTTGCAAGCTCATCACCTTGATTCGCCGCTTCACATATCGCCGGCATGGTCACGTCTTCCAGTTTGTGCAGGCTGCTTGGATAGCCCTGATCAAGCAATGCCTGAACGTGGCGGATAATTGCTGGATCGGCTGCAACAGTTTCAAGGCAACCGAAATTGCCACACTGGCACTTATCACCGAGAGGATCGATTTGGATATGACCAATTTCACCTACATTTCGGTTATAACCCAGGAAAACCTGACCATTGACGATGATTCCGGCCCCTGTACCACGATGGACACTGACAAGAATCGAATCTCTGCAGTCCTGACTTGCGCCAAAGTAGTGTTCGGCCAGAGCCAGTCCACGGATGTCATTCCCGACGAAACAAGACACCCCATATTTATCCGTAATGATATCGGCAAGTGCCAGAGGAGACTCAATCGTAATATTTGGCATGTACTCTACAATCCCTTTTTCAGGGTCGATGAGTCCGGGGAGAGTGATGCCAAATGCGATGAGTTCTTTCAGGATGGACTGATTCGCACTGATAAACTGGCGGATATGCTCCGAGAGTCCGTCGAGCAGTTCCTGCTGATTTGAGTAAGGAAAGTGATGAGCCGTTCCTGCCAGGCTCTTACCGCTCAAATCGTAAAGCGTCATTTCGATATAATCGCGACCCAGCCGGATAGCAATCGAGTGGAAAGGCGCTGACTCTGTTGTGAGAGAGATTGCGCGACGGCCACCTGTCGAAGCTTGTTGTGCGACCTCTTTGATGAGGCCGCGTTCAAGCAATTGGCGGGTAATCTTGGTCACACTGGCTGGCGCTAATTGACTGACGTCTGCCACTTGAATTCGAGAGATAGGGCCTTGCAAGTCAATGAGCCGGTAAACAGCAGCACTATTCAGCTGTTTCACCAGGTCGACATTACCGATTTGTCCGCCAGTCATAGTTAAGTTTGCTCGTATTTTCCGTTAACCACTGTCGCCCTGACACGGAAATCACGATCAAAAACAGCCAGGTTAGCCACCATGCCTTTTTTGACAGCCCCCAGTTTCTTATCCACACCAATGGCGCGGGCAGGGTACAGGGTAGCCATACGAATCGCTTCGTCCAGGGCGATACCTACATGTTCAACACTGTTCTGAACGGCTTCAATCATCGTCAGTGCAGAACCGCCAAGTGTGCCGTTTTCATCAACACACTTACCATCACGGTAATATACTTTCTTACCAACAAAAATAAAGTGATCTATGTCTGCTCCTGCTGGTGCTGTCGCATCCGTCACAAGAATCAGTTTTTCCCTTTTAATTCTGTGAGCTATACGAATATTGGCATAGTCAACGTGAAAGCCGTCAGCAATGATGCCAGTGTATACTTCTGGCGTATCGTAAATAGCTCCGACCATTCCCGGTTCGCGTCCGGCAATGGGAGTCATCGCATTGAACAGATGCGTACTGAAAGTGATACCTGCAGCAAAGCCTCTGCGAGCTTCTGCGTATGTTGCGTTCGTATGGCCTGCAGAAACTACAATGCCGGCCTGGGCCAGTTTCTCGATATGTTTAGCGGGGGTCTGCTCCGGAGCCAGGGTCACTTTGGTGATGATATCAGCGTTTTCACACAAGAAATCAATCATCTCATCATCTGAACGACGGATGTGATCAACACTGTGGATCCCTTTTTTCATCACATTCAGGTAGGGCCCTTCAAGGTGAAGACCCAATGAATGGTTTTGGTAATTTTCTTCATACTCACGGGCAGCGAAAACGGCAGCTTTCATGTCATTATCTGACGAGGTGATCAGGGTCGGAAGAAAGCTGGTGCAACCTGACTTGAGGTTGGCTTTGTGCATGGTGTGAATTGTGTCAGCTGTGATTTCATCGTTGAACATCACGCCACCACAACCATTCAACTGAAGGTCAATAAAGCCAGGAGACAGGTTCGCCCCATCCAGATTCTGGATAGGAAGATCAGCAGGTAGCTCTGCCTCAGGGCATACAGCGCGAATGTTCACTCCGTCAATAATAACAGCGTGGTTATCCAGCACATCGCTACCGGTAAAAATGCGGCAGTTGGTCAGCGCGTACATGAACATGTCCTATTGATTAAAGGTGTTTGATGTTTTCTGCTTCCAGTTCCTCAAAATAACGAACTGTTTTCACTTTCAGCTCCTGCGTTGCAGGTTCATCACAGACGATCAGAGATTTCGGATGCAGCTGCAAGGCAGAAACCGTCCAGAGGTGGTTTACACAGCCCTCAACAGCGGCTTCAAGTGCCAGAGCCTTGTTATGGCCTGTTACCAGAATCATGACTTCTTCCGCATCCAGCAGAGTACCGACACCGATAGTCAGTGCATACTTGGGTACTTGTTTCATATCGCCATCGAAGAAACGAGAATTAGCAATACGTGTGTCTTCGGTCAGGGTTTTAATCCGGGTACGTGATGCCAGGGAAGACGCTGGTTCATTGAATGCGATATGGCCATCGTTGCCAACACCGCCCATGAACAGATGGATTTTTCCGTAAGATTTAATCTTCTCTTCGTAACGCTTGCACTCTGCTGAGTGGTCATCGGTATTTCCGTTCAACAGGTTTATGTTTTCTTCTTGAATATCAATATGATTGAAGAAGTTGTTATACATGAAACTGCGGTAGGATTCCGGATGGTCAGAAGGCAGGCTAACGTACTCATCCATGTTAAATGTGACCACATGCTTAAAACTTACTTCACCAGCATTATAAAGCTCAATCAGACGCTTGTAGGTTGCCAGAGGCGTACCGCCGGTAGGCAGGCCAAGTACGAAAGGACGATCAGCAGTTGGCTTAAATTTATTAATACGATCAACGATATAACGTGCTGACCACAAACCAACTTCGCGTGCGTTGTTCAGTGGGATAAGTCTCACGGTAACACCTCATTGCTATAAAAGAATACTCGAGAATTTTAGCTTTATATCCGATTTCTTTCGAATGATAAAATAAGTTTTATGACCGGGCTAGCAAAATCGTGTAAACAGCGCAGGTGCTGGTGATTGGGATCACAAATGATAACGTTTTAATTTGCGGGGCGAAATTAAAGGCATAAACTGCAACTAACTTAATCGGGTAACTAAAATAAGTTATCTAAACCGCATCTAAGAAAACCATAGGGGGAACTAAGGGTGAATATTCTTGGATACTTTCAAAAAGTAGGTAAGGCGTTGATGGTGCCAGTCGCCACGCTGCCTGCCGCCGCAATACTCATGGGTATAGGTTACTGGATTGATCCGAACGGCTGGGGTGCCAACAGCGCACTGGCAGCTTTCCTGATCAAAGCCGGCGGCGCGATTATCGAAAACATGTCTGTCCTGTTTGCTGTCGGTGTCGCGTACGGTATGTCAAAAGATAAAGATGGTGCAGCAGCACTTTCTGGCTTCGTTGGCTATCTTGTTGTCACCACTCTTTGTTCTCCAGCGGCCGTTGCTCAGATTCAGGGTATCGACCTAAGTGCTGTTCCTGCGGCATTCGGTAAGATTGAAAACCAGTTCGTCGGTATTCTGGTCGGTATCGTTTCGGCTGAGCTGTATAACCGTTATTCGACGGTTGAACTGCACAAAGCATTGGCTTTCTTTAGCGGTAAGCGTCTGGTTCCTATCCTGACTTCTGTTGCAGGTATTTTCCTGGCATTCGTTCTGATGTACGTCTGGCCACACGTCTATGGCGGTCTGGTTCACTTTGGTGAAGGAATTCAAGGGCTGGGTGATGTTGGTGCGGGTCTGTATGCATTCTTCAACCGTCTGCTGATCCCTGTTGGTCTGCACCACGCACTGAACTCAGTATTCTGGTTCGATGTTGCAGGTATTAATGACCTGCCTAACTTCCTGGGTGGCGCGAAGTCTATTGCTGACGGTGTGGCGGTTCCTGGTCAAACCGGTATTTACATGGGTGGTTTCTTCCCAATTATGATGTTCGGTCTGCCTGGTGCTGCACTGGCGATGTACCATACAGCGAAGCCTGAAAACAAAGAGAAAGTTGCTTCTATCATGATTGCTGCTGCTTTTGCTTCATTCTTTACTGGTGTGACTGAGCCGCTGGAATTTGCCTTCATGTTCCTGGCCCCTGCGCTGTACGTTGTTCACGCAGTTCTGACGGGTATCTCCGTTTATATCGCAGCAAGCATGCAGTGGATTTCCGGTTTCGGTTTCTCTGCAGGTATGGTCGATATGGTTCTGCAATCTAAAAACCCGCTGGCGACACAGTGGTATATGCTGATTGTCCAGGGGCTGGTCTTCTTTGCGATTTACTATGCAGTCTTCCGTTTTGCAATCGTGAAGTTCAATCTGAAGACTCCTGGTCGTGAAGATGCTGATGCCGACGAAGCTATTGGCGCAGGTTCTCAGGAAACCGGTGAGCTGGCGAAACAGTACCTGAAAGCACTGGGTGGTCATGGCAACCTGGAAAACATTGATGCTTGTATTACTCGTCTGCGTCTGACACTGAAAGACAGCAGTCTGGCTGACGAGAAAACACTGAAAGCACTGGGTGCCATGGGTGTTGTGAAACTGGGTTCAAACAACCTGCAGGTAATTCTTGGCCCACTGGCCGAAATCGTTGCGGGTGAGATGAAGAAGATCCCGGCATCAGAAGACCTGTCTGCGGTAAAACTGCCGTAACTGACAGCTCATCTGAGCTAAAAATCGAGTGAAAAGTGAGGCCGGCCCAAATGGGCCGGTTTTTTTTCGCTCTGATCATGAATCAATGCATACTAATTGTTGAGTCATGGCCTGTATTTGTGGATCATTACAGGTTTGAAGATCCTGTTAGCACACGAGGTGTTATTGATGAGTGAATCTGAAGCTCGTCCAAGCAATTTTATCCGCCAAATTATCGATGCGGATTTAGCCAGTGGTAAGCACACCAGCGTCCACACACGTTTTCCGCCTGAACCGAATGGCTATTTGCATATTGGTCACGCAAAGTCTATCTGTCTGAACTTTGGTATTGCTCAGGATTACCAGGGACAATGTAATCTGCGTTTTGATGACACGAACCCGGAAAAAGAAGACATTGAATACGTAGAGTCAATCAAGAAGGACGTAAACTGGCTGGGCTTTGAGTGGAGCGGTGAGATTTGTTACTCATCTAACTACTTTGATCAGCTTTATGCATATGCTCTTGAGCTGATTCAGAAAGGGTTGGCTTACGTTGATGAGCTGACGCCAGAGCAGATGCGTGAATATCGCGGTACTCTGACTGAGCCGGGTAAGGAAAGCCCATACCGTGATCGCCCGGTTGAAGAAAACCTGGCTCTGTTTGAGAAAATGAAAAACGGCGAAGTTGAAGAAGGAAAAATGTCGCTTCGTGCCAAGATTGATATGGCTTCACCGTTTATGGTGATGCGTGATCCTGTGCTGTACCGTGTTCGTTTTGCAACGCACCATCAGACCGGTGACAAATGGTGCATCTATCCGATGTACGATTTCACGCACTGTATCTCTGATGCGCTGGAAAACATTACACATTCACTGTGTACGCTGGAATTTCAGGATAACCGTCGTCTGTATGACTGGGTGCTGGATAACATCACAATCGATAGTCGTCCACGTCAGTACGAATTCAGCCGTCTGAATCTTGAATATACAGTGATGTCGAAGCGTAAGCTGAACCAGCTGGTGACAGAGAATCTGGTTTCGGGTTGGGATGACCCGCGTATGCCAACAATCTCTGGCTTACGTCGCCGTGGTTTCACGTCAGCTTCGATTCGTGAGTTCTGTAAGCGCATTGGTGTGACCAAGCAGGAAAACACCATTGAAATGAGCTCTCTGGAATCCTGTATTCGTGATGATCTGAACGAGAATGCACCGCGTGCGATGGCTGTTCTGGATCCAGTGAAACTGGTGATTGAAAACTTCGGTGACACTGAAACCCTGAAAATTGGTAATCACCCGAATAAACCAGAAATGGGCGAGCGCGATGTACCATTCAGTCGTGAATTGTATATCGAGCGTGAAGACTTCCGCGAAGAAGCCAACAAGAAGTATAAGCGCCTGGTACTGGGTAAAGAGGTGCGTCTGCGTGGCGCTTATGTGATTAAAGCTGAGCGTGTTGAAAAAGACGCTGAAGGTAATATCACCACAATCTTCTGTAGCTACGACCCTGAGACTCTGGGTAAGAATCCGGAAGATGGCCGTAAAGTGAAAGGCGTCATCCACTGGGTCTCGGCTGAGCAGGCAGTACCGGCTGAGATTCGTCTGTATGATCGTCTGTTCAATGTGCCAAATCCTGGTGCTGCAGATGATTTCGCATTGACAATTAATCCAGAGTCACTGGTTGTGATGAAGGGCTTTGTTGAGCCAAGTCTGGCAGAGGCCAAACCTGAGTATGCTTTCCAGTTTGAGCGGATGGGCTATTTCTGTGCGGATAACAAAGATTCGTCTTCGGCGCATTTGGTGTTTAACCGTACAGTGGGTCTGCGTGATTCCTGGGCGAAGATTGCTGAATGATGATCTTCAGGCTGGCTTCTATGTCAGCCTGAATCTGAGCGAAACAAAAAACCAGCCGAAGGGCTGGTTTTTTTATGAGGTTGAAAGATGGTTATTTTTTCTCGTCGTGCAGACTTTCATCTTTGTTGCAATCACCTGCAGTACAATGGCCGTACAGATATAAACTGTGGTTTGTCAGGCGGATGTTGTAGCTTTCAGCAATCTGCTTTTGTCGTTCTTCAATCAGATCATCTGAAAATTCAATGACTTTTCCGCAATCAAGACACACAAGGTGATCGTGGTGATGCTGGGTAGAAAGTTCAAAAACTGACTTTCCGCCTTCAAAATGGTGTCGAGTGACAATGCCTGCATCGTCAAACTGGTTCAGAACACGGTAAACAGTGGCCAGGCCAATCTCTTCACCAATATCGATCAACTTTTTGTACAAATCTTCAGCACTGATGTGTTGACACTCAGGATCCTGAAGTACTTCCAAAATTTTCAGGCGCGGAAGTGTGACTTTTAGACCTGCTTGTTTAAGTGCTTGGTTGTTATCTGACATTCGAGTTTCCTTTGGCTAGCCGTAACAATGAAAATGGAGGTTACGGTAGTCTTTCGCATATCTGTTCATTATAAGTGACGACAGCACAACAATAAACCTTAATGCTGAATGGGTCTAGGAAAGTTGTGACTTTAATTCGCCTGATATAAATGTTAAAAAAACGTACTATACTCATCGTACCAGATCATAGGGAAGTGAAGGCGTGTACAAGTTTTATAAGCCTGGCATTGTAAAATTTGCCTTGAATATCTGGCCGCCATTTTGGGGGGCCGGCATTCGGATTCGACGGATCAGTGAGGATTTTCGCCATGTAGAAATCTGCCTGAAGTTAAGATGGTGGAATAAGAATGCAAACCGGACGCAATATGGCGGCAGTATTTTTTCGCTGACGGATCCAGTCTATGCGCTGATGCTGATGGGAATTCTCGGGAAAGAATACTTTGTCTGGGATAAACAGGCAGAAGTGAATTTTCTGAAGCCGGGTCAGACCGATTTAACGGCTGTTTTTACGATTTCAGACCAGTATGTTGATGAAATCAGACGTTCGACAGCATCGGGTGATAAGTTTTTTCCTGAATTTGTTGTGCATGTCATGGATGCAAAAGGAGAGGTTGTTGCTCAGGTGAAACGCGTGCTTTATGTGAGAAAAAAACCGCAGTACCGGGAAACTGATTCTGATGAGCAGCAAAATCAAAGCGAAGCTTTGGTAAATGAATGAAAAAAAACGCGCGAAAGCGCGTTTTTTTAAAGTTGTAGAGGGATGTCGCTTAGTCAGCTAGTTCAGCTAGACACATTTCTTCGTAGATTTGTTTCACCCACTTTTCAACACGCTCATCCGTCAGTTCTGGTTGACGATCTTCATCAATGCACAGACCGACAAAGTGGCTGTCGTCTACCAGCGCTTTTGAGGCTTCAAATTCGTAGCCTTCAGTCGGGAAATGACCCACGATCACGGCACCACGCCCTTCAACGATATCACGGACTGTACCCATGGCATCACAGAAGTACTCGGCGTAATCTTCCTGATCACCACAGCCAAAAATTGCGACCAGTTTGTTCTCGAAATCGATGCCTTCCAGTTCAGGGAAGAAGTCATCCCAGTCACATTGAGCTTCACCGTAGTACCAGGTCGGGATGCCCAGCAGCAGCAGGTCGAAGTTTTCAATATCTTCTTTGCTGCTCTTAGCAATGTCTTTGACTTCAACCAGATTTTTACCCAGTTGCTTTTGGATCATTTTAGCGACGGCTTCTGTGTTACCTGTGTCGCTACCAAAGAAGAGTCCTACACTCGCCATAGTAGAGATTACCCGTGTTTAAGTTGTTGGCCGCCAGCTATGGCTAACGGCATCAGAAAATGAACAGGCTGTCGGTCACTCTGGTGCTGATACGCGCCTGAAAGTATTCGTTGCAGCGATCGTGGTGTCGGCTGTTGTGAAAACCTTAAGATTGCCCTTTGGGTTTGCTTGAGCTGAAAAAAGCCGAAACCTCAGGTTTTAACCGATGCCAACGCCTTCCATTGTGAATTGAATCACGCCTTTAGATATGAATCCGAAGCACCCTAAGAACAAGACCAGCCAGACGATTTTACGACCAAACGGAGGCACATTGCCTTGCTTGAGGACATCTTTGATTGCCATACCAATGAAAAAGAAGATAGTAGCGAACAAGAAATCCAGTCCAACTGATTCCAGCAGGTCCATGTGCTCGTATAACATCTGTTTCTCCTTCGCAAGTTTCATCCTTGCATCCGGCGCGCACTATAGCATAGTGTGCCGGATGTGTTAATTCTTAAGGCCTTGTAAAAAGTTCAGAATGATACGGTTCACGGTTTCTGGTTTTTCTGCATGCAGCCAGTGGCCTGTATTCGCAACCATGTGAGCTTTGGCATTCGGGAACTGACCCATAATGGCTTCTCTGTGTTCAGGCTGAATGTATTCGGAGTTCTGTCCTTTGATAAACAGCGTCGGACCCGTGAATGGTGAAATCGTTTCCCAGCCCATGATTGTACTGTAATTGGCAATCAGAGCCTCAACATGGAAGCGCCAGCGGAAGCCCTCATCAGTTTTATAAAGTGATTTCAGCAAAAACTGCCGGACACCAGCTTCTTCAACATGCAATGCAAGGTAGTGTTCAGCATCTTTGCGGCTGGTCACGGTCTGATTGTTCACGGCTTGCAAACCGGCGAAGACGTTTTCATGACGGTGTACATGATAAGCGACAGGTGCCATATCCAGTACAATCAGACTTTTGATGCGTTCCGCAGCCAGCGCTGCCATTGTCATTGCGACTTTTCCGCCCATGGAATGGCCGATGACAGTGAAATTTTCAATATCCAGTTGATTCAGTACGTCAAGAACATCCTGTGCCATCTCCTGGTAAGTAAGGTACTCACTATGAGGGGAGCGCCCATGATTACGAAGGTCAACACTGATGACCTGGCAGGTATCTTTCAGTGAACGGGCCAGAATGCCAAGATTATCTGCGCTGCCAAAAAGGCCATGGATGAGCACGACAGTCTGGCCTTGCCCCTGAATTTGATAATGAAGATTCACAGACTATTTCTCTTGTAGTTAACGCTTTGGCGTAGAGTATACCTTCGCTTCACGTTATAATCTCCCGGTGATTTTTTAACGGAACGATAATGAACACTACGATGAAAACTATTGAGGTTGACGAAGAGCTATATCGTTATATTGCCAGCCAGACCCGGCACATCGGTGAAAGTGCGTCAGATATTCTGCGTCGGTTACTGAAGGTGGATGAAGCACAGCATCATCAACCGGTCATGCCAGTCCGCCCAAAGGCAGCACAAGCGATTGTTGTCAGCAAAGATGCTGGCAATCTGCCGCAGTCTGAAGACAGAGTGAAAGCGATGCGCTCTTTGCTGATTTCAGACGAATTTGCCGGCCAGGAAAAAGCGATTGGTCGTTTCATGCTGGTGCTTTCGACACTCTATCGTCTCGATTCTCAGGCTTTCACCGACGCCACAGAAATCAAAGGTCGTACTCGCGTTTATTTCGCTGATAGTGAAGAAAAACTATTGAACAGCGGTAAAACGACCAAACCGAAAGCCATTCCTGACACACCATTCTGGGTGATCACCAATACGAATACTGATCGTAAACGTCAGATGATTGAGCAGCTGATGCAAAAAATGCAGTTTACTCAGGACATCATCGACAAAGTTTGCGGTGAAATTTAACCGCTGCTGATACAGCAAAAAACTCGTACAAGGGATATGTTCATGGCGATTCATCCTCGTGCCGGGCAGCGCGCCCGGCAAGAAGACATGCATAACATTCCGGCCCTGGTGGCCAATTATTTTTTGATTGAACCGGATGCATCTGAACCGTCTCAGCGGGTCGCATTTGGAACTTCAGGCCATCGCGGCAGTGCTGACAAAGGTACATTTAACCAGTTTCACATTTGGGCGATTGCTCAGGCTGTGGCTGATGTACGCCGGGAGCAGGGGATCACGGGTCCGCTGTTTTTGGGGAAAGATACGCATGCTTTATCTGAGCCCGCATTTCTTTCTGCTCTGGAAGTACTGGTTGCCAATGATGTCAAAGTCATTGTCCAGATGAAACAAGGCTATACGCCAACTCCAGGGATATCGCATGCCATTCTGACTTATAACCGCCAACATGCGGATAAAGCGGATGGGATTGTGATCACACCTTCGCACAACCCACCACAGGATGGCGGGATTAAGTACAATCCTCCTCATGGCGGTCCTGCCGAAGGTGCGCTTACGACTGCGATTGAAAATCGCGCAAATCAGCTGATTGCTGATGGCCTGGTTGGCGTGAAGCGTATTCCTGTTTCTGAAGCCCTGTTAAGTGAATTCGTCTCTGAGCAGGATCTGGTAGCACCTTATGTGGCTGATCTCATCCATGTCATTGATATGGCTGCCATTCAACAGGCGAACCTGAAACTTGCTGTGGACCCGCTCGGGGGTTCCGGAATTGAGTATTGGCGTGCCATTGGTAGCCACTACAATCTGGACCTGACGCTGGTGGATGAATCGATTGATCCGGCGTTCCGGTTTATGAGCCTGGATAAAGACGGTGTCGTTCGCATGGACTGCTCGTCTCCTTATGCGATGGCGGGCCTGCTTGCCCATAAGGACGATTATGATCTGGCATTTGGAAACGATCCTGATTTTGACCGCCACGGCATCGTGACACCGGCAGGACTGATGAATCCGAACCATTTCCTGGCTGTGTGTATTGATTATCTTTATCGCCACCGTCCGGAATGGAAAGCGACGGTTGCTGTTGGTAAAACACTGGTTTCCAGTGCCATCATTGATCGGGTCGTCGCTGATTTAGGCCGTGAATTGTGTGAGGTCCCTGTAGGCTTCAAATGGTTTGTTGATGGCTTGTACAGCGGTGAGCTGGGCTTTGGTGGTGAAGAAAGTGCGGGAGCGTCTTTCCTGCGCAAGGATGGAACACCTTGGTCAACGGATAAAGACGGCATTCTGCTTTGTTTGCTGGCGGCTGAGATCACCGCGGTGACAGGCATGAATCCGCAGCAATATTACCAGGCCTTGACCGAGAAACATGGTGAATGTTGCTACAGCCGCTTGCAGGCAGTTGCAAACGGCGAACAGAAAGCTGTGTTGAGTAAACTGTCGCCGGAAATGGTGAAAGCAGAAATGCTGGCAGGTGATGAGATTACTGCTCGCCTGACGCATGCGCCTGGAAATGGTGCTGCGATTGGCGGACTGAAAATTACCACCAAGAACGGTTGGTTTACGGCGCGTCCGTCGGGAACAGAAGAAATCTATAAGATTTATTGCGAAAGTTTCAAAGGTGAGGCGCATTTGCGCCAGATTGAAGCGGAAGCGCAGGAAATTGTCAGTACAGTTTTTGCTGACGCTGGTCTGTAGTGTCCCGGTGAAGTGTGTCTATGAAACCCGCAGATGACTGCGGGTTTTTTTATGGTTTTCTGACAGGATTTAAAGCTGCGCTGCGGTGTTTATCCCGGTTATGCAGTGGCCAGTGGTCGGGCACAATGAACCAGACGCGATTGCACGCATCGATACCCTGAGTGGGAACGGTGATCGTACTTATATCCATTTCAAGCTTTGTTGGAACATAGGCCGGCGGCGTCAGCCATTCACGTTTGGACAGTGTTCTCAAGGAGAGCGTGTCTGCCTGTGATTGGAAACACCATAAGCCTTTATTAACGCAGGGGTTAATGGATAAGCCGGAACCTGATTCTTCATGCCGAAAGTGGTCAAAGAGCCTTCCCTGCACAATCAGACGCTGGCACACCGGCTGTCCCAGCGTTTCTGCATATTGGGTCTGATAGGCTTGATGACTTGTCATAGCCAGTTGATGATCAACCATTCGGTTGATTTTTCGGTCCAGGTTGTCTGCTGAGTTTGGCCCTAACCAGCGATTTTGGTGAGCCAGATAAAATTTGATGGCCACTTCCCAGTGTTCCAGTTGATTCATGGACTTGTTGAAAACCAGAAAATCAATTGCGCCAAGTGTACGCTTGTCTTCATGAAGCTGCAGTTCTTCAGCGACCAGTTCGAAATCAGGATGGTGGATGATCAACTGTTGCCAAAGCCACTGATAATAAAAGCCAAGCCGCTGGTTCCCCTCATAGCTCACATGTGCCGGAATGACTGCCCGTTTTCTGAAATGAGCGAGCCAGGCATCATCAACCTGATGGCTGATGTCCTGGGTCAGGACAGGAATGGTCAGGACACTCTGAAAATCTCTGTCGTGAACATTGCGTTCTTTTCTTTCACTTTTTATGAAATTTGTCATCAATATTTGTCTGAATTCGATTGTTTACCAGTTTTTAACAAGAATAAAACAAAATAAAAGTAGTAAAATTTCAAAAACGCGCTACAGTGTAGAGGTATGACCAGTTAGCAAATCAGGAGGCAATGATGTTTACACCTTTATCAACTCAACAAATTATCCTGCGCCGGACTTTTGTTGTGATCGCGGGCGTGCTGAGCTTTCCGATTTTGATGCTGATGCCGACCTCTATCAAGTCACGTGTTTACAGTTATCTGCATAAGGTCTGGCTGAAAACCAGCACAAAACCTGTCTGGCTGAAGCAGTCAGAGCATGGTGTTCAGGAACTTTACTAAGCATACCAGCATACTGGTGTTGCTGTTGAAATGCTGCCATCGGCAGCATTTTTTATGACAAATGGGCAATAAGACCCAGTCCCGAGCTCGTTCTGACTGGTTCTCTCCTTGCTGAGTTGGTTAAAATAAATGTATCAGCTCTGAAGGAAGCACGCATGAACAACCTTAAACTCGAATCAATTCTGAATACTTTACTAAGCCCGCATTTGATCAGGGATTACTGTCCTAATGGTTTACAGGTTGAAGGGAAAAGTGAAGTTCAAACCATTGTCGCTGGTGTGACAGCTTGTCAGGCTTTAATTGATCGCGCTATCGAGATGAAAGCGGATGCATTGTTGGTTCACCACGGATACTTCTGGAAAAATGAACCGGCAGAAATTCGTGGCATGAAATACCGTCGCATCAAAGCGCTGATTGAAAATGGGATTAACCTGTATGCCTACCACTTGCCTCTGGATGTCCATCAGGAGTTAGGGAATAACGCCCAGCTGGCTGAGCTGCTTGGAATCAAGCATTTAGGTGGCATGGAGCCGGGTAATCCCCATCCTGTAGCTGTTTATGGGGAGTTTCCGACACCGCTTACCGGTGAACAGCTGGCGACCCGGATTGAGAAAGCATTACACAGGAAACCGCTCCACATCGGAGAAGGTGGGGCCGCCGAGATTAAGACGGTTGGCTGGTGCACCGGCGGGGGTCAGGACTTCATTGATCAGGCGGTTTCATTAGGGCTGGATGCTTATATTACCGGCGAAGTTTCTGAACGGACTGTCCATACAGCCCGGGAGCAGGGTATTCATTTCTACAGTGCCGGCCACCACGCCACTGAACGTTATGGCGTTGAAGCGTTGGGCGAGTGGTTAGCTGACGAACATCACCTGGATGTCACATTTATTGATATCGATAATCCGGTATAAGTTCGCAGGCTGAGGTTGAAGAAATAAAAAAGGTTGAGCAGAAGCTCAACCTTTTCTTTTCACAGCGTATATTTACTGTATTACTCACGCTCATGCAGCGGTTGGAAATCTCGCTGCTGATGACCAGTGTACAGCTGACGCGGACGACCGATACGGTTGTTCGGATCACTGTGCATTTCGTTCCAGTGTGCAATCCAGCCAATGGTACGGGACATTGCAAAGATCACTGTGAACATAGAGATAGGAATCCCAATGGCTTTCAGAATGATGCCAGAGTAGAAGTCTACGTTCGGATACAGTTTCTTATCAATGAAGTACTCATCAGACAGTGCAATACGCTCAAGCTCCATCGCGACATCCAGCAGTGGATCATCGATCTTCAGCTCTTGCAGTACCTCATGACATGCTTCACGCATGACGGTTGCACGCGGGTCATAGTTCTTGTAGACACGGTGACCGAAGCCCATCAGACGGAATGGGTCGTCTTTATCCTTCGCACGTTCGATATACTCTGGGATATTTTCAACACTGCCGATCTCTTCCAGCATCCGCAGACATGCTTCATTTGCACCACCATGCGCCGGGCCCCACAGAGAAGCGATACCAGCAGCAATACATGCAAACGGGTTTGCACCCGAAGAACCTGCCAGACGAACGGTTGACGTTGAGGCATTTTGCTCGTGGTCAGCATGCAGAGTGAAGATCTTGTCCATCGCTTTCGCTACAACCGGGCTGACTTCATATTCTTCACATGGTGTTGCGAACATCATGTGTAAGAAGTTTTCCGCGTAGTCCAGATCGTTGCGAGGGTAGATGAACGGCTGACCAATTGAGTACTTGTAACACATGGACGCCAGAGTTGGCATTTTAGACAGCAGGCGGAATGCAGTAATTTCGCGGTGCTCGTCGTTATTAATGTCCAGTGAATCGTGGTAGAAAGCTGCAAGTGCACCAACAACACCACACATCACGGCCATTGGGTGAGCATCACGGCGGAAGCCATGGAAGAAGCTTGCAATTTGCTCATGAACCATCGTGTGGCGGGTCACGGTTTTACGGAATTGCTCGTATTCGGCGCGGGTAGGAACTTCGCCGTACAGCAAGATGTAACAGACTTCTAAATAATCAGCGTTATTAGCCAATTGGTCGATCGGATAGCCACGGTGAAGCAGCACACCTTTCGCACCGTCAATGTACGTAATTTGAGATTCACATGATGCAGTAGCTAAGAAACCAGGGTCGAAGGTAAAGTAGCCAGATGCACCGAGTTTACGCACATCCAGTACTTCCGGACCTAGTGAGCCCCCGAGAATCGGCAGTTCGACCGGTGCTTTCCCTTCAATATGAAGAGTAGCTTTCTTGTCTGCCATAACAATCTCCTTTGTTATTTTATAATCCTCATCCGAAATCGGATGTGCCGTCTTTGTACAGCTCGGATATGTTGTTGTCAATTCCTCTTCATGGGAGTGTGCGCTTGTTAATAACTTTAAGTAAAAGCGGGCGTATATCTCAAACCGTGTTAGAGGTCATGTAACAGGGTTTGTAATTGATTGTTGCGAGGCGTATACTCGGCGGCAGGTCTCTGGTTCTGCCATCGCCAGAAACAATGATAAAGTTATTAGTAATATTAGCGACTTAAGCTGAAACGACTTTTGCTTTGCTGTACATAGACTTGTGCTAATTAAGTGTAGCGCAGTTGTTGTGCCTTTGTTGCGCTGTTTTGGCGTACGCATGCCGGAGGTTTTATAAAAATAAAACGCTTCTATGGAGCTGAGTGGGCAAAGACCGTGAAAGTTAATAAGACAAGACCTGTCAACCTCGACCTACAGACGATTCGCTTTCCGCTGACAGCGATCTCGTCTATCCTGCACCGTGTATCGGGCGTGATCACTTTTATTTCCCTTGCCATCCTGCTATGGCTGCTAAACCTCTCTTTATCTTCTCCTCAGGGATTTGCGGAAGCCGCTGAAATTGTCGACAGCTTCTTCGTCAAATTCGTCCTTTGGGGTGTGCTGACAGCACTGTTCTACCACATTGTGCTGGGCGTGCGTCACCTCATCATGGATATGGGATATTTTGAAGAGCTTGAATCAGGGACCACGAGTGCGAAAATCAGTTTTGCAATTGTGGCGGTTCTGGCCGTATTTGCAGGAGGCCTGGTATGGTAAGCAACGTTTCTACTGTCGGACGTAATGGTGTTCACGACTTTATCCTTGTTCGTGCAACTGCGATTATCCTCACTCTTTACACCATTTATATGGTGTGCTTTTTCGCTTTTGGCCCTGAGCTGAACTATGAAACCTGGACGGCGTTCTTTTCACAACTGAGCACCAAAGTCTTCACGATGCTGGCTCTGGTATCTGTGTTGATTCACGGTTGGATCGGTATGTGGCAAGTGCTGACAGACTACATTAAACCTGCGCTGCTGCGTGCTGGTCTGCTGCTCGCGATTGTCGCTGTGCTATTTGGTTATCTGTTTTCTGGTTTCTTTATTTTGTGGGGTGCGTAAGTGAGCATTGCAGTTCGAGAGTTTGATGCCGTAGTAATCGGTGCTGGTGGTGCAGGCATGCGTGCAGCACTACAAATTTCTGAGCAGGGCCTGAAATGTGCGCTGCTTTCTAAAGTATTCCCAACCCGTTCTCATACCGTATCTGCGCAGGGTGGTATCACCGTTGCGCTGGGTAACTCCCATCCGGATAACTGGGAATGGCATATGTATGATACCGTGAAAGGTTCTGATTACATCGGTGACCAGAACGCGATCGAGTACATGTGTAAGAATGGTCCTCAATCTGTGATTGAGCTGGAGAAAATGGGATTACCTTTCTCCCGTTTTGACAATGGCCGTATTTATCAGCGTCCATTCGGTGGTCAGTCGAAAGAGTTCGGCGGCGAGCAGGCTGCACGTACAGCTGCAGCGGCTGACCGTACCGGCCACGCATTGCTGCATACGCTGTATCAGCAAAACATTAAGCATAAAACAACCATTTTCTCTGAGTGGTATGCCCTGGATCTGGTGAAAAACCAAGATGGCGCAATCCTGGGTTGTACAGCTCTGTGCATGGAAACCGGCGAGATTTGTTATTTCAAATCGAAAGCGACAATTCTGGCAACTGGTGGTGCAGGCCGTATCTACCAGTCAACGACGAACGCGCATATTAACACCGGTGATGGCGTGGGTATGGCACTGCGTGCAGGTGTTCCTGTTCAGGACATTGAAATGTGGCAGTTCCACCCAACCGGTATTGCAGGCGCTGGTGTTCTGGTGACTGAAGGTTGTCGTGGTGAAGGTGGTTATCTTCTGAATAAAGACGGTGAGCGCTTCATGGAGCGTTATGCACCGAATGCGAAAGATCTGGCGGGTCGTGACGTGGTGGCACGTTCGATGATGGTTGAGATCCGTGAAGGTCGCGGTTGTGATGGTCCATGGGGCCCGCATATTAAACTGAAACTGGATCATCTGGGTAAAGATGTTCTGGAATCTCGTCTGCCGGGTATCCTGGAACTGTCCCGTACCTTCGCACACGTTGACCCTGTGAAAGAGCCGATTCCGGTCATTCCAACCTGTCACTACATGATGGGCGGTGTACCGACTCAGGTTTCCGGTCAGGCAATCAAGCAAGATGCAAACGGCCAGGATGTTGAAGTTCAGGGTCTGTTCGCCTGTGGTGAAATTGCATCGGTATCTGTACACGGTGCTAACCGTCTGGGTGGTAACTCCCTGCTTGATCTAGTGGTCTTCGGCCGTGCAACTGGTTTGCACCTGGGTGAAACACTGGCGGCACAAGCGGAAGCACGTCCGGCAACTGAATCTGACATCGAAGCTTCTCTGTCACGTCTGAATCGTTGGAACAACACTCAGAAAGGTGAAGATCCAGTTCAGATCCGTAAAGATCTGCAATCTTGCATGCAAAACAACTTCTCGGTCTTCCGTGAAGGTGCAGCAATGGCCGAAGGCCTGAACCAGCTGAAAGAAATCCGTGAGCGTCTGAAAGAAGCGCGTCTGGATGATACGTCTTCTGAGTTCAATACACAGCGTATCGAGTGTCTGGAGCTGGATAACCTGATGGAAACCGCTTACGCGACGGCTGTTGCAGCGAATTACCGTACTGAAAGTCGTGGTGCTCATGCACGTTTCGACTTCCCTGAGCGTGATGATGCGAACTGGCTGTGTCACTCAATTTACAACCCTGAGACTGAGCAAATGTCTAAGCGTGACGTAAATATGACCCCGGTTCATCGTGAAGCATTTCCGCCGAAAGCGCGGACATACTAAGGGAGGTAAACAACATGAAACTGAATTTCTCTATTTACCGTTATAACCCTGACGTAGATAACGCGCCACATATGAAAGGGTACACGCTGGAAGTGCCTGAAGGTTCCGACATGATGGTACTGGATGCGCTGATTCTGCTGAAAGAGCAGGATCCGACACTGGCATTCCGCCGTTCTTGCCGTGAAGGTGTTTGTGGTTCTGACGGTATCAATATGAACGGTAAAAACGGACTGGCTTGTATCACGCCGTTGTCAGCATTGACAGACAAGAAAACAATTGTCATTCGTCCGCTGCCGGGTCTGCCTGTCATTCGTGACCTGATCATTGATATGGACCAGTTCTATACCAACTATGCCAAGGTGAAGCCGTTCCTGATTAATGAAAGCGAGCATCCGCCAGCACGGGAAAACCTGCAATCGCCGGAAGAACGTGCGCATCTGGATGGTCTGTATGAGTGCATCATGTGTGCTTGCTGCTCGACATCGTGCCCGTCTTTCTGGTGGAACCCGGATAAATTCATCGGTCCGGCTGGTCTTCTGGCAGCTTACCGCTGGCTGATTGACAGCCGTGATACGGCGACTGAAGAGCGTTTGTCTGATCTGGATGACGCATTCAGTGTATTCCGTTGTCACAGCATCATGAACTGTGTCAGCGTTTGTCCGAAAGGACTTAATCCGACGAAAGCGATTGGTAACATCCGTTCGATGCTGCTGAAGCGCGCGGTGTAATTCAAAAGAATTATCGATATGCCAGCTGAGTTTCAGCTGGCTTTTCAGCCCGGTGAACGACCGGTGCAAGTGGCGATAACAAGTGGTTAAGGGAAAACAATGCAGAACGGCGTTATGAAGGCTTGGCTCGAGTCTTCACATCTGGCTGGCGCCAACGCAACTTATGTAGAAGACCTCTACGAGTTGTATCTAAGCGACCCAGAATTAGTTGACGAAGAATGGCGTCACGTTTTTAGTGAATTGCCTGTTGTGAATGGTGTTGCCGTCGAGCAGCCGCATTCACGTGTTCGTGATTACTTCCGGCGTTTAGCGAAAGAAACGACCTTTTTAAGTGCTAGCGTCAGCGATCCTGATGTTGATGCCAAACAGGTGAAGGTATTGCAGTTGATTAACGCATACCGTTTCCGTGGCCATCAGCATGCAAACCTGGACCCGCTGGGATTATGGCAACAGGAACGAGTTCCGGACCTGGATCCTGCTTTCCATAACCTCACAGCGGAAGATTTTGATCAAAGCTTCAATGTCGGTTCGTTTGCCGTAGGCAAAGAGACAATGAAGCTTTCTGAGATCTATGAGGCGCTGAAAAAAACCTACTGTGGTTCGATTGGTGCTGAGTATATGCACATTACCGACACGGAAGAAAAACGCTGGATTCAGCAGCGTCTGGAATCTGTGATTGGTCAAGGCACTTTCACTCAGGAAGAGAAATTAACGTTCCTGGACGAACTGACTGCCGCTGAAGGTCTTGAGCGTTATCTGGGTGCGAAATTCCCGGGTGCCAAACGTTTCTCGCTGGAAGGTGGTGACGCGCTGATCCCGATGATGAAAGAACTGATCCGCAGTGCTGGTAACAGTGGTGTGCGTGAAGTTGTCATCGGAATGGCCCACCGTGGTCGTCTGAACATGCTGGTGAACGTTCTGGGTAAAAAGCCACAGGATCTGTTTGATGAGTTCGCGGGCAAACACGGTGAGTCCTGGGGGACCGGTGATGTGAAATATCACCAGGGTTTCTCTGCAGACTTTGCAACACCAGGCGGTGATGTACACCTGGCTCTGGCCTTTAACCCTTCTCACCTGGAAATCGTCAACCCTGTGGTTGTTGGTTCTGTACGTGCCCGTCAGGACCGCCTGGGAGACAGAGACGGTTCTATGGTTCTGCCAATCACCATTCATGGTGACTCTGCGATCGCGGGACAGGGTGTGGTTGCTGAGACGTTCAACATGTCTCAATCACGCGGCTACCGTGTGGGCGGTACGGTCCGCATTGTGGTGAATAACCAGATTGGTTTCACAACCTCAAACCCGCATGACACCCGCTCAACTCAGTACTGTACTGATATCGCGAAGATGGTTCAGTCACCAATCTTCCACGTCAATGCAGACGATCCGGAAGCTGTTGCATTTGTGACCCGTCTGGCGCTGGATTTCCGGAATGAATTCAAACGTGATGTTGTAATTGATCTGGTCTGTTACCGCCGTCATGGCCACAACGAAGCGGATGAGCCGAACGCGACCCAGCCGCTGATGTACCAGAAGATCAAAAAACACCCGACACCACGTAAGATCTATGCTGATGCACTGGTTGATGAAACGTGTATCAAAGCAGAAACTGCAACTGCACTGGTGAATGAATACCGTGATGCACTGGATCGCGGTGAATGTGTAGTGAAAGAATGGCGTCCGATGACGCTGCACTCTGTCGACTGGTCTCCATATCTGGGTCATGACTGGACGAAAGAGTGGGCAAATAAAGTCGGCAGCCAGCGTCTGCATGAACTGGGTCAGCGTATTTGCCAGTACCCTGAAAGCCATAAATTGCATAGTCGTGTACAGAAACTGTACAACGATCGCCAGTCTATGGTTGCCGGTGAGAAAGACGTCGACTGGGGTATGGCTGAGACTCTGGCCTACGCAACGCTGGTTGATGAAGGCCACCGCATCCGTATTACGGGTCAGGATTCTGGTCGTGGTACCTTCTTCCACCGTCATGCGGTTCTGCATAACCAAACGGATGCCAGTACTTACATGCCGCTGGCGAACATCCATGACAAACAAGGTCCATTCCAGGTTTTCGACTCCGTCCTGTCGGAAGAAGCTGTACTGGCCTTTGAATATGGTTACGCAACGGCTGAGCCTGGCGGTCTGACAATCTGGGAAGCACAGTTTGGTGATTTCGCCAATGGTGCGCAGGTTGTGATTGACCAGTTCATCAGTTCCGGTGAGCAGAAGTGGGGCCGTATGTGCGGTCTGACCATGTTGCTGCCTCATGGTTATGAGGGACAGGGTCCAGAGCACTCCTCTGCACGTCTGGAACGTTATCTGCAGCTTTGTGCTGAGCAGAACATGCAGGTCGTGATTCCTTCCACACCAGCGCAGGTTTATCACATGATCCGCCGTCAGGTACTTCGCCCGATGCGTCGTCCGCTGATTGTGATGTCTCCGAAGTCGCTGCTGCGTCATCCGCTGTGTACATCCACCATGGATGACTTGTCTGAAGGTAATTTCCAGCCGGCGATTGGCGAGATTGATGCGTTGGATCCGAAACAAGTAAAACGTGTTGTCCTGTGCTCAGGCAAGGTGTATTACGATCTGCTGGAACAACGTCGTAAGCGCGAGCAGACGGATGTTGCCATTATCCGAATTGAGCAACTGTACCCATTCCCGAAAGAGGATGTGGAAGCTGCTCTGGCTGATTATCAGCATGTGACTGACTTCGCATGGTGTCAGGAAGAGCCGCAAAACCAGGGTGCCTGGTACAGCAGCCAGCATAACTTCCGTGCCGCTCTGCCTGCAGGCGCGCAATTAGAGTATGCCGGCCGCCCAGCGTCAGCTTCACCTGCCGTTGGTTATATGTCAGTACACTTGAAACAACAGAAAGCGTTGATTGACGACGCTCTGAACACAGAACAATAAGCCCAGAGCTGGAACAAAAAGGACAAACTGAGATGACAATCGAAATTCTGGTTCCTGATTTACCTGAATCAGTAGCAGACGCAACCGTAGCAACCTGGCACAAGAAGCCTGGTGATGCAGTCAGCCGTGACGAAGTTCTGGTCGATATCGAAACTGACAAAGTCGTACTGGAAGTGCCAGCGCCTGAAGATGGCATCCTGGAAGCGATTTTTGAAGAAGAAGGTACTACGGTACTGACCAAGCAGCTGCTGGGTAAAATCAAAGCCGGTGCTGTTGCCGGTGAACCGACGAAAGATGTACCGGCCAGTGCTGAAGCTTCTCCGACCAAACGTACAACCGCGTCGCTGACAGAAGAAACCAATGATGCCCTGAGCCCAGCGGTTCGCCGCCTGATCAGTGAGCATGGTATTGATGCTTCTGCAGTGAAAGGTACTGGCGTGGGTGGCCGAATTACCCGTGAAGATGTTGAAGCTTTTGTGAAAGGCGGAAAATCTGCATCAGCGGCTGCACCAGCTGCTGAAGCGAAGGTTGAGGCACCATTGGCCCATCGCAGCGAAAAACGTGTTCCGATGACTCGTCTGCGTAAGCGTATCGCCGAGCGTCTGCTGGAAGCGAAAAACAGCACAGCGATGCTGACAACGTTCAACGAAGTCAACATGAAACCAATCATGGATCTGCGTAAGCAGTACAAAGACATCTTCGAAGAGCGCCACGGTATTCGTCTGGGCTTCATGTCTTTCTACGTGAAAGCTGTCGTTGAAGCGCTGAAGCGTTTCCCTGAAGTGAATGCGTCGATTGATGGTGATGATGTTGTTTACCACAACTTCTTCGATGTCAGCATTGCAGTATCGACACCACGTGGTCTGGTTACTCCGGTTCTGCGTGATTGTGACAAGCTGAGCCTGGCTGAAATCGAGAAGGGCATCCGTGAACTGGCGATCAAAGGCCGTGACGGTAAGCTGACTGTTGATGAGCTGACCGGCGGTAACTTCACCATCACAAACGGTGGTGTATTCGGTTCTCTGATGTCTACACCAATCATCAACCCGCCACAGGCTGCAATTCTGGGTATGCATAAGATCCAGGATCGTCCAATGGCGGTAAACGGTCAGGTTGAAATCCTGCCGATGATGTATCTGGCCCTGTCTTATGACCACCGTCTGATTGATGGTAAAGAGTCTGTAGGCTACCTGGTGACCATTAAAGAGCTTCTGGAAGACCCAACACGTCTGCTTCTGGACGTGTAATTACTGTGCTTGACTCCGCCATCCGCATGGGTGGCTGAGTCAAGCCAGAATGACTGAAGAAGAAATGCCCAAGAGCATTTCAATGGATATAACACGTCCCACAGGGATTAGAGAACGGATAGAACATAATGAATCTGCACGAATATCAGGCAAAACAACTGTTTGCTGAGTATGGCCTGCCAGTTCCTGAAGGCTATGCATGTGATACCCCACAAGAAGCTGCTGAAGCAGCAGGTAAAATCAACGGCAACAAATGGGTTGTCAAATGTCAGGTTCACGCTGGCGGCCGTGGTAAAGCGGGCGGCGTAGAACTGCACGACACCAAAGACGGTGTTAAAGAATTTGCTCAAAAGTGGCTGGGTAAAAACCTGGTGACTTATCAGACAGATGCGAATGGTCAGCCTGTCACTAAGATTCTGGTTGAAGAAGCGTCGAACATTGCCAATGAACTGTACCTGGGTGCAGTAGTCGACCGTGCAACCCGCCGTATCGTTTTCATGGCATCCACTGAAGGTGGTGTTGAAATCGAGAAAGTTGCGGAAGAAACACCGGAACTGATTCATAAAGCTGCCATCGATCCGCTGGTTGGCCCGCAGGCTTACCAAGGCCGTGAACTGGCATTCAAACTGGGCCTGAAAGGCGACCAGATTAAGCAGTTTGTCAAAATCTTCATGGGTTTGGGCGAAATGTTCGTTCAGTACGATCTGGCCCTGCTGGAAATCAACCCGCTGGTCATCACTGGCGAAGGTAACCTGTTGTGTCTGGACGGTAAAATCAACATCGATTCCAACGCACTGTACCGTCAGCCAAAACTGCGTGAAATGCATGATCCTTCTCAGGAAGATGCCCGTGAAGCCCACGCTGCACAATGGGAACTGAATTACGTCGCTCTCGACGGTAACGTTGGTTGTATGGTGAATGGCGCAGGTTTGGCCATGGGTACTATGGACATCGTGAACCTGCACGGCGGTAAACCTGCAAACTTCCTGGATGTTGGTGGCGGTGCAACCAAAGAACGTGTCGCAGAAGCATTCAAGATCATCCTGTCTGACGACAACGTCAAAGCTGTTCTGGTGAACATCTTCGGCGGTATCGTACGTTGCGACATGATCGCAGAAGGTATCATCGGCGCTGTGAAAGAAGTCGGTGTGACCGTACCGGTCGTTGTTCGTCTTGAAGGTACTAACGCTGACCTGGGTCGCGAAGTACTGGCTAAGTCTGGTCTGGATATCATTGCAGCTGAGTCGCTCACGGACGCAGCTCAGAAAGTTGTTGCTGCTGCGGAGGGCAAATAAGAATGTCTGTATTAATTAACAAAGACACTAAAGTAATCTGTCAGGGTTTCACCGGCGGTCAGGGTACTTTCCACTCTGAGCAGGCAATTGCATACGGAACGCAGATGGTTGGCGGTGTATCTCCGGGCAAAGGCGGTACAACTCACCTGGGTCTGCCAGTATTTAATACAGTTCGTGAAGCCGTTGAAGCTACAGGTGCAACGGCATCTGTGATTTATGTACCGGCACCTTTCTGTAAAGATGCAATTCTGGAAGCGATCGATGCAGGTATTCAGCTGATCGTGACGATCACTGAAGGTATCCCTACAACTGATATGATCGACGTGAAAGTGAAGCTGGAAGAAACTGGCGTTCGCATGATCGGTCCAAACTGTCCGGGTGTGATCACGCCTGATGAATGTAAGATCGGTATCATGCCGGGCCACATTCACAAGAAAGGTAAAGTAGGTATCGTTTCCCGTTCAGGTACGCTGACTTATGAAGCCGTGAAACAAACCACTGACGAAGGCTTCGGCCAGTCAACTTGTGTTGGTATCGGTGGTGACCCAATCCCAGGTTCAAACTTCATTGATATCCTGAAACTGTTCCAGGAAGATCCTGAGACAGAAGCGATCGTGATGATTGGTGAAATCGGCGGTACTGCTGAAGAAGAAGCAGCAGCATTCATCAAAGAGAACGTGACCAAACCAGTTGTTTCTTACATTGCGGGTGTCACTGCGCCTCCGGGTAAACGTATGGGTCATGCGGGCGCTATCATCTCTGGCGGTAAGGGTACAGCAGACGAGAAATTTGCTGCACTGGAATCCGCGGGTGTGAAGACTGTGAAGAGTCTGGCCGAGATTGGTAAAGCACTGCGTGAAGTCACTGGCTGGTAATCAGCGAGAGTCCTTACGGAAGATGAAACCCGCCTCATGGCGGGTTTTTTTGTCTTCGGCTCAGGAAATCGCTTGCGTTAAAACAAAAGACTCAGCCATTGGCTGAGTCTTTTTGAAAAAGAGGTGACAGTGTTTCTTAGTATTTGAAGCGAGTGGTCAGCATGATCTGATCGCCGTAGACATCGTTGATACGGCCTTCTGCACCAACAGAGAACAGTTCGGTCGCATGGAAACGTCCATAGATGGAACCAAATGTCTCTTCAATTTTGTGGACGTTGATGTGACCAACTTTCGCACCGACTTCAAGCTGCGGACCTAACCATTGACGTACGCCCAGGTTTACTTCCATACCTGTTTTACCAACGGTCTCGTCAAAGCGGTCACGGTTCTTGATGTTGCGCGCTTTCAATTCACCGGTCAGATCTGCCCAGTTGTTGATAGGAGCATGGAAGCCGACGCCTAAGGCGATATCCCAGTCGTTTTCGAACTCAGAATCTACGTGGCCAGTTAAATGAGCATTCGGATGGATAGACTTGCTGAAGCCTGCACCATAGGTCAGCGGGCTCATACCAATGCGCACTTCAGTATAGTCATAGCTGAAGTTGCTCATTGTATTTGCCGGATTTGCTTGTGCTGCAGAAATGCATGACAACATCAGTGCAGCAGCGGTTAACGTTTTACGCATGAATCTTGATCCAAAGGACAAAAATGAATTGGATTATTTTAATCAACTCGTCCCTGCAATAACAGGTTGGCAAGGGCATAACTGCTGTATTCCAGGGACAATAGAGCAAAAATGTAGCAAAAATCACATATTTGTGATCGTTGACAAACTTTTCAAAAACGGAATCACCTGCACAGATGCAGGATTTTTTTATTGTACAAGTTCGTTGCCCGACTGTTCTCCATCTGCAAAACGACTGAGATTCGTGAGCGTCGTATCGGCAATATTCGCCAGTGCTTCTTCGGTCAGGAAGGCCTGGTGTCCGGTGAACAGAACGTTGTGGCATGAGGACAGGCGACGGAAAACATCATCCTGAATCACGTCATTGGATTTATCTTCGAAGAACAGATCTTTTTCGTTTTCGTAAACATCCACACCCAGAGCGCCGATTTTCTGGCTCTTCAGAGCTTCAATCGCATCTTTGGAGTTGATCAGTTCGCCGCGGCTGGTGTTGATGATCATGACACCATCTTTCATTTTGCCGAACGAAGCAGCATTCAGCATATGATAGTTTTCTTTGCTCATCGGGCAATGAAGGGTAATAACATCTGCTTTGCTGTAAATGTCTTCAAGCGTGGTATAGGTTGCGCCCAGTTTTAAAGCTTCCGGATTCTCGAATGGATCGTAGGCCAGAAGGTTCATCCCCAGTCCTTTCAGGATATGCATGGTGGCGATACCAATCCGGCCGGTACCGATGACGCCGACGGTTTTACCGTAGAAATTGAAACCGGTCAGGCCGTCCAGCGAGAAATTTGCATCCCGGGTGCGCTGGTAAGCACGGTGAATTTTCCGGTTCAGGCTCAGCATCAGGCCGATAGTGTGTTCTGCAATGGCCTGAGGCGAATAGGCCGGTACACGCACAACCTGAACACCATACATTCGGGCTGCATCTAAATCGACTTTATCAAATCCGGCGCAGCGCATGGCAATGATACGCACACCCAGCAGAGACAACGCTTCAATCACAGGTTTACTCAAATCGTCGTTCACAAAAGCACAAACGGCATCGTAGCCGTGGGCCAGTTTAACCGTTTGAAGATTCAGCTGAATGTCAAAGAAGTCGAGGTCCAGGTTAAATTGCTGGTTACTTTTATTGAATGAAATCTGGTCGTACTTTTTTGCACTGAACACGGCGACTTTCATCATGGTCTCCCGGAGAAGTAAAATTGTGATCCAACCGCAACTTTCCCACAGTCAATGGCGTAAGACAAGCAGAATAGTCGTGTCGTTAGGGCGATAAAAGTCCTTGATCCATAGAGCAAAGATAGGGTTTGTAATACACTCTTTGCATTCAACCCGAAATAATCATTGGAAACAGATATGTTAGGAAAAGTTGGTGCGGTTGCCGGTGCGGTGGCTGTCGCATTGTGCTGGCCATTAGCCGTCGGTCAGATTGGTGAACGTATTTATCAGGACACAGTCGGAGAGTACGACAGTCCTTATGTTGAAGTGACAACGGAAAGCTACGATCGCGGTTATCTGAGTTCGCATGCCATTTCTAAAATTGCGCTCAAATCCAGTTGGAAAGATCTGTTTGAAGAGCAGGGCTGGCCAACTGAATGGCACCTTGCCCATGACATCCGGCATGGTTTGTTTGGTCTGTCGTCTGACAGTACGCTGGTCGTTGATGACGCCGTGGCGCCTCAGGTGACAGCCTGGTGGGGAAGTGATGCTGTACCACTGACACTCAAGACAACCACATTACTGACCCGAAAAACGGACCTCAGTTTAACGCTGAATCCTTTCGTCTATCAGGATGAGGAAGGCAATACCTTTAAGTCTGAGCCCTGGACTTTCACCGGAGAAGTTTCTGCTGACGGTAACGGTCATTTCAGCTATGCCCTGAAAGATGCACAATTGAAAACAATCACCGATGAAAGCATGCATGTGTCTGGCCTGCAGGGCGGCGGTCAAGGCCGATGGGATGGTGGTTTCTGGATTGGTGATCAGCACCTTCAGCTGGATAAGCTGCGGTTTACGAATCACCTGACCGAACAGTCTGTTGACCTGGACACCATCAAAGTGTCTTCGGTTAATACATTGATGCAAGGTGAGCAAGCGGCCGAAGAGAAGGCAACCACCAATACGACACTGAATAACCGAAACCAGCTGAGTGTGTCTTCTCTGCTCAGTCTGGACGGTAAGCAGTACCAGAATTTCAATGTGGATTTGCTGCTGGCGGATCTGAATTATGACGCAGTGACTCGCCTGAGTGTCATGGGTGAAGATCTGGACGGGGAGCTCACGCAGGAGCAAGCTCAGGATGTCATACTGGCGCTGGATTTACTGATTGCCAAAGGGTTGACGGTGAATCTGAAGGACATCAGCATTGAGGCACCGGAAGGGCCGGTTGCCGGGCATGTCCGGCTAACCGTACAGCCCGGGTTAGCGAGAGCTTCTCAAAATCTGTCGCAAATTTCTTCAAAACTGGATGGTGAACTCTATTTGGAATTTCCGTCTGTGTTGTTGAATACCGTTGAAGGCATGGAAGCGCAAACTGAACGACTGGTGCAGAGTGGTGTGCTCACCCTGAAAGAAGACAGAGCTTATCTGTCGCTCAAACTGGCAGGTGACAAGGTGATTCTGGGGAATGGTGACCAGTTGCCATTGACCATGTTCATAAGCCTGCTTCTTTCTTAAGACCGATTCATCGGCAACAGCAATGCATAAAATAGAATGTTTCGATTTAGACATTTTGCTGAGATCGACGACACTTAAGTTATCGGCGCAGGGATAAGAAGTAAGTGAACGTCCTGCCTGCGAGTCTAAGAAAATCATTCAGGGGGATGCATGGAGTCTATCAAAGTCAGAGATTACATGAATACACGGCCAGTCACTTTCGAAGCTGGTATGTCACTGTCTAAAGCTTTGGACAAAATGCTGACATCCAAGCAGATTGGCGGGCCCGTGATTGATGAATATCGAAGAGTCGTGGGCTTTGTGTCAGAACAGGATTTTATTCAGAAACTGTTGAAGGTCGGTTACCACTGTCAGGATACTCATACCGTTGGTGATGTCATGCGAACGGAGGTACTGACGGTCACTCCGGACACCAGCATCATCGAGCTGGCGGACACCATGTCCGGTCAGAAACCGAAGCTTTACCCAGTCGTTGAGGGTGGGCGTCTGGTTGGTATTATTACCCGTCGGGATGTGCTGTCAGCGATTAGTGATCAAATCAGTGACTGTTTCAAGCATCCGGTTTAAGAACTGACAGTTTACACATGAACAAGGCGCCTCCGGGCGCCTTTTGTGTCTTCGGCCGGAAATAGCCGTGCACATAACTTCAGAGATAAAACAGACTTGACCTTGGAGTTGCCTCCAAGGTTTATAGTGAAGGTAACACAAGCCAGCATTGAGTCTTTGAAGGAGAAAAGCATGTGTCATCAATGTAATAACAAAAAAATGCATGTTCACAGCGTCAAACCTGCAGGCAACAATACCAGTGTCCGCATTGAACAGGGGACTGCCTCAGCATCAGCAGTCTCAAGCAGCACCTCAATGTCTGCCGGGACGGGCGACTGTTGCGGCGGAGCCTGTGGCTCAGGTGATGCTGAGGACAGTGACCCCGCCAGAGGCCCCGGTCAGCATCAGCCTGTTCGAGTGACTGAACCGAAAGTTTCGTCACTGTCTAGAATCAACCATCTCAAACCCGCCCGTTTAGCACCAGACTCAGCTATTTTGAGTCCGGACCTTCGCTTCGAACGTATTACGGATGACGCTGCCGAGTCATCAGCCTTTGATGACATCCCATCAGGCTCAGATCTGCAATTGAGCTGGCAAATTCAGGGCATGGACTGTCCGAGCTGTGCCGGGAAACTTGAAAAAGCCGTTCGGTCGGTCGAAGGTGTCAAACATGTCTCTGTTGCTTTCGCGACGGAAAAACTGCTTGTGTCAGGGGCATCTGCCAGCCTGATGGCGGATGTTGAAGCGGTAGCAAAAGCTACCGGATTTCCTTTGTTGCGGCCGCAGGAGAAAGAGGCTGAATCGGGAAGTATTCTGAAAACATACGGTATGTTGATTCTGACGACGGTACTGGTTGTTCTTTCCTATCTGATTTCGACGCAGTCTGAGTTGTTTGGCCTGGCGGCATTTACGGCCACTACCCTGGTGGGATTAGCGCCGATTTTGCGTAAAGCCTTTCAACTGGCAAAAAATGGTTCTCCTTTCTCAATTGAAACCCTGATGAGTGTGGCAGCTGTCGGTGCGCTGTATCTCGGGGAAACGGCTGAAGCGGCAATGGTGTTGCTCTTGTTCCTGCTGGGTGAGCAGTTGGAAGGTTATGCGGCCTCCCGCGCTCGCAGTGGTGTGAAGGCACTGATGGCACTGGTGCCGGAAACCGCAAAACGGGTCAATGCTGACGGCACAATTCAGGACGTCGTGGCAGATCAGCTGCAGCCGGGTGACGTGATAGAAGTTGCGCCTGGCGCAAGATTACCTGCTGATGCGGTCTTGATGGATCAGGCGGCCAGTTTTGATGAGAGTGCGATGACCGGAGAATCCGTGCCGGTGGAGCGTTTTTCAGGAGAAACCGTGCTGGCGGGTTCCTTGTCGGTGGAGCATCTGGTTCGCCTGAAAGTTGTCTCTGAACCGGGTGAGAACGCCATCGACCGTATATTGCATCTGATTGAAAATGCAGAAGCCAGTAAAGCACCGATCGAACGTTTTATTGACCGTTTCAGCCGCTGGTATACGCCAGCGATGATTGCGCTGGCAACCCTGATAGTGCTGATCCCGACACTGTTCCTGGGGCAGTCCTGGGATGAATGGCTGTATAAAGGCCTGACATTACTGTTGATTGCCTGCCCTTGTGCACTGGTGATCTCCACACCGGCTGCAATTACGTCGGGGCTTGCCGCAGCGGCACGACGCGGTGCTTTAATCAAAGGCGGGGCAGCTCTGGAGCAGTTAGGGCAGGCTCAGGTGGTGGCATTTGATAAAACCGGTACCCTGACTCAGGGCAGACCTCAGGTCACTGATATCCTTGCCTGGCAAGGAGAAACCTCTGATGTGCTGGCGCAGGCGGCAGCTGTGGAAACGGGGTCTTTGCACCCGCTCGCGAATGCTGTGATCGAGAAAGCACAGCAAAGTGATGTGCCTGTGATTGCCGCAGAAAATCGCAAGGCACTGCCGGGTCGCGGTATTCAGGGGATTGTGAACGGCCACACCATTCAGCTGCTGGCACCGGATCGTCTGGATGATGACATCATGTTATCCCAGTCACATCTCGACGATATCGCGCGACTGGGTGATGAAGGGAAAACGCTGGTGGTTGTACTGCGCGATCAGGTGCCTGTCGGACTGATTTCCTGGCGGGATAATCTGCGTGAGGATGCCATGGATGCCGTGAAGCAGCTGGCCGCGATGGGCGTGAAGTCCTTGATGCTGACCGGGGACAACATGCGTGCCGCCCGGGCGATTGCCGCTGAAGTGGGGGTGGATTTCAGAGCCGGGCTCATGCCGGAAGATAAAGTCAGAGAAGTGGCGGAGTGGAGTCACCATCAGCGGGTGGCAATGGTGGGCGACGGCATTAATGATGCCCCAGCCATGAAGATGGCACATGTCGGCGTCGCCATGGGCAGCGGTACGGATGTTGCTTTGGAAACCGCAGATGCAGCGCTGACGCATAACCGCCTGAGTGAACTGCCCGAGATGATCAGTCTGTCCCGTAAAACACTAGCTAATATTCGCCAGAATATTACGCTGGCCCTGGGGCTGAAGCTGATCTTCCTCGTGACGACCTTGTTCGGCTGGACCGGCCTTTGGCTGGCTGTACTGGCAGACAGCGGGGCGACCGCTTTGGTGACCGTGAATGCACTGCGGCTGTTAAGGTTTAAGCCGGCCCCGAAAGAATGAGTATTCACGATCGCTCCCAGGCGTGATGGCTGAATTCAGCCTGCTCAATGGAACCAACCAGCTGTCCGGAGTGCGGCTCTCCGGACAGCTGTCGTTTGTATCAATCCGACAGTTTCAGCATGTGATTGTCCGGTGCTAAGGGGAAATAATAAAACCTCAAACCTGAGAGGGTTGCACTGCGATTGTTGCGCGTTGTTTTTTGTCTAAACAGATGAAGAGCAGAATAACCAGGCCGCATAAACCACTCATGATCTGAAAAACAGCCGGTCCTCCCCAGTGATCCAGCATGATTCCGCCGATGTAAGGCGCGCAAACATAGCCCAGAGCGTTCAGGGCGGCTGCCCCATAGTAGGTGCCTTTCAGGTGTGCAGGTGCGATGTTATCGATCTGAATCGTCATGAGCGGGAAGATGATGGTCTGGCCAAAGCTCATGGTGACAGCGACGGCAATCCATCCCCAGTACATTGTCACCGAATTGTACGCACAGAGTATTTGAGCGAATGCGAAGAAAACAATCCCAATGATCATTTTCAGATGGATCGAGAGTGACGCAAGCTTTTTCATGAAAATAAACTGGAATGCAATGGTAACGAATGAATTCGCTGCGACCATCATAGAAACTAAAGACATCAGGTTGTCTGCATTTTCAATGGTCAGGTACTGAATTAAAGTCGAGTCTTGCTGACCATAAATAAAGAGTATGATGATGTTTGAAATGATTATGAGCAATAATAATTTATCATGCCAGAGCGATTTGAATATTTCTCGTAACGGTGGCTGACGTGAGTGATGAATTTTCTCCGATTTTATATTTTCTTCTTGAGGGGCATTCATCCAACATAAACACATCGCGATGAGAAAAATCAGATATGAAAACGCGGTGATGAAAAAGTTCGAAGGTTCTCCCTCGATACTCAGCCACACTCCGGTTAACGGTCCGATTGCACTGCCGATATTGATCGCAAAATAGCGAATATGGAAAGCAAACTCTCTTTTATTTTTATCATGGATAATATCGCCGAATAAAGCGGAAATGGTGGGTTCCCACATTGCACGGCCAATGGATGAAAGTCCAATCGCAATCAGATATCCCCATACAGAGTCGAAAACAGCTAACATGCAAAACGCAATGATGTTCAGGATTCCGCTGAGTAATAAAATTAATTTTCTTCCGATGAAATCAGAAATAACACCAACAATCAGCCCAAGGCAGACAGAAATAATGCCTGCGATTGATAAAAACGTACCGACTTCACTCGCGGAAAGGTGGTGTTTCTGAATCAGGATGATCGATATATACGGCCATACCATATAAAAGCTGCCCCGTGTCACGAAGACACCAAAAAGCAGCACCCAAATGAATTTGGGAAGCTTATTCATTTCATTCCACATCGGATTTACCCGTTTCAATGTACTTGTGTTTGTTGATTCAGCACCGGCTGGCGTCACATCGTTTCCATCATGAAAATATTTTTCACAAAGTTGAAGAAACAACCTGAATTTTGCGGGCAAAAACAGTGACTGCCTGAAGCAGTGATAAACTACACTTGTGATACTAAACGCATAACTTAATCAAGTGTTTCTCGAATGTAAATTACAGTGAGTGACATTATTTGATGCTGGATGAACTTTACTCAAAATGAGTTCTTTGTTTTCAGTGGCCTAATCGGAAAAAAACAGCCTGAAAACAGCGGAAAAAACACCAAAGGGGCCGGGAAAACATTCGGCATTCAGCAGTATGGCTCAGCATGTTGTGGGTGAGTGTAACGGTTGCTGATGCACAGATAGTTGATGAAACTTACCCCACTTTTACATTCACAATGTGATCTATGATCTCTTTTTCGATTTCGGTTACATTTTGCTGTCATATTGTTGTGATCACCATCAATAATGTTGGTGCGGCAATGGGCTATGGTTAGCGGGTATTCGAGAGTTCAAGTTGTTGAATAAGATCCAGGCCACCACAGAGTGAGCCACACAATAAAGGATAGAATTATGTCTGAGAACGCTGTTTTCCATCTGGGTGTTACGAAATCTGACCTTCAGGGTGCTGAGATTGCCATCATTCCAGGCGATCCGGCTCGTGTTGAAAAAATCGCGAACCTGATGGATGAGCCAGAATTTCTGAACAGTGCTCGTGAGTACACCCTGTACCGTGCGAAGCTGGATGGCCAGTCTGTTGTTGTGTGTTCTACCGGTATCGGTGGCCCGTCTACGTCGATTGCTGTTGAAGAGCTGGCGCAACTGGGTGTGCGTACCTTCCTGCGTGTCGGGACAACAGGTGCAATTCAGCCAAACATTAATGTTGGCGACATGATTGTGACCACAGGTTCAGTTCGTCTGGATGGTGCCAGCCTGCATTTTGCGCCAATGGAATTCCCGGCGGTTGCTGACTTTGAAGTTGCAACGGCAATGAAAGAAGCCTGTGATGCAGAAGATACAGCGGTCCACACGGGCGTGACTGCTTCCAGTGACACCTTCTACCCAGGTCAGGAGCGTTACGACACATTCTCTGGCCGTGTTGTTCGCCGCTTCCAAGGCTCTATGAAAGAATGGCAGGACATGGGCGTACTGAACTTTGAAATGGAGTCAGCAACCCTGCTGACCATGTGTGCAAGTTCAGGTCTGCGTGCAGGCTGTGTGGCGGGTGTGATTATCAACCGTACACAGAAAGAAACGCCTGATCACGCGACACTGAAAGAGACAGAAGCCCGCGCGATTCGCGTTGTGGTTGATGCTGCCCGTCGTATGCTGAAAAAATAATTGTTCTGAATTGATTCAGAGCTGAAACAAAAAACCGATGCCTGGGCATCGGTTTTTTTGATCTGGACTGAAAGTGATTACAGCATTCGGTTGGCCTGACCACCTGCGGCTTTGAACCAGGTGTGCAGATGTTGTTCCAGATCGCCCAGCTGTTCAGGGCCGATAATGGCCAGTCCCAGATCTTCAGCCCGGACCAGATCGTGATGACGCAGCGGACGGAAGCTGACCAGCATTGCCCGGGCTTGCAGGCCACCCAGCAAATCACGCAGCGATTCCAGTTTATACAGGGTATCGTCACCGTCGTCGCGCATGCCCTTGGTTTTACATTCAATGATGTGCAGTTTGTTGTTCACTACGGTTGCGACATCCAGTTCGTTCCGGACTTCACGGTCGCCAATCTGACGGTAAACCTGAACGCCAAGTGAGTGATCCTGAATGGTCGGCAGTTTGCTCTGAATGGCTCTTACCGTACTGTGGACCAGGTTCTCCAGCCATTCGCCGTTGGCAAACCGTCGGGCTTCTTCGTGTTTGAACGTCAGGACACCCTTGTCGTAGCTCGCCAGTCCAGTTTCCTGCAGGTCATTGATCAGCTGGGCAAGTTCTTTGTAACCCTGCTGTTTTTCGCTCAGTTCGACGTCCAGTTTCTGTTCTTTCCGGCAGGTGGTCGCCAGATAGTTCAGGGTTGCCAGACCCGGTCCGAGTTCCAGTGCCGAACTGGCCCAGCGCTGTCCTAAATCCCACAGTTGCTGGTTCAGTGCTTCCGGGACCATGGTTTCCGGAAGTTCTGCCCGTGCACCGAAAATGGTCAGATAGTCGGTTAACTGAATCCGGTCTTCGACCTGTTGTTGTTCCCGGTCTGACGGGAACAGCCAGCACATTTCATCGCTGAAAGGCTCAATCACATAAATGGGCCACTGATAACTGCGGAAAACCTCATAGGCAGACAGCAACCGGTGGCGCAGACCGCAGCTGGCATTGAACCAGACTTCGCAGCCGCTTTCTTTCAGGCGGGCAGCCAGTTCATTCAATCGGCTGCGAATCGTTGTGATATTGATAGAGTCGGGAATTGTAAAAAATTCGGTCTGGATATCGCGGGGTGTCAGAATGGAGCTCAGTCGCTCAAAAGTTTCCCGCTGTGATTCGGTACCAATAAAGATCATTTTCCCGGCAGGAACACCGTGGTCTAAAAGCGGGGTGATCAAGCGGACCGGGTCCTGATCAATAATGCCAACATGAGTAATCATAATTATCCTTTTGTGCTTCGGCTGATACCGGCAAAAATGAGGGAACAGAAAACGGCCGGTACCTGCTTCGGAGTAAGCTTTTATTTTATATGGGTGCATGGAAAACTTTTTTCAAGCACTTAAAAAAAGTATCGGATATCTCAGGAGTTTTTGTTGGCATCCTGTCAATTTGTTGCATTTTTTCTGTAAGGTACTGTTGCAGGTCACTGGCAAGACAGTGACAATACGGCGTTGACAGAAAAAGCCTTTTGCATGGCGCACGAAAATATTCTATGGCACAGAAACTCACCATTCTTGATATAGCGAAGCTGGCCGGTGTGGGTAAATCCACTGTTTCCCGGGTGCTGACGCAAGATCCCCGGGTCAAACCTGCGACCCGTAAAAAAGTCGAAGAAGTCATTCGTGATTCAGGCTATGTGCCGTCGAAATCAGCGCAGTCGATGCGTGGAGGCTCCAGCAAAGTGATTGGCGTGGTGGTGTCGCGACTCGATTCACCGTCTGAAAATAAAGCGGTCCGAGGTATTCTGGCCGTGATCTATGCGGCTGGTTATGATGCCGTGATCATGGAAAGCCAGTTCAGCGCTGAGAAAACCCGCGAGCATCTTGCCGTGCTGGAAAAGCGTAATGTGGATGGGGTGATCGTCTTTGGCTTTTCGGGTTTTGACGACACGATCCTGAATGGGTTTGCACAGCGTGCTGTTGTGATTGCCGTCGATACCGATTCGGTTTCATCCGTCAGTTACGACAATCAGGGGATGATCCGCCTGGCGATGCAGCAGCTGGCTGAGCAGGGGCTGAAACAAATCAGTTACATCGGTGTGGATCCCGCCGACCGGACCACAGGACAGTTTCGTCTGGATGCTTATCTGGCAACCTGCCGGGAGCGTCAGATTGAGCCCTGTTATCAGACAGGCGAACTCAGTTACGACAGTGCCTACAAGCTGACGGATAAAGTCCTGAATGCGCAGACGCAGGCCATTGTCTGTGCCAGTGACACATTGGCGATGGGCGTCGCCAAGCGACTTCAGGAAATTCAGCGGACAGAGGTGATTGTCTCTGGCGTGGGGGCAACGGATCTGCTGAGTTTTATGTTTTCCAATACGTTCAGCATTGACCCGGGTTACTTCGATGCGGGTCAGCGCGCAGCCCAATTGTTATTGCAGCATTTGCAGCAGGGCGCTGCCATTACCCATCTGATCCAGCAAGCCAGCGCACCTTCCAGTTCCTAACGATCAGAAATCCAGGCCAGGACTAACTCAAGCCAGAACTAACTCAAGCACACTTTTATCAAAGTCCCTGCGTTCGCATCAGTGGACGCATTCTCGGACAAGTCTGCGAACACTGTCGTGAACGTGATCCGGGTTTTATGTCTATCCTCAAACAGGACACAGTTCGTGAGTTGTCACACAGTTTGGGAACATTCCCATTTGCAATTCTTTTGGTCAGGTTCATCATTAGCGGTGTGTTTTGGGAACATTCCCAATTTAATAAAGACGATAACAACATCCCCCTGTGTACCTACGACTTAAACGGATATCGGCATGAGTAAAATCGACCAACAGCAGATAGAACAGCTCGTCGCCCGCATCGGCGGCGAGGCGAACATTGTCAGTGTCAGCCACTGCCTGACCCGGCTGCGCTTTGTGTTACAGGACCCGAAACAGGCCGATACGGCCGGGCTGGAAGCTTTGCCTATGGTGAAAGGCTGTTTTACCAATGCCGGTCAGTTTCAGGTTGTGATCGGAACCGAGGTTGATCAGGTTTACAAGCAAATGAATGCCATGATGGGCGGCAAAGCAGCCAGCAAAGATGAAGCGAAAGTGGCTGCCCGTCAGAACATGAGTTTGCTGGAGCGCGGTATTTCCCATCTTGCCGAAATCTTTGTACCGTTGCTGCCAGCCATTATCACCGGTGGTCTGATTCTGGGCTTCCGCAATGTCATTGGCGACATTGCCATGTTCGACGGCAAGACACTGACGCAAATCAGTCCGTTCTGGGCGCAGGTGCATGCATTCCTGTGGCTGATAGGCGAGGCAATTTTCTTCTTCCTGCCGGTCGGCGTGTGCTGGTCAACCGTAAAAAAACTGGGCGGGACGCCGATTCTGGGGATCGTGCTGGGGGTTACACTGGTGTCTCCTCAGCTGATGAATGCGTATCTGATCGGGAAACAAGTGCCGGAAGTGTGGGACTTCGGCTGGTTCGTGATTGAGAAAGTCGGGTATCAGGCGCAGGTCATTCCGGCGATGCTGGCGGGGATTGCACTGGCCTTTATCGAAACACGGCTGAAGCGCATCATCCCGGATTACCTCTATTTAGTGGTTGTGCCGTTTATTTCCCTGATTACCGCGGTGGTGCTGGCTCACGCCCTGATTGGCCCGTTTGGCCGGATGCTGGGTGATGGGGTGGCTTATATAGCTAAAGCCGCTATGACCGGCGACTTTGCAATTTTGGGTGCTGTACTGTTTGGTTTCCTCTACGCGCCTTTGGTGATCACGGGTATTCACCACACCACCAATGCTGTGGATCTGCAACTGATGCAGGACATGGGCGGCACGCCAATCTGGCCATTGATTGCCCTGTCGAATATCGCACAGGCGTCGGCTGTGGTCGGTATTATCATCATCAGTAAGAAAGAGAACGAGCGTGAGATTTCGGTCCCGGCGGCTATTTCAGCCTACCTGGGGGTCACGGAACCTGCGATGTACGGCATCAATCTGAAATACAAGTTCCCGATGTTGTGCGCAATGATCGGTTCAGCGCTGGCAGCAGCGATTTGTGGTGCATCCGGCGTGATGGCGAACGGCATCGGTGTCGGCGGTCTGCCGGGTATCCTTTCAATTCAGCCGCAGTACTGGCTGGTTTATCTGCTGGCGATGGTGGTGGCCATTGTTGTGCCGCTGGTCCTGACGCTGGTGATGTACAAACGCGCTGCGGTAAAAGGTCAACTGAACAATCAACAACCACAAACAGCATAACGTCATTGAACGGCAGCAAAGCTGCCGTTTCTTTTCAAGGCTAGGTCACATGACAAAAACAACTCAACCCTGGTGGCGGACAGCCACGGTTTATCAGATTTATCCGAAAAGCTTTGCTGACAGTGGAGACAAAGGCACCGGCGATCTCAATGGGATCACGCAGCGGTTGCCTTATTTGCAGGCACTGGGTGTTGATGCCATCTGGCTCACACCAGTCTATGCATCGCCGATGATTGATAACGGGTACGATATTTCCGACTACTACAGCATCAACCCGGATTTCGGCACCATGGCCAATTTTGACCGCCTGCTGGATGAGGCCCGTCAGCGGGGTATCCGTATCATCATGGATATTGTTGTCAATCACACCTCCACAGAGCATGCCTGGTTTCAGCAGGCGCTGGCAGATAAACACAGTCCGTACCGGGATTACTACATCTGGCAGGATGCAGTAGACGGCCGGGAACCGAATAACTGGCAGTCGAAATTCGGCGGGAACGCCTGGGAATGGCATGAACCCACACAGCAGTATTACCTGCATCTGTTTGCCAGAGAACAGGCGGATCTGAACTGGGAAAATCCGAAAGTTCGGGAGGAAGTGAAGCAGGTTATCAGCTTCTGGGCTGAAAAAGGGGTCGATGGTTTCCGGCTGGACGTGATCAACCTGATTTCCAAGCAGCAGGATTTCCCCAGCGATGACCACGGAGACGGACGCCGATTTTATACCGATGGCCCCCGTGTTCATGAGTATCTGCAGGAAATCAGCGCGGATGTGTTTCAGAAATACGGGTCAGTCACCGTGGGTGAAATGTCATCGACGACACTGGAACATTGCCAGCAGTACTCGGCGAAAGACGGTAAAGAGCTGTCGATGGTTTTTAACTTCCATCACCTGAAAGTGGATTATCCGGATGGTGAAAAGTGGAAACTGGCCCCGATGGATTTTCTTGCGCTCAAGCAGTTGTTCAGCCACTGGCAACACGGATTGCACGATCAGGGCTGGGGCGCACTGTTCTGGTGTAACCATGATCAGCCGCGGGTGGTCAGCCGCTTCGGTCAGGATGGGGTGTACCGCGAACAGTCTGCCAAGATGCTGGCGACCTCGCTGCACATGATGCAGGGCACACCTTATGTGTATCAGGGCGAAGAGCTGGGGATGACCAATCCGGGCTTTAGCCGGATTGAGCAGTATCGTGATGTGGAAAGCATCAATATGTTCCGTATTCTGACCACTGAACAGGGACTGAGTGAAGCGGAAGCCCTGGCGATCCTGGCTCAGCGTTCCCGGGATAACTCCCGGACACCGATGCAATGGGATAACACGAGGCATGCCGGGTTTACTCAGGGAACGCCCTGGATTGATGTGGCAGAGAATTATCCCCGCATTAATGCCGGGCAGGCGCAGGCTGACCCGCAGTCCGTTTTCCATTACTACCGAAAATTGATTGCGCTGAGAAAACAGGTGGCGGTGATTGTTGAAGGCGATTACACCGATTTGCTGCCTGAGGATCAAGCGCTGCATGTATACCGTCGCCGGACCGGGGAACAAACCCTGATCTGCCTGAATAATTACACGGCAGAGCTGGTGGATTTCGACCTGAGTACTGTCATTGGTGCGGATGGCGCGCTGGATTTCAGCCGGGGGAAAACGCTGCTGTGCAATTATGAGGATGCAGAAGCCTCAACGGTCAGCCTGGCCGGCAAACTGTGTCCTTACGAAAGTCGTGTCTGGCTGTTTGAAACGGCTTGATGCGAGAGGAAAATAGTCTGAATCAGAGAAGAAAGGCCTCCCGGTTGGGAGGCCTTTTTTTGAACAGAAGGTTCAGGCTTGCGGTAACTGGGAAAGCAGCAGCCACAGCGCCAGCAAGATAAAAATACAGCCCATGAACTTGTTCTGGTTCGCCCGGAATTTTGCGTTTCTGAGCAGCGGCTGTCCCAGTGTGCCCGCCAGAACCACCAGCAGCAGATTGAATGCCAGTCCCATGACGTTCAGCACCAGTCCGAGTGCCAGCATTTGCTCTCCCGAACTGGCTTCAATCTGGCCGGAGACAAACTGAGGCAAAAACAGGACGAAAAAAATCAGTGCTTTCGGGTTCAGCAGGTTGCTGAAGACCGCGCGACGATACAAGGCGCGTGCCAAGCCTTTCTGTGCTTCCACAGTCGGCGATTCTGCCGGCTGGCTGCGCAGGCAATCCCAGCCCATTTTCAGCAGGTAAGCTCCGCCCAGATAGCGCAGTGCTTCCAGTGCGATGGGGCTCATGGCAATCAGTGCCGAGACCCCCATGGCGGCCAGAAACGTCAGAATCAGGCCTGATGTGGCATTGCCAAGACTGGCAAATAATCCGACCCGTTTGCCATAGCTCAGGCTTGAACTGGCAATCAGCAGCATGTCTGGCCCGGGCACCAGCAACAGAGCTACCACCGCAGTCAGGTACAGTGGCAGTGTCGTGAAATCAATCATGGTATTCAGTCAATTGAACAGGAACGAGGAATGGGCTGGATTCTATACCATTACAGGCATAACTGAAGATAAATTATGCCTGAAGTGGTTTGATTGGCTGAATATGTATCAGTTTAAGGTTGATATCGCTACTTCAGATTTACTTGCCAGTCATGTCGGCCTGCTGGGTTCTGGCGGCCAGTTTATTGGCCATTGAATGCAGTTCCGGCAGCATCCGCTGGATCAGAAACAGCTGTTGCAAAATCAGGCGGACCGACTGATCGTCGCCTTCCCGCCACGTCGCCAGTGCCTGTTCCAGACTGCTGTCCGTTTCCGGTGGCGGGGCGCAATGTTTGTCTGCCAGTCGCTGTGCCAGCGCTTCCAGCTGGAGATGGATCTGGCTGTGTGCCTGGGCGATCAGCTTGTGAGTTTTGTGTTCATCGAGCTGAGTCCGGTGTGCGCCCAGCGTCGAAATGTAATTCAGCATGGCATGGTTGAGCGTGAGAAAGCGAAAGCATTCTTCGATGGCCAGCCGGTAGCGGCCCGGTTCGGCCAGCATATTACTGATGGCCGTGCTGAGCTGAGCATCCGTGTTGTGAGCCTCGCGGCGGGCGACCCGGTAGTTCAGGCTGTCTTTCTTCCCAATCCGGTACTGGCCGATGATCTGAGCCAGATAATCCCGGTTGGTAGTGACGGCCGCAGCCATGATTTTGTGCAGCCGGCGGGATTGCCAGTCAGGCAGAATAAAAGTGACCGCCAGTACTGCGAGCACACAGCCGACTAGTGTATCGCCCAGACGGGGCAGCATGACCGCAAACCCGGCGCCTAACTGGTTAAAGCAGAACAGAACCAGCAGGGTGATAAAGCCGGTTGCCAGCGTATATTGCTGATTGCGCAGGATAAAGAAAGCGACCCCGGCAAGAATCATAAGCACCAGTTGTCCTTCCTGACCCGGAAACAGATACAGCAGAGGCAGGCCAATGAGCAGACCGCCCAGTGTTCCGATGATCCGCTGAGTCAGCTTCTGACGGGTCGCGCTATAGTTGGGCTGACAAACAAACAGCGTGGTCAGCAGGATCCAGAAGCCGTGTTTGAGGTCCAACAGCTGGATCACGCCGTATCCGACAGTTAACGCAATGGCGATGCGGATTGCATGGCGGAACAACTGACTGTCGGTATGCAGCTGACTTTTCACCCGCTGCCATAACCCGGCCAGTGTATGGGCTTCAGAGTCTGCCAGCTCAGTGTCTTCCTGTGGCTCGCTGACATCCGGGTTGTTGAGGTTCGTGAGCTGACGTTCGACGGTTGCCAGATTACTGAACAGATAATCCAGCTGAACCAGAAACGATCGCCAGTCCGGATTTTTCTGCGCTTTCAGGTAATCCAGCGATTCCTTCAGTTCATCCAGCGCCAGGCTGTTGTCGAGGCTGTGGCGATAGTGGTGTCCCATCGCCAGGCAGTGGCTGATCTGCCGGCACGCCGCAGCTTGCTGGTGCATCAGATCCTGAAAACGGAACAGGATATCGCTGCGGCGAAACGCTGCGGCTAAATCCTGATAGCGCTGGTGGGAAGAACTGATTCGCTCGTGAATATCCTGAGCGTGAAAGTACAGACTCAGAAAACGATGCCCGCGCTGATTCGGCTGGACGCGTTTGGCCCGGTTCAGCAGCGTCATCTTGACCTGATTCAGTGCGGAAACAACTCTCGCGTTACTGCCGGCAGCCTGAATACGCAACTGCTGGGGATCCAGATTCTCAACCGGCCGGAACCAGCGGCTTTTGTCATCCAGATAATCGGCGAGAGCTTCAAAAACGCTGGCCAGGCTGTGCTGGACAGCCTGATTCGGCCAGAGCATCTGCCAGATTAGGGAAAGCAGCCCGTAGCCGCTGGCACCTGCCAGCAATAAGACCGGCTGGAACCATAAATCCTGACTGTTTTCGGCACCGAGCATGGTGTAAATCGCCAGCAGCAGCGAAGCAAAAGCAATACTGGCATAGCGCGTGCCCATCGCGCCCAGCATCATGAAGGTGAAGCTGGATGTGAACAAACCGATGGCAAAAAGAACGGGCGAGTCAAACAACAGCTCGACCGACAGGGACGCCACCAGAAAGCACAGCAGCGTCATGGTCAGGGCTTTCAGTCGTCCGGTCAGGTTGTCATCTGTTTCTGCCAGCGCCGATGCAATGATGCCGAGGACTAATGGGGTGACGGCTGTCGTCGCATTCAGATACCAGCAGGGGATAACAGCACAAATCAGGGCGATGGCAACACGGGCACTGAGCTGGAAGCGTTCTTTGGCCCAGTAGCGACGAATGGGCATGAGCAGGGAGCGTTTTATCATTGCATATCCGGTAAGTGCCGAGACAGAACACAGTTTTGAAGCGGCAGACATTTTTGTCTCAAATTTTACGTAAATAAGGTGCTTACCGCTATGGTCTGTGTACAGATCTTGATAATCTTCTCGCTCGGTAAAACAAGGTGTCAGGATACAACATGCGATTAACAGCCAATTGGCTTGCACAATGGTTGGTGCAGGGAGATTTTTGCAGCATTGAACTGGGGGAAGAGCAGGTGCTGCTTGAGAGCCTGGAAGGAAGCGAAGTCCTGTCGTTCGATGACTGGGACGGCTCCGTGACGCTGCACCGCGGAGTGATGTGGGGGGCCTTGGAACTGACCTCAGCCGATCAATCCGCCAGCTGGACCATCCATGGCCTGCCCTGGCAAGCCTGCAAAGACTTCGCTGAACACCTTGTCAGCACTTACCGTCACTGGGCCCGGGGCCGGGTAGAAACGTTAGATCAGCATCTGCCGAAGATGCTGTCTGACATTGATGCTTTTATGACGGAGCCCGGCTATAAGCGCCGCTCTGCTCACCTGAATTTACAGGATTCTTTGCATACGGCTCTGAGAGAAGCCGGACTGACCGATGAACTGGCGGCGTCCTTCCGTCCGATGGCCTTCGAGCGCATTTCTCCCTGGCTGGAAGATGATCCGGCGTGGGTTGAGGAAGCCAACCAAACCTGGATGCAAACGGAAACTGAGAAATGGTCTTCCTGGTTTGACCGCATTGAATCGTCGCCGCTGAATATATCTCAGCGTCAGGCTGTATTGCTGAATCAGGACCATAACCTGATCCTTGCCGGTGCCGGTTCGGGAAAAACCAGTGTTCTGGTCGCCCGGGCCGGGTACCTGCTTGCCAGCCAGCAGGCGGAGCCGGGTGAAATCCTGTTGCTGGCTTTTGGCCGAAAAGCAGCCGAAGAAATGAGTGAACGACTGACCGAAAAAGTCGGGCGTGGGATCCGGGTGGCGACCTTCCACAGTCTGGGATGCCAGATCATTCAGGCCGTCGAAGGGGAATTACCTGCGGTGTCTCCTCTGGTCCTGGACGAACAGGCGCGTAACGAGTGGCTGTCGGCCTTACTGAAAGATCAGTGGCAGAATGAGGCTGCCGCCAAACGCTGGCAGAAACATCTGACCCAATGGCGTTTGCCGGGTTTCCGGGGGGATAACTCGATGGAAGAGCAGGCCCGGAGCGAAGAGTTACTGAACTGGGTCTGGCGCCATCTTGAACTGTTCGGACAGCACGGCGGGAATAAATCCGTGTTGTCGGCGCTGGTGGACAGTGCACTGGGTCATGACGACAAAGTGCAGATGAAAAGTGAACTGGCGCTGTTGTGGCCCTGTTTTAAAGCGTACAGCCAGCAGCTGAAAGCCAATCGTCAGATTGATTTTAATTCAATGATCCAGACCGCCACTGAGTATGTGAAACAGGGTAAGTTTGTACCGGAATGGCGTTTCGTGATGGTGGACGAATATCAGGATATTTCGCCGCACCGGCTGGCGCTGATTGATGCCATTTGCCAGCCTCTACGGGAAGGCGCACTCGCACCCACGCTGTATGCCGTCGGGGATGACTGGCAGGCGATTTACCGCTTTGCCGGGGCGGATGTCAATCTGACCACGGGATTTGAACAGCGGTTTGGTGCCAGCCATGTGATGGAACTGGATATGACTTATCGCTTTAACAATATGATCGGTGAAGTCGCGAATCTGTTTATTCAGCAAAATCCGCAACAGCTGAAAAAGTCACTCAAGAGTTTCAAAAAACAGAAACGCAAAGCGGTGACGCTGCTGGCGCAGGATTTGCTGGAACAGGAACTGGTTCAGGTGGCTTCAAAAGTGAAGAAAGAAGTCACAGTATTGCTGCTGGGGCGGAATCATGACCACCGGCCGGAAAAACTGGCGGACTGGCAATCGCAGTGGCCGCAGTTAAATCTTCAGTTTATGACCTGCCATGCCAGTAAAGGTCGTGAAGCTGATTTTGTGTTCGTGCTCAATGCCAACCGGGGTGTTTTCCCGGCACCTGACAGAGACCGGGGTCTGCTGGCCTGCCTGCAATCCGGCGGTAATGAAGGGATTGCTGATGCGGAAGAACGCCGGTTGTTTTATGTGGCAATGACCCGGGCCAAGGAGCATGTGTGGATTTGTGCCAACCCGGAAACCATTTCTCCTTTCATTCATGAAATGATTGAGGATCGTTATCCGGTCAATAATAAGATCAAAAAACCGGGCCGTTAGTCTGCCCACAGGTCAGCACCTGAACTAATCCAGCACCACGACCAGTTTGCCGCTGTGCTGCTGGTTGTACAGCTGCGTCAGCCCGTCTTTCAACTGATCAAAGGGAAACAGCTTATCCAGCATCGGGTCCAGTTTCCCTTCCGCGACCAGATTACTCAGGCTGTTTCCGATATCGGCCAGATGACGGATATCCTCCGGCGCACCATGGGCATAAGTCCCGTGGAGCGCTACTTCGTGCATGCTGATGGCTTTCGTTGTCGCGAGCAAGGGCACCTGGTTAAACTGGTCAGCGACCATCACAATCTGCCCGTTGTATCGGATCAGCGAACTCATCAGACTGCCCGAGCGGGCGGAGACGCAGTCAATTACGGCGTGCAGCAGTCTGTCTTCAGTCAGTTCAATAAGGCGTAATGCGACATTTTCTTTGTCTGTATCAATCACGGCATCCACGCCGTAACTTTGTAATCTGGCATGATGCTGCTTTGCCGCAATGGCATAAACGGTGGCATCGGCCAGCTTGGCCAGTTGTGCCGCAAAGCCCCCGACGCCACCGCCTGCACCGGTGATCGCTATCCGTTGTCCCGGGGCCAGACGGAGCTTGTCATGAACGGCCAGCCAGGCGCTGTAGCCTGCAGAAGGCAGCGCTGCAGCCTGCTCAAAGCTGACGGAGGCCGGTAATCGGCTCAGTGCGTCGGTTTTGCAGCAGACATATTCCGCGAATCCGCCGCACTGGCGCGGGTCGAGGAAGGTAAAGACCCGGTCCCCGGGCTTGTATTGTCTGACCCGGGATCCGACAGATTCAATGGTTCCCGCGATATCCATCCCCATGACCTGCGGATAATCCCAGGTGGCATACCCCCAATGGGCAAGTTTGTAATCGATGGGATTGAGGCCTGCTGCGGCAACCTGAATCCTGACTTCTGCCGGACCGGGTTTGGGGCGGGTTGTTCGGGTCAGTTGCAGACAATCCAGTCCGTTGGGTTCTGTCAGGGTCCAGGCTTTCATAGGCCACCATAAGGTAACAGTTTGTTTTTGGTATTGATTGAAAGCATATACCGAAAAATGGGGCTTTGCCTGCCGGGGAGCCTCGCGCTGAATCGGGAGGATGGGTTCATGTCCGGACAGGAGGAGCAGGAAACTCAGAACCCGGATTGGTGTTGTTGCGGCATGCCCCGGATCCCCGCTTTCGCGGGGATGGCGTTGATTGGTTGAGGAAAACGACTATCTGACGATGTTCAATTTGCTGCCGGTTTCAAAATCGGTATTAAACGTGAAGGGGGCTGAGACCGGACGTATCATGAGCTGAGATTAAGAAAGGCGCTCAGCCAGATAGGCTTCGTAATCCGGGATCTCAATCAGCACTTCCTGATCCATCATGCTGGATTCGATCATGAAGTTGGCGCTGGCACGGTTGGTGGCAACCGGGATATTCCAGACCGCGGCAATTCGAAGCAGGGCCTTGACGTCCGGGTCGTGCGGAACCGCATTGAGCGGGTCCCAGAAGAAGATCATCATGTCGATTTTGCCTTCGCAGATCAGGGCACCCAACTGCTGGTCGCCCCCCATCGGGCCGCTGAGCAGGCAGTTCACAGGCAGTCCGGTTTGCTTGGCTAACAGGTGCCCCGTTGTCCCTGTTGCATAAAGGGTATGCTGAACCAGCTTTGTTTTGTGCTCCTCAACCCAACGCTGCAAATGACTTTTACAGTTATCGTGTGCGACAAGGGCAATGTGTTTGCGGGCCTGCATCTGGCGGGTAGTTGCTTGCATGGGTTACTCCGTTAACTCGGTAAAAACGTCGTTTAAAGAGATACTAAGCGCGCTGTCATTAACTTGTCCAGAGAATATCCGCGACAGGGAGGGCAGCGTCGCAGAAGCCGTCAAAATGAAGGCGATTCCCTTGCCATACCTGAATCATAGCCCGCTAATCATGATGATGAGAGATCAGCTGATCAAAACGTTCATGACCATGAAGGGTTTCAAAATCAGCCTCGTCACGCGCTAGCTCTACCAGAAATGCACTGCCCTGAATGGCTCGCTCAAGATCCGAGACGGCCTGATCTTCGGCACCCAGACAGGCGTAGGCACAGGCTCTCTGATACAGTGCATTTGCATTCGTACCGTCGACTTCCAGAACCCGGTTACAGATACTCAGCGCCCAGTGGAATTCACGGATTTCCATGGCGGCGTCGGCTTTGTGAGTTAAAGCTTCCAGATCGCCCGGTCGCAGCTTGAGAATTTCATCATAGACTTCCATTTTTTGCTCGGCCGTTTGAGAGCTCTGTGCCCGCAGCCAGAGGTTGTGAACCTCGTTGATGATTTCAATCTCTTTATTGTTCTGCGCGATAATGCGGGTTTTTCTTTTCAGATCTCGTTCCAGCATCTGGAATTTCTTCTCATACTGTTCGGTGATTTCCTGCAGCTGCTGATCGGCCATTTTTTTGGTATTGACCTTGATTTCTTTCAGCGATTGCCAGCCGACCAGGGCAATCAGCGAAGCTGCACCTGCGATCAGATAGAAAAAGTAAGTGACGGTCACGTTCGCGTAGCTGAGCGATTTGTCGGCAACGGCCAGTTCCCGATCGGTGAATGAAACCGTCAGGCGACGTTCCAGATCTTGCTGATCCTGGCGCAGGGATTTCAGCTCATCCATGATGTACCTTTCCATCAATGGCTTATCCAGAGTCGGTTGTTCCGAATAGGGAACCTCTTCTTCTTGCGCCATGGCCGGAAGGGCAAAGAGGAGACAGAAGGCAGTGGTGTACAGCAGTTTCAGCATGATGTTTTCCTTGTCACTGAGTCGCAGAGTGAAAGTTGTTACAAGCATAACTGATTGAGATCGCTATCTCTAATCTGTGGCTTCAAACCAAGATATTCTCTGCGTTTCGAAGATTTTTCATGCACTCACATCGTCCGGAGGGGGTTCCGTTCGTTAAAGAGGGGCTGACTGCGGGCCGGGAATGGTATACTCACGTCATACGCGGTTAATTACAGGCAGAGTGTCGTGAGTCAGGATCAGGAAATTGAAGTCGAAGCCCTTGGGATAGAGGTCTCCGCCCAACCCATTGAGCTGTATAAAGTGTTGAAAATCGCCAATGCTGTGGGTGGTGGCGGTGAAGCCAAAATGGCCATTGCTGAAGGCTACGTGGCCGTGAATGGTGAGCTGGAACAGCGCAAGCGCCGGAAAGTCTATAACGGTGACGTGATTGAATTTAACGAGGAGTTTTACGTTGTGCTGTGTGATCAACCGGTGACAGAAACGGTCAGTGAGCCGGTTGTGAAGCCGAAAGCAGAGAAGGCTCAGCAAACCGCGAAAAAACGCCCAGCCAGACAGGCAAAAAATAAAGCGGCAAACAAGGGCGGGAATGCAAAGTCTAAAACCCGTCAGCCTGCAACGATTGGAAAAGATGCCGATCAGCAAACCGGGCGAAAACGCTTGATGTTCTGATTGAGAGCGGCAATATTTTCTGGCTCAGGCCAAATCGGTTGTGCTGAATCAATTGCAGTCGGTTTGGAAATTCCTGAGCCAGTTGTTACAAGTCAATCGAATAAAATCAACGTTCTCAGACTTTATTACAATTCACTTTTATTTATCCATGTTTGATTTAATGATGGATTAGTAAATATAGATGTCGTAAATTTTAGGGTGTTTTCCTCCCCAATATTCACCGGATGTACAACCAGCAATCCAGAAACTGACTTTTTTCTGTGCCATATGTGCAGCTAACAGGGCACTGTAAAAACGGTCGCTGGATTTTGAATCATCAAGTTCAGCAATATAGGAGCCTGACTTCTCGCAGTTTTCTGTATTGACTATTGGTTGTGAAAAGGTGACCCGGACGAAATTGCTGCCGGGTTTCACATAGAGTTGGGTAATGTATCCCTGAGCCGACATTGCATTTGCTAATGCCATTCCCGGAGTGAATAGCAATAAAAATAAAAAGATCATTTTTTTCATGACAGATTCCTTTGTGAAATAACCAATGTATTTATCAGTAAAATGAAGGCAGGTGGGCAGAATACCGCTGTGTTGTGACAGATTTAAGGTAATCTGGCGCGGGATTCTACATTATGATTCCGAAATGAAAAGAAAACTTTTCAATGAGAAATAAATTGAACTCAAGACCGGTTATTTATCTTTGAACGTGATTGTTCAATGTCATCAATATCATTTCAGATGTCCCGAAAAAACAGGCTGGTTGTAAATAAGGCGTGGATACATCGCAACCTGTTTTTTATGGACGTCATTATCTTGATGCGTACCTTGATGAAGCCATCCGTTTATTTCATCCACTTCACAATAAAATCCGCGATCGTTTGGGGCTGGTTTAAATCCAGAACCGGCAAGGGATGAACTTCATTTGGCTCACAGGTAGCCAGTGCAATGATGTGATGATCCTGCGGGTAGAGCAGAGGTTTGCCGTAATCCGGACGATGAATTTCGATTTTGGCGATGGGCTGATCACGAAAACCTTCGACCAGAATGATGTCCAGCTGGCACTGATCCAGTTGCTGTAAACATGCCACAAGCTCAGGCTCTCTTTGTGCAGGCTCCGGATATTCAAAGAAAAGAATATTCCGGTGGGGTGTCGCCAGCAGTAATTGATCGCTTCCGGCATGACGGAGCCGGTAGCTGTCTTTTCCGGGGGTGTCCGGTTCTACATCATGATGACTGTGCTTGAGCAGGCCGACCCGCAACCCATGCGCTTTCAGGCAAGGGATGATCTGTTCAATGAGGGTTGTTTTGCCTGAGCCGCTGAACCCGGCAAAGCCGATGACAGGTACCATAGTCACTCTTTGGTCTGTTTTTGTATGAGAGACACTAAAATAACATGATAGTGATGGCCGACACAGTCGTGCGTGAGCGGAAATCACGATGGACTGTGACAGATCAAACCGGAGGCACACATGGCGGATTTATTGGTGTGGCAAGGCGATATCACGACGCTGGCTGTGGATGCAATTGTGAATGCTGCCAACAACAGCCTGCTGGGTGGCGGCGGTGTTGATGGTGCAATTCACCGCGCGGCTGGCCCGCAACTTCTCGAAGAGTGCAGGCGTTTACATGGGTGTAAAACCGGAGACGCAAAAATCACACCGGGGTATCAGTTACCTGCCAAGTGGGTCATTCATACGGTGGGTCCGGTCTGGCACGGAGGCGGGCAGCAGGAAGCGGAAATTCTGGCAAATTGCTACAGAAACTGTCTGGCACTCGCCGATGAAGTCGGCGCCGTCACGATTGCTTTTCCGTGTATCAGTACCGGCGTTTATGGGTTCCCCAAGGCGCAGGCTGCTGAAATTGCCGTGACAACCGTCCGGCAGGTGCTGGAAATTCAGGCCACACCGGACAAAGTTTATTTTGTTTGCTTCGGGCAAGAGGATACGGCGATCTATCAAAGCCTGTTACGGTTGGGATGAATGTATCATTCCTGCGTCAAGCAAATGAATTGACAGGTAAAGCGGTGAGTGGCGTCTAAAGTTAAACAAGAATAGTGACACATGAAGATAGCCAGCATGGATTCGTTCTCAGGGTTCGAACGGCAGGAGCCATGTTGCTGAAACGAAGCAGCGTCCGGGCAGCTAAGCCTGCACCTTTGGTGCGGGTGACGGAAGGAGCCAGAGTGCCGGCAGGCGGACAATAAAATAAGCATCAGGGAGAGTGCAATGTGGGCAACACTCGATTTTGAAGCGTCAGGATTATCTGATCAGTCTTACCCGATAGAAGTCGGATACGTTCTGCCTGACGGCAGTGGCCAAAGTATTTTGATTAATCCGCTGACTGCAGGCGATGTCTGGCAATACTGGGACAGCTATGCAGAGCAGCGAATCCATCAGATCCCCCGTTCTGAGCTTGAGCAGCATGGGATGCAGGTGCTTGAGGTCTGCCAGCATTTAAACAGTGTGCTCGGACAGCTGGATTATGTGTTTTGTGACAGTCAGTGGGATTTATTCTGGCTGGGCCGTTTGTATCATGCCGCACATATGCGGCCGTCATTTATTCTGACGGAAGTCGGTCTCTGGCTGCAGCAGGAAAATGGCATAGAACGCGCCTGTTTTCAGCGTGCGCTGGAAGAGTTGGGGCCGGCCAGGCACCGGGCGATGCACGATGCCCGTCAGATTTATCAGGCCATCAGCAGTCTGGTGAAAATTCCCGGCTGACGTATGCCGCTGGAGCCAGCCTGCAACTCAGCGTACAATTTGAACAGGCTTTTGAATTTCAGTCTGTTGGGAGTACGTTGTGCCGACACCGACCATACGTATCGCTGTTTTGAATGCAGCGATGTCTGACCCCGAACCTGGCCGGATGAGACAAACACTCGCCGAGCCGGGTGATGCCCGGATTTCCCGTCTGGCCGCCATGATTCAGCGCATACAGCCGGATGTATTACTGCTGTGCGAATTCGATCACCCCGGAGAGGGCGGAGATGACGGCAGTCTGGAAGACTTCTGTCGTTATTATCTGGCGGAGCCTCAGCACGGTCAGGTCCCCGTGGATTATCCCTATCGCTATTGTCCGCCATCGAATACGGGCTTGCTGTGCCAGGTTGATCTTGATGGTGACGGAGCACTGACGCTGCCTCAGGACGGACAGGGATTTGGTTTTCATCATGGTCATTTCGGCTTTGTCGTGTTGTCGCGTTATCCCCTGATTGAAGCAGAGCTTCGAAGCTGGCAGACGTTTTTATGGCAGCACATGCCAGAAAACCTGATGCCGGATGAGTATTACAGCGCAGCGGCAATGAATGCGCTCCGATTGTCTTCAAAAAACCATCTGTTGCTGCCGGTTCAGATCGGACAGCAGCGCTTTCAGTTGCTTTGTGCGCATCCGACGCCGCCGGTGTTTGACGGTCCGGAACGGCGGAATGCCCGCCGTAACCATGATGAACTGCGTCTGTTGACGGATATCATCGGGAATGAAAGTTATCTGGCAGATGATCAGGGACGGCGAGGCGGACTGTCTGCCGATGAGCCGTTTGTGCTGCTGGGGGATCTCAATGCCGATCTGCATGACGGTGAGGGAATGGCGCTGGCACTGCATCACCTGCTGTATCACCCCCGGATTCACCGCGCCGTGAGTGAAGGTAAATTGACGCCCAAAAGCCTGGGCGGCCGGTTTTTCCGCCCGTGGAAACTGCGACGTGGCCGAAGCTCGGAATGGACCCATCTGGGCGGCTTGCGACTGGATTATGTGCTGCCGTCCACAGACTTTTCGGTCATGAACAGCGGTGTGTTCTGGCCGGATAAGAAAGATCCGCTTCTGAAGCTGGTGGCAGGGGAAGACGGCAGGGAACGTGCTGAAATCAGCTCGGATCACCGGCTGGTGTGGGTGGATGTGCAATTGCCTGTGAATACAGGCTGATCAATTAAAAGCTGATGATGAATCTGGACTTATTTACCCCGGCATCTTCACAAGGGGAATGGATTGAAATTGATGGCGGCCGTTTGTACTGGGCGCCGGCATTCTTTGAATCGACTGAATCTGACCGGTATTTTGCGGCACTGCGTCAGTCACTGCACTGGAAGCAGGAGGCGATTACACTCTATGGCAGGCAGGTGTTGCAGCCTCGTTTGCAGTCCTGGTGCGGCGAAGCGCAATACAGTTATTCCGGCCTGACGATGCAGCCAGAACCGTGGACGCCGGAACTGCTGGCAATCAAAATGGCTTGCGAAACTGCTTGTCAAAGCCAGTTCAATTCGGTACTCGCCAACCTGTATCGCAACGGGCAGGACAGTATGGGCTGGCATCAGGATAATGAGCCCGAGCTGGGTCCACAGCCGGTCATCGCCTCAGTGACATTTGGAGAAAGCCGGCGATTTTTACTGAAACATAAACGTACGGCTGAGAAAATTGAATTCCAGCTTGGCCATGGTTCTCTTCTGGTCATGGCTGGCCAGACCCAGTCCAACTGGGCGCACAGTGTGCCAAAAACACAGCAGCATTCAGGTGAACGGATCAACCTGACTTATCGGTGGATTTATCACATTTAAACGTGCTTTCGTCCGGGCCTGAAATGACATTTGGCTGACTTCAGCTCGCCATAGCTTTGCTATGTTTATGTCATTCATACATAAAGGGATTGTTATGAAAACGGTACGCAGCTCTATCATCTATCTTCTGATTGCCTTGCTGTCATTGCCGGGGTGGTCGGCAGTACAAATCTATCCTCAGCAGAATCATGCGGTTGTTCAGCAACAGGTGCTACCTGCTTATGCTGAGGATGCAGCCCTGATTCGGCATACCTTCGAAACCCGGCTTTATATGCTGCCCGCCTTTAAGATGGGCCATTATGGTTTGCGAATGTACCGCCAGACTTTAGACCCAAAATATAAATCGGCGGTGTGGGCAGATATGGCACGGGTGGCGGACCGTCTGAATGAAGTCAGTGAAGACATCTACACAACTGCGCAAGTAAAGGCTTACTCCGATGCGCGTGAAGCCAGATACAGTCAGAAAGAAGGGGCGCGCAGTGAGCTGCGGTACCTGGCGACCCGCAAGTATCCCGAATATTATTTTTTGGGTGTCGATTTACTGGGGTCAATGGCACGGGCGAATGAATACGGTCTGAAACATAAATCTGATCACAAGCTGCGGGAGATTCTCCGCCGATACGACTTTGCACGGTATGCGACTGATCCGGAGATGATTCGGGCCTGGGCAGCTCAACTGGCGAATCAGGTTTACTGGCTCCGTCAGCTGGGAGAGCAGGATGTGGTGGAGCCTTTTATTACGGCTTTCCGTGCGACCTATCCTGACAGCAAAGACAAGCAACTGAGCGAGCAGCAGTACATGAACAAAATTTATGGGATGACGCATATCCTGTTTGCGGCTTCGTCCTATTATCAGTATCAGCTCAGGGAAAGTGACTTTCAGTGGATTTACGATCACTTTCGTCACAACATCGATCATATCCTTCTGCACACCAAAGAAGATGTGATTGCCGAGGTCGGTATCAGTTTTCTTTTGGCGGGTCTGGAAAAAGATCCGGTTGTTGAAAAAGCGCGAAAAGCCATTCAGAAAGCTATCGACCGAAAAGCGGGTATGGTGCCATCGGTGAAAGGGGAAACCGAGCTGGTGGATAGCGAGCACCGTAACACCCTGGCAATTATGCTGCTGGACTGGCGTGGCGCGCATCCAGCCCCTGTTTACCAGCGGCAACCCGGAATGTTTACCAATTTACCTTATGGTTTGATGCCCGGAAATCAGGAATAACGGCAGTGCGTGTACTGATGTAGTGTGTTATTGTGCATATTCTGTAATGAGGCACGAGAGCTGAGATAAGAATGGCAGACCCGTTGGTATGGGCAATTCAGCTGCAGGCGATCGCCCAGGCGGGTAAAGCTTACACAAAAGATCCGTATGATCTGGAACGGTTTGGCCAGATAGAAGCGATTTCCCAGCAAATGCTGGCTGAGCTCAGTCATGAGCCATTGGCAAAAATTCAGAATCTTTTTATTCCGGAAACGGGATATCCGACGCCGAAAGTCGATTTGAGGGCGGGTGTGATTCGTGAAGACCGGATACTGCTCGTGCGAGAGCGGGAAGATGATTGCTGGACCTTACCGGGTGGCTGGGCTGATGTCTGTGAGACACCGTCGGAAGGGATCGTTCGTGAAGTGATGGAAGAATCCGGTCTTCTGGTGGGCAATCCCAGACTGGTTGCAATCAAAGACAGAGCCGCACACCCTTATCAGCCGGCGTATCCTTATCATATTTATAAGTTGTTTTTTCTCTGTGATTATATTTCAGGTGATCCGAGTGAGAATCTTGAAATCTCGGAAGTCGCTTTTTTTGATCGCCATTCCATTCCGCCTCTTTCTCTCAGTCGGGTGCTGGCAGAAGATATTGCCATGATGTTTTGTCATGATGATGATATCCGTTTGCCGGTCCGGACAGATTAATTACACTCCGATACAAGTTTTTATTTCACACTGATAACAAAGGCAAGACGATGAAATTTATCTGGCTGGCTATTTTTGCTTCTGTACTGATCTGGTCTGGTATTGAACCCAAAGATACATTCACCTGGTTTCTGGAAGTCCTTCCGGCCATGATTGGACTGGTTCTGATTGTCTGGACATACAAGACATTCCGGCTGACACCGCTATTGTATGGGCTGATTTTACTTCACTGTATTGTCCTGATGGTCGGTGGTCATTACACGTACGCGGAAGTGCCATGGTTTGACAATCTTTTTGGGGCCGAACGGAATAATTACGACAAAGTCGGACATTTTTTTCAGGGCTTTGTGCCTGCCATTCTGGCGCGTGAGATTCTGATCCGAAAACAAATCATCAACGGGGCATTCTGGGTGAGCTTTGTTTCGGTCTCGATTTGTTTAGCCTTCAGTGCATTTTATGAACTGATTGAATGGTGGGTGGCTCTGGCAACCGGGGAAAATGCAGAAGCATTCCTGGGGACCCAGGGGTATGTCTGGGATACCCAGTCTGATATGGGATTTGCTTTACTGGGCGCACTTAGTGCCATTCTACTTCTTTCTCGCTGGCATAACGGCCAGCTCGCGACAGTCTCTGTGAAAAGGATTTAAATATGGTGACCTGTTATTTACGTTACGTGATTGACCCGTATAAAGTGAAAGAATTCGAAGAATATGCCCGGATGTGGATCCCGCTGGTGAATCGGTTTGGCGGTCAGCATCACGGCTATTTCCTGCCCTCAGAAGGTGCAAGTGATATCGCACTGGCGTTGTTTTCTTTTCCGAGTCTGGCGGCATACGAAGCGTATCGCAATCAAGCCAAAGATGATCCTGAATGTATCCGCGCGGTTCAATTTGCGGAAGAAACCCGGTGTTTTCTGAGTTATGAAAGAAGCTTTTTCAGTCCGGTTTTCGGGGAGAATCAATGAGTATTCGTATTGCAGATTTGTCTGATGCGAAGGCCATCAGCGAACTGATTCAACCCACATTACGACAGCATGTTTTGCCAACCGTCGCCCCTCAAGTCCATGAGATGTTGCTGAACACGATGTCGGCGCAAAGTATTACGAATTATCTGAACCAGGGGTATCGTTATCATGTCGCTGAACAGGTGTCGGGTGAGATCATTGGTGTGGTTGGCATGAAGGAAAACAGCCATCTGTATCATTTGTTTGTGCGTGATGATCATCATGGTAAAGGGCTTTCACGCCAGCTCTGGGAAACGGCGAAAAATGCATGCCTGCAGCATGGAAATCCGGGTCAGTTTACAGTGAATTCCGCATTGAATGCTGAACGTGTCTATCAGGCATTCGGTTTTCAACGTGTCGACGGCATCCGTGATCGGGACGGCATGCTGGATGTGCCAATGGTGCTGAATCTCAGTGTTGGATGAAATCGGATATTTCTTATCATCATTGAAGATGTCATCTTAGCCTGGCTGCAGTCTTCCGGCAGACCAGGCTTTAGAAGCATAATTTTGTCCGAATCCACAGATATCTCAAGAAAACTCTAAAGATTAATGAAATTAAGGGCATATCATCTTATTATGCTTGCAATTTCGCATTTGCTTTCGAACTGTAGCGTACTTCGGGAGCGTGAGTATGCACTTTGGCTTGGTGTTCTCTCTAAAAAGCGGACTCAGTTTTTGTGCGGATATGACGCATTCGTGCAAGGTTGTTTTAATGATTTCTCCGATTGACATTGATTAAGGGCTATATGATGAAAAAAATGATGAAATTGTCGCTACTGCTGGCATGCACCGTGTATTCGCAGGCAAGTCTGGCTGAAATTTGCTCTCAAAATTATAATGAATTGCCTGGTCTGGTCGGCCTTGATTCTGCATCAGGAAATATTTATGCAACAACAAGATCGAATACGAATGAATGCTCATGCTCTGAAGTTCGTTTTACAAAAGAAAATACAGATACAGATACCGCACTCAGCATTTTGCTGGCAGCCAAAATGGCGAATAAAAAAGTCAGAGTCGACTTAAAAGATAAGAATGACTGCAATACAGCGTATCGGGTTTATGTACATTGATTTAAATTTGAATCAGTGAATAAAACATGTGATAAAAATTATGTGTTCTGATTTTTCAGAGCACATATCTATATAATAATGACGATTAAACGTTACTTTAGATAGTCAGTGTGTCTGTTTATATTATGGTCTGAAACTTTTACAAGGATGAATGAAAGTATCATGCAGTGATGAAAATCCACACTATGATTTGGAAGTTTTATGCATATTTTTACATTGAAAAAATCTTATGTGAATAAAATAAAATTTGTTTTTTTGCTCAGCTTTTTATTGCTTATTTTAGTGAATCTTTGGGCGTTTCTGCCCGATGAAAAAATTGGTGATCCTGAAGAAGCTTTTCAGATGTCTTTATGCGCGAGTATTTTTCTTGTTCTTTTCATGGCCTATGCAGGGTATGAATTCCGGAAGTTATACCAATATGATATTGAGTGTGATGATAATGGCTTATGGCATAAATATAAAGGAAAAGACAATGGTTTTGTGTCTTGGCTGGATATATCAGAAGTAAAAGAAAAATTTATCACGCAACGCTTGGATATACATGATTTTAGTGGGAAGAACATCATTCGTGTTTCCTATGATTTGACTGAATATGATTTATTGAGAAGCCATATTGTCGAAAGCATGCCAGCAGAAGGTGGTGACTACGACAGAGATGTATTCAAAAAAATTTTTGGCTATCATCTTTTCATGATATTTGGCACAGTCTTCGTTTCAGCCCTTATGATCATGTGGGCTGAGACATCAGATTCTATATTTCTTGGTTATACAGGGCTCGCCTTTATTCTGGTGGTTTTTTCCTATGAGTATTTAAAGACACCGACAGGTATCTGCTTGGGCAATCACGCTATCGAAATTCGTTATCCTTTGTCAAAAAAAGAAATGAAATTTCATGAAATTCAGGGGGTTCATCTAGTGGATCAATTTGAGAGAGGTCACCGTATTCCTGAAGTATGGGTTGTCTCAAAGCGTAGAGATAAACCTTTCAAGCTGAGATCATTTGGGGTTGATGCCAATGTGCTGTATAGAGCAATTCTGAAAAGGATACCGTCCTAAGTTCCTTCACTGTTTCTGTTGGCTCAAAAAAACAGAAAAGGTTGATGGCGCAGCGCATGTGAGAAACGATCGGGAACTAGAAACATCAGGCTTTATCGTTTGTTCAGTCTCGCTGGCTCAGGTGTCTGGCCTGTCGGTTGGGAATGGATACTGAGAACACATTCTTGACGTCTGAGTGAAGTTGATAACAGTTTTTATTGTGATCTTCCTGAAATCACAGATGTATTTGTTTCGTATCATGCCGAATTGAAATACGGCATCCGGCATGTGCAGAAAACAGCCCGTGGTGATCTTCGTCAAGTGCAGTTTTATGTATGGATAACGAATGTTGAACAACTTATCGCAGAAAAGTTTCATCAATCACGGTCATACTATACTTCGCTTTTTCAATCGCACAGGAAGATGGGAAATGTCATCAGCAACCGGAAATGTTCGCACATTGCTTCGAATGGAAGGATTGTGCCTTTTTGTCATCTCATTACTTGTTTATGCGCACTTTAACATGTCGTGGTCGACATTTGCCTGGTTCATCTTTGCACCAGATCTTGCCTTGTTCGCTTACCTTTTTCATTCGAAGCTGGGCGCAATTGCTTACAATCTGACTCATTCGCTGGTCGGTGCATTGACCATGATTGCCGTTGGTTATTTGAATGCATCGGATCTGTTGATTCAGGCTGGATTAATCTGGTGCGCGCATATTGGTTTTGACCGTGCGCTGGGTTATGGCCTGAAATATGCGTCGGGCTTTCATGACACACATTTGGGACAAATCGGAAAGCGTCCGATCACAGCGCAGGAGAACCAGCTCTGATGCTGAGGTTCGGGTTGATGCTGTCTGGTGAATTGGCCAGTTGAATACTGTAAATAAATTGGGAGGTTTTCGTGAATATAGAACTTCAATTAGCGACAGAACATCACCTGGATGGGTTCTTTGCTTATTTAGATAGACACCTTCGGGAAAATGGAATCGGTTCGACACCATTCTTTCAGCCGTTATCTGCCGAAGCGTCGAAATTGACGCCAGAGCTGGAGCAGCGTTTCAGGTTGGCAGTGCCTCGTGAGATTGATGAGCTTGGCTGGCGGAAGCTGTTTATCGCAACAGAGGGTGATGCAGTGATCGGTCATATTGATATCAGGCCGTATCCTGACCGCCATACTGAGCATCGGGTGTTGCTGGGGATGGGGGTTGACGCTGCTGTCAGAGGACAAGGTTTAGGAACCCAGCTCATTGCTTTTCTCATCGACTGGGTCCGAACCCATACGGCCATTGAATATATCGATCTTTGGGTTCTTTCTGAAAATCATGCAGCGAAAGCGCTTTACCGAAAGTGTGGCTTTATCAAGTGTGGCGAAATTGAAGATAAGTTCCGAATCGATGGAAAATCACATGCTTACACCATGATGTCCCTGACGGTGAACCGAAATTTTAATGCCGCGTGATCCGTCAGATGACAACTCGCATTACACCTGGTGATGCGATTCATTGTGTTGCGTGACTGATGGGCTGAAGTCTGTTGAGCACCCAATGATTTCAAGAGGGATGTGTAAAAGTGAGTCACCAAAGATCCCTGTGATGGTTCACACTCATAGTCCGGTTTTCTCAAAAATAGGATGTCATTATGAGTGGGTTGGCTGAACAAGCGCTGCAGTTCTTTGATGCGTGTGAAACAGGGAAAGGTTGGGAAGTTTGTAAAACCTATTGTCACTCCGATGCGACTTTTTCAGCGCAGGCTGCGGCGCTTGCCGATATCAGAACAATTCAGGGGTATACCGAATGGACGAAAGGTCTGTTTGGCCCGATACCCGATGGCCACTATGAGCTGCGTTTCTTTGCCGAGGACTCAGAGCGTGCCTGTGTGGCGGCTTATGCGGTCTATCACGGTACAAATACCGGACCGGGTGGCCCGGTTGATCCGACAGGTAAAACGGTGGCGGCGGACTACGTATACGTCATGCAGTTTGAGGGAAACCTCATCCGGCATATGACAAAAATCTGGAATGATGGTTTTAGCCTCCAGCAGCTGGGCTGGGTCTAAAGTTTTTATTCCGGGGCATGCACAATGTGCATGCAGCATACTTCCGTTAAAAAATGGCATGCTTGAACCGCCAAGTGTGCCTTTCTTTATGGATGTGAATTTCCATCATTCATTGATGAATATTGTTGTTCCTATTTCAGGATAGTTTTAAAGAAGGAAAAGAGATGCACCCGAACCGGCACGCGATTGCTTTTGGAAGTCTTGTATTTTTAATGGTTGTGATTGTTGGCAGTATTTTACTGACGCTTTGGGCTTGGCCTCAGTACAAAGTGTATAAGCAGGAAATGGATGGGATTGCGGCGCTGAAAGAAGCGGAATGGAGCAAAAAGATTCTGATTGAAGAAGCAAAAGCGAGAGAACAGGCTTCACTCATGCAGGCAAAAGCCAGAATTACTCTGGCGAAAGCTGAAGGCCAGGCCGATATAGAGCGGGCAAAAGCTGCAGCTGAAGCGAACCGAATTATTGGCAAATCGCTGAAAAATAATGAAGAGTATCTTCGTTATGTGTGGATCAAAGGGCTTCAGGACGGTAAAGGGGAGCGAATTTATATTCCGACAGAAGCCGGTTTACCAATTCTGGAAGCAGGCAAAGCACAAAACTGACAGTCAGCACTTCACCTGAGTTGCTGAGACTGTTCAGATGAAAAATACGCCGAATGCTGCATCATATTGAAGCAGAGTTATATTGAATCATCAGCATGGAGGAATCAGTGCGTCAGTTAATCTCAGCTTTATTCGTCATCTTTGCCGTGCTGTTCATCCCGGTCGCAGCAAGTGCACAGTCGCTCAACAATCGGGCAGAGAAGGCTTCAGGTGTCGTGCAACAGTCCATCATGATTGATGGATTGCAACGCAGTTATTATGTTCACTTTCCACCGGTTTCCCGGACACTGGCCAGATTGCCTCTGGTGCTGGTGCTCCATGGCGGCGGAAAAGGGGATGGTCTCACACCTGCCCGCTATATGGGATTTACGGCATTGGCAGACCGCGAACATTTCATTGTGGCATACCCCAATGGTGTGGATGCTTTTTGGCGTGACGGCAGAGACCTGACATTTCGTGGTGATATTGAAGGACGAGTTGATGATGTTGCGTATATTTCTGCGCTCATCGATCGTTTTGTTCATCAATATCATGTTGATCCGACGCGGGTGTATGTCACCGGCATTTCCAACGGCGGTATGATGACCTTGCGCTTGGGATGTGAACTCAGTGCTAAATTGGCCGCCATTGCCCCGATTGCGGCCAATATTCCCAGGCGCATATACAAAACCTGTCAGCCAGCAGCTTCGCTTCCTGTCCTTGTGATGAATGGTACGGCAGATCCTCTGGTACCTTATGATGGCGGGGATGTCCGTTTTTTTCGTCAAAGGCGGGGGAAAGTGGTTTCAACGCAAGAGACAGTGTTGTTTTGGCGACAGCAGAATCAATGCCGTGGTATGCCAGAAACCCGACAATTACCGGATCGGGACACAGGTGACAGTTCGCGAGTGACCCGGACAATTTATGGAAGCTCATGTCTGGTGGAACTGTATACGGTCATTGGTGGCGGTCATACTCTGCCGGGCAGTGACTTGCCCGATCTTCCCCGGATTTTGGGACAGAAAAACAGAGATATTGACGGAGCAGCAGTCATCTGGACATTTTTTAAAAATCATTCGAGGTAATTGATGATGAAGTTCATTGCCATGTTTGGATGGATATTCTTGATTGGTTCGCTTGCCCTGTTTGCCAGTGACTGGTTTCCGGTGAGTGTATCCTCCGAACCATTTACGTCATTCTCCGGGACCGACGACTATGCTCGTGTGGTTTCAGGTTATGACAGCGAATGGGAACTCCTGGCGGAGATGAAACTACCAGCTTTATTCACTGGCCTGCTGATGATTGTTTATGCTTGGTACCGCGGCCGTTCAAAGTAAATTGAAAACTATTTGAATGGTTCTTTGAAAAATAAATGTTGATAGCTTTTTCAATGAAATGGTTTGGTAAGCGTTATGATGAAAATAGAACAAGCGAAAAAGAAAGATCATCAGAAATTGATAGAGATTTGGGAATCTTCCGTCAGAGCGACTCACGACTTTCTGAAGGAAGCTGATCTGCAGGCCCTGAAGCCGCTCATTCTGAATCAGTATTTCGATGCGGTAGACCTGAAGTGTGTCAGAAACCCGGATGGGGAAATCATGGGATTTTGTGGTGTACATGGTGACAATATTGAAATGCTTTTTGTTTCACCGGATGTCCGGGGCAAAGGTGTGGGTTCTGCATTGGTGCATCATGCCATTCATGTTCAGAGTGTAAAGAAAGTGGATGTTAATGAGCAAAATGAACAAGCGTTAGGGTTTTATCAGCATTTGGGGTTTACGGTAACCAGCCGTTCGCCGCTGGACGGGCAAGGTAACCCTTATCCTATATTGCATCTGGCGCTCTGCTGATCGTCTTTCCTCCTGATTCATTCAATCTCCCCCGACATACGCTGCGAACGCTGACGGATACATATCGACTCATCAATCCATTGGTTGCCGGGTCATTTTTTATCGCGATATCAATACTGTATGTTTTCTCTGTATATCCAGATGTGTTTGTATGATCGAACATCAAGTTTTCATGATCCGTTTTGTTGGAGGGGATTTCTTGCTCTACACCTAATGGGTGGAAACTGAAACATCCATCAGCAGTAAATGTAATTGTGACGGGAGGCGACATGGAGCAGTTTACTTTCGAACGACTGGAAAAAATGGTCGGCGAAAAAATATCAGTGGCATTGGATGACAAGACAACCCGAAATATTGAGATTACCGGTGTGCAACGGACAAACATGCAAAATAAGGCGTGGGATTCTTTTGCGTTGTATCTCAATTGTGGCGATTTAGAGGGTGGTATAGCACAGGGTACTTATTTATTCAGCCACCAGAAATTAGGTGAAGCAGCACTGTTTGTTTCCCCGAATTCTGAAAAAGAGCTGGAAGTGATTTTCTCCCGGAAGGCAGTCCAGTCTTAATCAGCAGAGGTGAGTATGGAACCTTATATCGGTAATATTCAGATGTTTGGGGCATTTTTTGCACCCAGGAACTATGCGTTGTGTAATGGCCAAATCCTGGATATCAACCAGAACCAGACACTCTATGTGCTCTTGGGAAATACATTTGGCGGCACCCCGCAATTGAATTTCCAATTACCGGATTTACAGGGGCGAATGCCGGTCAATCCCGGAACCCTCAAACCTTCAAACACGAATCTGAGTCAGGGACAACTTGGCGGCTTGGAGTCCGTAGCCTTGCTGCAATCAGAAATGCCTGCTCATAATCATGTCGTGAATGCTTCATCACAAGTAGGCGACTCGCCAAGACCAAATAATAAAAAGCTGACGCAGCCGACGGTCTTTGCAGCATCAGCCCAGAATACATCTGTTTATTCCTTACCTGCCAATCTGGTGAAGATGAATGGGCTGGCAATCGGTGCAACCGGTGCCGGTACTGCGCATAACAATATGCAGCCAAGTACCGCCGTGAATTTTTGCATTGCTTTGACCGGTATTTTCCCGAATAGAGATTGAAATGGAGATTATTTATGTCTACACGTTTTCTGTCGGAAATTACGCTTTTTGCGGGTAACTATTCACCTGAGCAGTGGGCATATTGCTACGGTGATGTGGTGCCTATTGTGAACAATGAAGCGCTGTATTCGTTGCTTGGAACCACCAATGGCGGGGATGGTCGCACAACATTTGCTTTGCCTGATCTTCGGGGGCGCGTGCCGGTTGGTATGGGGCAGGGCAAAGGGCTGACACTCAGAAATCAGGGGAGTCGGTTCGGAGAAGAATCTGTGGTTCTTGACATTAAAAATCTGCCGGAACATACGCATTCACTCATCGCTTCTTCTGACAGCGCCGTCTCACCTGAACCCTCTTCCTCTTTTGTCCTGGGGAAAGCAAATCAGTATTTTGCCAATCCGGCGGCAGAAGACATGGTTGCTATGAAAACGGACGCGATTGCATCCACGGGCCGCGGCCTGGCGCACAATAATATGGCATCCGTGCTGGCGCTGAATTTTATTATCTGCACAGCGGGTGTTTACCCGCAAAGAAGCTGAGGGGATGGCAAGATGAGTGAAGCATTTTACGGCGAAATCATGATGATGCCTTACAACTATGCGCCTCGTTACTGGGCCGTCTGTTACGGGCAGAAAATGAGCACTGTACAGAACCAGGCTTTGTTCTCCGTGATTCAGAATATTTTTGGTCCATGGGACCCGAACTATTTTTATCTGCCGGATCTCAGGGGCAGGGTACCTATGGGGGCAGGCCGGGGACCGGGGTTAACCCCATATCAGATTGGTAATGTCATCGGGAGTGATCAGGTTTCATTGACCGATCAACAGATCCCGCCTCACACCCATCAGTTGTCGGGTACCTTTAAACCAGGTTCTACAGATGTTGCACAGGGAGCCGTACCGGGTCTGTTGACGGATAGCATCACGGTTGAAAACCGATACAGTACAGGCGATGTTGATACCAAACTGAATCTTGGCAGTCTGGATATGGCGGGTCAGAGCCTTTCGCATGAAAATATGCAGCCGTATCTGGCCATTAACTTTTGCATCTGTATTGACGGGGTTTATCCGGTCCGTTCATGACGATGTTCAGGCTGTGACTGTCACTAAGGTATTTGGAATGCGCACAATCAGCATTTACTGGCTGATTGTGCTGTTTGCGATCTTTGTAGCGGGTCAGGCTGAGGCCCGCAAGATCTGGCCGGCATCGCTGACGGTGCAGTATCAGGGACAACCGGTCAGGTTGTCTTTTGAAAAGCTTCAGCAGGATGAGCCGGTGTATTCGCATCCTGCGATGGGGAACGCAGGTCTCCGGCTGAGCCATCGGGTCTTGTTTCGTCATGACAAATCACTGAATTTCAATCAGCTTGATGCCCTGAAAGGCCGGCGAGTGGCCCGGGTGTTTGAGCTGGAGTCCGCCTATTGGTCCGTGGTGTTGACACAGGGGGCGGCAGACTCTCTGAGTCTGGTTGAGTCGTTACGGCATGCTGACGGGGTGACGCTGGCTGAACCTGATTTCCTGCAAGTTCGGCTGCATCGAAACCGGGAACCTGTATTTTCACCCAGCGTTCAGGCGAAAGCTGTCAGAACCCAGCTATCTCTGACTCATTGGCCTGCGCAGGCGGGGGCGGGCATGCGGGTAGCTGTGATTGATGCGGCTTTCAGTTTATCAGATCCAACGCTGCAGCCGATGTCGGTGCTGTTTCATTACGATGTGGATCATCGTCGTGAACTTCCGCTGAACGCAAAAGCGTTAGCGGCGTTTCAGTTCGATACGCTACATGGCGATGGTGATTTAGCGATGATCTGGTCGCGGCATCCGGATTTTACCGGGCTGGCGCCGGATGCCAGTGCCATTTTACTGCGCCGGGATAAAAACTGGACTTCAGATATTCTGATTGCGTTGCAACTGGCCTTTCTGAAGGATGCAGATTTGATTCAGGCAGCCTGGACATTGCCATTTACGCAGCAAGCGCTGACGGATGCGTTGCTCATGCTGAAAGCACAGGGGCGACATGGCAAAGGGCTGGTCGTGGTTGCTGCAGCCGGAAATCAGTCACAGAATCTGGATGCGAGTTTTGCGCTGGCGGCACAACCGCAGGTGCTGGTCGTGAATGCGGTAAGTGCGGGTACACAATGGCCCGCAACGGGCCGCAATCTTGCCACTGCCGTTGAAGTTCCCTATCAGGTTTATTCAAGTGCAACCCAGACTTACAGTCTGGCGTATTCAAACACCTCTGCAGCCACGGCGGCAACCACGGGCGTACTGGCTGCCGTGCTGAGTGTTCATCCCACGCTGACGGCTGCTCAGTTACATCATTTGGTGCGCCAGTTCAGTCAGCCGGTTCTGGATGCACAAAGCCTGATGCAGCATGTGCAAAGGACGCAGAATCACAATGTAACGCTTTGATACAAGGAAGAAAAAAGATGCAATTACAGGATTTAAAACTGCCGGGTGGTTTACATGTCCGGCCTTCGAACAGTTCGGCGGCAGACCGTATATTTCTGGAGCAATTACATAACGAGCGACGGGATGATTTGCGTTTGATTGACGGTGAACGTGATTTTATTGAGTCGCTGATCGACATGCAGTTCAAAGCCATGAATCAGGGCTATGGCGATCAGTTTCCTGAAGCTCTTTATTTTGTGATTGAGTATCACAAAGAAGCGGTTGGCAGAGCGGTGCTGGATTTTTCTCAGGGCAAGGTGCATCTCATTGATATTGCTTTTAAACGGGAAGCCAGAGGGCATGGTCTGGGCGAAGCCGTGGTCCGGTCATTTATGTATTCAGCGAATCAGTTAAAGGCGCCCATGATGCTCTCGGTTCAGCAGATCAATCAGGGCGCAAGGCAGCTTTACCTGAAACTGGGATTTACCATTGAGCAGGCAGAGCCGCCTTATGAGCGGATGATTTGGTATCCGCCCAGCCTGCGACCGGTCTTCGCTGGCGTATAAGCCAGCGGATTAAACCGGGTAACCAAATCGAGCAAACAGTTCCGCATTCGGCTGAAAAAAGGCTTCTGCGACAGCCCGCTCATTGTCCGTCAGCCTGGCGATTTGCGTTGCATTACGATTTTCCAGTGCAGACTTCTGACCCTTCACCCATCGTGGCGGGATGAAGTCGATGTCTTCAAACGCCGGAATAAATTTGCGGATTGTCTGCGCAGTCGCTTCCGGTGAATCGCAGACGTCTTCATAACGAATTAACAGGTGAGGAGACTGGCACTGCTGTAAATTTGTCTCCTGCTGCCGGAAGCACCACAAAACATGTTGTGCTGCCATGGATTCAACCTCTGGTAAATCCCGTCTGGCCCGGACGACTGATTCAAACATGGCGTATGGATTACGGATCAGAAAGAGGAATTTCGCATCATCAAACTCCTCAGCTAACATCGCCATCCGGGCAATGTTACAGGGTGATTTTTCCACAAAGATACTGGCAGTCCCGGATTGCGGCGTTGCCACGCCGGACCAGAGGTTGCGAATTGCCGGCCAGTCGTAAGCTTTGGAGCTCTGAAGTTTATTCAGTGTATTGAACTGGCTCCAGACAAAATGACTGTTATCCCGGTTGGGATTCGGTCCGGCAAATCCGGCAATATAATGACCTTCACCAGGCAGGGTAATGGCATTTTGACAGTCGCTGAGCGCAGCAGACATGAGGGATGATCCGGAATTGTTCGGGCTCAAGATAAACAAGTGGCTGCTGGCGTTTTGAATACGTTTGACGGGCCTGGCATCGAAAATCAGGTGAATCCTGTCTTCATCAGAGGGATTGACCACACGGTGTAATCCAAGATTATTGATGTCGTACATCACCCCGGTTTTAAAATGGAATGGTTGCTGATCCAAATAAAACATGACGGCATCATTGGTCACTATTGGCACATGAATGCGGTGGTACCGGGCAAATATCGGTGCGCTGTCACTGTGTTCCGCAATTTCAGCACCTGCCGGTAATTTGGCAAACATCAGTTTCGCAATATCCAGTTTGGAATAACCATAGTATTGCGCGAAACGGGCAAATATCGGGGCCAGCAAAGGCTGCATGACCGATAATAATTCCGTATTAGTTTCAGTAAATTCATCGGTTTTAAAATACAGCACCAGACTTTCCGTCTGTTTGTGCACTGCATAGGTGTTTTGGCGATAAGTATTTGCCTTCCAGGCGGAATCCGGTAATTGTTTCAAATGCCGGGTGATTTCGGTGATATCGACATCACCAATTCGGATGCAGGCTTTATCGAGACGCATAATTTACCCGTGAAAGTCAGAATGAAATATCTGAGTCTGTATATATTGTAAGCACCATATCTTTATTTCCGGATAAAAATCAATCGCTATGACTGACCAAGAAGTGAAACTCAATTACGTCATGACCAGTTGTGCTCGTTTTCCAATGTTGCTGCATTCTATGAAAAGCAGTTTATTGGTGAGTGCTCATCATCTGGATTGTCTGTTTGTCATCAACAGTGATGGGGAAACCCTCCGGGTTGAACATGTCCGGGTTCCTCAGTTACTCGGGATTGCATTGCGTGACGATCAGCAGCGGTTATCTCTGGCTGCAGCTCATCAGCTTTGGGAATACCGGCAAGTAATGTCATCTTCGGAACTGGTGATGTCACCGGATCATTCGACGGCGCGGGATACCATTTTTTATCCCTGTGGTTCCATCATGACGGGTGAACTGAATACACATGATCTAGCCTGGGGAAATGAAGCGCTGTTTATGGTGAACACCCGGTTTAATTGTATTGCCAAAGCGGTTTACGGGAAAAGTTTTGAATATGTCTGGCGGCCGCCGTTTATTTCAGAGCTGGTTGCTGAAGACCGCTGCCATCTGAACGGGCTGGCCATGAAAGACGGATCGCCAGCTTACGTCAGTTATTTTGCAGTTTCGGATGTTCAGTACGGCTGGCGGGAAGGCAGTAGTTTCGATGGTCAGATTATGCGGATTGAGGATAATCAGACCGTGCTCAGTGGCCTGTGTTTGCCCCATTCGCCGAGACTTCATCAGGGATATCTGTATTTTTGTGAATCCGGTACCGGGCGGCTGTGGCGTTGTTTAGAGTCAAGTTTGCCTGCCACGAAAGCGGATCTGGAGCTGGTGGCCGAGTTTGATGGATTTACTCGCGGACTCCGGCTATTTGGTGAAATGGCTTTTGTCGGGTTATCCAGAGTCCGGAAGGCAAAAGACGGTTCTTCCCGGCACACGGATATGCCGCTTCTGGAGAAAAAAAACGAATTACTGTCCGGCGTGAGCGTGATTGATATCCGCAATGGTCATGAAATTGCACGTTTGGTGTTTTCAGGCGATTTAAACCAGATTTATGACGTTGAATTGCTGTTTGGCAGTAATAATCCACTATTCATTGACGTATATTCCGACCAAAGAACGGAATATTTTATGCTTTAAACGTCATTTTTGTGGTGAAATGAAATCATAAAATATTCTGATATGTCATATTTTTGATATGCGCTTCTTGCACATTCATCATCCTCTGTTTCAATAGCTACTAGTTGCACTAATTTCCATATTTTTTTGGTTTGAGTTCTCAACCGGGTTTTTCATTGAGTACTCAGTTGAGTCGCTGTTGTTCGCGCCCATGAATGGAAGATGTGATGCGGACATCACGCTCGTTTTTCGCATCACACTATTGCAGGCAGATTATGAACAACGGACTGATGATGTCGCAATTGGCTCATGCTACGCGACAGTTCTTCGCAGGCTCGGATGAGGTGAGCGCTGAAATACTCTCTCTTCATCCCGTGAAACAAGATAATAAACGCTGGATATCGACGCTGGCTTTGGGGTTGGCTGGCAGTCAGCTCCTTATCGCGAGCGCCTACGCAGAGGCGACACAGCCTGTGCCCTTTGAATCAACTCAAGCGGAACCAACCGCTATTTCTCAGCCGGCCTCTTCCGGGCTTGAATTTGATCTGAACACTTTTTTATCCCAAACTCAAAATCTGAATCCAGGGCTTCAGGCATCGAAACGTGTGGTCGGTGAGCTGTCACCATTTTCGGACGGGGCTTCCGGCTCACAGCCCGGAGAAGCCATGCTTGCGGCCGGGGAATGCTATCTCTATGTCTGTACCAATAATCCCGGCCAGCTCTGTAATACGGATGCGGATTGTAATACGTCACCACCATCCAACAATGCCCCCTCGAATATCAGTCTGACTTCTTCCAACATCAATCAGTCTGCGACGGCTTCCGGCGCGGATGTGGGCACCTTGTCGACGACGGATGCTGACAGCGGGGACTCACACAGCTATTCACTGGTTTCGAAAGGGAGCAGTGCTTTCGGCAGCTGTACTTCAGATGCAGATAACAGTCAGTTTCAAATTAACGGTGCGATACTGGAAACCGGGAGCGCATTGTCTCCTGGTAGCTACAGCATTTGTGTTCAGACGTATGATGGCACGACCACTTACCAGAAACCGTTCACAATTTCCGTTGCCGATGATGTTGCACCTTCAGCACCTTCGACGCCGGATTTATCTTCATCCTCAGATACCGGTACTTCTGACAGTGATAATCTGACCAAGAATGTCACTTTGACCTTTACCGGCACCGCTGAAGATGGCAGTACAGTGGAACTTTTCAGTGATCAGTCAGGCAGTACGCCATTGGGATCCTCGTCGGTGACGGGAGGAAACTGGAGCATCACGACCAGTACGTTATCCTCAGGCGTGACCCATGTGATCACAGCCAAAGCCACAGACAGCAGTAATAACCAGAGTGTGGCGTCATCCGGACTCAGTGTCACGATTGATACGACGTCGCCTACCGGACACAGCGTTGCGCTGGATAAGAGTCAATACAACAGCAGCAATGCCGGCAGTGCCGCTTTTACCTTCTCCGGTGGTGAGGTAGGCACACAATACAGTTATTCCGTTACTTCCAGTGGCGGTGGAACAGCAGTGACCGGGTCAGGAACACTCAGTAGTGGCTCGCAGACGGTCTCAGGCATCGACGTGTCGGGCTTATCCGATGGCACACTCGTTTTGTCCGTCACATTGACCGATGCTGCCGGGAATGCAGCGACAGCTGTGGCCAGTACCGCAACCCTGGATACAACAAAACCTGGTATTACCATTACGAGTGATAAGTTGGCTCTGAAGCTGGGTGAGGCTGCTACGCTCACCTTCACCCTGAGTGAAAGCAGCAGCGACTTCTCGGCCGCAGATGTGACTGTGTCCGGCGGTAGTTTGTCGAACTTTACCGGCAGTGGTACCAGTTACAGCGCGACCTTTACGCCGAATCTCAATATCACACTCGGTACGATTGATGTTGCGGCCAATGTATTTACAGACAGTGCTGGGAATAGCAACACGGCGGCGATACAACTGAGTCTTGTGGTCGATGTGATTCCGCCCACGGTCACCATCACCAGCGATAAATCGGCCCTGAAGCAGGGTGAAACCGCGGCACTGACCTTCACCCTGAGTGAAAGCAGCAGCGATTTCGCGGCCGGGGATGTCATTGTGTCCGGCGGTACGCTGTCGAACTTTACCGGCAGCGGCACCAGCTACAGCGCCACTTTCACGCCGGATACGGACAGTACCGCAGGGGCAACCGTGGACGTAGCCGCCAGTGTGTTTACGGATGCCGCGGGGAACGGCAACACCGCTGCGTCTCAGCTCGCCATCAGCGTCGATACGCTGCAGCCGATGATCACCATCACCAGCGACAAGGCAACCCTGAAGCAGGGTGAAACCGCGACCTTAACCTTCACCCTGAGTGAAAGCAGCAGCGACTTCTCGGCCGGGGATGTCATTGTCTCCGGCGGTACGCTGTCGAGCTTTACCGGCAGCGGCACCAGCTACAGTGCGACCTTTACGCCGGATGCGAACAGTACTGGAGGGGCAACCGTTGATGTGGCCGCCAGTGTGTTTACGGATGCAGCGGGGAACGGCAACACCGCTGCGTCTCAGCTCGCCATCAGCGTCGATACGCTGCAGCCGATGATCACCATCAACAGCGACAAAGCGGCCCTGAAGCAGGGTGAAACCGCGACCTTAACCTTTACCCTGAGCGAAAGCAGCAGTGACTTCTCGGCCGGGGATGTCATTGTGTCCGGCGGTACGCTGTCGAACTTTACCGGCAGCGGCACCAGTTACAGCGCCACTTTCACGCCGGATGCGGACAGTACCTCCGGTGCAACGGTGGATGTGGCCGCCAGTGTGTTTACGGATGCCGCGGGGAACGGCAACACGGCCGCGTCTCAGCTCGCCATCAGTGTCGATACGCTGCAGCCGATGGTCACCATCACCAGCGACAAGGCAACCCTGAAGCAGGGTGAAACCGCGGCACTGACTTTCACCCTGAGCGAAAGCAGCAGTGATTTCGCGGCCGGGGATGTCATTGTCTCCGGCGGTACGCTGTCGAACTTTACCGGCAGCGGTACCAGCTACAGCGCCACTTTCACGCCGGATGCGGACAGTACCGCAGGGGCAACCGTGGACGTGGCCGCCAGTGTGTTTACGGATGCAGCGGGGAACGGCAACACCGCCGCGTTCCAGCTCGCCATCAGCGTCGATACGCTGCAGCCGATGATCACCATCACCAGCGATAAGTCGGCCCTGAAGCAGGGTGAAACCGCGGCACTGACCTTCACCCTGAGCGAAAGCAGCAGCGACTTCGCGGCCGGGGATGTGATTGTCTCCGGCGGTACGCTGTCGAGCTTTACCGGCAGCGGCACCAGCTACAGCGCCACTTTCACGCCGGATACGAACAGTACCGCAGGGGCGACGGTGGATGTGGCCGCCAGTGTGTTTACGGATGCAGCGGGGAACGGCAACACCGCCGCGTTCCAGCTCGCCATCAGCGTCGATACGCTGCAGCCGATGGTCACCATTACCTCTGATAAGTCGGCCCTGAAACAGGGTGAAACCGCGGCACTGACCTTCACCCTGAGCGAAAGCAGCAGCGACTTCTCGGCCGGGGATGTCATTGTCTCCGGCGGTACACTCAGTAACTTTACCGGCTCTGGTGCCTCATATACCGCGACACTGACACCGGGCACAGACGGAAATATCACCCTGGATATCGCCAGCGGACGGTTCACCGATCCGAATGGCAACGCAAATCTGGCCGCGACACAGTTGGTGCTGACCTATGACGGCACTGCACCGTATATCAGCACGTTGAGCCCTGCAGATGATGCGACGGATGTCAGTTATAACAGTCATCTGGTGATTACATTCAGTGAAACGATCCAGGCTGGTGCGGGCAGTCTGAGTCTTGTCGATGCAACGACGTCTGCCACGCTGGCTACTTACGCGATGACGGACAGTGAAGTGAATCTTTCGGGTGACCAGCTGACGGTATCGCCATCGCAGTCCTTTGTGCCGACACACACGTACTATGTCACCATGACGAATGATGCATTATCGGATGTGGCCGGAAATGCATTTGCCGGATTCAGCAATGAAACCTTCTTCAACTTTACAATTGCGAATGCGCAGCCAGTTGCGACGGACGACATTGCAACTGTGGCGGAAGATAACCTGATTGCGATTGATGTGCTGTCGAATGACAGCGATACCGACAGCCTGCTCAATCCGGCCAGTGTGACGGTAGTGACCGCGCCTCAGCACGGCAGCACCAGCATCAACACCGGCACCGGGACGATCACCTATACACCGGATGAAAACTTTGCGGGTACGGAAACCTTTACCTATCAGGTTGAAGATATTTACGGGGCGGTTTCGTCGGCTGCGACGGTGACGGTGACGGTCACACCGGTTGCCGATACGCCTGTGGCGACGGCGGATGTCGGCAGTACGGATGAAGATACGCTGGTCGAGCTTGATGTACTGGCGAACGACAGTGATGTGGATGCCGGGGATACCCTGCAGGCGTCTACGCTGACGATCGTTACGCAGCCTGCGCATGGTTCTGCCAGTGTTGATAACGGGAAGATTCAGTATCAGCCCGAAGCGAATTATGCGGGTACCGATACACTGACTTATACCGTGGAGGACAGCACCGGGCTGGTTTCTAACGCCGCTTTGGTGACCATTAACGTCGCAGGTGTCAATGATGCGCCTCAGACCGTGGCCGATACGCTGGCAGTCGATGAAGATGAAAGCGGTGTTGTGGATGTGCTGGCGAACGACAGTGATATTGACGGTTCACTGGCGCAAGACACTGTCCAGGTGATTACTCAGCCGCAAAAAGGGCAGGTCAGTGTCGCCACCGATGGCAAGGTGACCTATATACCAAATGCCAATTACTTCGGCAATGATAGCTTCACTTATGTGGTTCAGGATGACCTGGGTGCGACGTCATTGCCAGCGACGGTGACGGTCACTGTGGCCAGTGTGAATGATGCGCCGATTGTGGCAGATGACACGGCCACGTTGCTGGAAGACACGCCGCATACGGTAAATGTCCTCGGGAATGATCAGGATATCGACGGCACGATTCAGGCAAATTCCTTAGTGATTGTCACTCAACCAGCGCAGGGCAGTGTGAGTGTGGGCAGCAACGGGGCCGTCGTGTATACCCCGGCGCTGAATTTCAGCGGTGAAGATCAGTTTACTTATCAGGTAAGCGATGATCAGGGCGCGGTATCGAATATAGCCACTGTGACCATGACGGTTCAGGCGGTGAATGATGCGCCGGTCGCCAATGATGACCAGTCGACGACGCAGGAAGACACGGCTGTTGATATTTCGGTGATTGCCAACGACAGCGATCTGGATGGTTCACTGGATCTGAATTCGATTCAGATTCTGACGCCGCCTCAGTTTGGCCAGTTGCTGGATCTGGGCAACGGCAGCCTGCGTTACACCCCGGATGCCAATCAGTCCGGAGATGACAGCTTTACGTATACGATTGATGATAACGAAGGCAGTGCATCGAATACGGCCACGGTGTCTGTGACGGTGGAAACGGTCAATGATGCGCCAACCATCAGTGGGACACCTTCGCTGAGTGTGGATCAGGACCAGAGCTATGAATTCCAGCCAACAGCATCGGATATCGAAAATGACGGGTTAACTTTCAGCATTACCAATATGCCGGCCTGGGCAAGTTTTGATCCTCAGACCGGACGGTTGTCTGGCGTGCCGGATAATGATGCTGTGGGCCAATACACCCATGTGATCATCAGTGTGAGTGACGGTGATAAAACCACAGCGTTACCGGCATTTACGATTACGGTGAATAACGTCAATGATGCGCCTGAAATCAGCGGCCAGCCGCAGGATCAGGTCTCTGAAGACAGCGCGTACAGTTTTATCCCGCAAGCGACGGATATCGATCAGGATGCGCTGACCTTCAGCATTCAGAACAAACCGGAATGGGCCAGTTTTGATCTCCAGACCGGGCAGCTGTCCGGTACGCCGGATAACAGTCATGTCGGAACCACCAGCGGGATTGTTATCAGTGTCAGTGACGGACCGGAAACGGCGTCTCTGCCAGCCTTCAATATCACGGTGGTGAACGTCAATGATCCGCCGGAAGGGGAAAACCTGACCGTTTCGCTGGCAGAAGATCAGACGCTGTCGATTGTGCCTTCAATGACCGATGTGGACAGCAGCTCGCTGAGCCTGCTGGTCACTGCATCGCCGCAGCACGGCAGCCTGACGGCACAGAGCGGCCTGACGGCACAAAGTGGCGGCTGGCTGTATACGCCACAGGCTGACTATAACGGGTCCGATACTTTCAGTTATCAGGTAACGGATGGTGAGCTGGTCTCTGCGACTTACACGGTGGCGATTTCGGTGACGCCTGTGAATGACGTGCCTGTCATTCTCTCGGACAGCTATCAGTTCAAAGCCAATGCGCAGGGCCGGTATGTGCTGGATGTGCTGAGCAATGACAGTGATATTGATCAGGATCCGTTGTCTCTGCTCTGGGCGACAACCGAGAAGGGCACGACCTCCATTGAGAACGGGCAGGTAATTCTGACTACGACTCAGCAGGGGACCTTGTCTCTGAAATATGCTGCCAGTGACGGAGAAGCCGATCAGCAGGTCGGTCTGGTCACCGTGGTGATTGAATCGGCCGACAGTCAGCCGCCGGTGATTCAGGCACCAGCGGATGTTGAGGTGAATGCGACAGGCCTGTTTACCCGGGTCAACCTGGGCGTTGCGAATGCCACGGACAGTCAGGGCAAAGCACTGGCGGTGTCTGTGGTCGATCGGAAACCGTTCTTTAAACCGGGCAAACACACCGTGTACTGGCGTGCCGTGGATGCCAGCGGTCGTGAGTCGCAGGCCAGCCAGCAGATTGTTGTGCATCCTCAGGTTTCGATTGCCAAAGATGGGAAGGCCACAGAAGGCACGACGCAAAAGGTCCGAGTCTATCTCAACGGTCCTGCACCTGCGTACCCAGTGACTGTGCCTTACACCGTATCTGGTACCAGCGACAGCAGTGATCATACGCTGACCGATGGTGAAGTCGTGATTCAGAGCGGCACCGAAGGGATCATTGAATTCGACGTTCTGAGTGACGCGTTACCGGAAGGGACAGAAACGCTGGAAATCAGCCTGTCTTCGTCGGTGAACCTTGGCAGTAAATCGCACTATTTCCTCAGCATTCTGGAGGAAAATGTTGCGCCGTCAGTATCGACGGAGGTTGTGCAGGACACCGAATCCCGGCATGTCATTGATGCTTCCGGAGGATCAGTGACCGTGACGGCCAGCGTGACGGATCCGAACGCGGCTGACAGTCACAGCTATCTGTGGGAAGCCAGCGACAGCGCCATGGCGAACCTGAGTACTGAAGATCATCAGTTCATTTTTGCACCGGGCGCCTTAACGCAGGGTATGTACACCCTGACACTGACCGTGACGGATAACGGTTCCCCGAATCTGTCGGTGAAACAGGATATTTATCTGGAAGTTGTTGCGCAGCTTGCCCAACTGGGCAGCGGAGACAGCGACGGGGACTTGCTGCCGGATGATCAGGAAGGTTACTCCGACGGAGACTCGGACGGTATCCCGGATTATCTGGACGTTATTACGGACTGTAATGTTGTTCAGGAACAGGCGGTGGTCTCTGACCGTTATCTGGTCGAAGGGGATCCGGGCGTTTGTCTGCGCAAAGGGATGACCGTCGCCGGAAATAAACTGGGTGGTGCGCAGCTGCAGACGGATGAAATTCCGTCAGACAGTGGCGCTCAGAATATCGGCGGTGTCTTTGACTTTGTTGCCCATGGATTGCCGGTGGCAGGACAAAGTTACCAGGTGGTTCTGCCACAGCGTTTGCCAATTCCGGCCAATGCGGTTTACCGGAAATACACGGAATCGCAGGGTTGGGTGAATTACATTATCGATGCTCAGAACTTTGTCTCTTCCGCGCCGGGTGAAGCCGGTTACTGTCCACCGCCGGGGGATGTTGAGTGGCAGGCTGGTCTGCACGAAGGGGATTGGTGTGTGCAGCTGACCATTCAGGATGGCGGTCCGAATGATGATGACGGTCAGGTGAATGGCAGTGTGATGGATCCGGGGGGTGTTGGTGTTCCGGTGAGTGCAAACCAGCTACCGCAAGCGCAGGACGATAGTCTGTTGCTGAACCGGAATGGTGAAATCACCATTGATGTGCTGGCTAATGACACGGATGCCGATCATGATCCGCTGACGTTGATGGCGTCCTCGGTCGATTTCGGGACAGCCACGCTGGTGTCGAATCAGGTGCATTATACCGCCCCGAACGGTTTCTATGGGGTGGCGACCATTAGTTACAGCATTTCGGACGGCATGGGCGGCACGGCCAATGCCGAGGCGAAAGTCACGGTGCTGAACAGTGATTACCCGGTTGCCGTCAACGATGCGGTTCAGACCGACGATCAAACGGCGGTGGTAATTGCGGTCCTTGGGAACGACAGCGATGCGGATGGTGACAGCCTGTTTGTGATTGCGGCAGTAGCTGACCGGGGAACAGTCTCTGTGAATGGTGATCAGACCTTAACCTTCACACCGGAGCCGGGTTATGCCGGTGACAGCATCATTACCTACCAGATTCAGGATGCAACCGGACTGGAAGCCAGCGCTCAGGCGCGGGTGACGACAACGCTCAAGGAGGGCATGGTGGTGAAAAACCGGGGTGCCGGTACATTTTCGGCAATGATGTTACTGCTGCTGGGCGGCTTTGGCCTGATGCGTCGATGGGGCGGGCGTGTGCTCGCACTGGTTCTGAGCTTGCTGACCTTCAACAGCCAGGCCGCCTGGTATGTCGATGCGGAAATCGGGGTCAGTCAGGCCAGTGAGCGCAATACTCAGCCAGCCGACACCACGGTGTCTCAGGATGACAGCGATATGGCCTGGTCCTTGGGGATCGGCTATGAAACCCGCAGTCAGTGGCTGTTCACGGCACGCTATCTGGATCAGGGAGAAGGGGAAGCGACACTGACGCCCGATGGTATGACAGCCAGTGATTATCATCAGCAAGTGTCTAAGGCGACTCCGGCACTGACGTCCGGGGTCGCACTGGATGTCCGGTATCCTGTCCTGGCGGATAATGACTTCCGGCTGTTGCTCGGTGCTGGTGTGTACCGCTGGGAAGTGGATTACAGCAGTACCTATCAGGGGGAGACGATCAAGTCGTCAGACTGGGGGGTTGATCCCTATCTGACGGTCGGGATCGATTATCGTCTGCATCCGGCCTGGCTGGCGGGCGTGAAGTTCAACCGTTACTTTATTGACATCAACGATATCAGTCAGACTTCTCTGACCCTGACTTACCAGTTCGGGCAGTAGTCTTTGCTGAGAAACGAAAAATGCTGGCTTCGGCCAGCATTTTTGATCGGGAGGGCGAGTCAGACGGGCATTACGCCAGTGGCGTGAAATATTTACCTTTCATCTGAGTGATCGTAAAGGTTTTCACCCGGACATTGGGAGACCAGTGATTCATCGGCCAGCCTGCTTTTTGTTTCAGGGCTTTGATGAAAGCTGAAGGCTTTGGCAGTTTTTCCCAGACCTGCGGCAGAAACACGGCCTGAGAATAGTGCTCTGTCAGGATGACACCCACCTTGTGCTGTTCCAGATAGGCCAGCAGTTCTTCTTCAGAAGCTACTGAAAGGAGCTTGGGCTCAGAGAGTACGGAGACTTCAATGGTCAGGGAATCCAGCTGCTCTTCGGTGAGCGGCATGAATCGTCTGTCCTGATAGGCACTGTCTCTGGCTTTGTTATGGACTTCTATTACCAGCGGCTCATTGGCCGTGACGGTGCCCAGACATCCCTGGAGCTGACCATCGACTTCAAGCGTGACAAAACAGGCACCGTTAGCCCGCAGCTTTCGGTGGTAGAGATCCAGTTGCGGCGGCATCGGCAGATCATCGGAAAAATGGCTGCGGATTGCCTCCCGGGCAATATCCAGCAACTGCGTCATTTCTCCCTTATTCAGGGCCGGTTTCTCTGGGGGAAGACACGAGGTAACTGACATATCCAACGACTCTCTCCTTATCTCCGGCCTCCATGTCGCCGGAGTTTTTGTATTCAATTTGTGTTAAGTAATAGCCTCTTTGCTTCGCCAGTAATAACAAGGTGTTGATCCCGGTTGAGCCGCAAGCCTGTTGCGGGGAAAGGCTGGGATCGAACTTTTCAATCACTTTCAGAGTCCGGTGATCGATATCCTGTGCATCTGCATAGGGGTGGTAATGGCTCAGATCACTGCTGATGACCAGCAATGTGTTGTCCTGCCATAGGGGATCAATGATCTCCGCCAGACGCGCCGGGGAAATATCTCCGGTGAGTATCGGCAGCAGGGTAAACGCCGGCAGGCAATGCTGCAGGAAGGGTAACTGCACTTCCAGACAATGCTCCAGCTCATGTATATGATCTGAGATAGCAATATCATCGAATCGTGACAATTTTTCAACAGACGGCGTGTCAATCTGGACTTCACCTAACGGTGTGGCGAAATACTGATCACCGGGCAGGGCGCAGCCATCAAAGGCATAGTAATGACTGGGGCCAACCAGAATTACTTTTTGATACACATTTCCGTTTCTTTTCAGCCACCGGTAGGCCCTGGCAGCGACTTTACCAGAGAACATATACCCCGCATGCGGCACGATCAGTGCTCTGGGGAATGATGTCACTTCGTCCGGGGCAATCAACCAATGATTCAGCTGCTTGCTCAGTTCCAGCGGCGAAGCCTGATAAAATCGACCGGCGACAGCAGGGACTCGAATGGTCATCGTCTGGTCCTCTATCTCCGAACTGGTTCTGAAGGATGTGATTGGTTCACGCCACAGGCTCTGCCTGATACATCAGGCGGGATCTGGCGGAGACCAACTATATTTAAGTATAGAAAGGATTAATTTCGCGGAGCATCTCCATGGCGCAATCTCACCGGATGCAAACAGACCCGCTTTCCGGAAGCCCTCCGGCGAGCTGGCCAACCACACACTGGCATCAGTTAGATGACGGTCGTGTGGTTTGCGATGTCTGTCCAAGGCATTGCCGGCTCCGTGACGGCAAGCGGGGTGCCTGTTTTGTGCGGATGGCTGAACATGGTCAGATTGTGCTGACGAGCTACGGCCGCTCCAGCGGGTTCTGCATCGACCCGATTGAGAAAAAACCGCTGAACCATTTTTACCCGGGCAGCTCAGTTTTATCGTTCGGAACCGCCGGATGTAATCTGGGCTGTAAATTCTGCCAGAACTGGAGCATCAGCAAGTCGCGGGAAATCGATACCTTAGGGTCAACCGCAATGCCAGAGCAAATCGCACGGGCAGCGCAGCAGTACGGCTGCGATTCCATTGCGTTTACCTATAACGACCCGGTCATTTTCATGGAATACGCCATGGACTGTGCAGACGCCTGCCATGCCCACGGGATCCACAGTGTGGCGGTGAGTGCCGGTTATATCTGCGATGTGCCGCGGCAAGATTTTTATCAGAAAATGGATGCGGCCAATATCGACCTGAAAGCCTTCACGGAGCGGTTTTATCACAAAATATGCAGCGGGCATCTGGCACCTGTACTGGATACGTTGCTCTACCTGCGTCATGAAACCCGGGTGTGGTTCGAAATCACCACCTTGCTGATCCCGGATGAAAATGACAGTCCGGCTGAAATCGAGGCGATGTCACGGTGGATCATGGAGAATCTCGGCCCGGAAGTTCCGTTGCATTTCAGTGCATTTCATCCTGATTTTAAAATGATGGACAAACCGCCGACCCCACCGTCAACCGTCAAACGGGCAAGACAGATTGCTCTGGATGCCGGACTGAAATACGTCTACGTAGGTAATATTTTTGATGAGGCAGGGGACAGTACCTACTGTCCCGGCTGCGGTGCGAAGGTGGTTGCGCGAAACTGGTATGCGCTGGGCGATTATGAACTGACCGACAAAGGTTGCTGTCAGCACTGCGGCTATCAGCTTGCCGGACGGTTTACGACGCCCGGTGAAAGCTTCGGGCGCAGGCGGATTCCCATCCGGATCAGTGCCTGATGGTGATAAAAGCAACAAGCTCGTCAATTGGGTTTTACTCCGGTGCGGCTTTGCATTATCTTACCGCTTTCCGTAAAGCCGAACAGAGAATGTCCCGCATGACTATTGAAGCATTGCATCAGTTTCAGAATCTGGTGATCACTCAGCCGAACTGCCCTTACTGTGTGAGAGCGAAAGCGATCCTTGACGGACGTGGAACAGACTACACGACACTGGTGCTGGGTCAGGATCTGGAAAAGACCGAGATGGTTGCTTTTATTGAGCAGGTGGCAAACACCACCGTGCGGACCGTGCCGCAAATCATCCTGGATGGCAGGTATATCGGGGGGCATGATGATCTGGTCGCGTTTCTGGAGCGACAGGTTGATCACGACGCGCTCAGTGATTTCGAATTGTGATGAAAAAGGCTCCCGTCGGGGGCCTTTTTCTTTATTGATGTTTTTTTCAGTAAGGAGACGGATGAGATGAGCTTTCATGTAAGAGTTATCTGGCAAGGCAACAGTCAGCCCGGAGAAGCATTCAGCCGGGATCATCAGATTCACTTTGGCAGCGGCCAGCAGGTTCAGGGATCATCTGCACCGGAATATCAGGGCAGTGCCGATAAAATTAATCCGGAAGAAAGCCTGATGTCGTCGCTGTCTTCCTGTCATATGCTGACGTTTCTGGCGATCGCGCATCTCAAACGTCTGCCGGTTGCCAGCTATCAGGACAGCGTGACCGCAGAATTGGGGCAAAACGACGCCGGTAAGACCAAAGTGGCTGTGATTGATCTGAACCCGCAGATCACCTTCGCGGAAGGGATTGACGTCTCCCCTGAAGTCCTGGACAAAATGCATCAGAAAGCGCACGCGAATTGTTTTATTGCGAACAGCCTGAATGTGACTGTTCGATTGCATGGAAAGGAGTTCGAGCATTGATCAAAGCAGAGACAAGCATATCGCTCACCGGCCTGTATACAGGAACAGTGACACAGAATTACGGTATCACGACAGCGATGGCCAAGCAGCCGGTGACCGGCCGGATGTATTTGTCGGAGACCGGACTGGAAGGTGATGAATGCGCCGAGCCGAAATTTCACGGTGGTACGGAAAGGGCGCTGCATCAGTATCCGTTCGAGCATTATGCTTTCTGGCAGCAGAAGTATCCTGAGCGCGAATGGGTGTCGCCGGGGATGGGCGAAAATATCAGTGCGCTGGGGATGACGGAAGACAATGTCCGCATCGGCGACCGGTATCGCTGGGGTGAAGCCATCATCGAAATCAGTCAGCCGCGTTCGCCTTGTTTTAAACTGAACTGTCGCTGGGATTTACAGGGCTTTTCAGAAACCATGCAGACCACTGGCCGTTGTGGCTGGCTGTATCGTGTGATTCAGCCCGGTTTTATCAGTGCGACAGCACCTTTGGTCCTGATTCAGGCCGGGGATGAGCGCTTTACCGTCAAGCGGGTGCTGGATTGGTATTTCAACGATCCGATGAATCCGGATAAGTTACGTCTGCTGCAGACGTGTGAAGCCCTGTCGAAGAGCTGGCAGAGCACTATCGCCAAGCGACTGGAAACAGGTGAGCTGGAAAACTGGCATTTCCGCCTGAACGGGAAAGCCTGAAAAACAAAACGGGCCGAATGACGGCCCGTTGATTCTGTGATGTTTGTGAAGCTGACTCAGGTCAGCGCATAGCCAATCAGACCGGCGATCGCCAAACAGGCACCACCGAACACGCCAAATTCAATTCGCTTTTCAACGACGCATTCAACGTCTTCTTTTCTGACAGTCAGCATACTGAAAATGCAACCACCGGCCAGCGCTACGGCTAATACGCCCAGGCTGAACAGGATAGCCGAAACAAAATCCATCAATTCCATATCAATCCTCTTTTGGACTTACCCAATCAATTTGCTTGTTGCGTGCTTATTGGTGAATGGGTCTGTCCGGGGGAATGGACAGACCTGCACGTCTCGAATGCGGGGCGAATCATACACCGATTGGCGGGCGCTGTAATCCCGGAGGTGTAATCAAAAATGACGGGCGAATGGGGTTATGCAAAGGCCAGCCTTGCCGCAAAAGCGATCAGGACCACACCCAGAGACCGTTCAATCAGATGCATTTGCCGCTGGAACCAGAACCGGGCTTTTTCAGCGGAAAACACCACGCTGACCCCCATGAACCAGAGCGCATTGACGGAACACATCCAGGCGCCATAGAACATCTGTACGGCGATGGGGGTATTGATGCTGACCACATTGGTCATGACCGCCAGGAAAAACAGGGTGGCTTTCGGGTTGGTGGCATTGGTGAGAAAACCGATGCTGAAAGCCCGTTTCAGCGACTGTGTCTCCGCCGGGGTATCCGGATTGTTCGCTGCATCTGTTGCCGGTTCGTTGTCTTTGGCCGGTTTGCTGCGGCAGAGCTGAACACCCAGATAAACCAGATAGATTGCCCCGAGCACTTTGGCAGCGATGAGCAGCCACTCGGAGGTGTGCATGAGTGCGCTCACGCCCAGCAGGGTATACAGGACATGAATGCCCAGCCCGCAGCCGATGCCCAGTGCGGTCATCACACCATGGCTGCGGCCAAATTTCAGGCTCTGTCTGACCGTTACCACGAAATCAGGTCCCGGTGCCACGACGGCCATAAAATGGATCAGGGCCAGAGAAAGAAATTCCGGCCAGTATTCATTGATCATTATTCACATCCTTATTGAATCAGGCCGCCACTGGAATGTGGTAGCGCACCTGGAGGTTCCCTTGCTGGAACTGGGTGGAAATCCGGATATCAGCAGGCAATTCACTGGTATTGCTGATATGTGTGCCCAGGCAGGGCAAAGTGCTCAGTTCGCCGAATCCGACCCGGCGTGTTCCCGTCTGATCCGTACTGATCTGAACCGGAAGTCCGGCAGCAATCAATCGGCCCAGGTGCTGCGCAATGGTCTGTTCATCCAGTTCCACGACATGTGCCTGTGGCGCGAACTCAACATGACAGGTCTCGGGCCAGTGATTCGCTCGGACCGGTTGCCAGCCATTTTGCAGGCCAATGTTACCGATCAGATGTCCCAGGCTGTGCAGGCAACTGTGTAACTGCCGGGCTTCCTTATCCAGAGCCATGGTCGTCATGCCGGTAGGTAGGGCATGATCAAGGATATGCTGAATCTCGTTGCCCACTTTGCGGGTGTGCAGAACCTGTGCCCGTTCACCGCAATGCGTGATGATCCGGCCGGTATCTCCGGGCTGCCCTTGATCTTGCGGATGAAAGACGGTTTTGTCCAACACGGCGATCCATTGCCCATCTTCCTGAAAACAGGCAAGAAGCTCTGCCTCACAGTAGAGCTGATTGGTGCTGAGATATAACGCTTGTGTTGCCATCGAAGATGCCATGAACGCTTTCCGTGAATTGCTGGAATGTTGTGATAGGCAGCATTGTAATCATCCGGACTGTGCATGATAATCCATCATCAATTCAAATAACTTTTGCGTATAACGCACGAATCAGAGGCAGCATGAGCAGCAACAAGCACATTGGTCTGATGCAGGATATGGCAATTTTTGTCTCTGTGGTGAAAACCGGCAGCTTTTCAGAATCGGCAAGATTGCTGGGCGTCTCACCTTCTGCCGTCAGCCGGACCATCAAACAGCTGGAGCAGCAGCTTGGCGTTTGCCTGTTACAGCGTACGACCCGGAAACTGCGGCTGAGTGAAACGGGCAGAACGGTGTATGAACGCTGTCTTCAACTGGACGAGGCAGCCAGAGAAGTGGTGTCGCTCTGTGAAAGTCAGGACAGCTCTGCCCGGGGTGTCGTGAAGGTTGCAGCTCCGAAAGCAGTGGCGCATTCTCTGATTCATCCCTACGTTGCTGAATTTCTGCGGCTGTATCCGGATATCGATGTGCACCTGGTGCTGGACGATCAGGCGCTGGATCTGATTGAACAGGAAATTGATATTTTGTTCCGGATCACCCGTCAGCCGCCGCAGGGGCTGATCGGACGCAGTATGATGCCGATTGTGCACGTGCTCTGCGCATCTCCGGAGTATCTGGAGCGCAGGGGGATGCCCGTTCATCCGAAAGAATTAACCGGCCACAGCTGTATTTCTCTGGGAGAGAATGAAACGGATTCGAAATGGCGGTTCCGAAAAGGAGACAGCAAAATCACGGTGCCGGTCACCGGACGGTACAGGGCTAATCATTCACGGGTGCGGCTGGAAGCGGCAGAGCAGGGGATCGGGATTGCCAGCTTGCCGGTCTTTGTTGCTGAAGGAGCTATTGCGGAAGGCAAGATTATTCAGGTCTTACCCGAGTGGGAATTTGAAACAGCCTACACTGGTGATTTATGGATGTTATATCCGGCGACGCGCCATATTCCGGCCAAAGTGAGTTTGTTTGCGGACTACATTGTGGGCAAGTTAGGGAAGTCGTGAATCTCGTCTGATCTGAAGGCTGGGCGCTACGGCGAACTGGTAAACAGCCATCCTGTAGGATGGCTGTTTGTGGATCAGAAGCGGGTATCCACGAATCGGCCGACGGTGTCCGTGTCGTCGGTAATACAGAGATAGCGCCATTTATCGAACGTCAGGCACGGATGAGAGGTTGAAAACACCAGTATGTCTCCCACCCGCAGATCGGTCCCGGCCGGGACGTTCACAAAGGTATGTTGATCCATGATGGCGGTCGCTTCCAGACCACTGACCGTGATTGGCTGACCGTCCCGGAATCCGCGTTCAACGATTGGCAGCCCGGCATCGAACGCAACGTCCCGTTTCCCCATCCCGATCACCGCTTTACAGGGCTCCGGCACTGAGAGAACATAGGCCCAGAGTTCCAGGGCTGATTCCAGATCCCCGCCCAGTTCGCAGGCGTATCCCTGATTGGCTTTCGCACGAGCGATGACCTGATGCTGGGCATCCTGGTAAATCCCGGTGTCATGGATCAGATAACAGCCGGGCCGGATGACGGCATTCAGATGGGGATGACCCGCAAACTCTTCAGCCACAATGTCATACCAGGCAGAGCCTGCGCCGGTCACGATGGGGTGGTCAACCGTGATCAGCTTTTTCTCGGTCAGCTGTTCTGCCAGCAACACGGCATCGCGCAGGAATAAACGGATGTGATCTTCTGCATCAGCGCCGTGAATGACGCCCTCATACACTTCAATGCCATGCAGAGATAAGCCTTCCGCCGCCTGAATAAACCCGGCCAGAGTTTCTGCTTCTTCGTGGTTTCTGCAGCCGCAGCGGCCTCCCGGTACGCCATATTCGATCAGGACGTTCAGGGTCAGCCCTTCAGCTGAGAAGTAGCGGCTGAGCTGAGCGGCATTGTCACAGGAGTCGACGCAGCAATAGAACCGGACGTCATGCTGACGGATCAGCCGGGCGATCAGGGCCATATTGGCTTTTCCGACCAGCTGGTTGGCCATCAGAATGTGTTGGGCCCCGGCAATGGCTGCTGTTTCAGCCTGTGCGGGGGTTGCAACGGTGATCCCCCAGGCACCGGCCTGCAGCTGCTCGGTAAAGAGCGACGGCGTCATGGTGGTTTTGCCGTGGGGTGACAGTTTGACCTGATGGTGGTTGGCGAACTGTTGCATCCAGTTCAGGTTATTGTGAATCGCCGATTCGCGAAGGACCGCTGCCGGCAGGCAGATTTCTTCGTCAATCAGGCTGTACCGACCCTCACTTTTCTCATGGACCCAGACACCCTTGGTCCCAATCGGAAAGTTTTTGTGATCGAATTCTTGGTATTTACTAACATGCTTTTTGTTTGCTTGAGGCATTGGTTATTCTCCTAACATAGCCATTATCCCTTTATGTATAAGGCTTATGGCGAGATGATAGTATTCTTGATGTTAGAAACTATCAAACATCTTGTGGTGAATTGTGCGATTTCTCACTGTTTGATTCCCACCGTCTCACTAAGATTTAACCCAGAGAGGAAAGGTCACCGTGACCATTGAAGTGGACATCGTTTCCCGAATTACTGAGTGCTTCCCACAGTTAAGAGAAGCAGAAAAAAAAGTGGCCCGCCTGGTGGTGGACGATCTGAGCAGTGCAGCGACGGCCAGCATCACGGAACTGGCAGAAGAAGCCGGGGTAAGTGAAGCCACCATCACCCGCTTTGCGAAGGCGGTCGGCTGTAAAAATGTGCGTGACCTGAAAATGAAGCTGGCGCAGTCACTGGCGGTCGGACAGCGGTTCATTCATGAAAGCCCGGATGAAACGGGCATTCAGGGGGTGTATGAGTCGATTAAGAACGTCATCAACCTCAACCGGAAAATCGTGAATGAAGCGGATGTCGCCCGGGCGGTAGAAATGCTGCTCAACGCGCGGCAGGTTCTGTCGGTCGGCATGGGCGGTGGCTCAACCATCATGTCGCAGGAATTGCAGTTCAGGCTGTTTCGGATTGGATTTGCCGTCAGTGCCTATAACGACGGCTTGCTGGCCCGGATGGTGGCCTCGACCGCAGACAGTAAAGACGTGATGGTAGCGCTGTCAGTGACGGGCTACACCGCAGAAGTGGTCGAACCGGCATCCATTGCCAAACAGTACGGGCTTAAGGTGATTGCGATTACCGCGCCGGACTCGCCGCTGGCAAAAGTCAGTGATGTGGTGCTGCCGCTGGTGACCGATGAAACAGATTTTATTTATAAACCCTCAGCCTCACGCTACGCCATGATGGCGCTGATTGATGTGCTGTCGACAGAACTGGCCCTGCGCCAGAAACGCCGTTCCCGTGATCGCCTGCGTCGGCTGAAACTGGCGCTGGACAGCCACCGCGGTGGTGAGGATCGACAGCCGCTGGGGGATTAGCCCGCCAATTCTGAAAGAAGGTGGCGGATGCGAGAAACGAACGAAAAGGAAAACGTATGCAGTTTGAGACCGTATTCCGCCAGGTCAGCATCATTGATGGCACCGGCGCGGATGCCTACCGCGCCGATGTTGCCATTCAGAATGGCCGCATCGTTCAGATTGGTGACCTTGCCGATTGTGCCGCGCATCAGGTGATTGACGGCCGTCATCAGGTACTGGCGCCGGGCTTCATTGATGTGCACACCCACGATGACACCCATGTGATCCGTTTTCCTGAGTGTCTGCCAAAAATCAGCCAGGGCGTTACCACGGTGATTGTCGGTAACTGCGGTATCAGCGCGTCTCCGGCAGTGCTGGCTGCTGATCCGCCCGATCCCATGAACCTGCTGGGCAAGCGGGAAGATTTCCGGTATCCGGCTTTTACAGACTACGCCGAAGCAGTACGTCAGGCGCAGCCCGCAGTCAATGTGGCGGCGCTGGTGGGTCATACCACCTTGCGCAATCAGGTGATGGATGATCTCTGTCGCGCCGCGACGCCGCAGGAAATTGTTGCCATGAAGGCCCTGCTGAAACAGGCCATGCAGCAAGGTGCGCTTGGCCTGAGCTCCGGGCTGGCTTATGCCTCCGCCAAACAGGCACCGGCTGAGGAAGTGATGGCGCTGGCGGAAGCACTGGCGGCTTTCAACGGTATCTATACCACCCATATGCGCACTGAATTCGAACAGATTCTGGATGCAATGGACGAAGCATTCCAAACTGGCAAGCACGCCAGAGTCCCGGTGGTGATTTCACATCTCAAATGTGCAGGCGCAGGCAACTGGGGCCGGACGGTGGAAGTGCTGGACCGGATGGAATCTGCCGCGCAGTGTCAGGATGTGGCCTGCGACTGTTACCCGTATTCTGCCAGTTCCTCGACGCTGGATCTTAATCAGGTCACAGAAGATATCGATATCTTCATTACCTGGTCAGAAGCGTTCCCGGAACTGGCAGGCAAGATGCTGAAAGAGATTGCGGCGGAGATGGACCTGCCGCTGATGGACGCCGCCAGAGCGCTGCAACCGGCCGGGGCGGTGTATCACTGCATGGATGAAGCCGATGTCGAGCGGGTACTGAAATACCGTCTCACCATGGTGGGCTCTGATGGCCTGCCGAATGACCCGCATCCGCACCCGCGTCTGTGGGGGGCATTTCCCCGGGTGCTGGGCTACTACACCCGCGAACGCAAGTTGTTCTCGCTGGAGCAGGCCGTTCACAAGATGACCGGGATGTCGGCCCGACGTTTCGGGCTGAAAGACCGGGGGATCATCGCCGAAGGCGCTTTTGCGGATTTGGTGCTTTTTGACCCGGCCACGATTGAGGACGCTGCCAGTTTCGAGCACCCGATTACTGCCGCAAAGGGTATTGCACTGGTCATGGTGAATGGCCGGATCAGCTATCAGCAGGGCAGTGTCAGCCCGGAACGTCATGGCCGCTTTCTGGCCCGGCATCAATGATGAAGCACACACAGAATTATTCAAAGTCACAAGGCTAATCAGCCCTCAATTGGAGAAAACAATCATGACGATTATTCGTTACGGCGTGGAAGGCGGGACAGGCACCGGCGGGCAGCATCTGCCATTTGCACGTGCGACGCAGGCCGGTGGATTCCTGTATGTTTCAGGCCAGACACCGATGACAGACGGCGAGGTGGTTGAAGGCGGTATCGTCGATCAGTCACGCCTGGCGATTCAGAACTGTCTCAATATTATGGAAGAAGCCGGATACGGCCTGGCCGATGTGGTCCATGTGAAAGTGGTGCTGACCGATGCCCGTTATTTCCAGTCGTTCAACAAGGTCTTTCAGGAGTTTTTTGGTGAACATCCGCCAGCCCGGATCTGCATGGTGTGTGATCTGGTGGTGGACGTCAAAGTGGAAGTGGATGTGACCTGTTACCGAGAGGATCGCCGTTAATCCGGCCCACAACTCGGACTTGGATTCGGTCAGTCATACGCTGAACGGACCAGCTGTCTCTTGAGCCTGCAGGATCTGTTGCAAGAATTTTTCTGTGCTGAAATCTCAGGCAGAAGCAAAGAAAAAGGGCTGGCAAAGTACCAGCCCGTAAAAAGCAAATGACTGAAATTCAAAGTCAATTTCAGTCATACACGGGATAACCGAATGTGTTTATCCCCAAGCAAATAAAAGCAATGACGGATTATAAGAGGTAAGGAATGAACAGTACACTCTTTCTCACCGGATTCGGTGCATATGTGGTGTTTATGATCTGGCTGGGCTGGTTTGTGTCCCGCTCTCAGAAATCAGGGGAAGATTTTCTGCTGGGCGGACGTGGCCTGCCATTGTTCCTCGTACTGGGGACGACCGTGGCAACCATGGTGGGTACCGGCTCCAGTATGGGCGCAGTCGGTTTCGGATACCTGAACGGCTGGGCCGGTGCGTTATACGGGATCGGGGGTGCCCTGGGGATCTTACTGCTGGCCTGGTGGTTTGCCCCGGTCCGTAAGCTGAACTTCATGACCATGAGTGAAGAACTGGCCTACTATGTTGGCGCCAACAAGGTGGTGAAAAACGTTGTGGGTGTGCTGATCTTCGTGGCCTGTATCGGCTGGCTGGGCGCCCATATTCTCGGCGGCGGCCTGTATCTGGCGTGGATCGCGGATATCGATCTGAATACCGCCAAGATCGTCATTGCTGCGGCCTTCACCATTTATGTCGTCATCGGCGGTTATACCGCGGTGGTCTGGACCGATACGATTCAGGCGATTGTTCTGTTCTTTGGCTTTATTCTGATGGCGGTACTTTCCGTTCAGCAAATCGGCGGGCTGGAAAACCTCTATCAAGCCATGGATCCGGCAGCGGTGAGCCTGCTCGGCATTGAAAAGCTGGGCGCACTGCCTGCGCTGTCGCTGGCGATGGTGGTCGGTGTCGGAATTCTGGCTACGCCGTCTTTCCGCCAGCGTATTTACTCGGGTAAGGATGTGTCCACGATTCGCCGCTCTTTCGTCATGTCCGGTGTACTTTACCTGTTTTTCTCAATTATTCCGGCAGTCATCGGGATGTCTGCCCACGCCATTAACCCGGAACTGAACAACGCGAACTATGCGTTTCCTTATGTCGCCGCAACCGTGCTGCCGATCGCCGTGGGGATGATTGTGCTGATTGCGGGTCTGTCTGCCACCATGTCGAGCGCCAGTTCGGATGCGATTGCCGGGGTGTCGATCATGCTGCGTGACATTTTTATCCTCTTTACGGGCAAAGTACCCTCAAAAGACAAAATGGTGTTTTACTCCCGTCTGTCGCTGGTGATTGTCATTGGCATGGCCCTGCTGTTCGCGCTGACTTCGAATGACATTATCAGCTATATCACCAAGATGATTTCCACCGTGATGTCAGGCATGTTCGTCTGCGGCATGCTGGGGCGGTTCTGGTCCCGGTATAACTGGCAGGGAGCACTGGCAACGCTGGCCGGGGCTTCAGCGGCATCTTTCTCGGTGATTCTGAATGCGGACTGGAATGCCTACTGGGGAAATCCCTGCATCCCGTCGGTGCTGACTGCGCTGGTGGCCGGTGCAACTGTCAGCCTGCTGACGCCTGCCAATCAGGTGAGCCCGGCACAGGCCAAAGCCATCCTGGATGCCGAGCGTGAAGCGATGGAAAACACTGTTCAGAAGGACATCAGTACAGAGGCTGCCTGCGCGAAATAAATCGCTAAAACTTGTGAAAATGCAGGTCTTTGTGATGAACCAAGGCCTGCATCATGAATTAGGCTTGTAGAAACAGTCCAAGAAAGAAAGGGACCGCTGTGAAAATTGCATTTTTTGGTGAATGTATGGTCGAGCTGAGCGGCCAGCCGTTACGTCGCACCTTTGGTGGTGATACCTTAAATACGGCACTCTATCTGGCCCGGCTCGGACGTTCTCGCCGGTTGGATGTCAGTTACGCAACGGCACTGGGAAAAGACAATATCAGCCAGGATATGCTGTCTGCCTGGCAGGAAGAATATATTGATACGCGTCTGGTGCGTCGGCTGGACGAGAAATTACCCGGACTTTATCTGGTGGAAACTGAGCCCAGCGGCGAGCGCCATTTTCACTACTGGCGCAATGACAGTGCCGCGAAGTTTTATTTCGCGACCGGAGTTACCCCGCTGGAACGGGCCATTGATAACAATGAGTTTGATGTGTTGTATATCAGCGGCATCAGTCTGGCGATTCTGGCGGAAGATGCCAAAGCCATTCTGATTACACTGTTGGAAAAACACAAAGCGACCGGCGGTAAAGTTGTGTTCGATAACAACTTCCGGCCGCAACTGTGGACAGCCAAACAGGCTCAATACTGGTATAAGCAGGTGCTGCCTTTTGTGGATATCGCCCTGATCACCGAAGATGATGACCAGAAAGTGTGGGGCGAGGGCGATGTGACGGAACGTTGCCGCGATTTTGGCTGCGCTGAAGTTGTGATTAAGCGCGGCAGCCAGCCGTGTTTGGTGGCGACGGATTTACAGTCTGACCATCCGGGGATCAGTGAAGTGGCTGCCAACCCGGTTCAGACGGTGATTGATACCTGCGCGGCAGGCGATTCATTTGCAGCCGGTTATCTGGCAGGCCGGCTGAGCGGAGAAACAGCCACGGCATCGGCAGAACTGGGTCACCAGCTGGCTGCGATTGTGATTCAACACCCGGGCGCGATTATTCCGCCCGAGGCTATGACAGAGATGATGTAAAGGAGTTAGAAGTTCATGTCTCAATCCCTGATTGAAAAGTTAAAACAATTGAAAGTTATCCCGGTGATTCAAATCAACCGGGTGGAACAGGCAGTTCCGCTGGCGAAAACCCTGGTAGAGAACGGCCTGCCCGTGGCAGAAGTCACCTTCCGGACTGACGCGGCAGCAGAAGCCATCCGCCTGATGCGGGAAGCTTATCCAACGCTGTGTATCGGCGCGGGTACTGTGCTGAATGCGGCGCAGGTGGATCGCGCGCAGGCAGCCGGTGCAGAGTTTATTGTGGCGCCGGGTCTGAACCCGAATACAGTGCGTTACTGTCAGGAGAAGGGGATTGTGGTGGTTCCGGGCGTGAACAACCCAAGCCAGATTGAACAGGCGCTGGAACTGGGTCTGAACTTTCTGAAATTCTTCCCGGCGGAAGCCTCCGGCGGTCTGAATATGGTGAAATCACTGCTGGCACCTTATGTGGATGTCAGCCTGATGCCAACCGGCGGCATCAGTAAAGCCAATATTCGTGACTATCTGGCCGTGGATCGCGTGCTGTGCTGTGGCGGCACCTGGATGGTCGCCCCGCAGCTGATTGATAACGGTGACTGGGAAGAAATCGGTCGTCTGGTGCGTGAAGCGGTCGCGCTGGTTCGCGACTGACGCTGTCAGAGCCCTTTGGGTGTAATGGCCGCTTCCGTGTTGAAGCGGCTTTTTTCATCCGGAAAACTGCACATTTTGATTTGTCCTTTCGGATCAAACATCAGCGATAACTTATCAGGTTTCGCCTGGCTGAATGCTGCGATGCAGCGTTTGCCTGTCACTGTAGTTTGTGACTCCTGACCGGCACTGATCACCACATCCACGCCCTGCACGTTTTTTAACAGCTCCGGGGAAAAGCGTGTCGGATACTGACTCAGCAGCACGATATTTCGGATCCCTTTCACCTGAAGCCGGTCAACACTGTTTCTGAGCAGCGTCAGATCCCGCTCGTGCAGTTCTTCGCTGCCCGGGTAAGGGTTAATCAGCGCCAGAAAAGCAACCTGATTATTGCCATACCAGCGAATGAAAGCGTCTGCCCGGCCTTTATAGCTGTTGTAGCTGTAAACTTCGTCCCCGTTCTGTCGAAGGCCGAAATCGATATTACTTGCCAGCACCGGATAACTGGCCTGAGGCAGCAGGCTGGCAGAATCACTGTAGGACTTTGTTTCCGGGGTGATTGCCGTAATGTAAGAAAACGGCTGTTGTTCCACCTTGGGATTATGCGCCGAATAAAAGGTCATCCCTTCTTGTGCGGGCATCGCAATGACATCCAGATCAGCCTTGCCGGGAGAAGGGGGGAGTTGTGTCAGAAACCGGATGTGAAGATGTGTCTCAGCTTGTTCGGCAGGCGAACAGGCAGCGAGTAAACAAGACATCACGACTGGGACACAAAGACTGAAACGGCGCATAACAAAATTGAAATGTGATCTGGGTCGCCATTCTGTTCTTTTTGCCCGGAAATGACAAGCCTCAGACAAAATTGCAGGCCTGCCAGAAGGGGAAAAACCCAATTTCTTTTCAAAAATCACGACCGCGTTCAACGAATGAAACGCGCTAACTCCCTCACACATCGGTAAAAAGTCAGCCTTTCAGCTTTGTCTGATGGGTAAAAAATGAGAAGAATGACCTGTTTTGGGTGTAAAACAATCACTCAGTTCAAATTGATGAATTTTGCTGTTGACTCGATCTCACCTTTGCGTAGAATGCATCCCGTACCGCAACGGAGGTAACGACGAAGCGGTCATGGTGAAAGCCAAAACAACAACCCAAGCGGTTGATTGTCGAAGGCGCGTTGGCAGAGTGGCTATGCAGCGGATTGCAAATCCGTGGACCTCGGTTCGACTCCGGGACGCGCCTCCATTTGCGACACTAGCTCAGTTGGTAGAGCGCAACCTTGCCAAGGTTGAGGTCACGAGTTCGAACCTCGTGTGTCGCTCCAAATTTTGTCTGTATCGATTCAGATGTCGGTACAAAGATGGTGTCTGACCCATCGCAATCCAGAATTGCGTGCCCTGGTGGTGGAATTGGTAGACACAAGGGATTTAAAATCCCTCGACGTTCGCGTTGTGCCGGTTCAAGTCCGGCCCGGGGCACCATCAAAATCAACGGCTTACAGGCTAGCGCTTGTAAGCCGTTTTTCTTTGTCTGCATTTTCAAGTCTTCTCTCTTCTCTTCTATTTTCAGTGATTTTTCTCATTACTTAGCCTTCTTTCCGCCTGCAGCAAGGCCGTAATGAACAGTTTGTCAGTCAATGCCTTTTGTTTTTCCTCGAAGTTCTCCTCGAAGGGCAGCATGCAAACTTCAGGGTTGTTAATTGTATGTTAATTCGTGACTGTGTTCACCGAATCCAATACTTCAGTAAGCCGGACGCGAAAGAAAGTGGTCTACTGACCGTGTTAAACAGGAATAAGACATAACAATAACGAATAAAACAACAGGTTAGGAGAACACGATGCAACCTTCAACGACACATCATCAGATGGCCCCCGCTCTTACTGCGTTACTGGATGCGGACTATCGTTTTAACTATCAGGAATTTCTGGCTCATGTTGAATTAGCCGACAAACCACTGTCTCTGGCCACCATTCGCTTTATGCTGGAAAAAGTTGAATTCAACAGTGACGAGGTAAAACAGTTGGTGCAGTTTGATCAGGAGACGTACTCAAGGCGCCGCTTGTTTGGCAATGCTCATTGTGAAGTGTTGATCCTAAGCTGGCTGAATGGTCAGCGGAGTAAAATTCATGACCACCTTGGCAGCGCTTGCGGGGTCAAAGTGCTGCAGGGGCAGGCGACAGAAACTCTGTTTCAGCCAGCTGCGAATGGTCACATTTACGCGACCCAGTCGACGCACTATCCAACCGGTGAGGTGACGGTGAGTCACGACAGTGATATTCACCAGATATCCAACCTGCAAGGCGGGGATGAACCTTTGGTGACACTGCACATCTATTCCCCGCCGTTGAAACAGTTCTATCTCTACCAACTCGAAAGCGGGACCGCAGAGCTGCTGGATCTTCAGCATGACTCCTGGTTCTATGAAATCTGAAGAAGTTCGGTGGCGAATCATCGGATCTACGACACGTTGTATTACTTGCAGATCCGATGTTGTCTTGGTCAAGGAAACGTATACTTAGGGTTTTAAATTACGCCTGCATCAGGTGATCCAGTTCTTCCACCTTCTTTTCAAGCTGGTCAATGGAGTCGTCCTGATTCCGTTCATTCATTTGCAGCTTCAGTCGTTCAATATGCTGTTTCAGCGTTTCAACAACATCGGCTTGTATCCGATCTTTGGCATCATGACCGAATGATTTTGCTTCCTCTATCAGTTGATCTAATTCATTGTCCAGTTGGTCCGCTGTTGGTTCTGCAGTATTATCGACCCAGTTCGAGAAGGAACGGTCAATACTGGAAGCGAACGACTGCAGGCTCTTGCCAAGCTGATTTTGCATCTCTTTAGCAATCCCCGTGAATTTTGTACTGCCCTGAATCACTTGTCCGTCTTGAATGAATGCTCCCGGCTTGTCATTCGAAATGAGTTTAATCATCTGTGTCTCTTTGGCCTTGGCATTGTCTGTGATGACAAACAGAGCAGAATCAGTTGCCAGTGATTGGAAGGCTTCATCGACAGTCACATGCACTTCAAAATGACCCTGTTCGGTGTAGATGATTTCATTGACCTTGCCAATGACTTGGTCGTCATGCATTAATGGTGCATTGTTTTTCAATCCATTCACAGCATCGTAGCGAATTGAAAAATTCACACCAGATTCGATACAACCGGCCAGAAACAATACAACTAAGCTAAAACAAAATTTACCTAAAAGTCTCATCAGACGACTACTCCAACACATTTTTCTACAGCGCTTAACAGGGCGCAGTATGTCCGTTTCGGGCTAAATTGCAATGATGGATGTATTGCCAACAGGTGGAGCAAATTCCATTCAAACTCATTTGGTTCACTGAAATGTTAGGAAATGCTTGTAAATGAATAGATTAAGAAAAATGCTGTAGAGGGGATTTCAAGTACGCTGATTTGGTTGTTTTATCAACAAATCCAATGGTTCACGGTTCGACTTGCTTAATCGAAATTTACGGCTTACGCATGAATGCTTGATAGCCGTTTCTCTTGATGTACGCCGTGTTGAATATCAGGATAAACCGCTGTCTTTGGCGACCATTCGCTTTATGCTGGAAAAAGTCGAATTCAACAGTGAGGAGAATAAGTATTGTAAGGTGACTGTCTTTTTTAAAAGTTTAAATTCCCTGAGAGGAATATCTTCATGTTATTTAAATCCATACTCTCATCATGTCGCCCCAATATTTACTGCGCTTCTTGAAAGCGGTTACCTTGTGTGGATTATTTCAAATCATTATTCTGCGCACCAAGTGTCACAGTGAAATGCTGGAAAATCGGCAGTACATCTAAAGTGAAATTTGTTATTAAATCGTGGGGTTGGCATGGCTAAGCTAAAAAAGAAGAGAGACGATATCGTCATTTGTAACTTTAAGATCTGGCACAAACCTGTGGGTTGGGTATTTTTTCTGGCGTCTGTTGTATTGATTGTGCTGTTTCCTTATTTTCCGGTTCAGTACGTGACCGCTTTACTGAGCCTTTGGTCCGTATTACGAAAAAAAGAAATGGTCTGGCGAAAAAGGGAGCGTCAATGGTCTTACCGAGTTCGACGTTTTTTTCTGTGGCGCCAGACCAGCCATCAGATGACAGACCGCGATGCATTGATTTTGTATTACGAAAAGCCTGTTGAGGAAGAAAGAGATGGCACGATCATGACGCGTTATGGCTGGTTTGAACTTGAGTTCGAACCGGAAGCCAGTCGGTTTGATCCGGATGGTCAATCTGAATATCAAGCTGGAGTTCAATATCGATTAAAAAAATTCGATCAAGATGCCAAAGCGCCTGAGTTAACGGAGATGATGAAACAAATTATCGGGATCTACCGTGCCAGCAATCTGGATGTCCAAATCGTTTTTGGATTGACAGATCTGGACGATGAAAGATATATGGCAATCAAAACAGCGCTTGGCATAGATCCTACTCGCATCCCATTGGATGAAGCATTCAAGCGTACTGATGAAACGCTGGACGATAGCGACATGAATGCCGCTCATTATGAAGTGAAGCGATACAGGCTGAAGCCTAGTCAAATGAAACATGAAACGAAATCGGCAGAACACCGCCAATGATGTTGTCGTATGACAGGCGAGATGAAAATGACAAAACAAACAAAGCAAACAGAACACACAAACGATAGTGTCATCTGCAACTTAAAGGTCTGGCATAAGCCATTTGGCTGGTTTTGGACGATTGGGTTCGCCATCTTTCTGCCTTTTACATCGCCTAGCCCCTTACAGGCTGCATTTGGGTTGCTGGGGCTGTGGTCTGTGTTGCGAAAAAGGGAAATTCTCTGGCGTGTCAACGAGGCACAATGGGTCTACCGAACCCGAAACTTTTGGAAGTGGCGTGAAGTTCAATATGACATGACTGCGGATGATACGCTGACACTTACCTGGAATAGAAGGGAATCGTCTTCGTCGCTCTTCACTCTGAGATTTGAACCGAAGTCGGCTCAGTTTATTCAACGTCATCGAATCTTAGATAGTTATGATTTAGAAGTGTTACCGACACACACAGGTGAAGTTGAATTAACGGCAACAATGAAAAAAATCGGTCGTATTTATGGTTCCTGTCATATCGGCCTGAATGCAGACGTTGTGTTCAATGGGCTGAACGATCAAAAAAGTAAAGCCATTCATGATGAACTTGGCATCGACTTTTCGCCGGTTCAATCCGATGAGAAGCAATACGATCCCAGGTGATGCCTGTGAATCAGTCATTCAGAATAAAGTGCCTGTCCTGATTTTTACTCCCTGAAATTGAAGAGTAATCTTTGCTGGCCTGTTGATTTTTCAGTTCAACCGGATATCCATTCAGCCGCCTCGGTGGCGGTTGAATGGCGGTGTAAACATTGCTCAGTGAAGCAATACCATTACATCGTCAAAATAATCTTGCCCTTTAAAGCCGCACGATGCTTTTCAATCGTCTCCAAAGCCAGCTGAAACTGTTCCAGAGGGAAGTACTGGTCTACATCCAGCGCGATCTTGTTGGACAGAAAATGCTCGAGCATCATGTCAAACTGTTCTCTTCGGGCGGCTTTGCCTGCCTGATCTTCCCAGTACCGTAAGAAGAAATTACTGAACTGAATCTGCTGCCGTTGCTGATATTCGAAAAAGCGCTTTTCATACACGGCCAGCGACAAGGTACCGTAGGTGATATATCGCCCCTGAGTGCCAAGCGTCTGAATCAACTCGGTGCCGGCAGGACCGCCGATTGCGTCCAGTGCCACATTAGGTTGCGGGAGGCCATATTGCTTGAGCTGCGATGCCAGATTTTCATGGGCGTTTAAGACAGGTACAGTTTGATACGGATAGGATTCAGGCCGTGAGGTGATGGCAATGAGGGTAAATCCTACGGTTGAAGACAACTGCGCGAAGATTTTGCCAATTGCAGAGCTGCCTGCATTGATGATGACGACATCCTCCGGCGTGAGGCGGGCCACTTCTGTGGTCAGAATCCAGGCCGTGAAGGCATTGATATAGAGCTGGGCTGCATAGCCGTTGCCGATATCCGGCGGCAGGTGAAATAAGTTATCCGGATGCACATCTGCATATTTCTGCCAGGTTCCCTGCGCCGCAACGAGCACCTTTTGTCCTGAAACGAACCGGGGGCAATCAGACGCGGTCACATGACCTACCGCTTCAAACCCCGGCACTCTCGGCGGCTGATGATTCCGGCGGTACTGACCAACACCATGAATCGATAACAGATCACTGGGGTTGATATTCGCAGCTTCGATCCGGACTCTGACAAGACTCTGGTCCCGCGATGTACAAGGCATTGGTTCCAGCACCAGCACATCCTTGGGTTCACCAAAACTGACCTGATTGATGCGAGTGTTGTGATTGTGGTGCGTCATTGAGGTTGCTTCTTCGTCGTCCGCTGAAAATAGTACGAGCTCACTGCCGGGATTCGTTTTGCTGAACCCAAACGGGGGCAAACAATTAGTGATGGTTCAGTGTTGCGATGATGACTTCCCGGTCCCGGGGCTCAAATTGATCGAAAATCTCGTCACCACTGATCTGCTGTGCCTGATGAGCGAATTGTGCAGCTTTGCTGGTGTCTCCGAGCTTCAGATTGGCTTTGGCTGTGGTCAGAAAGGGGAGGGGTTGTTTCTGTTCACGGCACCAGTTTAAAGCCTGGCCGGAGATGGCAATGGCGAGCTCATAGTCTTGATGTTCAAGTAAGACAGAGCCATAGCCGCTTTTGATCCAGAAATTCAAATCATCATCGGGCAGGTGTTCATCGGCGTATGCGGAAGCTTGCTGCCACATGTGTAAGGCTTCAGAAAGAGTCCCGTCTAATTCTAGAAAAAGTGCTTTATTTGCGAGCTCAAATGCATGGTCAGCATGCGGGTTATTTTCTGTCATCATCATTCACTTTGTTATTACAGCCTGCTTTCGCAATGGGAGATATCCAGTGTGAAACCGAGGAAGATATCTAGGATAAGAAGCGTTATTTTGCTGCAGAAGTCCGGTTCAACGATATTATAATCTCAAATAAATGATTGATCCTTTCAAATTCACTGTGGTGATGTATTCAAGTGAGCTGGATATCAGTCGTGCAACAGCGGCGGATAGCTGATGCATTAAATGTTAAAAAAATGAAACAAAAAATTCAGAATTAAATTTGATTTTGAATGCACCACTTCGTTTATTTTTAAAGCGGAACAGCAGAATATCAGTAGTCAAAAGACCTGATTTTTAATGTGTATATCCGGTTGTTTTTCATCATAAAAGCTTCATAAATCTCATGTCCTCCCGTTCCCGGGATGTCGCAAAAAATCGCTTATAAAGCCGTCACCCTTTGAACTTGGTTCCATTTTTGTGCTTCTAGTTGTAGTGCATTTTTGACACATTCCATTAACATCATCTATAGGTCATACCTCTTACCACTGACAATGAATGTATGGCTCACAATGAAAAAAACACTTTTACTGACACTTTTGCCATTTTCTGTACTTGCACAAAGTGCTGAAGTTGAGAACACAAACCAACCGCTGACGGCTGCGCAAATTCAAGAGGTACAAAGTAGTAACACTTACACTTATGTGCGTTGCTGGTATCGCCCGGCACAGACACATGATGATCCGGCAACCACCTGGGAGTGGGCCCGGGATACCAACGGAGATTATTACAAACTGAATGGTTACTGGTGGTCCGGCTGGTCGTTTAAAAATATGTTCTACACCAGTACGTCGCAGTCTGAAATTCAGCAGCGTTGTGCCGAAACACTGGGCGTAACCCACGATACGGCGGACATGCTGTTTTATGCGGCGGACAACAGCTGGTCGTATAACCATACTGTCTGGACCAACGATCAGGGGCCGGTGAACGGCATCAATAAGGTCGTGGCATTCGGCGACAGTCTGTCGGATACCGGCAATCTGTTCAACGCTTCGCAATGGGTTTTCCCGAACCGGAATTCCTGGTTCCTGGGCCATTTCTCCAATGGTTTTGTGTGGACTGAGTATCTGTCGGACAGCCTGAATCTGCCGCTGTATAACTGGGCAGTCGGCGGTGCGGCGGGTTCGAACCAGTATGTTGCACTCACGGGTGTGACAGAGCAGGTCACGTCCTATCTGGAATACATGCAGCTGGCGAAGAACTACAATCCGGCGAATACGCTGTTCACGCTGGAATTTGGCCTGAACGATTTCATGAACTATGACCGGACGGTTGCGGATGCAAAGGCGGATTACAGTGAAGCGATGCAACGTCTGACCGCTTCCGGCGCCAATAACATTTTGCTGATGACTCTGCCGGATGCGACCCGTGCGCCGCAGTTTAAGTATGCCACTCAGGCTGAAATTGATAAGGTCCGGGCAAAGCTTCTGGCCTTTAACGAATTCATCAAAACTGAGGCCAAAAGTTATCAGGACAAAGGTGTGAACGTGGTGTTGTTTGACGCTTATGCCCTGTTCGAAAAGATCACGACGGAGCCACTGGCATACGGCTTTGCGAATGCCAAAGATGCCTGTCTGGACATCAACCGAAACTCAGCCGCGGATTACCTGTATAGCCACGATTTTACGGCTGATTGTGCATCGCACGGCTCAGATAAGTATGTGTTCTGGGGCGTGACCCATCCGACGACGGCGACGCACAAGTTCATTGCAAATGCGATGTATCTGCCTGCGGTGTCTTCGTTCAATATCCAGCCATAATCGGCTGATCATTCAGGCGGGACGACTCAGTGCATGTCGTTCCGCCTGATTTTCCCGAATTTCCAAGACGCGCGGCCTGCCTTTGTTCAGGGGCTTGTTCGTCATGACTCACTTTCTTTGACCAGCCGATCAACCCAAAGATTTTGCTCACTGTCTGCCTTTTTAGTTTTGGTCCGTTGTGGGATTGTGCAGCGTGGGTACCGGCACTGACAGTTCATTCGGATGACTTGCCGGAAACTCGCGAAAGTTCATCAGGTTATATTTTTTGTGACTTTTCTATCACTAACCGTTCTAATGAATCACGGCCGTAAACTTTGATTCGTCACGCGCCGCCCCGATATTGAACAGATGAGTCTATCGAAGTGAGGTAAAACAGGATGGCAAACCAATACGTACCCCCGAAAGTCTGGACCATGGACTGCGAAAATGGCGGCGAGTGGGCAAGCATTAACCGGCCGGATGCCGGGGCCCGGTATGAGAAAGAACTTCCGGTCGGCGACCATCCCCTTCAGTTATATTCGCTGGGAACGCCGAATGGTCAGAAGATCACCATCATGCTGGAAGAACTGCTGGCTTTGGGTGAGTCCGGCGCCGAGTATGATGCGCATCTGATCAATATCGGCGACGGCGATCAGTTTTCTTCCGGCTTTGTGGGTGTGAATCCGAATTCCAAGATCCCGGCACTGGTGGATCGCTCGGGAGAGACATCCATCAATGTTTTCGAATCCGGTTCAATTCTGGTGTATCTGGCAGAAAAATTCGGCCATTTTCTGCCGACAGAGATTGCGGAACGAACTCAGGTTCTGAACTGGCTTTTCTGGCTGCAGGGTGCTGCGCCTTTTCTGGGCGGTGGTTTCGGTCATTTTTATGCCTATGCTCCGGAAAAGTATGAGTACCCGATTAACCGTTACACCATGGAAGTGAAACGTCAGCTGGATGTACTGGATAAACAACTGGCAAACCACACCTATGTCGCCGGTGAGACTTACAGTATCGCTGATATTGCCATATGGCCCTGGTACGGCAATGTTGCACTGGGACTGGCTTATGATGCGGCGGAGTTTCTGGATGTAGAGCGCTATCAGCATGTTCAGCGCTGGGCCAAAGCGATTCTGGCACGTCCGGCAGTTCAGCGTGGCCGTATTGTCAATAAGACTTCAGGGGAAGCCTGGGAAGCAGTCCCCGAACGCCACAGTGCTGCAGATATTGATGCAGCACTGAAGCAACGGCCATAATCCTGCGGATAAATTCTCAATGTGGCAGCTTCGTCTGCCACATTTCTTTCTGGGCAACTGAACACAAATTTACCCCTCCTCTTAATGACTTCAGCAGATCGTCGTCCTCAGTTATCATTTTAGGCAAGGATCGCATCTGAACAGGCAAACGCTCCCCTGGGTTTTTGACCATACTCATCCCATCGCTTGAACAGGCCCGGCCTGAAAGACAAGCAATACGGATGAATACAAGGGTAAGAGGTGAGTGTCATGGAAAAGGTGAAATTCAAAAATCTGAATGGTCAGGGTGTCACCATGGCCGCTGTGATCAACTTTCCGGAAGGATTTGATGAGCACAAGAAATATCCGGTTGTGGTTGTCTCTCATCCGGGAGGCGGTGTGAAGGAGCAGGCCTCCGGGCTCTATGCGAAAAAGCTGGCTGAACAAGGGTTGGTGACCATCGCTTACGATGCCTCTTATCAGGGGGAGAGCACCGGCGAACCCCGCCAGCTGGAAAACCCTTACATTCGGACGGAAGACGTCAGTGCTGTGATTGATTATCTGACCACTCTGCCTTATGTGGATCCGGAGCGGATTGGTGCGATGGGGATTTGTGCTGGTGCGGGTTATACCGCAAATGCTGCAATGAATGATCGCCGGATCAAAGCGGTGGGTTCTGTGAGCGCTGTAAACATTGGCTCGATGTTCCGAAATGGCTGGGACAACAATGTGAAAGATGAGGATGCGATTCCTTTCATTCAGCATGGTTCTCAGGCGCGGACCAGTGATGCAGGCAAACCCGATTCAGAGATTCTGCCGCTGGCACCGATGCGCAAAGAAGATGCGCCGAACAAAGAGCTGGAAGAAGCCTGGGAATACTATCACACCCCACGCTGTCAGTATCCGACGGCACCGGGTTATATGACGGCCCGAAGTATCAGTCAGATCATCACTTACGATGCATACAACAAAGCCGAAGCATTCCTGACTCAACCGCTGCAGGTGATTGCGGGCAGTGAAGCAGGCAGCAAGTGGATGAGTGATGATATGTATGCGCGTGCAGCCAGTCAGGACAAGCAGTTCCACGTTGTGAACGGTGCGAATCATATGTCTTTGTATGACGTGCCTCAGTATGTAGATGAAGTGGTCTCGGTGCTGGCGCCTTTCTTCCAGTCCAAACTGTAATTTCCCCTGTATTGATTCAATCAGGCTCGGTGTTTCGTACCGAGCCTGTACGGAGCGATGAACATGAACAATATTAAACATGTGACTTATCAGAATCTGGGCTGGGAATCTGCCGCAGACTTGTATTTACCCCCGGCATTCGATGCATCCGTCAAGTATCCGGCCATCGTGAGTACGCACCCGATTGGAAGCTGTAAAGAACAAACTTCCGGCAATATTTATGCTGCCGCTTTGGCGGAAGCGGGTTATGTCGTGTTGGCCTTTGATGCCAGTTTTCAGGGCGCCAGTGGCGGAACACCGCGCTTGATTGAAGATCCTGCAATTCGGGTTTCCGATATTCGTTTTGCCATTGATTATCTGGTCACACTGCCTTATGTCGACGAGAACCGTATTGGTGCGATTGGCGTGTGCGGGGGCGGGGCGTATACCATTCATGCCGCGATGACCGATCATCGGATTCGGGCACTGACGTCGATCACCGGGGTGAATTTCGGCCGACTGATTCGTGAGGCATTCAGTGAGTTTAATCCGGTCGGCGCGATGGAGGCCATGGGCAAGCAGCGGACTGCCGAAGCTCAGGGTGCAGCGCGTCATGTGATTGATTATTTGCCGCCTTCAGTTGAAGCGGGCAAGCAAATGGGTCTGAATGATATTGATGTGCTTGAAGCCACGGAATACTACAAAACCGCACGCGGTCAGCAGCCGAACGGCGCGACCAGCGGCCTGTTCTCGTTCAACAGTGCCGCGATGGGCTGGGATGCATTCCTTCATGCAGAAGTGCTGCTGACACAGCCCCTGCTGGTGGTGATTGGCGACAAACCCGGCGGCTTCGGTGCCTATCGTGATGGCTGGGAAATTTACGGTCGTGCGGCTTCGCAGAAGAAAGAGATTTTTGTCGCGGAAGGCTGGTCTCACTACGATTTATATGACAAGCCTGAACCGGTTGCTCTTGCACTGGAAAAGATCGTGCCTTTCTTCAGGGACAACTTGTAAGTTTCTGAAGAGGTTCAGCTCGGGTGGCCTGATGCGGATTGAAGCGTCAGGCTTCTGCTCAATGAGAGATGTGAACGCTGATGATGAAATGGTTTGTGTTGATATTCTGTGTCCTGTTGCTGGCTGCTTTTCTGGTGCCATTTGTGGTCACCCGGATTGAAAACCAACAAGTTCAGCAAAACCGGATCCGGTTGAAAGAACCGCAGGCTGATGCTACCAACCCTGATAAGGTTGCGGTTGTTGTCTTTTCCCGATCCGGTAATACGGCCGTACTGGCCCGTCATATTGCCGAGAAGACAGGAGGCGCGTTACTTTTCATTCAGGCGGAAGCCTATGCGCCCGGCTTACCGGGGTGGGTCAATGCGATGAAAGACGCACGAGGCCAAACCGCCGTCATCACGCCGGAATCGATCGATTTGTCTGAGTTTGAAACCGTGTTTTTAGGCGCGCCGATCTGGTTGTACAGTCCGGCGCCGCCAGTCTGGCAGTTGGCCGCAAATACTGAATTTTCCGGCCAGCATATTGTCTTGTTCAATACGTATAACAGTCATTTTGAGCAAAGTTATATTGATGCGTTTGAGACATTGGTGAAGGCAAATGGCGCGCAATCTTTTGAGCATGTTGCAGTGTTCCGGGGCCGGATGGGAAGCCAACTGACCACAGAGGAAATGCTGCAGCAGTTTGAGCAGCATAGACTGGTGAAAAGACAGATGAAAAGACCTGATGAAAAAGAAGATGAACTGAATGATGAATGAGAATCACGCGGACTATTTATCGCTGTCTACCAAGCTTGCCGTGCTGGCAGAGCTGGTCGGTAGCCTTGCCCGGGCAGAAGGAGATCACGTCACGACGGTGCCCGGATTGTCGCTGCATCGCCGGAATCAACCGTCTGAACCTTTGCACTGTATCTATACCCTCAGTGTCGCGCTGACCATTCAGGGCGGAAAGCAGGTTTTAATCGGGGATGTGGTACACGAACTGGGTCCGGGCAAGAGCATGATCACAACGCTGGATTTGCCTGTGGTTTCTCATGTGGTTGAAGCCCGGCGTCAACAGCCCTATCTGGGCATTTTGCTTCAGCTGGATATTGCTCAGATTCTGGCTGTGAATACTGAGCTGGATTTATCACGCCCCCATAAAGGGGATATGTTTCAGTCGGTGTCGATTGAACAGGCTGACGCTCAGCTTTGCGATGCTTTTATTCGTTTGCTTCAGTTACCCATGCAACCCGAGATGCAACCGCACCTTGCGCCACTGATTCAGAAAGAGATCGTGATTCGGCTGCTCACCGGGCCACATGGATTGCACCTGCGGCATCTGGTTAGTGAAGGCTCACCCAGTGAGCATATCTCCAGAGCGGTGACCTGGCTGAAACAAAATTTTGTCCATTCATTCAGCATGGATGAGCTGGCGAACCGGGCGCATATGAGTGCTTCCACATTCCGGCAGCATTTCAGGGCAATGACCGGCACCAGTCCGCTGCAATACCAAAAGCAGCTCCGGTTGCAGGAGGCCCGGGAACTGATGCTGAATCAACAGATGGATGCCAGCCGCGCCAGCGCAATGGTCGGTTATGAAAGCGCTTCCCAGTTCAGCAGGGAATACAGTCGCTTGTTTGGCGCTCCTCCTCAGAAGGATATTCGCAGGCTGAGACATAACAGCTAGTCTGTTGTTCGGCATGGCGCATTCGTCGGATCAGGCAAGATCAACGTCAAAACCGGCAAATCTTAACAGAGAAAATTCGGTACGCTCTTCAGATGTCTTGTTACGTTTTCAAAGCATGATGTCAGGTCAAGAGAGGTCCCAAGTGTCTGAGCAAACAAAGTCCTTATTTTCTGCGTTTGATTTTCAAAAGCATTTCATCCTGAGAAACCGTGTCGCCTTAGCCCCGATGACCACCTGGTCGTCGAATGTCGATGGCACGATTTCCGAACAGGAACTGGCATATTATCGCCGTCGCGTGAATGGCGTCGGTCTGGCCATCACGGGTTGTTCTCATGTCATGGCCAATGGAATTGGATTTACCGATGAGTTTGCGGCCTGGGATGATTATTTTCTGCCAAGCCTGACCCGGTTGGCAGCTGCGACCAAAAGTGGTGGCGCACCTGCCGTGCTTCAGCTGTTTCATGCCGGCAACAAAGCGGTGCCTGAACTGACACCCAAGGGTGAAATTGTCAGTGCGAGTGAACTGGCTGCCGCACCCGGTCCATTCAATACCGGGCAGCAAGCCAGCCGCGCCTTAGCCGATGAAGAGATTCATGACGTGATTCAGGCTTTTGGTGAGGCGACCCGTCGGGCTATTGAGGCCGGGTTCGATGGCATTGAGCTGCATGGTGCGCATGGTTTCCTGATTCAGAACTTCTTTTCACCTCATTACAATCAACGGACCGACGCATGGGGCGGTTCACTGGAAAATCGCATGCGTTTCCCGCTTGCGGTGGTGAACGAAGTTCAGCGCGTGGTCAAGCAGTACGCGCAACGTCCGTTTCTGGTCGGCTACCGGATTTCTCTGGAAGAAGCGGAATCGGGCGGGCTGCGGATAGGCGATAGCTTCGCTTTGATCAACCGATTGATAGAGCAGGGGATCAGTTATCTTCATGTGTCGCTCAAGGATTTGCTGACCGATAAACCCATCGATGATCGGGATGGTCTCCCGACCGCTTCGCTGGTGGCTGCGCACGTAAAACAGCGAGTCCCTGTCATTGCCGCAGGTCAGATCAATCGCCCGGAGCAGGCCGAGCAGGCGTTGCAACTCGGCGTGGACATGGTCGCGATTGGCCGCAGTCTGGTGATCAATCCTGAGTGGGTCGAGATGGCGCAAGGCAGAGTGCCGGCTTTTATGCGGGAAATGCTGCCGCGGGATGCGAAACCTGATCTCACAATTCCGGATAAACTCTGGCAGGTGATTGAACAGACGACGGGATGGTTTCCACTGGAAAAATAAGATTGTTGTGTAGCCCCGTTCAGGGGCTACGACTATATCCGGTCTTCCATCGTTGGTTTGTGGCCTCGCAGGCGGCTGATATCTGTCATGGGCGGTATGCCAAACAGCCGGCTGTATTCGCGGTTGAAGTGGGACGGGCTTTCATAGCCGACCCGATAGCTGGCGGCGGAAGCGTCGAGCCCGTCCTGCAGCATGATCCGGCGTGCTTCATTGAGCCGGAGTTGTTTCTGAAACTGCAGCGGCGTCATGGACGTCACGGCTTTGAAGGCATTGAACAGGGAAGACTGGCTCATGTGGACCATATCGGCCAGTTCCTGAACCCGGATCGGTTCCCGGTATCGCTGCTGAATCATCTCAACCACTTTGCTGATGCGGTTGGCCTGCGTGTCCCGAAGCAGGAACTGGCGAAGCTGCACACCCGCCGGGCTTTTGAGCAGCCTGTACATGAGTTCCCGTCTGAGCAGCGGCAGCATGACGGCAATATCTTCCGGATGGTCGAGTAACGTCAGGAAGCGTTTGAAGACCGACAGCATCTCTTCATCAGAAGACACGGTTCTGATGCAGTAAGGACATTTGGCGATGGCTTCGGGCGGCTCTTTCATGGCGATCAGCAAATCGGTCAGTTCTTTGAGATCCAGCGCAATGCTGATGCCGATGTAAGGCTGTTCTTCTGAAGCCCGAAGAATTTCGCCGACCACAGGCATCATGACGGGCACCAGTAAAAAATCTCCGCCTTTCAGTAACAGTTCGCGTGCGCCGGCCGTAATGCGCTTTTCACCCTGCACCAGTAAACACAGCATCGGGCTGTAAATGGTCGGTGAACAGGAGGAATTTTCCGTGCTGTGCATCAGCTTTAATTCTGGCAGCACCGTTTCGGTCAGTCCCGGCCCATCAATATGCCGATTCACCAGATTAATTAATTCTTGTTGGGTCGCCGTCATTCCGTCACTCGTCTTTTTCTGTCCACATGCGACTATAGAGTATAAGGCAAGCCTGGGGCCACCGTTTTGTGGAATGACAGCGTTCGGAGGAATAGGCAAGGATTGTGTAGGAACAGGCAAGGCTGGCTTTTGTCAGGGGATTTATGCAGTGTTTTGTGACTTTGTTCGGTCTGTCGAAAGTGTGTTGATTCTATGGGTGAAAATCCTGCTTTGTAGAAATAGGCAATCATTCCCGAGGTTTCGACAATATCAATAAGCTGAATGAGACATAGAATGTCAAGGTGACATCTGAACCCTGAGAGGTGGTTCGTCACGACATTGCATTTTTCGAATTCAGCCTATCAACGTCAGAGAGGATTGCCTGATGATGACTTTCAACCGATTTGGAAACCGCCTGCGGGGCGGCATTTCTGTGATTCTGCTGTCCGCCTCCGGGGCAGCATTTGGCAATGAATCTCCGGCATCGCCTCCGCTTCCGCAAATCAGTGTGGCCCCCGTGATCAGCGAGCGAATCACGGAGTGGGACGAATATACAGGCCGTTTGCAGGCGCCTGTGAATGTCGTCCTTATGCCCCGTGTGTCTGGTTATGTGACCGAAGTGGCTTACCGGGAAGGCGACATGGTTCATCAGGGCGATGTGCTGTTCAGAATTGATGATCGCCTGTTCCGTGCGGAAGTCGAGCGGCTGGAAGCTCAGCAGGTCAGTCTGCAGAGTCAGCTGAAGCTGGCTGAAAGCGAGTTCGTCCGGGCGAAGCGGCTGAATGCAACCAAAGCCATTTCCGCCGATGTCTTTGATAATCGTCAGGCAGGGTTACAGCAGGCCAGAGCAGAGCTGGATGCGCTTAAAGCATCGCTCAAACATGCCCGTCTGCAGCTCTCATTTACCGAAGTGGTGTCCCCAATCGATGGCCGTGTGTCCCATGCACAGGTGACGCAGGGAAATTATGTCACCAGTGGTCAGAGTGAACTGACGACCATTGTGTCGACCGAGCAGATGTACGCCTATTTTGACGTCGATGAACAAACCTACCTGAATTATGTCCGGAATCACCTGTTGCGTGTGTCTGACGCCAGTGAATCCAGCCCGGTGATGATGGCTTTGTCCGGTGATGCCGGATTTTCATATCAGGGTCATATCGATTTTGTGAATAACACCGTGAATCAGCAGACCGGTTCAATCCGGATGCGTGCGACGTTTGAGAATGAAGCACAGGTGCTGATGCCCGGTCTGTTTGCACGTTTACGTCTGGTGGCCAGCAAACCCTATGACGCCATTCTGATTGATGAAAAAGCGGTGGGCACTGATCTCAACCGGAAGTATGTCCTCAAACTGGATGACGCCAATGTGGTGACTTATCAGCCCGTGACCCTGGGTGAGAAAGTTGCCGGATTGCGGGTGGTGCAGTCCGGTTTAACTGCAGCCGACAGAATCGTGGTCAGCGGTCTGCAGAAGATCCGGCCAAGTATGCAGGTGTCACCGAAAATCGTTGACATGGCGACCACAGAACAACTGGCGGATATCCAACGTCTTCAGCAATGGGGCACCGAAGAAAGCTATGCAGAAAACAGCAATGGTGAGGGAAGCCATGTGCTGACCGCCCGCCAACCGACCGACGCACAGTAATCAGGACGCTTCTATGTTTTCACAATATTTTATTCGCAGACCTGTCTTTGCCTCGGTGCTGTCATTGCTGTTTGTCATTATCGGCAGTATTGCGGTCTGGCAGTTGCCGGTCACTGAATACCCGGAAGTCGTGCCGCCGACCGTGGTCGTGAGCGCAAAATATCCCGGCGCGAATCCCGACGTGATTGCCCAGACCGTGGCCTCGCCGCTGGAGCAGGAAATCAATGGCGTGGAGAACATGTTGTATATGTCTTCGCAGTCCACCGCAGACGGCATGATGACGCTGACCCTGACCTTTGCCATCGGCACCGATGTTGATCTGGCGGTGTCTCAGGTGCAAAGCCGGGTCGACCGGGCGTTGCCGCGCTTACCGCAGCAAGTGCAGCGATTGGGTGTGGTGACGGAAAAGTCATCGCCCAACCTGACCATGGTGGTGCATCTGTTCTCGCCGGATGACCGTTACGACATGCTGTATTTATCCAATTTTGCCAATCTCAAAGTGAAAGATGAGCTGGCGAAAGTCAGCGGTGTCGGCTCTGTCCGGTCGTTTGGTGCGGGCAACTTCAGTATGCGGGTCTGGCTGGATCCGAATCAGGTCGCTGCGTTGCATCTGACCCCGGCGGATATCGCGGAAGCGATCCGTCAGCAGAACCAGCAGGCCGTGGCGGGCAGCCTGGGCACGCAACCGGCAACCCACTCGGATTATCAGTTACTGATCAATGTGAAAGGGCGGTTGTCGACCGTTGAAGAGTTTGAAAACATCATCATCCGCGTGGGTGAGCACGGTGAAATCAGCCGCCTGAAAGATGTGGCCCGGATTGAGCTGGGCGCGGATTCCTACGCGCTGCGCTCTACGCTGGACAATCAGGATGCCGCAGCTATCGGTATTTTCCAGGCCGCCGGTTCGAATGCGATTCAGATCTCCAATGATGTTCGCGAGACGATGGCGCGTCTGGCGGAAGACTTCCCGGAAGGCGTGTCTTACGAAATCGCCTATGACCCGACGGTGTTCGTGCGGGGCTCGATTGAAGCCGTGATTCAGACGCTGCTGGAAGCGGTGCTGCTGGTCGTTGCTGTGGTGGTGGTGTTCCTGCAAACCTGGCGGGCGTCGATTATTCCGCTGGTGGCGGTGCCTGTGTCGCTGATCGGTACATTCGCCTTTATGCTGCTGATGGGATTCTCCCTCAATGCACTGTCACTTTTTGGTCTGGTGCTGGCAATCGGCATCGTGGTGGACGATGCCATCGTGGTGGTGGAAAACGTCGAGCGGAATATCAGCGAGGGCTTGTCCCCGGTTGATGCCACGGTAAAAGCCATGCGTGAGGTCACCGGGCCGATTGTCGCGACCACGCTGGTACTGGCGGCAGTGTTTATTCCGACGGCATTTATGACCGGACTGACCGGCCAGTTTTACAAGCAGTTTGCGCTGACGATTACCATTTCAACCTTCATTTCCGCGATCAACTCGCTGACGCTGAGCCCTGCATTATCAGCGCTGTTGCTGAAAGGGCATGATGCGCCGAAAGACTGGCTGACCCGCGGCATGGACCGTCTGTTTGGCCGCTGGCTGTTCAACCCGTTTAACCGGTTCTTCAGCGCCTTGTCAGATGGCTACGGCGTGGTGGTGCGTAAAGTGATTCGTGCCGGTGCAATCGCCGCTGTGGCTTATGTGGCCTTACTCGGTTTGACGGGCTATCAGTTTGCCACCACACCGACCGGTTATATTCCGGCGCAGGACAAGCAGTATCTGATTGCTTTCGCACAGTTGCCGAATGCAGCCTCGCTGGATCGCACCGATGCGGTGCTGAAAAAGATGTCTGATCTGGCGCAGGCGCAGGCAGGGGTTACGAATACACTGGGCTTTCCCGGACTGAGTATCAACGGATTCACCAATGCCTCCAACAGCGGCATTGTATTTGTGATGCTGGATGATTTTGACCAGCGTCAGGATCCGGCTGCCAGTGCGTATGCGATCGCTGCCCGGCTGAATCAGCAATATGCCGGGATTGAAGAAGCCTTTGTCGCGGTCTTCCCACCACCGCCGGTGATGGGCCTGGGCACGATTGGCGGATTCCGGCTGCAGATTGAAGACCGGAACGGGCTGGGTTTTGAGGCGTTGCATCAGGCAACCATGACGGTGATGCAAAAGGCGGCAGCGACGCCAGAACTGGCCGGGGTTTTCTCAGGGTATCAGGTCAACGTGCCGCAGCTGGATATTGAAGTCGACAGAACCAAAGCGATGCAGCAGGGCGTGAATCTGGATATGCTTTTCCAGACGCTTCAGGGCTATCTGAGTTCAACTTATGTCAATGATTTGAATCTGTTTGGCCGGACGTATCAGGTCAATATGCAGGCCGATCAGGCGTATCGTCAGGATGCGGCGCAGGTCGGGCAGATCAAAGTCCGGAATGCGCAGGGCGACATGGTGCCGATTGATTCTTTCATCCATGTGAAAGATACCGCCGGACCGGATCGCGTGATGCATTACAACGGCTTTATGACGGCAGAGATCAATGGCGGTCCGGCACCGGGTTACAGCTCCGGGGAAGCTCAGGCAGCCATCGAGAAAATTTTGGCTGAAACCCTGCCCAGAGGCATGAGCTATGAGTGGACGGAACTGACCTATCAGCAAATGATCACCGGAGACAGCAACCTCTATGTGTACCCACTGGTGATCCTGCTGGTGTTCATGGTGCTGGCCGCTCAGTATGAAAGTGTCCGCTTGCCGATGGCGATTATTCTGATTATTCCGCTGACCCTGCTTTCTGCGCTCAGCGGGGTGGTGCTCTACGGCGGTGATAACAACATCCTGACGCAAATCGGCTTTATCGTGCTGGTCGGGCTGGCCACCAAGAATGCCATCCTGATCGTCGAATTTGCGAAAGAGTTGCAGGATCAGGGGTACTCGGTCAAAGACGCGATTCTGGAAGCCAGCCGGTTGCGGTTACGACCGATTCTGATGACTTCCATTGCCTTTATCATGGGTGTGGCGCCTCTGGTGTATTCGACCAGCGCAGGCGCCGAGATGCGTCAGGCCATGGGAGTTGCGGTTTTCTCAGGCATGATTGGTGTCACCGTGTTCGGACTCTTGCTGACCCCGCTGTTTTATTACCTGCTGGCGAAGCGGGGGCAGAAACAGTCCGGTGAAGCAAAAACGTCAGCCACATCAGAGCTCCAAGAGGCCACAGGATGAATGACTGGCAGGAACCACTCCTTGGCATCCTGGTGTACTGTGTGGTCAGTCTGACGACGGTGCTTCAGTGTGCGCTGTCTCCCGAGCGGCAGTTTCAGCTTGCTGAGGCTGCTCCGGGGGTGCAACAGCAGGATGATGGTGCCTGGACACAGATCTTCGATGCCGAGGCATTAGCGCAGCTGTCGGTTTCGGAAAGGTCGGAGAAAACGGCTCAGCCGTTATGGCAGCCCCCAGAGCTACCGGTTGGCACCGGGGGGATTGATTCCGAAAGTGCGGGTGTAAAAGCGGCGCACTGTCTGAGATCTTCCAATGAAGCAACCGGTGCAGTCAATCTCGTGTTCTGACGCACCGCATATCAGGTCGTAATCCGCTGAATCACTGTGGCGGGGAGTGACCTGATTTTTTGCTCGTGTTGTGCAGAAGGATTGATTGGGGATTGAATGTACACCTGAATGCACTTGATCCGGAAAAGAAGACAAAAGGCATGACGAGGTATCTGTGTCATCCCGGCTTGAGAGTGGTAACCTTTGATTGAAGGTTCAGGTCAGACAGATGAAAAAGGCGGACACGATGAAAATTGGGGAATTGGCGAAACGCACAGGTGTTGCCCCATCCCGCATTCGTTTTTACGAGAGTATTGGTTTGCTGAAGGTGGTGCAGCGCAAGGCAAATGGTTACCGGACGTATCCGCCGGAAGCCGTCCAGGTACTCCATCTGATTTTGATGGCTCAGAAAGCAGGATTCAGTCTGGATGAGCTGCGCATGTTATTGCCATCAGATTTAACCCGGTGGGACCACGACTCGCTGGTCAATACTCTCCGTGAAAAAATTCGGGACATTGAAGTCTTGCAGCAACAACTGACAGAAAGCAAAGCGCATTTAGTTCAGGTGTTGGCGGAGATAGAAGCCAAACCCGATGATATGGATTGTACGACGAATGCCGGGCGAGTATTGTCGCAACTTGGTCTGAGTGAACCGGTAACGAAAGAGGATAAAGGCTAACCCGCTGTCAAACATGTTGTTTTTCAGCATGAATGTCAGATGAACCCTCCGCTTTTTCAGTTTGTTGATTCCATCTTTGATAAATGCGCGCCGGTCGTCAGCAGCACAGCCACCTGCTTCGCGGTTGCCTGAGCCGATTGCGGATTCTGACCGGTGATCAGCCGGCCATCCATTTCAACTCGGGCTGTAAATGGCAGCCAGTTTTTCCGGAAGCGTGCACCGCGCTGCTTCATTTCAGATTCTGCGTTGTAGGGCATTTTTTTCGCAACGCCCGCGAGAATCTCTTCCCGCCAGGAAAAGCCTGTGATGCGTCGCCCTTCGACCAACAGCGTACCGTCCGACAGCTTTGTATTGAGCAGCCCGCAGTACCCATGACAGACGGAGGCAACAATACCGCCATGGTCATAAATGTCACGCGTGATCTTCTGCAATCCGGCGTGATTTGGAAAGTCCCACATGACGCCATGACCGCCCGTAAAATAGATGGTGTCAAAAAGCGCCGGATCGATGTCTTCGGGTGTGGCGGTGTTTTCAAGCAGTGCCATCCGATGATGATCGGCCAGCCAGGCTTTGGCTGTCGCGTCCAGATTCGGCCACTTGAGGGAACGAGGGTCCAGTGGTGCGTGCCCGCCCATGGGGCTCACAATGGCCTGTTCGAATCCATATTCTGCAAAAACCTGCCATGCGTGGGTGAGTTCTGACAGCCAGAGGCCGGTTGGCGTTGATTGTGTGGTGTTGGTGACCACGTGAAGAATTCGCCGGGCCATCTCTGATGCTCCTGTTCTGGCGGGTTAACATTGATGAAAGGCATCATCACTTGCTGAGTATCGGGATATTTGCAGCTTAAGGTTAAAGGTCACTTGAAGGTCAAGTCTTTCATCCGGTTGTGTGCTGCGCCGAAAAGGGTTCAGCATAACCATTGACATTCAAGTTAACTTTAACCTTAGGATTCCTTCATTGCAGACATCGACAGTTGAAGGAGTACGAAGGTATGCAAACGATATTAGGGGCAAACGGCCAGATCGGCCGAGAACTGGCAGTGGGTCTGAAGCAGGATTTTACCCCGGATATCCGGCTGGTCAGCCGGAACCCGCAACCGGTGAATCAGACCGATCAGTTGCTGAGTGCCGACTTGCTTGATCCGAAAGCTGCACAACGGGCGGTTGAAGGTTCAGACATTGTGTATCTGACTGCCGGGTTGCCGATGGATACACAGCGCTGGATCACGCAATGGCCGGTTCTGATGCGGAACGTTATTGAGGCGTGTGCGCAGCAGGGAGCGAAACTGGTATTTTTTGATAATACCTATATGTACCCGCAGAGCAGTGCACCGCAAACAGAAGCGACCGAATTTCAGCCGGATGGTCAAAAAGGTCAGGTACGGGCATTAATAGCCACGGAACTGAATGACGCCATTGCGCAAGGCCGGGTGGAAGCCATGATTTGCAGGGCGCCTGAATTTTACGGTCCGGGTAAGACGCAGAGCATTACCAATTCGACAATCCTCAGTCCGCTGAAGCAGGGGCAGAAGGCCCGGGTGTTCCTGCGCGACGATACGCTGCGCAGCCTGATTTACACGCCGGATGCCAGTCGTGCAATGGCGCTACTCGGCAATACGCCGGATGCTTACCAGCAGACCTGGCACTTACCCTGTGACGACAACCGTCTGACTTACCGTCAGTTCATTGCGCTTGCTGCGGACATCATGGGTGTGGAAGGACGTTACAACGTGGTGAAACACTGGCAGCTCAGGCTGGTGGGATTGTTCAACCGTACCGTGCGGGATGCGGCCGAGCTTTTGCCCCGCTATGGCGAGGACAACATCTTTATTTCAGACAAATTCAAGGCTCGTTTTCCTGAGTTTCAGGTCACGACTTTCCGCGAAGGACTGACGACTATTCTGCAGGAAAGCACGCAGCAAAAAGACACGCAGCAGAAAGGCACGGGCCATGCGTGAACCGTGCGCGGCTGGTGATTGCCTCCATAAAGGGGATACGGTGGAGAAATGCACGAAGCATCGTCTTGTGCTGAATCCGGAATGGGTTGAAGTTGCACAGGACAATGCATCTGAGCTGATTGGGTTCACTCGTGTATGGCCTGCTTATCCGGCTGCTGCGCCTTGCCCGTCTGCCCGAACCGTGCCATCACGAAAGCGACAAATAACCGCACCCGCATCGGCAGATGATCCCGGTCTCGGTACAGCATAAATAAAGTCCGGGGTTTGCTGCGCCAGTCGGGCAGTACACGGCTGAGTTCGCCCTGTTCAATCATGGGCAGGGCGTAATAATCGGGAATGTAGCCGATGCCCAGACCCGCCTGAATGGCGTGGGTCAGCATCCGAATTTCATCAACTTCCATACGAATGGCTTTGGCAGGCTGGTGGTCAAACGTCTGCCCGTTTTTCAGGTGCGCCAGCTGCCAGATGTTCATCGGATGGCAGAGAATGGAAGGATGTTCGCCGAGCATGTCAGGGTGCGTGATGGCCTGTACCGGATAATCCGGGTGCGCACAGACAATAAAATGGATATCTTTCAGAGGCCGGGCAATCCAGTTTTCGACCACTGGGGTGCCAACCCGGAACACAACGTCCATGGCCTGCGCTTCAATGTCGATCAGGGTATTTGAAAACTGCAGATCAAGCTGGATCTCCGGATACTGCTGTAAAAATTCTAAAAAGATGTCGCGCAGAAACTGTGACCCGGCATTAATGGGAGCACTGATGCGAATTTTCCCTTTGGGTTCATGCTTATCCCGGTGCAGATCTTCCCCGATATCACTCAGCTCATCAAATAAGGTGCTTGAGCGTTCAAAATACTGCTGGCCGGTGTGGGTCAGTGAGACACGGTGGGCATCCCGGTTCAACAGCCGCAACTGAAGATCGGTCTCCAGCTGACGGATACGCCGGCTGAGGGTGGACAATGGCATGCCGAGGTTTTCTGCGGCCAGTTTGAAACTGCCCAGTCTGGCAACTGAACAAAAACAGCGCAGATCGTCGAGAGAGTAGTTAGATTTCATTTTTGAGATTTACTGTCTTAATTTTGCCTGTTTATCCATATACTGAAACTAATAGACTATCGATTATCTTCTGACAAGTCATCTGGAGAAACGATGAACTCATCTTCAACAATGAAAGCGGTTGTCCTGCTCATTATCTGCAGCTTTTTTTGGGGCAGCTGCTTTCCGATTGGTAAACACGCTCTGAATGAAGTGCATGCGCTGACCCTGGTTTTCTGGCGATTCACCATCGCGGCGGCCTGTCTGGCGCTTTATATTCTGGTCATGGGTTCTGAACGGTTTAAATTAACCGCAAAACAATGGGTCTGGGTGATTGCCGTGAGCGCAGTCGGGGTGGGGGGCCTGAATCTCGGCCTGTTTACCGGTCTTGAACATACGGCGGCAACCAACGGTTCGCTGATTATGGCGCTGAGCCCGTTGATGACGGCACTCATTGCCTGTGTGGCGATGCGCACGTTGCCAACTCTTCTGCAATGTCTCAGCCTTGTGGTGAGTTTGTCCGGCGTCCTGGTGGTGATCACCAATGGTCATCTGGATGCGCTGTTCAATATGCAATTCAATCAGGGCGATAAGATGATTTTCTGCGGCATGTTTGCGTGGAGTTTTTACACCTACTGCAGTCAGGGAATCAGCCGCTGGATGCCTGTCATCCCCTACACATTCGTCGGGATGATCAGTGGTGCCACTGTGATTGGGCTGATGTGTCTGGCGACCCCGGAAGTCCGTCCGTTTGCAGAGTTTTTCAGCAGCACTTCTGTTGGCATGACGGAAGTCGTTTACATTGGTGTCTTCGGTACAGTGGCCGGATATTTGTTGTGGCTGAATGGTGTCCGGGTCCTGGGTTCCCCAACGGCAGCGCTGTTCTTCAACTTTGTACCTGTCTTTGCGGTCTTTACAGCTTTTCTGATGGGGCAGCCGGTGACACCATTGCAACTGATCGGGATTGCCGTCGTGATTCTTGGCCTGCTGCTGCCAAGGCTGCTGACGTTCCGGAAAGCCGCTCGCGTGGCCTGAGTCCGATCGTTTCTGTCTTCATTTCTTTCAACAAGTGCTCCCGCGATTGCGGGAGCACTGGATCAGGTGGGGGGAAAATTCAAAGCTCCGCCAGCAACTCATACGATCGTAGCTTTTTCTCCTGATCAAAGATCAGGGCATTCGCCATAATCTCATCAGCTTGTGTGCGCTCGACCAGATCCATCAGACGACTGCGAACGGTTTCGGGATCACCGTGGATCGACTCCCGCAACTGGTTTTCAATCTGCAGTTTCTCATGGGGCAGCCACAGGGATTCCATGCTCCAGACCGGCGGCGGGATCTTGCCCTGAACGCCGCGGATCATATTGAGGAATTTTTGCTTCTCGGTGGTCCCCAGATACTGTGCTTCCTCATCGGTGTCTGCCACAATCACGTTCACTCCAATCATCACATAAGGTTGCGACAGCTGTTCGGAGGGCTGGAAATGATCGCGATAGATTTGGATCGCGCTCATCATTGCATCCGGCGCAAAGTGTGAGGCGAAAGCAAATGGCAGCCCTTTGATGCCGGCCAGACGGGCGCTGTAAGTGCTGGAGCCCAGCAGCCAGATCGGTACTTCGGCATTGGAGCCGGGACAAGCTTTTACCGGTTGGTTGGGCGAGACCGGACCCATGAAAAATTGCAGTTCTTCTAACAGTTCATCAAAGTTCGGATCCATGTGTTCCGGGTCACGTCTCAGAGCATGCATGGTGGGATAGTCAGTACCCGGCGCACGGCCCAGCCCCAGATCAATCCGGCCCGGATACAGGGCTTCCAGCGTACCGAATTGTTCGGCAATCACCAGTGGCGCATGGTTGGGCAACATGATCCCACCGGAACCCAGCCGAATTGACGAAGTTTTGGCACCAATATGGCTGATCAACACCGATGTTGCAGCACTTGCGATGTCTGGCATGTTGTGATGTTCAGCCAGCCAGAACCGTTTGTAGCCCCACTTTTCGGCATGCTGCGCTAAAGAGACGGAACGCGCATAAGTTGTTGAGAAATCGGCGCCTTCAACAACAGGCGCTAAATCCAGGATTGAGCGTGGCGGTAGTGTCATGGACCCTTCTTTCAGATTAATGATGCATGAATGTCAGACTATGCCCGTTTATTTGAACCGGGTAAACGGACAGAAAAATGCTTGGTTTGAAATAGGGGATGCACTTACAGGCGGAATGTTTTCCGTGCAACAAGAAATCTGTTATTGATATTTAACCTATTGTTTTTAAAAGGTTGATTGCGAGAAGGAATGTTTCTATAGTGCTGGCCAATTCAATCAGGTTATTCCATTCAGCGATGTAGCCGATAATTTTGAATCCAATGGAAATTCATGGCTTATCCATGTGTTTCATTTCAATCACCACTGTTGATTGGATGTGGTAAATCGCGTGAATGACTGAAATGAATGCTCATATTAAACCAGTGGAGACAGGCAAATGACAAAGTATGATCAGGAAGGTTCATGAAAAGAACAGTCAAGTTATCTCATTCAAGAGTTTCGTATACAGTCTATTTGCCTGAGGAAAAGAAAAAAGATGTGCTGACCCCGCTGGTTTTCTTGCATGGCACAAACAGCGACGGTGAGTCCAGCTTTGGCCAGATTCATCCCCGGTTCAGTCTGAACCGGAAAGTCATTATTCCGGATTATGCTGGCTGTGGTGACTCCACACTTCCTTGTGGCGGCATCACGGTAGAAACATTAGTCGATCAGGTCGTTGCGATTTTAGATGATTACGGCGTCAGTCAGGTTGATCTCGTTGGGCACTCTCTGGGTGCGGTGGTTGCAGCGGCACTCGCTGGCCGACACCCGGCATATGTGAATCGACTGATTCTCAGCTCACCATGGTGTGATTCAGATGATCCCCGGCATCAGCTGATTTTTGGTACGTGGAAGGCGTTAGAGGAATCCAACACTAAGCTGTCGATGTCTTTTGCGCTGAGCCATGTCCTGAGCCCGGCATTTCTTTCCCGACTGGGGAAAGAGATGATTGAGAAGATATGTCATCGTGAAAGTGCCATGAATACCAATCTCAGAATTGAACTGGGAATGAATATTGATATTCGTCATTATCTGGAAAATATTCATGCAAGAACGCTGGTGATGGGGATGTCTCACGATACGCTGATTCCTGCAAATATGGTTCAGGATGTTGTGAGCCGAATTAAAGATTGTGAATACGGTGAAGTAGAGAGTGGTCATGCGGTTCAGCTTGAAAATCCATCAGCTTGGTCACATGAAATTTCTAGTTATTTACACCGAAACATAGCCGACTGATTCAACATGAAAGGGTAACTTCTGCATATACTGGATATGCAGAAGTTTGGTTTTAAAATGGATTATTCAGGCCAAAATAAGCATCAGTGTAATTAAGACTCATGATTTGATTCATGATTCGAACGCTCAAACGCCATCTCTTCTTTGATTCGATCTTCAAATTGCAGGAAGAGTTTGAGGTAGTTATTGTCGAACCGCTCACCGCCGCCCGATTCGCCCAGCCATGCTTCATACAGGCTGGCAGACAGCTCTTCCGTTACCCGTTTATAAGCCAGCTTCTGTTGTTGTGCCAGCCGGGGCGGATAACCCAGTTCCCTCAGGGCTGCACCGCCGATTTCCAGTGCGGAATGATACGTTTCGGCTTCAATCACATCGGCACCGGCCTGACGGAGACGATACATGTGTCCCCGGTCATAGGCCCGGGCCAGCACTTTGACTCTGGGGTAACTGTGTTTGATGTATTTCACCAGATTGATGCTGCTTTCCGGATTGTCCATCGCAATGACTACCATGGCGGCCTGCTCGATCCCGGCGGTGTGAAGCAGGTCGTGACGGGTGGCATCGCCGAAATAGGCTTTGGTATTGATTCTTCGCATGGTGTCGATAATGGATGACTGGTGATCCAGCACCACAGTTTTGACCCCATTGGCAATCAGCAGGCGGTTGATAATTTGGCCGAAACGGCCAATCCCTGCGATGATGACGGTGCCTTGTTCATCGATGTTGTCCGCTTCCCGTTCATTCGAGGACTGTTCAAAGCGGGGCAGAATCACTTTGTCGAACAGAATAAACAGTCCCGGTGTCAGCATCATTGACAGAGCGACTACCAGCGACAGAATCTGAGCCAGTCCGGGGGGCAGTACATGGTTCTGCACGGTAAAACTGATCAGCACAAAGCCGAATTCACCGGCCTGCGCCAGACTCAGAGTAAACAGCCAGCGGTTGCTGTTCCGGATGCGGAAGATGAAAGCCAGCATATACAGCACAAAGGCTTTTAAAGCGATAACCCCCAGCGTCAGTCCAATGACTGTGAAGAATTTGCTGAACAGGATGTCAAAGTTGATCCCGGCGCCGACTGTAATGAAAAACAAACCCAGCAGCAGACCTTTGAACGGGTCAATATTGGATTCGAGCTCATGCCGGAATTCACTGTTGGCCAGGACCACGCCCGCCAGAAAGGTGCCCAGTGCCGGAGAGAGTCCCACAAGACTCATCAAAATTGCGACACCTAAAACCAGCATCAGAGCCGTGGCCGTGAAAATCTCACGTAAGCCTGAACTTGCCACAAACCGGAACAAGGGTCTGCTGAGATAATGACCGCCGATCACCACAAAGGCGATAGAAGCGGTAATCACCAGACCATAAGCCCAGCCGGGCAGGCCCGCGACAAGACTCAGTTCTTCATGATGCTCTGCGGCGGCAGCGGTTGCAGCCTGCGCCTGTTCAATCAGTTCCGGCAATGCCAGTAAGGGCAGCAGCGCCAGTAGCGGGATGACGGCAATATCCTGGAACAGCAGGACAGAAAAGGCATTTTTACCGCCTTCCGTTTTACCGAGTCCTTTTTCATTGAAGGTTTGCAGGACGATAGCGGTGGATGACATCGCAAGGATCAGCCCGATCGCCAGCGCCAGTGTCCAGGGCAGGTGAATCAGGATACCAAAGCTGGTAAAGGCGAGGGCAGTCAGACCGATTTGCAATCCGCCGAGTCCGACTAATCGGTGGCGCATGGCCCAGAGCGATCTGGGCTCCAGCTCCAGACCGACCAGAAACAGCATGATCACGACCCCGAACTCGGCAAAATGCTGAATGGTTGTGGTTTCTTCGCCGACAAGACCAACCACGGGGCCAATCACGATACCGGCGATCAGGTAGCCGAGCACAGAACCTAACCCAAAACGCTGTGCAAGCGGCACAGCAATGACGGCAGCAATCAGATAAATAAAGGCATAGATAAGGTATTCCGTCATGTTTTTTCCTTGAACAGCAGCGGTGTCAGCAATTCAGTGTACGAGTCGAAAGCTATGCTTGCCCGATGATTCAGCGGCGTCACAGACAAGCACGTCTTTTGAGTGTAGAGCAGATAATTTAAGCCTTTTTTTCTCAAGGGGCTACGGGTTCCGGGGGCTTTTTCGCAACTGATTTCATCTGTCCGGTGTTGAGCGCAGAAAATCAATTTCAGGCAAAACTGGCGGCTTGGTTTGGGAAGTCGGGTTCGGGGAGTTGGGCTCGGGGTGTAGCGTTCGGGGTTTGAGCTTCGGTGAGGATTACCTGCAAGCGGGGAGGAGGCGCAAAATCATTTCTCTGGAAATAATTTTCTGGGCAATGGCTGCTGTTCACCGAAGAAACAGAAATGAATTCAGGGATATTCATTGCTTCATCAATGTGGTCTATGAACCCATCTATAACAGTGATTTGACGCGATAATCCGGGTCTTTAAAATGATAAATAAATCGATAATATCTGATCTTGTTTTCAATCAATATTTCATCAGTTTTTGATGAAAGGAGTAACTGAGATGAAACTATCAGTGGTTCATACCGAACATTCTGAAGAGATAAAAAATACCCCCCATTCAACAGAACATGGCTGGAAACGCTGGTTCTGGATGGCTTACCTGTGGGCGGGCAGTGTGCTGGCTCTGGCCTTAATTGCCAGTTTGATCCGGATATTCATGATGGCTGCCGGCATGAAAATGCATTGATGACTCTGTGCTGAATTCAGCCCTGATTTGCAACCCGCCGGAATCAGGATATCGATAGTGTTTTCGATGGAAAGGATATTATCCATATCTTGATTTCTTCCATTCCGCCTGTTCACTCTTTTCAGCATCCCAGAAAAGGGAAAAGGGAAAAGGGAAAAGGAGGGGGCCGTGACTGCGCCTCATTTATTTCAGACACTGGATCAAATCGTGCCGGTGGCACAGTTTGAAGATACATGGCAGCGCCAATTTTATTATCTGCGCTTGTCCGTGACGGATGTGTGTAATTTTCGGTGCACTTATTGTTTGCCGGAGGGTTACCGGCCCGGTCACGTCAAGAATAAAAGCTTTCTGACACTGGATGAAATCCGCCGGGTGACCCGGGCATTTGCCATGGCCGGGACAGATAAAGTTCGTCTGACCGGCGGCGAACCGTCGTTGCGCCGCGATTTTATCGACATTATCGCCGCGGTCCGTGAAAACGAATCTGTCCGGCAACTGGCGATGACGACCAATGGTTACCGGATGGCCCGGGATGTTGCGGCCTGGCGAAAAGCGGGTCTGACATCGGTCAACGTCAGCCTCGATAGTCTCGACGCACGCCAGTTTTATGCGATCACCGGACAGGACAAATTTCATCAGGTCATGGCCGGAATTGATGCAGCCTTTGATGCCGGGTTTGAAAAGGTCAAAGTGAATACTGTGCTGATGCGGGATATCAATCACCATCAGCTGAAGACATTTTTAGCGTGGATTCGTCCCCGTCCGATTCAGTTACGCTTTATTGAGCTGATGGAAACCGGGGATGGCGGCGATCTGTTTCGCAGGCATCATATTTCCGGGGACGTCATTCGCCGCCAGCTCACCGAGATGGGATGGCAGTTGCAGCCGCGTGGCCGCAGCGATGGCCCGGCACAGGTTTTCTCACATCCGGATTATGCCGGAGAGATCGGCCTGATCATGCCTTATGACACTAATTTTTGCGCCAACTGCAACCGTCTTCGGGTTTCGGCCGTTGGTCAGCTGCACTTGTGTCTGTTTGGCGATCACGGCGTCCCGCTTCGCGATTTACTGGCGTCTGATGATCAGTTGCCTGAGTTACAGGCACGTATCGCCGATAGTCTCGGACAGAAAAAACAAACGCACTTTTTACATCAGGGGAATACAGGGATCACGCAGAACTTATCGTTTATCGGTGGCTGACAGGAGGCAACCATGGGCAAAACTGATTCTTCATTCATGCCGGTCAGTGTGGCTGTACTGACGGTGTCCGATCACCGGGATGCCCGCAATGACACGTCCGGCGATTATTTCCGGCTGGTCAGTCGTGAAGCCGGACATCAGGTGGTTGAATCGCACATCGTCCCGGATAACAAATATGCGATTCGTGAAATCGTGTCGCGTTGGATTGCAGGCAATTCGGTGCAAGTGGTGCTGGTGAATGGCGGCACTGGATTCAACGCAAAAAATTCGACGCCGGAAGCGCTGCAACCATTGTTTGACCGGGACATTGCGGGGTTCGGGGAAGCGTTTCGTCGCCTGTCCTGGGACGACATCGGTACCAGTACGTTACAGTCCCGCGCGCTGGCTGGCATGGCGAACGGGACACTGATTTTTGCCGTGCCGGGCTCAACCGGTGCCTGTCGTCTGGCATGGGAAGAGCTGATTGCCCCGCAATTGGATGCCCGGACGCGTCCCTGCCAGTTTGTCCCGCATCTGAAGTCGGTGGAATGATGAAACCACGGATACCCTTCAGGCCATTGTGTGATTTGGAGAGATGATGATTCACGTTTTTTTTTTGCGCAGGTCCGGGAACTGACCGGATGTGATGCGCTGCAGTTGGATGCTCACTACGACAGTGTCGAACAACTGAGGGCTGCGCTTGCTGAACGAGGCGACCGCTGGGCGCTGGCGCTGGAGAAAGGCAAGCTGCTGGCGGCAGTAAACCAGACGATGGTACCGTTCGATCATCCGCTGAAATCCGGGGATGAAGTGGCTTTATTTCCGCCGGTGACCGGAGGCTGAGATGTTAAACCGAATTCGGGTCTGTCCGGAAGCTTTTGATATCCGGACAGAACATGACTGGCTGGCCGCTGATGATCAGGATGGTGCCGTTGTCACTTTCCTTGGCAAAGTCCGACATCTGAATCTGGGCGATTCAGTCAGTTCGCTGACGCTGGAACATTACCCCGGCATGACGGAAAAAGCATTGCAGCAGATTGCCGGGCAAGCCCGGCAGCGTTGGGCACTGAACCGTATCACTATCGCCCATCGCATTGGAAAGCTCGGCGCAGGCGAAAACATCGTCCTGGTTGGTGTAAGCAGTGCGCATCGCGGGAACGCCTTTGCCGCTGCAGAATTCATCATGGATTATCTGAAAACCCGGGCTCCTTTCTGGAAACGGGAATCGACGCCGGCTGGCGATCGCTGGGTTGATGCCCGCGACAGTGATCATCAGGCCGCCGCACGCTGGACATCGGCCAGCGAATCGCACTGTAAAAGAAACTGACTCAGTTACCTTCCGCTCTCTCACTTTTTGGAAAATACGCACATCATTTTCCCGGCGCCTTGTCTGCACTGACAGGCGCCGATTTTTTTCGTTCTCCCTTTTTTCATTCGCCCTTATTTTATTCACCCTTTTTTATTTACCTATGCCGGACTCACCCATCTGGCCCAGCCGTGTCTGCTTGATTTCTGCGTTAGAGTGTATGTCCGGCCGGGCGCACAGCCTTGACGTCAGACAGCACCGTACCTATACCCAATAAACATCTTCATCGTGAGGTTCGTCTTCTGGCGAGCCGGTTTCTTATTCACCCGTCGTTTTTCGAAGTATTCGCTGGCGGGTTAAGGAGAATACATGGTCAAACAACGGAAAGTCCCGGGTGTGAAAAACTATAAAGCACCGGCTGGCGGATGGGGGGCACTGAAAGCCACGGCGATAGCTGTGAGACAGCAGATGGATACCGTGAAAGCGCCCATCACGCTGCTGCGCACGAATCAGCCGGATGGCTTTGACTGTCCGGGATGCGCGTGGCCGGACAAGGAACACAAATCCACCTTTCAGTTTTGTGAAAACGGCGCCAAAGCCGTGACCTGGGAAGCCACCAACAAACGGGTCGCCCCTGAGTATTTCGCCAGTCATACGGTGTCGACCTTACTGGCCTACAGCGACTTTGAACTGGAAGATCTGGGGCGGCTGACCCATCCGCTTGCTTATGATCCCTCGACGGATACGTATCAGCCGGTGGCATGGGAAACCGCTTTTGAACGCATCGGTGAGATTTTGCGCCAACTGTTGCCACAGCAAGTTGAGTTTTACAGCTCTGGCCGGGCCTCGAATGAGGCAGCATATCTCTATCAGCTGTTTGCCCGGGAATACGGGACCAATAATTTCCCGGACTGTTCCAATATGTGCCATGAACCGACGAGTGTCGGACTGCCGCGTTCTATCGGTATCGGGAAGGGCACGGTGTCACTGGCTGATTTCGATGACTGTGAGCTGATTATTGCCATCGGACATAATCCCGGGACCAATCACCCGAGAATGATGGGAACCCTGCATGAGGCTTCGCGCCGGGGGTACCGATTATTGTTTTCAACCCGCTCAGAGAACGGGCGCTGGAACGGTTTGCCGACCCCCAGAATATGGTGGAAATGGCAACCTACCGTTCAACGCGGATTGCATCGTCTTACTTTCAGGTGCGGGCCGGAGGCGATGCGGCGGCGCTCAAAGGTATCATGAAAGCCTTGCTGGAGATGGAAGCCGATTCTGGGGATGTGCTGGATAAAGACTTTATTCAGCAGCATACCAACGGGTTTGATGTGCTGGCTGAGGATCTGAAGACGACAGCATGGACAGAAATAGAAACGATCAGCGGACTTGCCCGTGACGATTTAGAAATGGTTGCAGCGACTTATGCCAAATCCAATGCGACCATTGTCAGTTACGGCATGGGAGTGACACAACATAATACGGGGACTGCCAATGTCCGGCTGATTTGTGATCTGCTGATGCTTCGGGGCAATTTTGGCAAACCGGGCGCTGGGATTTGCCCGCTGCGCGGACACTCCAATGTGCAGGGGAACCGGACGGTGGGGATTACGGAAAAGCCTTCTGCTGAATTCTTACAACGCCTTGAACACACCTTTGGATTTAAGCCGCCAACGGCACAGGGTCATGACGCAGTACAGGCCATGCAGGCTATCGTGGCGCAATCTTCGAAAGTTTTGATTTGTCTGGGAGGAAACCTGATCGTTGCCTTACCGGATCCGGCGCAATGTTTTCCCGCCATGGGCAACATGGAACTCTGTGTGCATATCGGGACCAAACTGAACCGGACCCACTTGCTGGTGGGGAAAGAAACTTTTCTGTTTCCCTGTCTGGGCCGGACTGAGCTGGATGAACAGGAAAGCGGCCCGCAGTCTGTCACGGTGGAAGATTCGATGTCGATGGTTCATGCATCTGCGGGCAAGCTAAAGCCAGCCTCGGAACAGCTTCGCTCTGAAATCGCGATTGTTGCGGGGATGGCTCAGGCAACGCTGCCGGACAGCAAAGTCCCGTGGCAGTCGCTGACTGCGGACTATAACCAGATCCGTGATCTCATTGAACAAACCGTGCCGGGGTTTGAGAACTTCAATGAACGAATCCGTCAACCGGGCGGTTTCAGGCTGCCATTGCCGCCGACCGAGCGCATCTGGAACACACCGTCAGGCAAAGCAGAGTTTTATGTTTTTGCGGGATTGCTGGAAGACAAACAGGTCAAAACAAGCGATGTCCTGCGGCTCATCACCATCCGAAGTCATGATCAGTACAACACCACAATTTACTCGCTGGATGACCGGTACCGTGGGGTATTCGGCCGCCGCGATGTGCTCTTCATGCACCCGGACGATCTGGCCAGTCGCGGGCTGTCACATGGTGATACTGTCGATCTTGCAACCATCACACAGGGTGAACCGATGGTTTATCAGGGGCTGACTGCCATCGAATATCAAATTGCTGCCGGATCGGTAGCTGCGTATTACCCGGAAGCCAACAGACTGGTGCCATTGGACTATATCGACGAAGAGTGCGGCACGCCGTCGTACAAGTCTGTGCCGGTCAGAGTGCGGAAAGCTGAGTCCTCATCATCGAGCACGTGCCAGCGGAGCGGGGGCAAAGCTGGCACGTGAATCCCTGTCATGGTCAGTATGCGATGGTCAGTAATACCGGCGGAACATGACATTGAACTGAGTTTCGTGCAGTTCCGCCAGATCGGCATACTGGGCACCCAGATCGATAGCGGTGTCTTCAAGACCCAGATAAGTCAGGGTCGCCGAGGCCTTATGCTTAAAATTGCTGTCTGCGTACTGGTTCCAGACGGTATTGGCTGAAAGCGAGATTTTCACATCTTGCCTGAAATAGCTGAACAGGCCGGTATCGATGGCAAAGGCACCCCAGACTTTGTCTGAACTGGCCGAAAGCTCCGTATCAACCGTGGCATAGACCTGAACGGCGTTATTGACCGTATGGCTCAGGCCGAGACCGCCGGACACAAACAATCGCTTGTTATCCCGTTCGGCAAAGTCGGTTCCTCTGTCCCACTGTACGGAGAATTTGCCGGACCATCCGCCGAACAAGGGGTCATAAGGGATATAGCTGTTGATGGCGTATAAGGTGAAATTATCCAGACGGAGCGCGTTCCGGCTGGCGCTGACGGAGATTTTCATCAGTTCCAGCGAGGATTCACTGAAAGCATTCCGGTTGTCATCTTTGAGCGTGTGTGATGCCGGTAACCAGGTAGCTGTTAGTTCCGGATCATTCTGTTGATCCCAGCGGGTTCCGATTTGCCACTGAGCATCTTTTTGACGTTTGAGTGGGTTTTTAAAGTCACTCAGGTCAACGGCCAGGGATTCGAACTGGTCATCATAGCGGGCCAGCGCTCGGGCATTGTCGGTATAAGATGCCTCAGAAATTTCTTCGGTTTCCAGCAAATACTGATTCAGCGCGCTGGAGAATTCCCAGGTCAGAAATTGCTGCTCGACCGGGCTGTCTTCGTCGATGGCGCTTTTTTCCAGCGCACCGTCGCTTAATTGTTTCACGAGCGATTGCTTTACCGCATCCGCCTGAGAGGCACCATAGGCGCGCAGACGCCAGTTCAGGGAAGGGGTTATGCTGGCTTGTTCGATCATCTGGCTCTGGTTCGCGAGCTGAATTAAATCCAGCGGGCTCAGCCAGTCCCGGCGATGTGCCATCAAATCCGGATTGCTGATAGCAATCAGATTCAGCGTGATCGACGCACAATTCTGGTCGTGGAAGTAGTAATCAATTTTGGTGTCTTTCAGTTCCCACAAGTGCAGCTTAATGAGTTGTTTGTCTTTTTCAGACAGATTGAGCTGGTACTCGTAGACATTCCTGCCTTCAATGCCTTTATAGTGCTCCAGACTTTCCCGGTAAGGGGAGACCATGAAATAACCTTCTTTTCCGACGACAAGGGAATCGAACATGATCTTGGGCAGATTAAATCCGGCAACTTCCGTAAAGAAAGAGACGGCATGGCCCGGGTCCTGCGTATTCTCGCTGAGCTTGATAAAAGCGTGCCCCATAAAGCTGCTCGGACTCAGCAGGTTTTCTGAAGCGTAGACCAGGCTGATTGAATTTGCGGAAACGGCATCAAGATAGGTTTGTAATTCACCACATGGAGAAAAATCTGGCTGTGGGATATACGAGTAACTGTCGGCCAGCAACTGTGCCCGTGCCGGAAAACGGCAAATATAATCTTGTGCGTGTTCCGGCTGTGTCAGCTGAGCGATATTTGCATCGATCTCGGCCTCAATATCCGTCGGGTTGGATGAGAAATAAAACCCGGGATCCTGAATATTCAGTTGCTCGTCACTGACATGCAGGAGCGTGGCAAAAGTTGAGGAGGTGTTCTGAACCTCATGTGACTTTGACACATGTGACGGTGTTTTTGCCATCACAGGCAAACTCAGAGGAATACAAAAAAAAGAAGCCCAAAGGCTTCTTATCATTGAAGACTGAAACAACTGCATTGAACAGATTATTGGCAGTTGATTTGCAGCGTATCCTGGTAACGCCACATTTTTTCAGAAGCGAAGTCTGTGGTTGAACCGAATGCACCGCCAGACAGAATGTTTACGAAGAATGTTGGCTCAACTTCTTTGTTCAGTGCCACTTGCTGCTTACAACCTTCAGAAGTCACGAGCAGTGTTTTGTCTTTGTTTTCTTTCTTCACAGTGATGATGCCTGGTGCAGTTTGCTCAATGCCATCAACTTCAACAGTGAATTTCTTATCAGAAGAAGAAACAACGTTAATGCGCTGGTTTTCATCAGTCAGAATGGTAGAACAACCTACAGCAGAAATCGCTGCACCAGCAACAATCAGAGTTTTAATTACGTTCATGATACATCCAAATAGTATATAGCTAAGATAAGCGCGGTGATTATACTATCAAATTTATAATTGACAATATCCTGACAAATCCGATCTCATCTACGTTAAATGAATGTACCTGATTTTTTAATTGCATTAACTTTGTTTATCTGAAAAATACAATGTTCGAATGTAAAGTTCATTCTATATTGATTCAAACTTTTGCATGCATCTCATGGTTGAATACATCAAGCTGACCCGACAGGTTCATTATCGTTTCAGCGTATTTTCCCTAGTCAATGTTATCATCGCTTTAGGGATTCCTTATTCTCAGAGAGAATCGTGAAGCATCGTGCAAGGAACATATACAGCGGCAATGCATCGCTGCATGAGGCCTGACCAGGAGAAGGGGCTGGATATGTCTGTTTTGATACCGGACCAGACAATCCGGAGGTGGCCTGACGGCCAGAATGGTCTCAGTAACCTTCGCAAGTTGCTGAGAAAAATCAGGGTTTTCATCATGAGCAGGGTTAGGAAGAGGCCCGGTGGCTTGGAAATCAAGTGTTTGAAATCCCGGTTCAGCCACGTATGAACTGGATTTCATCTATAGTTAACTTGGCACTGTATCTGGCGAGAAGATCAGGTCAGGACGGCTTGGGTTGAGTACGGTTTCATGTTCAATGGCGGCAGGTCGCACTCTATAGTGATAATGTATTGTTGGTTGGCGAAAAAAATGGCATTTTCGTCAGTGACTGTTTCAGGGAATAAAAAAGAAAATGAAAAAATTAGCGTTATTGATCATTCTAGGGTTTTCAGCAACCAGCGCTCATGCTGAAGTGAAAGAAACGATTACTGACATGACAAGAGGGATTGTCAAGTTCACGAAAGAAATCTCAAGTGGTTTGACTGAAGGTTTCAAAGAAGGCAGAAGTTCCACGGAAAGTGCGGATGGTTCGGTTGTCGCGACCAATGAAAAAGAAACCCTTGAATATATTGAAATCGATCTTGTGAGTGTAATGACGGAAAAAGATTCGAATTTGACTGTTGTGGAACTGAGCTTCAAAAATAAACACAACAAACCCGTCAAAATCACCGGACTCAGCGCAGAAGGTGCGCTGCTGACGATTGATAAAGATGGTTTCTCTCACGCGCTGGCAAGCTGGCAGCAGATTGAGTTCACGGTGCCAAACGAAGCTGCGAAAAAATATTCGTTCACCTTCTCCGGTGATCCTTCACAAGTCAAGCAAGTGAGAGTCTGGCATAAAACCTACGACGTGGGTTCAAAGCGGAAAGATATCGGCGCGTAACCTCAAAAGCTCCTCTCAGTTGTCAGCAAGCGGCGCACATTGGTGCGCGCTTGCCTGATGCGGTTGGTTTATGAAACAGACAAACTTTGAGCGTCATCCTTGGTCAGCATCAGGGCCGTATTGAGTTTCAGTGCGAGCGTACTCTTGTCTGGGTTGATACATCAGTACTGGCAATAGAAAGAAGTCTTGAGATAGCGAATCAAGACTTGAATGACGTTTGGGAATCAATGTCGCTTGTTTTGTCTTTCGCAGAGAAAAAGATGCGTGAGCTGGATGCTAAGCTTTGGGCGAAACTGGATGATCTATCAATGAGCTCAGAAGCGTTAGAAGTTTGGGGTGTTTGGTATTATCCACACACCCGAGCGGCGCATTATGATGTCAATTACAGTCTCACGGCAGTTGATTTCGATTTACCTGAGGAGCGTGTGATTGTTCTTCGTAAAACAGACGGCACACTCAATTTCGCTGAAAATACGATATCACTAACTTAAAAGCGCAGTGCCTTTACAAATTATGCTTTCTGCCCGCAGCGTTGGATGTTTCCTATTTCATCGGTATCTAACGCTGCGTGCTACTTCCTGAAGTTCACTAATACGTGCGCGTAAATTGCGCAAGAGCGTTGCGTTGACATGAGTGTGTTGACTGCGTGCTGTTGTCATGAGTCTTGATTGAATATTCACTGGATAGATGCAGTGTATTGCGTTTTGGCGTTGTTCAGTTTGGAATGAATGAAAATGATAGCGGTATTTTTCTTAAGGAGTCTGTCTTTGTAATTTTGCTTGTAATCGTTGTTTGAGAACAAGCTGCTATGCATTGAGTTGCAATTGTGTGTAATTCATCTTCCTCTTTATTATTTTGGAAACATAATTTATGCGCCGTTTGATTCCCTTCTTCGGGCTTGTTGTTCCTGCTATCTATTCCCCAATTGCTGCGGCAAGCTATTTCCAAGTCAGTACCTGTGATGAGTTTGTTGATATTTATAACAACTATAGTTCAACCATAACGATGGAGATTGAAAATGACCTTGATTGCAGTAACTCACCAACTTTAAAGCATGCGATTCGAGGCTCAATAATTGGTAATAGTCATAAGATCAGTCATCTAAATTTTGCCGCAGAGAATGAAATGCTCACTAAAAACTTGGATTTGAGGGATGTTACCTTTATCAATACATCGATCCACAATATTGATGAGAGTTATATTTTTAGCGTGAAATCCAGATGGAGCAATGTTAATTTCCTTGGTATTCATACTACAGGGTTGCCATTCAAGGTGCTATTTTATGAGTTAAGAAACAATGAGTTAAGTGATTCTGAATTTGATTTATCAGGTGTCAAATTAGACAGCTCGTATTCCTTAGCTATTGGTTTTTTGGGTGGCAGTCATCTCACGAATGTGAAATTTTCGAATGCAACAGTAAATAGAAGAGTCGCTAGCAGTTTCTCGTTATTAGCTGAAACTAGTTTTGATTCCTATGTTACCAATGTGAAATTTTCGAATATCAAACTGCTCGGACAGCCAACCGGGCCGAATGGCTGGACTAATCTTGGATTTAATCGACAAGAAAACACCCATGTTAACGGTTACACGCTTGAAGATATTTCTTTCTTTAGAACGTCAAAAGATTCAATCTTCTGTTCCGAATCAGATAATAAAAGTACTTATGTGAATATTACTCACAATCTGTTTGATGATAATCAAGAAGCAGGTGCAATTCCTTTAGTTAGATATAGTCAAGAGAATCTCGAAAGTCGGGTGATCAATTTTCAATCAATGAATCAGCCCACACAACCGCCAGCAATGTGTGCTCCTTACTTGCTGCAAGACAGCTACTTTGCCATTCAAAAACCTGAACTTTAATCGCTCTTCCAACTGAGAAGGTTATGTTGGGGCTGTTGAATAGTTAACGATGACAGCCCTGTTTTGATGCCTGTCCCGCTGAAGCATCTGCAATCATAAAAAATGATTTATAGAAGCCATTCTCTCCTTCACGATCCTAAGGGGTCAGGCCTGAACAGAAAGTATGTCCGTTTCAACGCTGGAATTTACCCCCCGCTATACAACCTCGGCGCACTCCGGTGCGGTAAATGGATGAGATTCAGGTTGTTGTGCCGCGCCCAGCGGACGGTCATTGCCGTAGGGGCGGAGAGGCTGACGAGTGTGCCGATTTTGGCACGGACGGCCTTCTGGATAAGCTCCAGGCTGCACCGGCTGGTGATCACGGCGAAGCCGGATTTCGGGTTGATGCGGGTAGCAGCCATCGCACCAATCAGTTTGTCCAGCGCGTTATGACGGCCGATGTCTTCCCGGCAGAGCTGAATGTTGCCTGTGGCATCGACATATAACGCGGCGTGCAGCGCGCCACTGCTGCGGGCGACTTCCTGCACTTCACTGATCCGCGACCGCAGATTGTGCAGCAGGCTGGATTTGGGCGGCGGCACCGGTGTGAGCGGTGTTAAAGGCGGCAGTGCCTGTTCAATCGCTTCCACACCACATATCCCGCAACCACTGGTACCTGCCAGCTGACGACGGTGATTTTTCAGCGACCAGAAAGCCCGGTTGGAAATCTCAACTTCAGCATGATGCGAATCGCACCCGGCAGTCAGGGTAATGTCGTAAATTTCTCCGACTGAGCTGACAATGTCGTTGCTCAGGCTGAATCCTTTGACGAAATCTTCAATGTTTCCCGGGGTGACCATCATTACGGCCTGACTGATGCCGTTATAGCTGATCGACAACGCCGTTTCGCTGGCTAAGACGGCATGGTCTGTAATGGTTGCCTGATCATCATCGAGCAGCTCAACATAAGTAAATGTGTCAGGTGAAGGCGGGGCCGCATTCACATCTGAAATGTCATACGCTTTTTTTTCAGGGTCATTCATGATGCTGCCTGTTACCGGAAAATCATGGGCTGGAATCGGATACAGACAGGCTACGCAACTGCCTGTCTGTTGTCCAATGGCTTGTTTTGATGGCCTGATAAGGCGGGTCTATGGCGTTTTACTGGTTTGAAAAATCCCTTTCGCTTCAGCAAAACATTTGTCGGCCAGTGCGGACCGGGGCTCGCTGCGGCGCATGACCAGTCCGAGCGGCGAATGAATGACGGCATCGGTGATGGGCACGATGTTCAGGTGTTCGTTCATCGCCTCAATCCCGCTTCTCAGGGGCATGATGGCACAGCAAATTCCCGCGTTCACCGCCTGAATCAGCTGAAAGGTCGAATCACTTTCCAGAATGGTGTGCGGGTCGATGTCGTGACTGCGGAAGCTGAGATCAATGGACTGGCGGTAGTGCATCCCTTTGGTCAGCAGCCCCAGCGGTTGCCGGCCAACGGCTTCCCAGCTGAGATCAGCATCGTCGAACTGAAAATGACGGACGTCATGCAGCAGGCCCATGCTGGTAGCGGTGAGCCGGATGACATCGAAAAACTGGGTATCGACCTGATCGAGATAGCAAAAACCCAGATCGAGCTGGTTGCGGTTGAGATGATCGATGATCTGTTCTGAGGTTAATGAACTGAGCTGGAAATGCAGCTCGGGATAACGTTTGGACAAGGGCTTCAGCAGTTGCATGGGATTGAGGCTTGCCAGCGGAACCATCCCAAGACGCAGACTGCCGACCAGCTGGCCGCGGCAACTGGCCGCTTCGGCTTGTAAACCGTCATGGGCGGCTAACAGGGTTCGAGCCCAGGCCAGGATGCGTTCGCCTTCTTCGGTGAACCCTTCGAATCGCTGTCCGCGGGTGACCAGAACCAGATCCAGCTCGTCCTCCAGGTTGCGGATCCGCATCGAGAGGGTGGGCTGAGTAATGTGGCAGAGGGCTGCCGCCTGACCGAAATGCCGGGTTTGATCCAGCGCGATCAGGTACTTCAGTTGTTTGATATCCATGTTTTACCCTGAGGGTTTGTTTTTATTTGGGAAAATGCATTGACCCCGGCATCTCTGAAGATGCAGCAGCATTGGCTGGAGCTTCAGAACGTTCGGGGATATGTACTAATCATGGTGCAAATTGAGTAATTGTTGCGGAGTATTGACGTTCTGAAGCCGTGGATCGTTCTCATCACAATCGATGGCAATCACATCATGCTGTTTCAGAATCGTCATCAGGCTGCGTTCACCTGACTGCCAGGCCGCTTTCAGCTCAGGCAGTAAAGCCTTTGGGATCAAGCTGAACATGGGCTGCCACTGCCGGCCCTGACGGACCATCGCCGGACGAGGCGTTTGTGCAGATGCTGCGGCCAGCATCTGATCAATCAGGGTTTGGTTCAGCAGGGGCGCATCGCAGGGAAACAACAGCAGCCAGTCATATCTGGCTTCCGTCAGTCCCTTCAGGATGCCGGCCAGCGGGCCGGGAAACCCGGCGACGTCGTCAGAAAGTGTCCGGTCGCAGTAAGCAGCGTAGGTTTTCGCGTTCCGGTTGCAGGAAATCAGCAGGTCATCTGTCAGCGGCCTGACAACGTCATGCAGACTGGCAATCAGCGGTCGGCCACGAAACGGAACCAGCCCTTTGTCTTGTCCTCCCATACGTGAGCCTTGCCCGCCAGCGAGCAGGAGTACAGAAAAGGAAACTGGATTCTGGTTCATTTTGTTTACAGCCATTTCAACTATCCTGCTCAAAAATATAACGTTTATGCTTCATAGTCCAATAAACGCAATTGATGAATTGATAGATAAGATTTATCACAGCAGTGGTCGTGTGCTGATTGATCTGGATCGTCTGTGGCTGCATATGTGGGCTGTAGGTCCATCTGCCGCGGCTCAGTTTAGCACATACTCCACGGGCTCTAAGGGCGCAGGCAAATCAGGGTGTCCCAGTGCATCCAGCAGGTCACGTTCAATGGTGCGGACAAGGGCATCGGTCGGCAGATCATTTTCATCCCGGCCAAAGGGGTCTTCCAGCTCGTCACCGATGGCATCCAGTCCGAAGAAGGTATAACTGACAATGGTGGTGAATACCGGTGCCAGCCAGCCCAGAGGCTCGGCCATCGCGAAGGGCAGCAGGAGACAGAAGATGTAAATAGTCCGGTGCAGCAACAGGGTGTAGGGGAACGGCAGTGGCGTGCCCTTGATCCGCTCGCAGGTTGCCTGTGCTTCCGACAGTCCGTGCAGGCATTTCTCCAGCGTGATGTAACGCCAGTCACTGATGGCATTGCATGCTGCCAGTTCAGAACATTGACGGCTGATGTTTCTCAAAATGCCGTCACTGATATTCTGGCCGTAGGTCCCGGGGATGTTTGACACCCAAGGGCCTGCGGCATGCAGTTCATTTTCACCGCGCAGGCGGGCATTCAGGGCATGGGCAAATCCGCACAGTTCTCTGAGCATGGCTTCGCGTCTGGCCGGATCGGGGATGGCAATGCTGGCTCTGGCAAAAGAACGCATTTCAATCATCACTTTGCCCCAGGCCTGACGGCCTTCCCACCAGCGGCCATAACAGGCGTTATTCCGGAAACTCATAAAGATGGACAGGGAAATCCCGAGCAACGTAAAGGGCGTTGCATTCACGCGGGAAAATAGCGCCGGATAAAGCACCTCGATGAAGACAATCATTGATGCCAGCGCCGTGACCATCAGGCTGCGGAGCGCAATGCGTTTGGCAATGGATCCTTTTAATGAAAAAAGGATATCCGATAATTTCGGTTTGGGATGGACGATCATGGGATACCTGAACTCTTTTGGGAAAGCCTGTTTTGAATCAGTTTCTGTTTGCACAGAAATTATGTTTTATATTATTTATGGTTGATGGTTCGGCAGCGTTTTGTGATGAGTTATATTTCAGCTGGCTGTTGATTAAAGCGTATTCAGCCCGTTTTTAATGGTCAAATAGATTGTTTTGATTGGATGATAAATACGATTGATGAAGATGATTTATCGCAGGGGATATTCATTTGTTGCGGGGAATAAAAAATCAGGTGGATTTATTTTCTGCTTGCGTGATGTTTGCTTTTATATATCTTAATGGGCTGAGATGAAAGCACTTTCTGATATTTTACCGCCCTGATAGATACAATTTATTACCTCTTCAATAATATCAATTAGACGCCACGATTAAACCGCCATAATCTTTGATTCAGATCATTTTAAATGCAGACCTTATTCCTGGTCCCGCATGAAATTCATCTGCAAAAAATGAAACGGATGTCAGTTTGAATCAGAGAACGCTGAATTTCTGATCATGCGCCGTGACTTTCATGAACGCATTCGCAACCGCTGACACCTAATCTGAGGCTTACTTTTATGAACCACAAAGAAAATATCAGAGATTACAACGGCCCGGCTGCAGGCTGGGGAGCGTTGAAAAGTGTCACCAAAAGCTGGCTGGGCAGTGAGAATGCGTTTCGAAATCTCAGGGCAATGCTGAAAACAAACCAGAATGGCGGCTTTGACTGTCCGGGATGCGCCTGGGGAGAATCGCCGGAAGACGGGTTAGTGAAGTTCTGTGAAAACGGCGCCAAAGCGGTGAACTGGGAAGCAAGCGGGCGTCTGGTTGATCCGAATTTCTTTGCGCAATACAGCGTCTCTGAGCTGCTGAAACAAAGTGACTACTGGCTGGAATATCAGGGGCGGCTGTCTCACCCGATGCGTTACAACGCGGAAAGCGATCATTATGAGCCCATCAGTTGGCAAGATGCTTTCGCACTGATTGCGAGACACCTGAACAACCTTGAATCGCCGGATCAGGCGGAGTTCTACACCTCAGGCCGTGCCAGCAACGAAGCCGCTTATCTGTATCAGCTGTTTGTCCGTGCCTTCGGCACCAATAACTTTCCGGATTGCTCGAACATGTGCCATGAGGCCAGCGGGATTGGGATGTCCGAGACCATCGGGGTCGGCAAAGGCACGGTCGTGTTTGAAGATCTGGAGCTGGCCGATGCCATCTTCGTGATCGGTCAGAACCCGGGCACCAATCATCCACGGATGCTGGAGCCATTACGGGAAGCGGTGAAACGCGGCGCGCAGGTGGTTTGTTTTAACCCGCTGAAAGAACGAGGTCTGGAACGTTTTCAGCACCCGCAGCACCCGTTTGAAATGCTGAGCAATGGCTCGGAACCCACCAACACCGCTTATTTCCGCCCGGCACTCGGCGGCGACATGGCTGCGATGCGCGGCATGGCGAAGTTTTTACTGAACTGGGAGCGTGAGGCGCAGGAAAAAGGCGAACCGGCCGTGTTCGACCATGACTTCATTGAACGCCATACCACAGGATTGGATCAGTATCTGGCCGAAGTCGATGCCACCAGCTGGGATCACATTGTTGAGCAATCAGGTCTGACGCTGGCGGAAATTGAAATGGCTGCGCGCATGTACCGCCGTGCCGAAAGGGTCGTGATGTGCTGGGCGATGGGGCTGACACAACACCGCCATTCGGTGCCGTCCATTCAGGAGGTCGTCAATCTGCAATTGCTGCGCGGAAATGTCGGGAAACCGGGGGCAGGGCTGTCACCGGTGCGTGGGCACAGTAATGTGCAGGGTGACCGTACGATGGGGATTGATGAACAGCCGCCGGAATCCCTGCTGAATGCACTGGAAGACCGGTTCAGATTCCGGGTGCCCCGGATGCACGGTCATAACGCGGTTCTGGCCATTCAGGCGATGGAAGAAAAGCGTGCCAAAGTCTTTATTGGTCTGGGCGGTAATTTTGCACAGGCAACTCCGGATACGCCGCGCACCCATGCAGCGCTGCGAAACTGTGACCTGACCGTGCAAATCTCAACCAAGCTCAACCGGGGTCATCTGGTGACCGGGCGGGAAGCGCTGATCCTGCCGTGTCTGGGCCGGACTGAAGTGGATCTGCAGGCGGAAGGCCCGCAGGGGGTTACCGTGGAAGACACGTTCAGCATGGTTCATGTCTCCTATGGTCAGCTGAAACCCCGTTCACCTCAGCTGCGTTCTGAGCCGGCCATTATTGCAGGGATGGCAAAAGCGGCGCTGGGCGATCATCCGGTGAACTGGGACTGGGTCGTGGCGGATTACAGCCGGATTCGGGATCTGATTGCCGATACGATTCCGGGTTTTGAGAACTTCAACGAAAAGCTGAAACATCCGGGCGGTTTTCATCTGGGGAATGCGGCCGCACAGCGGCAATGGCATACCCCGAGCGGAAAGGCGCAGTTCACGCCTTGTGAACTGCCCGGACAGCTGGTGAATGAAACGGTGCTGGCGCGTGGCGAAAAGCCGGATCTGATCCTGCAAACCATGCGCTCGCATGACCAGTACAACACTACCCTCTATGGTCTGGATGACCGTTACCGTGGCGTCTTCGGCATCCGGGAGGTGGTGTTTGCCAATGAAGCGGATATCCGTCGCTTCGGGTTCGAACCGGGCGAAAAAGTGGATCTGGTCTCTTTGTGGGAAGACGGAAAAGAGCGTCGGGTCTCCGGATTTATGCTGGTCGCCTACGACATTCCGTCCGGTCAGGCAGCCGCTTATTACCCGGAAACCAACCCGCTGGTGCCGCTGGAAAGCTACGGTGACCGGACCTACACCCCGACATCGAAATTTGTGGCGATCCGACTGGAAAAAGCACAGGCAGACAACCGGATTCCGTCGTCTGCGGTATGAATCAATCGTGATTCGCTGAACGTTTCAAACGGCAGCCGGCAACGGCTGCCCTGATCAGATAAGTTGTTATCGAAAAGGATAGTTGTATGTTTCATCTGGAAGCATTAGATCTCGCGCGGATTCAGTTCGCGTTTACGGTCTCTTTTCATATTATCTTTCCTGCCATCACCATCGGCTTAGCCAGCTACCTGGCTGTGCTGGAATGGCGCTGGCTGAAAACCGGAAATCAGGTTTACAAAAATCTGTATTACTTCTGGTCGAAAATCTTTGCCGTCAATTTTGGCATGGGCGTGGTATCCGGGCTCGTGATGTCTTACGAGTTTGGCACCAACTGGGCGCGTTTTTCCGATTTCGCGGGCAGCGTGACCGGACCGTTATTAACCTATGAAGTACTGACGGCTTTCTTCCTTGAGGCTGGTTTCCTGGGCGTGATGCTGTTTGGCTGGGAACGTGTCAGCCGCAGGATGCACTTTTTCGCAACCGTGATGGTGGCGATCGGGACGCTGATCTCGACCTTCTGGATTCTGTCTTCGAACAGCTGGATGCAGACGCCGCAGGGTATTGACATTGTGGACGGCCGCATTGTGCCGCTCGACTGGTTCAAAATCGTGTTTAACCCGTCTTTCCCGTACCGTCTGGTGCACATGGCGCTGGCTGCTTTCCTGTCGACTGCCTTCTTCGTGGCGGCATCCGCAGCATGGCACTTACTGCGCGGACGCAATACCGCTGAAATCCGGAAAATGCTGTCGATGGCGATGTGGATGATTCTGCTGGTTGCGCCGATTCAGGCTTTTGTCGGCGATGCCCATGGGCTGAATACGCTGGAACACCAGCCCGCTAAAATCGCTGCCATTGAAGGTCACTGGGACAACAAACCGGGTGAGGCCACCCCGCTGATTCTGTTTGGGATTCCGGATATGGATGCGGAGAAGACCCGCTACAGCCTGGAAATTCCTTATTTAGGCAGCCTGATTCTGACCCACAGTCTGGACAAGCAGATTCCGGCACTGAGCAGCTTTCCGAAAGAAGACCGTCCGAATTCAACCCTTGTGTTCTGGAGCTTTCGCATCATGGCGGGTCTGGGCATGCTGATGCTGCTTTCCAGTCTGGTGGCCCTGGTGCTACGTCGCAAAGGAACACTGTATCAGAATAAAACCTTCCTGCGTTTCATGCTGATGATGGGCCCGTCGGGGCTGATTGCGCTGCTGGCTGGGTGGTTCACAACCGAAGTCGGCCGTCAGCCCTGGGTCGTTTACGGCATGATGCGGACGCATGACGCGGTCTCGAATCATGACGTGGTCCAGATGACCATCTCGCTGGCTGTGTTTGTGGTGGTGTACTTTTCAGTGTTCACCGTCGGGATTGGCTACATGATGCGGCTCGTCAACAAAGGCCCGAAAGGCTTATACGGACTTCAGCCACAAGAAGGGCTGCCATCGCTGAAACCTCAGTCGGTCACGGAATAAGGAAGCGGAATCATGAATATACAAGGTATCGATCTGTCGATTATCTGGAGCGTTCTCATTGCCTTCGGCATCATGATGTACGTGATACTGGATGGTTTCGATTTAGGACTGGGCATCCTGTTTCCGTTTATTTCCGATTCGGAAGAGCGGGATGTCATGATGAATACCGTCGCACCGGTCTGGGACGGGAATGAAACCTGGATTGTTTTTGGTGCGGCGGCAATGTTCGGGGCATTTCCGCTCGCGTATTCACTCATTTTTGAGGCGCTCTATCTGCCGCTGATTTTTGTGCTGGCCGGGCTGATCCTCCGCGGCGTTGCCTTTGAATTTCGCTTTAAAGCGGAACCAGAGAAGCGTCATATCTGGGATAAAGCTTTTATTGCCGGGTCTGTGCTGGCGACCTTTTTCCAGGGCGTGGCACTGGGCACGTATGTCTCAGGGATTCCGGTGGTGGACCGCCAGTTCGCGGGTGGCGCATTTGACTGGTTCGCACCGTTCCCGCTCTTCTGTGGTGTGGGGCTGGTCCTGACCTACGCGTTGCTGGGCAGCACCTGGCTGCTGATTAAAACGGAAGGGATGCTGGAAGCGCGGATGCGTCATTACAGTCGTCCGCTGGCTTATCTGCTGGCATGGGTGATCGTACTCACTTGCGGATGGACGGCACTCATTCATAAAGATATCGCACACCGCTGGTTCCATGGTTCACACTGGCTGCTGACCGGCGCCATAGCCGTGCTGGCCGTGATCGCCTTGTATGCACTGCAAAAGAGCCTGCGAGAACGTCACTCTCATAAGCCGTTTATCTCGACACTGGGATTGGTCTTTCTGGGGTATGCGGGTCTGGTGCTGAGTGTTTGGCCGAATATTGTGCCGCCGTCGATTGATCTCTGGGAAGCGGCATCGCCAACGACCAGTCAGTTGTTTGCATTAATAGGCACCTTACTGATTTTACCGGTGATCCTGATGTACACCTTGTGGGGATATCATGTCTTTCGGGGTAAGGTGAAACCGGGGGATGCATATCACTGATTCCAGCTCATCACAGTCGGAATAACGAGAAACGGGCACCGCAGATTGCGTGCCCGTTTTGCATTCGGAAAGCTATCAATCTATGCAATTTATGGGTAAATGCCCGCAGCTAATTAATCAGATAAATATTGCTGTTTGTATTTCGACACTTTGGCAAAAAATGGCAGGGTGCATCCGATGAAAAGAATGACCACTGCAAACTCAATCATTTCATATTCAACCAACATAAACGCAGAAAATAAAAATAATAAAACAAGAAATATAATAATAGAGATATGCACGTATGGATGTTTTTTTGAGAATTTAGCATATTTCACGATCATCATATCCCTCTTTAATATTCATTAAACTGATGATTGGATAGAGCCAAGAGACGCAAATATAAATATGATGCTTTGATAAAGCATTTCTTTTATTTTCTGTTGACTGAAGTATACGACAGAATTCACAGTTTTACTGAGTTTAGATGAGTTTACAAAAAGAGAAATGTTAAATATTCGTTGAATAACAGTTGTTTAGGTTGATTTCCGAACTGGTGTGATCGTGAGAGACCACCCAGTTTGTGCTGGGACAATTCTGTCTGTGAGCACTGTTCACATGTTAAAAGGCACTTCTCAGAGAAGTGCCTTGTTGTGGTTGCGAATGAGACCGTTTATTTCAGAACATCGACTTCAGATCTTTTATTTCAGATCAAAGCGGTCGGCATTCATGACTTTGGTCCAGGCATGCACGAAGTCATGCACGAACTTCTCTTTGGCATCGGCACCCCCATACACCTCAGAAATGGCACGGAGTTGCGAATTGGCACCAAAGGCCAGATCGACGCGGGTGGCGGTCCATTTCACCTGACCGGTCTGACGGTCACGGCCTTCAAACTCGTCGGCTTCTGCGGTGGTTGGCGACCACTCGATATTCATATCAAGCAGATTCACGAAGAAGTCGTTGGTCAGTACGCCGGGTTTGCTGGTGAAGACCCCCTGTTTTGAGCCGCCGTAATTGGCGTCCAGCGCACGCATCCCCCCGATGAGGACGGTCATTTCCGGCGCTGTCAGAGTCAGTAACTGCGCCCGGTCAAGCAGCATTTCTTCTGCAGGGACGGTGAATTTGGTCTTCAGGTAATTCCGGAAACCATCGGCAACAGGCTCCAGCACATCGAACGAATCAGCATCGGTCTGATCGTCTGTTGCATCCGTCCGTCCCGGTGAGAACGGAACCGTGACGCTGAACCCTGCGGCTTTCGCTGATTTTTCGATGGCAGCCACGCCGCCGAGGACAATCAGGTCAGCCAGAGAGACCGCTTTTTTGCCCGACTGAGCCGAATTGAAGTCTTTCTGAATCCCTTCATAGGTGCTCAGGACTTTCTTCAGCTGAGTGGGCTGATTCACTTCCCAGCCATTTTGCGGTGCCAGACGAATCCGGGCACCGTTGGCGCCGCCCCGGCAGTCAGAGCCGCGGAAGGTGGATGCGGAAGACCAGGCGGTATACACCAGCTCCTGCACGCTCAGGCCGGAGTCCAGAATCGTCTGTTTCAGGCCGGCAATGTCGCTGTCTGAGATTAGTTCATGATCCACCGCAGGCACTGGATCCTGCCAGATCAGATCTTCTGCCGGGACTTCAGAACCAAGATAACGGGCTTTCGGCCCCATATCACGGTGCGTCAGTTTGAACCAGGCCCGGGCAAAAGCATCAGCAAATTCATCCGGATTGGCACGGAAATGTTCGGATATTTTGCGATATTCCGGGTCTTCGCGCATCGACATGTCTGCCGTGGTCATCATGATGTTCACGCGTTTGGACGCGTCTTCCGGATCCGGTGCCTGATTTTTGTCCGTGACATTTTTCACCTTCCACTGATTGGCACCCGCCGGACTCTTGGTCAGTTCCCACTCGTTGCCCAGCAGCATTTCAAAGTAAGTGTTATCCCATTGGGTTGGCGTTGGGGTCCAGGCGCCTTCCAGGCCACTGGTAATGGAATCCCGGCCTTTACCGCTGCCGTGTGCGTTCTTCCAGCCCAAACCCATCTGTTCCATGGGAGCGGCTTCCGGATCCGGCCCCACAAGAGCAGCATCACCGGCACCATGACATTTCCCGAAGGTGTGACCACCGGCGGTCAGCGCGACGGTTTCATAATCGTTCATCGCCATCCGGGCGAAGGTTTCACGCACGTCACGACCGGATGCGACCGGATCCGGATTGCCGTCCGGGCCTTCAGGGTTGACGTAAATCAGACCCATCTGAACGGCTGCCAGCGGGTTTTCCAGATCACGGTCACCACTGTAACGTTTGTTACCCAGCCATTCGTCTTCAGCACCCCAGTAGATATCCACTTCTGGTTCCCAGATATCTTCCCGGCCGCCGCCAAAGCCAAAGGTTTTGAAGCCCATGGATTCCAGTGCCACGTTCCCGGTGAGAATAAAGAGGTCGGCCCAGGAGAGTTTCTTGCCGTATTTCTGTTTGACAGGCCACAGCAGACGGCGGGCTTTATCCAGGTTGCCGTTGTCCGGCCAGCTGTTTAACGGGGCGAAACGCTGGTTACCGGTCGATGCGCCACCCCGGCCATCGCCGGTCCGGTAGGTGCCTGCGGCATGCCAGGCCATACGAATCATCAGCGGGCCGTAGTGACCGTAGTCTGCGGGCCACCAGTCCTGGGAGGTTTTCAGGACGTTCTCAATGTCTTGTTTGACCGTTTTGAGGTCGAGTGTTTTAAATTCTTCCGCGTAGTTGAAGCCTTCACCCATTGGGTTTGACTTTCTGTCGTTCTGATGAAGGATTTTGAGATTCAGTTGATTGGGCCACCAGTCTTCATTGCGTGTACCTGAGCCGCGAAGATTGGTGTTACTGCCGTGCATTACCGGGCAGCCACCTGATGCGGCACCTTTACCATTACTCATACAAGACTCCTTGCTTACCTTGGCATTAAGGTTGGTTTTGACAGTTACCTTTTGGTTTACACACTTGAATATAGTCCGAGTATCAATCGAATAAAGACGTTTTTATCAATAATAGTCATCGGTTTTTTCAATCGCAGATATCTGGATACAGCCAAAGTATTGGAGTTTGTTTGTGGTGAAGATGAGTGAATAAGTTTTATGGAACAAATGTCATAACTATCCTCTCTGTCAGCGCTTATGGAAATGAGGAAATTCGATTAATATGTGAAAAAATTCTGACATTCTACGGATATGTTTAAAAAATCTTTATCTTATATCGGTTTTTTTTATGATCACTTGCGTGATCTTGTACGCATTTATTTTTCTGTTTAACATCATTGCCATTCCTTTTTTATCTCTGTGATTTGGCAGTGTGCTGAATTTTTTTGCTTTTTATTTTTCTTTCATTAATTTACTTGCCTCAATTGGGTCGTTTCTGAGTTACTTGAAATCAATCCTCTTCAGGAAAGAGGAGAGGGGTTTAATTTATAAATCTATACACGGCTTGATTGTATTTTTGTTGTTTTCCGGATCTGGGGTAGGGGCGTTTTATTTGCTGTCTGGGAATTTTATGCGCAAGGATAGCTATATCATTGGGGTCGGTGTGCTTTCTGAATCCAGTAAAGAATTGTTATTTTCCGTCTTATTGTTTGGCGGGATTATTTTGGCGTTTTATCATTCGTTTGGTCTTATCTTCAAAATTTTAAGGTTGATAAAGTAATCTTATTTTTGCCTATCAGATGGAATCTTTTGGCTCATTATTGTTGACGTTATTGCTGGTCGCGCTGCTTTGATTGGGTTTAGTATCCAGGGTGAAGTTGTGAACCTTTGCTGGCTATCAAAAAAGACTTATTTGTTCACTCCGCGCAGTTAGCGGCGGTGCTCAAGGTTAGTTTGAGATACGGGAATCATTCTCACATGAATTGAAGGCAAAGTTGGCGTGAACGATGACCAAATATGACGTGGTTCTTATCGCTGAGATGATCGCTCAAGCGTTATCCATAGAATGAATGTCTATGCTGCATTTCATAAAAGAGTGCACAGACAATTGAAAACAGAACAAGAAGGAAACGAAATTGCAGCGATTCCCCAAAGGATAAGCATGTTGCGAGGTTGCCTCGTACGATTCATGCAGCTACACGAGGATGTGATCGCTTTTTATTCGATTGATGAATGGTGTCAAGCAAATGATCGCTGCTATTGGTTGAGTACCTCGACAAGCGAGGTGATATTTCATGAGCTCTGTATGACGAAATATACGATGTTTTTTATGCGGTACATTATTCATGGGAAATAGGTTTAAAATTTTAAACTTTTTGTCGCCTAGAAAACGAGAATTTTACAAGTCTCGGAATCAAGATGGAAACGATTGCAAAATTTTTTTTAGTCTCACTATTGATAGTTATCGCTGGATTTATATTCACAAACCCTTTTGTGTTAATGTGCCTTGGGGCGATTGTTAACCTATTTTTCTTTCTTGGTGCCGCCAATCTGTATTACGAACCCATTAAAGACTTATTTGATCAGACACCCAAGCAGCCGAGTCGACATAAAGATTCATTTTTTGTTCATGTTTTTTCTTTGATCCCGGGGCTTGCGCTCTTACTTGTTGGGTTTGCAATTTATTATCTGTTTTCTTACCTGTATTTGCACACCCCTCAGTACCATAGCGAGCGGGTCTGGTCCGGCACTGTTCAGGTTGTCAGAGCCACTTCCAAGGAAGTTGCTGATTCCAATAAGATGTTCTGGTTTGTTTTCTTTTATGTTATTGGTGGAATTCTTTCGCTTAAAATTGTCACAGGAGGGAAATCAGAAGATCAAAATTTCGCTCCCGGTAAAAACCATCATCATTATCAGCCGCCCACACAAGAAGAGATTGAAGCCAAAAGAGAAAAGAAACGCCGGAATCTTGAGAACCGGAGGAAGCGGAGTAAAAAGAAGAAAAAGTAAAATTTGTGCCCGTTATTACTGCAGCTTCGAGAGAAACTCAGTTTATGATTCGAATCAGAAATCTTGTCAAACAGAAAAAGCGCAGCATACAGAAGCGCAAATGAGGCGCTTCAGTGTGGATGACCGATGTGAAGCTGAATGATTCGAGACAGTTGGTGGATCGCTTGGGTATGCCGCTCATCCAGTTCAAATGACGTATTCAACCTGAGACAATGATTAAACTGGCTGCCGGGTGAAAACATGTTGCCGGGGGCAATGGTGATGTTTTCCGCCAGCGCCTGCGCGTAGATCGCCATGGCATCCGCCTGCTGCGGCAAGATCAGCCAGACAAAATAACTGCCTTCAGAGTGGATCATCTGGACGGAAGCGGGGAGTGAACGGGCAAGAAGCTGGCACATCCCTTTTTTTCTTTTGTCCAGCGTGCGTCTGAGTTGCTTCAGATGATGCTCATAATTACGCGTATTCAGATAATCAACCAGTGCGAGCTGGATCGGCACGCTGGTTGTCAGCGTGCTCATTAACTGAAGCTTTTGAATCTCCAAAGCCCTTTTGCCAGCAGCAACCCAGCCGATGCGGTAGCCCGCAACCAGTGATTTTGAGAATGACGAACACAGCATCACATTTCCGGTGGTATCGAAGGTTTTAGCCGGTATGGGTTGCTCTGTACCTGAATAGAGTTCGTTGTACACATCATCTTCTATCAGCGCGACCTGATATTTCTGCAGCAACGCAATCAGGCGCCGCTTTTTCGCTTCAGTCAGGGTAAACCCCAGCGGATTCTGCTGGCTGGTCATCAGCCAGCAGGCTTTGACCGGGTGAGACTGAAGCGCACGCTCCAGCGAATCCAGATCAATCCCGGTGTGCGGGTCAGTCCGGACAGACAATGCCTTGAGTCCGAATCGTTCTATTGACTGCAGCGCGCCATAAAATGTCGGCGATTCAACAACCACCCAGTCGCCGGGCCGGGTCACGGCCTGAAGGCTCAGGTTCAGGGCCTCGAGCGCGCCGGCTGTAATCACGATTTCATCCGGTGAAATATTGACGCCCTTTGCTGCATAGCGCTGGGCGATCATCGTCCGTAATGTGTCATTGCCCGGCGGCAGATTATCAAGGGCATTCGAAACGGGCAGGCTGCGGGCGGCATGCATCAGCGATTTATTGACCTGATGCCGGGGGTAGAGGCTGGGGTCCGGATAAGCAAAACCGAAGTTCACCATATAGGGTTTCCGGCTGGCCTGCAGGACATCAAAAATGAAGCTGTTGATATCGACGGATTCTGCGGTCTCGACGGCTGCTTTTTCTGATTCGGCAACGTTCTGGATGTTGTCGGCCACCGTGTAACCGGAGCGGGGATGGGCTATCAGCCATCCCTGGGATTCGAGCAACTGATAAGCATGCATTACGGTCATCAGGCTCATGCCTGAGTGTTCCGTCTGTTTCCGCAGTGATGGCATGCGTTCTCCGGCACGCCAGATACCAGATTCAATCTGCTGGCGGATCTGTGCCGCCAGTTGTTCGTATTTCGCCAATGTAGGGTCCGGAAAGAAGACAGAACAAGTCGGAAATATAACAATTTTTTAATAAATCTGTTATAGGTTTTGAGCGCTTTTCTGTATCTTTTTTTATTACAGGGTTCTTTCAATATATGCGTACTATATAACGACTCAATAGGAAGCTTATGTTTGGGCTTGATGCTTTCATGCTTGCGCGAATCCAGTTCGCTTTTACGGTTTCTTTTCACATCATTTTCCCCGCAATTACCATTGGTCTGGCGAGTTATTTAGCGGTCCTGGAAGGACTATGGCTGAAAACCCGTCAGGAAGACTACAAAACCCTGTACCACTTCTGGTCGAAAATCTTTGCCGTGAATTTTGGCATGGGCGTGGTGTCCGGACTGGTGATGGCATATCAGTTTGGTACTAACTGGAGTGGTTTCTCTGAGTTTGCCGGCAGTATTACCGGACCGCTGCTCACTTATGAGGTGCTGACGGCATTCTTTCTGGAGGCCGGTTTTCTTGGCGTGATGTTGTTTGGCTGGAAACGCGTCGGCGATCAGCTTCATTTTTTTGCGACCTGTATGGTTGCTCTGGGAACACTCATTTCGACCTTTTGGATTCTGGCCTCCAACAGCTGGATGCATACCCCGCAGGGGTACGAAATCATGGATGGTCAGGTCGTGCCGATCGACTGGTTTGCCGTCATTTTTAATCCGTCATTTCCGTATCGCTTGCTGCACATGACGGTCGCCGCATTTTTGAGTTCCGCGCTGTTTGTCGGCGCTTCTGCAGCCTGGCATCTGCTGAGAGGGAATCAAAGCAATGCCATCCGGAAGATGCTGTCGATGTCGATGTGGATGCTGCTGCTGGTCGCACCGATTCAGGCTTTCATCGGAGATTTACACGGACTCAATACCCTGAAGTATCAGCCGGCCAAAATCGCTGCGATTGAAGGGCACTGGGATAATTCGAACGGGGAGCCAACACCGTTGATCTTGTTTGGTCTGCCGAATATGGCTGAGGAGCGGACAGATTATGCGATTGAGATTCCGGCTCTGGCGAGTGTGATTCTGAAGCACAGCCTGACGGAGCCGATTCCGGCACTGAAAGACTTTCCTGCTGAAGAACGGCCTTATTCTCCGGTTGTATTCTGGTCATTCCGGATCATGGTTGGACTGGGGCTTTTGATGCTGCTGCAGGGCGTGATTGGTCTGTGGATGCGGCGGAAGAACAGGCTTTACCACAATCCCTGGTTCCTGAAATTTACCTTATGGATGGGGCCGTCGGGTCTGATCGCTATTCTGGCTGGCTGGATTACGACGGAAGTTGGCCGTCAGCCCTGGGTGGTGCATGGCCTGCTGAAAACCCAGTCTGCGGTGTCTGCCCATGGTGATCTCCATATGAGCCTCAGTCTGCTCACTTTCTTTGTGGTGTACAGCTTCGTGTTTGGTGTGGGCTATTACTACATGGTGCATCAGATCCGACTTGGACCTGACGGCAATCATGAGGCTGAAGAGCATGATCTGCCAACGGTTTCCGGCCGTATTTAATTGGTTCCGTTATTTGAATGAGTCATTAAGAAAAGGACGCTGTTATGGGTGTGGACTTATCTGTTTTATGGTTTGGCATCATCGTATTCGCCACGCTGATGTACATCACCATGGATGGTTTTGATCTGGGCATTGGCATTCTGATGCCGATGGTGAAAGACAGTCAGCAGAAAGATCTGATGGTGAATACGGTCGCTCCGGTGTGGGATGGCAATGAAACCTGGCTGGTGCTGGGCGGTGCCAGTTTGTTTGGCGCCTTTCCGCTCGCTTATGCCGTGATCATTGATGCACTGACGATTCCGCTGACGATCATGCTGATTGCGCTGATTTTCAGAGGAGTGGCTTTCGAGTTTCGCTTTAAAGCGCTGCCAGCCCATCTTGGATTTTGGGATAAGGCGTTTATGGTGGGTTCCATCGTGGCGACTTTCAGCCAGGGTGTGGTTGTGGGGGCTGTGATTGAGGGCTTTCCGGTCACTGGACGGCAGTTTGCCGGTGGTGCTTTTGACTGGATGACGCCGTTCGCGATGTTCTGCGGGCTGGGTTTGGTCGTCGCCTATGCGCTGCTGGGCAGCAGCTGGCTGATCATGAAAACAGAAGGAGAGATTCAGGCATTGATGTACCGGGTGACGCTCAAAATTTTGGGGGTGCTGTTGCTCATCATTGCCGTTGTCAGTGTCTGGACGGCACTGGCACAGGAAGCGATTTCAGCACGTTGGTTCAGCCTGCCGAATCTGATTTATTTTGCGCCGGTACCTTTGCTGACGGTGTTTCTGGCAAAAGCGGTTCTGCTCTCGGTACAAAAGCAAAAAGAGCGTCTGCCGTTTGTGATGTCTCTGGGGATCGTTTTTCTCGGGTTCAGCGGGCTCGGGATTAGTCTGTGGCCCAATATTATTCCGCCGGATATTTCCATCTGGGAAGCCGCTGCACCGCCACAGAGTCAGGGCTTTATGCTGGTGGGCGCTCTCTTTATTATCCCGTTCATTCTCGGGTACACCTTCTGGAGCTATTCGGTGTTCAGCGGCAAGGTGACTGCGGAAGAAAGTTATCATTAATGAACAATCACTAAATAGCAATCACTCAAAAGTGAGCACGAATAAACGAGCACGCAACAATGATTTTGCACTATGAGACAGGGAATTTATCCGGATAAGGAGAGACAGATGTTCAGAGAATCGTTTCGGCAGTGGTTGTGGCTGGCAGGCATCTGGGGTGCCAGTGTGGCGGGACTGGCTTGTATATCCTGGTTGTTTCGTTTGCTGATGAGCAGCGCAGGCTTAACGACTTAACGGTAAGACAGGGAAAACCAATAATCCGATGGCTCGCAGCCATCGGATTGATTTCACTGAAAAATCAGGCTTTTTTCAGTTTTTTCTTCAGCTTTTTCAGCTTGTCGGCGTGCTTCGCCACTTTCGCTTTACGGACTTTGATTTCTTTCTTCAGTTTTTTCGCTTTCTTAGACACATTTGCCATTTTTCTTTTCTCCTGTTCATACAACGATTGATTAGAAAATGGCTGACAGGAAAGGAACTGCTTTTCGCCTTACATATCAACCGGGTCATTCAGACCACATGCACGAGATGAGGAGGTCACTCTGTTTGTGCATTTTCTTTCACAAACTGGCGGATAAATCGACGCACTTCACGTGCTGCACTGGTATCCAGTGTTTCACACAGCGCAACAAATGCATCCCGCTCTTCACTGTTGATTCTGATGATGAGCTGGCTGTCTTTCTTGCCTGTTTTCGATTTTTTGGGTTGGACCATTCAGGTTCACTCGTCATCGTGCATATACAACGTATATACATTCGCTATCTGTCTGGCAAATCAGCCCGTCGAATTTTGCGATCTCAGACAAGTGTTGTCTGCATATGCTAAATGTGCTGTTTCCCTTTGTCGCCTAGCTTAAGCGAACACATGAAGGGCAGATGCCTGATTGATCTGATCGTTTGAGACGTTTTTTGAGGGTGGCGTGAATACATATTTTGTGATGAAGAAGGGGTTACAGTACAGTGCCCGGGAAAAAGTCAGCCCGGATGAGCTGAAGGGGCAGTATGAAGCCTGTCGTGAAGCAGGTATGTTTTTAGCCGCAGATTCCGTACTGGCGGCTTCGGAAGAAGATGCCATCAGACATGTGAAGACCCTGACCAATCAAACTCTGGTTGCGGCTTCAATCGGGTGTCTGAATGCATTCTCTATGCTGGTGGTGGATTCACCGGTGAATCTGGCGCTGATGCTGATTGTGTTCGGTTATCTGTTTGTTGCCTCCAAAAAGACCAAAGCGTTTGAAAGTGAAGATTTAAAAGCACTGCGTAAAATTGCACGCTAGGTATCCGTTTCTCTGAGGGTGAAAGGAACTCAGAGAACGGTTTGAGAACGACATTTTCGATTCACTCAGCCACTGAGGTTCACTATCGTGTTAGCGCTGATTGCAATGGGACTCATTGCTCTGTATTTATTTTTCAGTGAAGACGGCGTGCTCTATGCCGATGCCATCCTTGGCGCAATCGTGACTATGATTTACGCGGGCGTACATTATTATTTTGCAGAAGATGCGCTGCAGATCATTGGCCGGGCTGGTTTCATTTTTACCCTGATACCAATCGTGTCTCTGGGCGCCATCTTATTTCCGAACCTGAATGACAAGTATTCCGAATCCTCGAATATCATTCTGGGATGGATCGGTTTAATTACTTCATTTGTAATGCTGATTTTATTCATGTTGCTGATTTAATTCAGATGAGTAACGTGAACGCTCATCATTGATGGAACACTTTGCGGAGGTTTCTGGCTGGCTGCTTGACGGACGTCACTGACCCGTTTGTTTTTGCTGCATCATGCCACGTAAAATTTCTGTCAGTCCCGGATTTATTGCGCTGAGTGTGTGTCTATACCTTCATCTGGGTATATTCTGCTAGGGATTACAGCCCCTCGCACTGGAAGCAAAAAAGGATCATGGTATGTCGGTTTTGGATAACAATGAGCGTTATGGCAAGGTCAGTCGATTTTTTCATTGGGGTATGACAGTCCTGTTAGCGGCACAATTTCTGACGGCAATCGTCAGATTTCTGTTTGAGGATTCCTTACTCGATAAACTGATGTGGGGAGTGCACAAACCTTTAGGGGTTTTACTGTTTCTGATGATTATCCTGCGTCTCGGCTGGGCGTTTTTAAATCTGTCACGGCGTCCGGCGTCTGTCAGCAAAGCTGCGTTTGTGGGACACAAGGCGCTTTATCTGCTGATGCTGGTGATTCCGGTGCTGGCTTTGATTCGACAGTACGGCTCCGGAAAAGCATTTTCGCCCCTCGGGTTACCATTGATGGACGGCTTTGATACCGGAAAGATTGACTGGATGGTCGGCCTGGGGAATTTCCTGCATGGTGAATTGGGCTGGTTGCTGCTGGCTTTGGTCATCGGGCATATTGTGATGGCGGTCTGGCACCGGATTCGTAAGAGTCATGAGGATGTCATCGCACGGATGTGGCGATAATCACCTGAATCCAAATGCTTTGCTGTCTGCGGCCGATTGGTGCGCAGGCAGCAAGTAACTCAGCAGATAAGCCACTAAGCCCCTAAGTCGTTCAGAAGCTCAGAAGCTCAGCAACATAGTTTGCTCTGCTTAGTTTCCGCTTTTCAAACCACATCCTCCTCATCGCCTGATTGATCTATTTCATGAAAGCCGGGTTCCCTTCATCTCACTGACCCAAATCTCACTGTGAAACTGAGTGCATTGTTTGTAAGATAAGCCTTCCTCAACCCACCACAGAGAAAAGTATGTCTGACGCGATTTTGGAAAATACGGAACAACTGGGATCGATTAATCGGAAGGTCGTCGCCGAAGGTGAGAATCTGCCGGCAGTGAAACTGAAAGATGGCAGTACTGTGCAAACCGGCACGGTGGCAACCATGCTTCACAATATTGAGCTTTACAACGCAGGTCAGCGGGGGGCGGTAGAGCAGGAACTGGCACTGGCGATTCCGACCTTGGTCAAAGTCGGATTGTTTGATTTATTCGGACCGGATGAATGGATAGCCGGCAATAATCCGGGTCGTCGGTTTGTCGGCCAGAAAGCGAAGCAATATTTAACGGCTCAGCCAGCCAAGTAAGGGAATCGTCATGTTCAACACTCTGTTCGAATATAAGATGTGGGCAAATCGCGATATGTTTGAGGCAGTCAGTCGCATGCATGGCGGTTATCACCGCGGGGCCGTCGGCCGCATTCTCGCGGATTCAGATATTCAGCCGCCTGCAGACACGCTGGCTGGGTTCTGGCATCAAACCCAGCCGGAAAGACGGGAACCAAGACGAGAACAATAAAGAGGACAGAGTCGGGCTGAATGGAGGGGATTCAGCGCCAACCTTGTTGGCTGGAATTTTCTGTTGCTAAACTTAATTCAGGCAATGGAATGACACGGCTGGCAAAGCGATGCATGAATACCTTCAGCTCGACACGCACGATGATATTTATTTCCTCTCTGACCCCCATGGCCAGTTCGGGTTAATGCAGGACGTACTGGATAAAGTGGGATTTCGTTTTCCGGAAAACGGTAAAGTCAGGGATCGGCTGTTTATTCTGGGAGATCTGATTGACCGCGGGCCGGATTCATTACGTCTTCTTCAGACCGTTCAGCAGAACCCGGCGTTTTATGCGATTCAGGGTAATCATGAACAAATGGCGATGCAGGCCATCCATGAAGGCAGTGATAAAGCCTTGTGGCTGATGAATGGCGGTCGCTGGCATGAAGACTGTGATCAGGAAACGCTGTCGGAGATGCTCACCTTCGCTGCCAGTCTGCCTCTTTGTTACACCCTTCAGATTAACGGCCATCAGATAGGACTGGTACACGCCGGTGTTCCCGAGCCTTACGACTGGCAGGCGTTTACCCGGCAATGTGATGCGGGATGTCTGACCCACGAAGACCTGACCTATGCGCTGTGGGACAGAAAAGCATTTTCCCATGACCCGGATACCAACATTGCTCATATTGATGCCGTGCTGATGGGGCATAACATTGTGTCCGGTCTGAAACCCAAAGTCTGTGGCAACCGGGTTTATATTGACGGTGCGATGTCGATGGGTGATCGCGGCATGTTGCTGAGGTATCGCCGGGGCGGTGAAGTACTGGAGCTCTTTCAGGAATTTGCATTTTTGCGGGAAAAAGACTCCGAGCATCTGGTATGGATTTAAGTCTCGTTTCTGCATTTTTCACCCGTCACTCCAATACATACCCACCATACCTGACGGCATCATGATGGCTGCCTGTCCGTTACCGACCAAGATTTGTCCGGTCTGCCAAAGGCCATTTACCTGGCGTAAAAAGTGGCGGTATTGCTGGGAACATGTGAAGTATTGCTCTGAACGCTGCCGAAGACACAAGTCTGAAAGACACCAGGAAAACCAGTCTGACGGATAGTACTTCGGCCGGTTTCAGTCAGTCAGATCACAATTGTGATACATCTTTGTAAAGAATGCTGAAAAGTTCTGACCTGAATCAAATGTGATTCTCCTTCCAATTTTATGATGTGCATCGGTATTCATTTACTCACATCAACTTTGGCCTGCATGCAGGATGGCATGAGGGACAGGGACAAATAAGAGAATCATCATCACAATGACAACTTATTCAGAAGAACAAAAGACCTACAGTGATCACCTGAACCTGATTTCGACGACGGACCCGGAGAGTCATATAACGTACACCAATGACGATTTTTGCGCCGTGTCTGGCTTCACGCCGGAAGAACTGCTCGGTTATCCCCATAATATGGTCAGGCATGAAGATATGCCCAAAGCGGCGTTTGCTCAGATGTGGCAGTACCTGAAGTCGGGCAAAAGCTGGATGGGACTGGTGAAGAACCGCTGTAAGGATGGCCGCTATTACTGGGTCACGGCATTTGTCACCCCGATCCGAAATCAGGACGGTGAAGTGACGGAATATCAGTCGGTCCGCACTGCGCCTTCAAAAGATCAGGTGAAACGGGCGGTGTTGTTCTATCACTCGCTGAAACTGGGCAAGGTCCGGGCGGTGCCTCGGCTGAGTCAGCAGAAAATGATGACTGTGTTTTGGGGAATACAACTCCTGCTCACCGCAGGGGGAGTGGTGTTTGATGTGCCTGCGTGCTTTGTTGTGAGTATGTTGCTGGGTGCGGGCGGCTTGTGGCTTTCATATCGCCAGGGACGACGTCTGGCCGCAGTCACACAGTTTGCAAAAGCGGCGTATGATAATCCGCTGATGGAAAAGGTGTATACCGGTCATGAAGATGATTTTTCTCCCTTTGAGCTGGCATTGATTAAAAAAGGGGCGGAGCTTCGGGCGCTGGCTGCGAGAGCAGAAGGCACCTCAGCCGGTATTTTATCCGCCGCAGAGGAAGAACTGGCGACCGTTCAGCATGTGGGCAATACACTAGAGTTGCAAAGTCAGGAAACGGATGCCATCGCGACGGTGATCAGTGAACTGACTCAGTCGATAAACGACATCGCTGTTGCGGCTTCTGCAGCGCAGTCGCTGACGGATGCATCCAGAGAAGCCACCCAGGAAGGACTGGGCAGTATTCAGCAGACGATTGCGGCGGTGAATGCACTGGACCAGGAGCTGGAAGATGCGCAATCGGTGATTATCGCCGTGTCAGAAAGCAGCCAGAAAATCGACAGTATTCTGGAGGTGATCACATCCATTGCAGAGCAGACTAATCTGCTGGCGCTCAATGCAGCGATTGAAGCTGCCCGGGCCGGGGATGCCGGAAGAGGATTTGCCGTGGTGGCCGACGAAGTCAGGCATCTTGCAGAGAAAACCCAGTCCTCAGCCGGGGAAGTGCACACCATGATTGATCAGCTTCAGTTGCTGGTGAAACGCTCGGTCAGCGCAATAGAGCAAGGCAATCAGCTGTCCGGAGAATGCAAACAGCGGGCGGATGAAACCGGTGAAGTCCTGCGGTTGATCTTTGACTCGCTCGGTCAGGTAACCGGAACCAGTAAGGAAATTGCCTCTGCGGTTGAACAACAGGCTCTGGTGAGTCAGGACATCAACCGGAAGATCGTCAACATCTCTGAGCTGTCCAGAGAAACAGCAGCGATCTCAGAAACGTCTGTGCAGCGTACCCGGCGTCAGGTTGATGGCATTGATGCGTTGAATCGTCTGATTGCTCGTTTTATGCATTAATGCCAGGGTGCGTATATTCATTGGTTGATGTGCGTGAGGGGAAAGAATCGTGTTGAGCTGCATGAAAGAGGGTTCAGGGAGAATCTGTCATGAATGAAACGTATGCCATTGCCATTCACGGCGGTGCCGGGGCGCTGTCCAAAGGCAAACTGACACCGGAACAGGAAATCGAAATTCTGTCGGTGCTGTCAACGATTGTGGAAGCAGCCCGGCAGCATCTGGCTGCGGGCGAGTCTGCGCTGAATGTGGTTCAGCAGGCCGTCCGCAGTCTGGAAGACTGCCCCTGGTTCAATGCCGGACATGGGGCCGTGCTGAACAGCGACGGCGGTCATGAACTGGACGCAGCTATCATGTGCGGGCACACGCTGGCGGCTGGTGCGGTCAGCGGAATCCGTTTCAGCCCGAACCCGGTGGATGTCGCCCGTGCGGTCATGGAGAATTCTGAACATGTGTATCTGGGCGGGGAAGGGGCTGAAGCATTTGCGAGGGCACAAGGCCTGCCTCAGGTCGACAATCACTGTTTCACCACCCCGCTGCGTCGCCAGCAGCTTGACACCGCCAAAGCGGCTGAAGCCGTCATACTGGAGCCGACGGCCAGTGACTACAAATACGGCACCGTGGGCGCCGTTGCACTGGACCGGAAAGGGCATCTGGCCGCTGCGACTTCAACCGGCGGGATAACCAATAAGAAGTTTGGCCGTATCGGTGATTCTCCGGTGATTGGTGCCGGGACTTATGCCAACGACCTGACGTGTGCCGTTTCGGCAACCGGTCATGGTGAGCATTTTCTGCGTCATGTGGCCGCACACAATATCGCTGCCCGAATGCAGTTTGGCGGACAGACACTGTATGCTGCGGCCACTGCCGTTGTTTTTGAAGACTTGCCGTCAACCGGCGGAGAAGGCGGGGTGATTGCCGTCGATGCCAGGGGAAATCTGGTGTTATGTTTCAATACGGAAGGCATGTACCGCGGGTGGGGCAATTATGAACAGCCGGCTCAGTCGCGGATTTATGAGGACTGATGTGGACTCAGAGTCGGATGATGTCGCATAGTAAAGCGTGGTCCTGGATGACCTGCTCACTGTATTCCAGACAGGCATCGGTTAATGCTTTGTCGTGTTCTGGCAGCAGCTCAACCATGAAGTGTTCGAAGCGCACTGAACGCCGGTCACCGCGTGAATGTGCCAGGGCCAGGGCGATACCGCAAGCATTCGCGTATTGACAGAATGCCTCACCGGGATGTTTTTTCTGAAGGATTAATGACTCAGGTTTCACCGACAGGCGGGCATGGTGGCGTGAGCGAACCAGCCATTGTTTTTTCCTCCAGACAACTTCATCGAGCAGTAAATCCGGGCGTCGCTGCAGCTGACGCTGGCAGTTCGCGGCAAGATGAGCCGGGTTCAGGGTATTCACCGGGCTGACATCCGGAAAAGCAAGCGTGGGGGACGCCGGGCATTGCTGTTTCACCTCAACAATGTGGCAGAGTGACAAATCATGAATATCGTGTAACTCAGCCGGGCCGACCAGAAAATAATATCGCTCGGCATGGTTTGCGCCGATTCCTGCGCCCAACCGCGCCACAATATCGAGGATCTCATCATCCAGATATGGACGGAAAGTGGTTTCCAGTGCCAGATAGTCCTTTTCATGGAGCCGTTTATATTTGAATGGGTTCTCGGTAAATCGTAATTTTCCGTCTTCAAATATCGTCGACTTCGCCAGTTGGCTTTTTGTATAAAAATCGTCTCCTCCTGCGGCACGCTTAGCTGCTTTTCGGCAGCAGGCATTGAGGACATGGTCATGATCAAACTTTTTCAGGACCTGATATCTCACGTTTTCATCTTTGAGAATGCGCTTGAGGGTATTGCGGTAAGCAGACAGGAATGTTTTGCAGGCGGCTTTCACATCATCTTCCTGAATGCTTTTCAAATCGTCAGTGATTTCAATTTCATCGGTCAGGTATTGGCCGATCAGTAACCCCCGGCCCAAATCCCCCGCGAGTGACAGGCTGATCAGGAAGCGGGCCAGGTCCCAGATGCCATAGCCAACGCAGGCATCGTCAAAGTCGTTGGGGGAAAAGATCACCTGATCTCCATGAGACCCTTCTTCGGTCAGAAAGCCAAAGTTCGCCAGATGGCAGTCGCCCATGATGATGGTTTTGCCGGGGCTGGCGAGCAACATGTCGGGTAAAGTCAAGATGCCGGTTGCCAGATCGGCATAGAACAATTGTGCCGACCCCCTATAAAACTGGTACGGGTTCAGGGTCATTTTGATGTGTTTGTCGAGCGTTTTGACCGGAGATGGGGCGACACCGTCTGTCAGACTCAGTTGAGTGCTCAGAATCGATTGTCTGGATATCATGAGAACCGCCTGTTGCTGTAGCCGCAGTGGTTAGAGTATTGATGAAGCAGAGGCGGGAAAGTGACTCAGGAGCAAGGATGGGATACAAAAAAGCCGGGGAAGTCCCCGGCCAGATATGAATTATTCGGCGATCGCCTGCTGTTCCTGCCGGTCAAGAACGGCTGGTTTAGCTGTTGAGCCCTGACGGATCATCACGGTCATCGACAGGAGCACTGTAACGACGCCGTAGCTGATTTCTTCCCAGGGTACCAGCTGACCGGTAAAACGGTTCACGAGCAGAACCAGAACCGGGATCAGGTAGGTGTAGGCCGACACTTGCTCCGGTGCCAGTGCCACGCTGCCCTGCTGGAACAGGAAGAAGCTGATTGCGGTGGCGAATACGGCCAGATAGCCGATACCCAGCCAGACATCTCCCGGAATTTGCGTCCACTCGGTCTGAATCAGCTGGGGTGCAGTTGCCACCGTCAGCAGACCAGTGGCGCAAATCAGGGTCCAGCAGGTCAGATGCACAAACGATTCACCTTTGTAGCACTTCTTCACAATGATGGGGTTCAGCGCCATGCCCAGACAGCCCAGCAGATAAATCTTGTTGGAGGTGGTCATGGCAATAGAACCGGCAGCCGACAAGTCGCCGCGGAAAATGATCAGACCGGCGCCCAGCATCCCGCCCAGCAGAGAAAGTGTCACGGCCAGTGAAGTCCGACGCTTAAAGATGACGGCCGCCAGTACAGCACTCATCAATGGGACGGTTGTATACAACGCACTTGCATCTAACGGGCTGGTGTCGCGCAGGGCGATAAACATGGCAACGAAGTAACTCAGCGCCGGAAGGCTGATGAGCGTATAACGACCCAAATCTTTCGCGGAAGGAATGCGGAACTGTCCCTTCACAACAAGTAGTCCGACAAACAGTAAGCTGGCCAGCAGATAGCGCACCCAGGTGACGATCAGCGGATCCATGGTGGCTGTAATGTGGCTGCCGATCGGGAAAGACAGGCTAATCAGTACAGTGAAGAAAAATAACTTCAGGTGTGAAATCTGGTTCTGGGACAACATTCAGTTTCTCTATGACTAAGAATAATGCCAAACGGAGTGTATTTAACCAAAAGCTGACCTTTAAGACAAGAAAATTTGACCCGTAAGTTAAGTGAAAACTGGCAAGCAAAGCTGCCACTTTGTGATCTCAGGAAGGGTGTTTGTAGTAAATTTACAAAAATTTCGGGTTTATCTCTTTGAAAAAGGGATACACAGGCCGGAAGCCGAAAATGTGCATTGTGTGTCTTATCCCTGACATGCTTTCGTCACCCCAGTGTCATATGCCTGATGAAAAATTATTGTCTTTTGAATCAGTTAAGGAATGACGATGAAAAGTAACATAAATTGGCTGGCACTGGCTGTGACGGCTGGTCTGGCACTGATGTCTGCAATGTCTGACGCAGCTTCAGCAAAAGCGGACAACTCCTGGCGTTTTCAGCGCATCAGTGCGTTCCCGACTTATCTCAATCTTCCGGCGACTCTGTCCGGGCGGCATGAGACATCGGCAGAAATTATTGCAGCCACGGATGACCAGCGATTTGTGTTGTATACCGACAGCCCTTCAGAAGGTGTCGGGATTGTGGATCTGGGCGATCCGCGTCAGCCAAAGCCAGCGGGTTTCTTCGCACTGGATGGTGAACCGACGTCGTTGGATGTAACGCTGGATTCGGCATTGATTGCTGTGAATACCTCTGAGAGCTACGCACGACCGGGCGGCTATCTCGCGCATTGGCGGATTTCATCACAGCAGGAAGTGTCTCGTTGTGATTTGGGCGGGCAGCCGGACTCGGTCGCCATTTCGCCGGATAAGTCGTTTGTGGCCGTGGCGATTGAAAATGAGCGGGATGAAGATCTGAATGACGGCAAACTGCCGCAGTTCCCAGCGGGTGGTCTGGTGTTGATGCCACTCAAATCCGGTGTGCCTGTGTGCGATGAAAAGCGTTGGGTCAGCCTGACCGGGCTGGCGAAAATTGCTCCCGCTGATCCAGAACCGGAATTTGTTGCCATTAATGCTCAGAATCAGATTGTGGTGACATTGCAGGAAAATAATCATCTGGTCATTGTCGATGGCCGAAGCGGTCACGTGGTCAATCATTTCTCTGCGGGGGAAGTGAATCTGGATCATGTCGATATCAAAGAGGAAAAAGCCCTGCATTTTGATGGTTCGCTGCATCAGGTCCGTCGGGAACCGGATGCGGTGAAATGGCTGGATGATCATCGCTTTGTCACCGCCAATGAAGGAGATTACAAGGGCGGCTCCCGCGGGTTTACGATCTTCGATACAACCGGAAAAGTGCTTTATGAATCGGGGATGGATTTAGAACATCGTGCCGCGCTGGCCGGGCATTACCCGGAGAAACGTTCTGAAAATAAAGGCATTGAGCCGGAAGGGCTGGCGGTTGGCACCTTCGGTGGTCAGCAGTATATCTTTGTGTTGTCTGAACGTGGTTCGGTTGTCGGGGTATATCGGGACACCGGTGCTGCACCGGAGTTTGTTCAGTTGCTGCCGTCCGGGATATCACCGGAGTCAGCGGTTGCACTGGCTGGCCGGGGATTGTTCGTGACGGCCAATGAAACGGATTTGGGCGAGGAAGGCGGAGCGCGTGCCCATGTCATGGTGTATGAGTGGCGTCAGGGCGTAGCGGCGTATCCGCAGATTCAGTCGGTGATGCACCGTGGTCAGCCAGTTGGCTGGGGTGCTCTGTCCGGGCTGGCTGCCGATGAACAGCATCCGGGACGTTTGTATGCCGTGAATGATAGTTTCTACAAAAAACAGCCTGCAATTTTCCGGATTGATGCCCGCCGGCGTCCGGCTCTGATTGAGGAGATGATTCCGGTAACCCGTGACGGGAAGACTGCAAAGGGGCTTGATCTGGAAGGGATCACACCGGATGGAAACGGCGGTTTCTGGCTGGCCTCTGAAGGCAACCGTCAGAAAGCGGTGCCACATGCTTTGTATCATGTGAATGCTCAGGGTGAAATTCTGGCGCAGGTCGATTTCCCCGCCCGGTTGCTGGAAAATGAAACCCGGTTCGGTGCTGAGGGGCTGACCAAAATTGGTGATGTGCTGTGGGTTGCGATACAGCGTCCCTGGAAAGATGATCCCAAAAATACCACCAAACTGCTGGCGTATCATTTGAAGGAGAAACGTTGGCAGGCCGTCCGTTATCCGCTGGAAGCCGTGGAGAACGGCTGGGTCGGGTTGTCTGAAATTGCTGCTTATGGTGATTCTCTGTATTTGATCGAGCGGGACAACCAGATTGGTGAACAGGCGGTGATTAAACAGATCACCCGAGTCCGGCTGAAGGATCTCAATCCTGGTGATCTCGGTACTGAATTACCGCTGGTTCGCAAAGAAGTGGTTCGTGATCTTTTACCTGACCTGAAATCAAGCGGCGGGTATGTGGGGGATAAAGTTGAAGGCCTGACTTTTGACATTACCGGACAGGCATTTGTGGTCACTGACAACGATGGGGTAGATGACAGTTCAGGAGAAACGCTGTTTTTCTCACTGGGAAATTTCAGTACCGCGCAATAAATCTGACTTCGGATATTCCCGCGGATGAACAGAACAACTGGCAGCAGGGGCTGCCAGTTTTGAGTCAGGCTCAAAAGATAACGAATAAACGCCACGGGTTGAATATCATTTATTCTGGATAACAAAGTGACCGCATTAATTCATTGCATATCAAAGTATAAGCATACTTGATGAAATTTTTCTTCAATGAGTTGTAACCAATGAATATAAAAAAAACAGCACTTCTGTTTTGTGTCCAGTTGGCGGCGTTTCCTGCTTTTGCTCAAGATTCAGTCACGGTTGATTTAAGTTTTCTGCCCAATCAAACATTCACTTTAGAAGAAAACCTCAATGTAGAAATGGATATGGATTATCAGGGCCGGAAAACACCGGAATTGATGATTTTTCTCAGTGCGATACCCAATGATCTGAAAATGAGATCTGAAAAAGTAGTGAAACTTTCTACTGCAGATGTTGCCGCAGACGGCTCTGTTCCAATTGAAATGAATATTCAGAAGTTTCGCAATTTCTCTTCTGAAAATGGGTCTGCCATGACACTGATGAATCAACAGCCGTCTCCATTCGAGGGAGTCAGCTTATTAGCAAAGCATGCTGAAAATGGCGAGATTCATTATGAAAAAACACTGAGTGATTCCGGCGTGAAATTTGATGATGATGACGTGATTGAATTGCTGCCTCAGGCAATGATGTACGCCGACCTGAATCAAAAGACATTTGAAGTTGGTGAAACACTTCCTGTCAAAATGCCAATTGATGAGCTGGCCGATCATCAAATCAGTGAGTCTGTGAATGTGCTTTTTACACTGAAGAAAGTTGAGGATCAGAAAGCTTATTTCGATCTGAAGGTAGAGCCGGAGACAGCGCTGGATATTCGCAGCGGGACGAATGCTGAGCTTTCGGGTGGCGGAATGATGATTTATGACATCAAGCATCACTATATTCCGGAACAAAATACGCGGTATGTTCTGAATACTTCCACCCGTGTTGAAATTGGACGTTTGGTCTTGAAAGCATCGACAGAAATCTCAACCCAAGTCACACTGAACTGATCCCGCGGCTGAATAAAAGCGGACCACAAGTGATGCACAGGCGATTGCGCCTGTGCACTCAGATCGGACCGATGAGTTATGCATTGACCCTGGCATTGCCGAAATGCTGTCTGATGAAGGCTTTGATTAAGTGGATAAAGTCTTTTTCAGCCAGTTTGGCACAACGCAGGGTTTGCTCATGAGAAAGCTGAACATCACTCAGGCCCTCAGCCATATTGGTAATGGCGCAAACCGCCAGGACCGGCAGGCCACAGTGTGCGGCTGATATCACTTCTGGCACTACAGACATACCCACCACATCACCACCGATGATTTGCATCATGCGGATTTCAGCCGCGGTTTCAAAGTTGGGTCCGGTATAGGACACAAACACGCCGTCATTGACAGGGATGCCTTCACTCACGGCAACGGCTTTGGCTTCTGTGCGCAAGTTTTTATCGTACGCATTGGCGAGACTGAAAAATCTCGGGCCGTACTGATCATCATTCGGGCCAGTCATGGGTGATTCCGGCATTGTGTTGATGTGATCATTAAAAATGACCAACGAACCCACATCAATGCGCTCCGGACGGAGCGAACCTGCCGCATTGGTGACTAAAAGGAATTCACAGCCCAGTCGTTTAAAGGTACGAACCGGGTTGGTCATGACTTTCATCGACTGATGTTCGTAATAGTGGCCACGTCCTTTCATGCAGACGACCTCGGTACCGAACATTTTCCCCAGCACCAGTTCGCCGGAGTGGCCTGCCACGGTACTGACGGGAAATCCGTCGAGAGACTCATAGGGGATCACGACACGCTCTTCCAGCTCATCTGCAAGAACGCCCAGACCTGAACCCAGAATAAAGGCAGCTTTGGGCTGAAAGCCGGGTTTTCGGGCATAAATGGTTTCTAATGCATGGTTTACCGGATCGATCGACATATCAGGATTCCTTGAAGGTATTTGATGGGACAGAATGACTGTAGCCGAATATTTGTTCCGTAAAAATCGTTAAAAATAGTTTGATTGTTCTGATATTCAGCACAGAATGGTGGTGAAACCAGAGCAGGGCACTGAGCATGAAAACAGGCATCAAACGGAGTCAGCACGTCACCCTGAAAATGCTGCGCTATTTCCGGGAAGTAGCACAGAGCGGGCATTTCACTCAGGCAGCCGAACGGCTCAATATCACCAAGTCACCATTGAGTGCTCAAATCAAGGCGCTGGAATCATTGCTGGGCGTTGCGTTGTTTGAACGGGACACCCGTAACGTCACGCTGACGGCGGAAGGCAAACAACTCTGGCAGGAATGTGTGCGGATTTTTGACACAATCGACGTGTCTCTGAATCGGGTACAGCAGGTTGGCAGAGCGCAGGCATCCACGCTGAATATCGGTTTGATGAGTTCTGTATTCTGGGCGGGATTTGGTGAGGCCATCCGGGCGTTTCAGCAACAATATCCGGAAATCAGGATCCAGTTGCTGGAAATGGCGCCGAAAAAACAGAAGCAAGCTTTAGCTAACCACAGTATTGATATTGGCCTGGTTCGCTACGCAGATACTTTGCATTGTGACCCTCTGGGTGTGAAGTCTGTGTTCCGGGAAGAGATGCTGGTGGTGGTTTCGGATCAGCACCCGCTCAAGTCCCGAAAGGCGATCTCTGTCCGCGAATTATCAGAGGAAGCCTTTGTGTTGCTTCATCAGGAAAACTCGGCTTCTTCTCAATATATGATGGATTTATGTAACGCGCAGGGGGTGTCGCTGTCAATTCATCAGCAGGTGGTGGAGCCGAATACGCTGATGGCAATTGTTTCAGCCAGTCCGTATATCTCGATCGTCCCTGCCAGTTACCGCAATCATCCATGGCCGCACGTTTGTTTTATCTCATTGAAAGAGAGCATTTCCGCAGATATTTGTGCTCTGTTGCCGGATGCCGGTCCGTCTCCTTCGGCGATGTTATTTCTGGATACAGTCTCGGCGTTTTTAACTGAAACACAGTAAAGACAAATGAAATGACTGTATTTACTTTTATAAATCAAACGGATGAACGCATCAGAATGTATTGGTGCATCACTTGCTGATATACTCCCGGGTTGTGCATTTTTGTTCATATATAAATGAGTGGTGACAATGAATATCAGAGCAGTCTGTTTCTTGCTGATGACGGGGTGGATGGCTTTTCCTGCGAATGCGCAGCAAGAGATTACCCTGGAGTTTTCTTACATGGAGAACACTGTATTTACGATACAGGATGAACTGAAATCACAGATGTATATGAACTATCAGGGAAATAATGGGCAGATGCCGCCGCAGCTGGTCGGAAAAATGCCGAGCATTGCGGATAGCAGAGTGGAGAAGCTTCAGAAATTCACGACCGGAAAAGTCGCCGAAGATGGCTCATATCCGGTGGAAATGGCGATCCTGAAAAACCGGCAGTTCGTTTCGATGAATCAGGCTGAGATGAAGGAAGTGCCGCAAAATGAAAACTCCATGGAAGGCGTGATCTTCTCTGGTCGCCGGACCAAAGATGGCAAATTCATCTATGAAGGTACACGAGGGAAGCCAATCAGTGCAGAGCAGAAGGAAATCATCAAAACTGTATTTTCTCAGCTCGGTTCATTGAATGAACTGAACGGGAAGAAAATGAAAGTGGGTGATACGGTTTCAATGGACGTTCCCACCGCTTTACCCTTCGGTCAGGGGCGCAATGCGACCATGAATACTAAAACGTTGTTTACTTTAAACAGAATCGAAGAAGATCTGGCCTTTTTTGATGTCCGTTACCAGATAGAGGTCAGCACCGATGCGGGCAAAGGACTATCGGCGAGTGGCGGTGGCGATGGGTCCATCATTTATCACACCAAATTACATTACATGTCGAAAATGGATACCCGGATGGTGATGGAGATGTTTATTCCGATGGGTGAAGGACGGATGGCAATCAAGTCGACGACGGAAAACCATACGGTCACCACACTGAACTAACCCTCAGTCTCCAATGATCACGGTCGTGGCTCATCAAAACTGATATTGGTGAACGCTGGTGCATGTGCCAGTGTTCACAAATCCTCAATTCAGACGACGACCGATCATATTCAATCTGGTGAATATTGATCCAGATCTAGGCCCGCCCGAAGTCTTTCCTCAACAATGGCTTTTCAATAACGTATAAGGAGCCGGATAGATGAAAGCTGCTGTTGTGAATGAATACAAAGGGAAACTGGTCATTAAGGACATCCCTGTCCCCGCTGTGAAACCCCGCGATGTGCTGGTGAAAATTCATGCTTGTGGTGTGTGCCATACCGATCTGCATGCCTGTCACGGTGACTGGCCGGTGAAACCGAAAATGCCGCTGGTTCCGGGACATGAAGGGGTGGGCGAAATTGTTCAGGTGGGCAGTGAGATCCATCATCTCAAGATTGGCGATCGTGTCGGTGTGCCCTGGTTGTATTCGGCTTGCGGCCATTGTGAATACTGTTTGTCCGGACGGGAAACCCTGTGTCTGGATCAGCATAATGCCGGTTACTCCGTGGATGGCGGTTACGCAGAATACTGTCTGGCGCATGGTGAGTATGTGGTGAAGATCCCCGAAGGTCTGTCTTATGTCGATGCGGCACCCTTGTTCTGCGCTGGTGTCACTACCTATAAAGCACTGAAAGTGGCCGAGGTAAAACCGGGTCAGTGGGTGGCTGTGATTGGTGTAGGCGGATTGGGGCATCTGGCCGTGCAATATGCCAAAGCCATGGGCATGAACGTGATTGCAGTAGATACCGGTGCGGAGAAAATGGCGCTGGCAAAAGAGCTGGGTGCAGAGCATTGCATCGATTTCATGAAAGAAAAACCATCGGAAGCGATTCATCGTCTGGTGGGCGGCGTGCATGGTGTGGTCTGTACCGCGGTTTCCAAACCTGCGTTCGAAGAGGCGTACCGTTCTGTCCGTCGTGGCGGCAGCTGCGTACTGGTTGGCTTGCCGCCGGATGAAATGCCGATTCCGATTTTTGATACCGTGCTGAACGGCATTAAAGTGATTGGTTCGATTGTCGGTACCCGGCAAGATTTGCAGGAATGCCTGCAATTTGCCGCTGAAGGCAAAGTGAGAGCCATTACCGAAGTCAAAGCGCTGGAAGATATCAACGATATTTTCGATGACATGATGAAAGGTGAAATCACAGGCCGGATTGTGATGAATCTGGAATCCTGAATCCGTCGTTTCTGATTGCTATATCCCCCTCAGGTGAAAGCCGAGGGGGATTTTTTTGCCCGCAGCTAAAAATGTCCTGCCAATATCGTGTCAATAATACCGATTACATCAAATTAAATTGGTGAAATTATGAATTTCACCGTCTGAAAATCCGTTCTATGTTCCATTTCTTACATGGATTGACCACACTCCGTTGCATAGTTGCACTTATGAGCTTTGTGCAGCTGATAACTCATTCCGAATCGATGTACGTCTGACGTGCTCCTGAATGATCAGGAGCAGACGGTGATTTGTTCAGAAAAAATAACCGTTCAATGTCAAAGTGTTAGGTGAAGAAATGAAAAGGAAAATTCAAGTCGCAATGCTGGCCGTGATGGCTGGCACGTTAACGGCCTGCTGGGATGATGACAACGATGATCCGTCCGGCACCGCCAAAACAGCACTGATCCGAACAGAGGTGCTGGCTGTGAATAACGAACATTGCGCATCAGGCGGATTACGTATTATCGCGGGGTATGATGACAATCAAAATGCTCAGCTGGATGAAGCAGAATATGTGTCTTCCAAATATATTTGCAATAACGGTCAGCAGCGTTCGGATGGTGAAGGCAGCGCTATTTTTGATCAGGCGCTGGTGGGGGTTGCCTTTATTGCCAAAGACGATGTGAACTGTCCGGCAGGCGGGCAGAAAATATTCATGGGTGTCGACACAAATGCCAACAGTGTGCTGGACAGCGATGAAGTGACTGACACCCAGATCCTCTGCAGTGATGGTTCGCTCAATGCACCAGAATCTGTCATCAACGCTCTGACAGCCTCCCCTTCGACGATTCTGGCTAACGGCAGTTCAGTCCTGGAAGCCACGATCACCAATCCGTCAGAGGTCGATGCGATTGTCTGGAAAGATGAAGCGGGCAAAGTATTGCAGCCAAGAAGCCAGAACGAGCAGAATATTCTCGACCTGCAGGCCGGGAGTGAGCTGGGGCAATATACCTATCGCGTGTCCATCGAGAAAAAGGACACTTCCGGCAAACTGGTGCTGCAGACAAAATCGGTGACGATTACGGTTAGTCAGGCACCTTCGGCAACACAGACGGTGTCACTGGATACCCGTCAGGTATTCCTGCCGGATGACTTTACGATGTCTTCTGTGACCGGGGATATCACGGGGACTGTGATTTACGGCAATCCGCAACCGGCCCCGGCGAATGCATTGCTGAGGCTGGCTGCAATTCCGACGCCGGAGAATACTGAGCTGGTAGGCTTTGTGGCTGAACGTGGCGCGCTGAATCAGGGAGCAACGGCCGAGCAGATTCTGCAATCAATGGTGAATGCGGTCAGTAATAATCTGCCGTCAGCCGGGGATCATATCGATCAGTATTCTCAGACCATTCTGGATGGCGGGGATGTCTCGGCGAGCTACAACATCACGCTGACCAGCAGTATGCTGCCCACGAACCTGCTGCAAATTATGCTTCAGCAAATGGCAGTGAATCAGATTGGCGGTTCGACTGACGCGTTAACTCCCGCTTCCACCGAAGTGGCAGTCACTGATTTTCAGTTTGATATTGTCGTGAGTTACTCGCAGGCTGCGGACAGTCTGATCATCACGGCGACACTGGTTGGTAAAAATAATGCTGGCCGTTACGCCGATGTCATCAGTGCCACGACCTCCGAAAATATCAGTGCCGCGCTGGGCAGTACGCTGGAGTTACAGGCGGACTGGTTCCGGGCTGTGGAGCAGACAACCTCAAAAGCTGATTTTCTGTTCGTGATTGATAACTCAGGCAGTATGTCGGATGAACAGAATAAGCTGAGCAGCATGACGCAGAGTTTTATCAATACGATTGGCGCTTCAGGGATTGATTTCAAAGTGGGTACCATTACTACAGACTCAGATGTGCTCAGAGGAACCGGATTTACCAGCGATGTGAACCAGATTGAGACGGATTTCATTCCGGGTATTTATGGCAGCGGAAATGAGCGGGGTATCTACTTCTCTGAGAAGGCATTGGATCCGGTTCAGGGGACAGTCACGCTGGCGGGTTATCCGCGCGTCGGGGCGTCGTTGTCGGTGGTGATTGTCAGTGATGAACCCAGTCACTACGGGAGTTCACCACAACCGTTTGATCCCAGCCAGAACCTGTTTGTGGATAACGGCTACCGTGTGTATGCCATTGTAAAACCCGGAGATGCAAGTCTCAGTCAGTATGATGATTTAGCGGTTTCCACTTTGGGGAAAGTGCTGAATATCGATCAGATCTCTGAATATGACAGCTTTATGAGCACAGTCGCCAACAACGCCGGGGCAACCAGTGCGGGCTACAAATTGTCACTGGCTGCGACCCATCAGATCCTGTCGTCATCTCTGGCGGTGAAAGTAGACGGTGTTGATGTCCCGAGAAGTACATCTGACGGTTGGCAGTATTATCCGTTATCAGAATCGGTTGTGTTTACCGGGACTGCGATTCCGCCAGTCGGGGCTCAAATTTATATCGCTTATCAGTACATAAAAACAACACCCTGACTGTCTTATTTTCAGCTGGTTTCACCTGCTGAAGCCAGCTGAAATGTGATGGTTTTGCATCAGGCCGCATGAAGTGACCGGAAAGGTCACTTTTTTCCAGTTGCCTACTTGTCTTCATGCCGTTTCGTGCTATTTTCTCGCGACCAACGACTAATTGGAGTTATGACAATGCCAAAGGCGAGTGAGATTAAAAAGTCTGCAGCCATTGAACACGAAGGTAAGGTTTACTTTGTTAAGGAAATTAGCAAGTTAACCCCAAGCGGCCGCGCCGGAAGCAGCCTGTACCGTATGCGTATGTATGATGTTGCGACGAACGCGAAAGCGGATGTGAGCTTCAAGGCCGATGACATCATCACGCTGGCAGATTTCAGCCGCCATCCGGCGTCTTTCTCTTACATTGACGGCGAAGAGTACATCTTCATGGACAATGAAGATTACACGCCGTATCACTTCAATAAAGAGATGATTGAAGAAGAATGTCTGTTTATCACGGAAGATATTCAGGGTCTGCACGTACTGGTTGTGAATGGTGCACCTGTTGCGCTGGAACTGCCTTCTACTGTTGATCTGGATATCGTGGAAACTGATCCGTCTATCAAAGGTGCTTCTGCAAGTGCGCGTACCAAGCCTGCAGTGCTGAGCACAGGTCTGACAGTTCAGGTGCCTGAGTACATTGCCAATGGCGATCGAATCCGTGTGAACACACTGGAACACAAATACATGAACCGTGTAGAGAAGTAATGTTTTTTGCATGAACAGCTTTCTGCATGTTTGATTCGACGGCTGCTCACTGAGCGGCCGTTTTTTTACCCGGGGGTTCATCAGGAAGGCAATGTTAAGCGACCTAACTTTGCTTACACTGTGAATACCTGCTCAACAGTAAGGTCGGCTCATGAAAAGGATGCTACCAGGCCTGATCACACTCTTTTTGCTTCAGGGATGTGCAGGATATGTGGGAGGTGATCTCGAAGACGTTGTTGTGGATCGCTATGTGGACTACTGCGGTGATACACCGTCCGTTTACCAGATGAAAGTATCTACCGATGCAGGTAATGATTACGGCGATGATAATATTGCCGGGACGATTTCTATGTATACCCTGGGTTTACTCCCGACGTACTGGCTTTCTCATGTCGAGAGCAAAGTAACGATCGAGCATCAGGGAAAAACGCTCTACAGCCGGGAAGATTCTAGCCGGATTCATAAATTCTACGGCATTTTGTGGATGCTCTTCCTGCCTGAAAGTATCAATTCCCTTCGCGCTGATGAAGGTGCCGGTATACGGGTCATCGAAGGGATCCGGGAAAGAGCTGTGGCCAAAACCCTTCAGGAACTCCCCGACACAGTGGACGCCGGTCAGCTTTGCGTGACGTACCTCAATGATTAGATTCAAAAGTCTCATTTCAGCGGCAAGGAAGATCCGGATAAGCTGACGGTATTGTCATTGCGAAGCAGCAATGCTTGTGACTTCGGGTGAATGTTTGGCAAACTCGTTATAATTGAATCAGGTAGGATGATTTCAGCGAGCGCTAAGGATTTGCATGAAACTGAATTGTGATATGGGTGAAAGCTTCGGTTGCTGGCAAATGGGGAATGACGCAGCGGTCATGCCCTGGATTGATATGGCCAACATCGCCTGCGGCTTTCATGCCTCAGACCCTGACATTATGTCGGAAACGGTCGCCTGTGCCGTCGCGCATCAGGTGATGATCGGTGCGCATCCGGGTTATGACGATAAACCTGGTTTTGGACGGCGCAGCATTCCCCACAGCCCTGTCGAAATTCGCCATCTGGTGGCGTATCAGACCGGTGCGCTGGAGGCAATCTGTCAGCTGCACGGCGGACATGTGGCTTATGTGAAGCCACATGGTGCGCTTTACCATGACATGATGGGGAATCCGGCAGTGCTGGAAGCGATTCTGACAGCCACGGCTGCAATGAACCGCCAGCGAGCAACTCCCCTGAGCCTGATGGTGCTGGCACAGCGTGATAACCGTGCGATTGAGGCGATCGCACAGCAATATCAGGTCAGTTTGCTGTTCGAAGCCTTTGCTGATCGTGCCTACGATGAACAGGGGAAACTGGTCGCCAGAAGCCAGCCCGGTGCGGTACATCATGATAACAACAGAATCAGGCAGCAGGCACTGGAGCTGGCGTCCGGACACGTCACAACGCTGAATGGCCGGATATTATCATTACGGGCAGATACCTTATGTGTGCATGGTGACAATCCTGAATCGATTGCCACGATCGCCGATATTAGAAAGGCGATGACGGTATGATTCGATTCGATTCTGTTTCTGAAACCTGCCTGATGGTCATGCTGGCCGATGAGATTGATCTCGACCTGACACCTTTAATCGCCCGGCTTGCCAGTCAGATAGATGCTGACTTTACGAATCAGCTGATTGACATCGTGCCTGCTTATACTTCCATTCTGATTCATTTTCATCCGGATAAAGTCACGGAGCGCCTGCTCAGAGAGCGGGTTCAGCTGTGTTATGAGCGCTGGCAGGGGAAGTCCCGGCACACGGGCGGCAAACTCATCGAATTACCCGTTTATTATCATCCTGAAGTCGGGCCGGACCTGGTTTCACTGGCGGAGGTCAAAGGCTTGAGCATCGACGAGGTGATTGCGCTGCACAGCGGGCAGATTTATACCGTCTGTGCCATTGGTTTTGCGCCGGGTTTTGCATTTTTAGCCAGCGTGGATGAAGCCATTGCGATGCCGCGTCACGCAGAGCCCCGGCTCAGTGTCGCGCCCGGCAGTGTCGGGATCGCGAATCAGCAAACAGCCGTGTATCCGTCGCAGTCTCCCGGCGGCTGGCAAATTATCGGGAATTGTCCGAAATCCCTGTTTAACCCGGAACAGGACCCAATGACACCATTTCAGGTCGGGGATCAGGTGCGTTTTCAACCCGTTGACCGAACTGCTTTTCAGTCTCTCGGAGGGGAAATATGGCCACACTGGAAGTAATGCGTCCCGGGGCACACACTCTGGTACAGGATACCGGCAGGCTGGGTGTTGCCCGGCAGGGCTTAAGCCAGGGCGGCGCAGCAGATCTGCATGCTTATTGCTGGGCCAATTATCTGCTGGGGAACCCGATGGACTGTGCTCAGCTGGAAATTACGGTAGGGCAGGCCAGTTTCAAGGCGCATGCGGATATTGAATGTGCCCTGACCGGTGCAGAAATGCAGGCCAGCCTGGATGGTGAATCGGTCGGCACTTGGGCGACTTTCGTCATGCGTAAGGGGCAAACCCTCCAGCTGGGCTATGCCCGTAGCGGTTTGCGTGCCTACCTGGCGATTCAGGGCGGCATTGATGTTCCCCGTGTCCTCGGCAGCCGCGCCACTGTGGTTCGCAATGAAATCGGGGGTGTTGAAGGCAGAGCGTTGAGACAGGGAGATCACCTGCCTATTCGTCCAAGTCAGATTCGCCATCATCCCCGATATGTGCCGCCCCGTTTTATTCCTGACTATGACAGTCCGGCTGAACTGCATTTGATGGTTTCGTCGCAGTGGGATTTATTTCCGCCCGATGCCCGCAATCAGTTCTTTGATAATCACTACCATGTCCTGCCGGAAAGTGACCGCATGGGCTGCCGGCTGGAAGGCAACGCGATTCTGGGAGGGCCTGCGGGAATTGTGTCTGAAGGCATCGCACTGGGCGCAGTACAGATTCCGCCGAACGGGCAGCCAATTGTTCTGCTGAATGACCGGCAGACTTTAGGCGGGTACCCCAAACTGGGATGCGTGGCCCGTATTGATTTGCCCAGACTGGCACAGGCCCGGCCGGGAAAAGACATCCGATTTATTCGCGGCGATTTGGTATCATTGCGCAAAGCATGGCAACGTTTCTCACATTTTTTCGGGTTGCCATATTAGGGGTTGTGTACCTTTCCTGGAGGATTCGATGTACATCTTTGGCTACGGCAGTTTAATTAATCGCGCATCCCGCCAGCGGACTGGCCAGACGGGTCAGGCTGTTCCCGCTGTTGTGGAAGGTTTAGAACGCCATTGGGACAAAGTTGACAGGACCTACAGCATTTCGCCGCTGGTGGCGATGCCCGGGGAAGGACGCTGTAACGGCGTGCTGGTGAAAGTCGAAGAAGATGCTCTGATGCATTTTGACCACAGGGAAAGGGGATACACTCGTATGGAGGTTGATCCGGCCCATATCACACAGCACGAGATTCTGAAATTTGATGCGCCGGTCTGGGTCTATGTGAAAACAAACCCGGCTCCGCCGTGTCAGCTCAACCCGATCATGCAAACATATGTCGATACGGTTTTGGCAGGGTGTTTGTCTATTTCTGATGCTTTTGCCCGAACCTTCATTGATACCACTTCCGGCTGGCATCACCCGTTGGAAAACGATCGCAATGCGCCGAAGTACGGCAATCTGGCCGGAGTTGAAGCGGCGCATCTTCCGGTGATTGACCGTCTGATCCACCCGGTGCGGACACATGGCTAAACCCAATAAAAAGGGGCCGGAGAAAACAGTCGAAATCTTTTGCAGCCAGTGCAGGACTTTACTGTTGAAGTACCGCAAAGGCGGAAAGGGGGCTCTGGTTAAGTGTTTCAAGGAACGCATCGTCAAAGATTATACGCGCGTCCCTTGTCATTGCCCGGGCTGTGAGCAGCCTTTTGCCAGAGACACCCTGATTCGGGGGACTCCGGCATTGAAAGTCATTGGCGGAAAAGCGTTTCAGAAATAAACATCAGGGCTCCATGGCACCTGATTGCGCAGTCATCTCACTGAGATTGCTGGTGAAATAGGTTTGAGGACAGTGCTCGCGCTTGTTTCTCAGGACGGCTTTCAGATCCAGGATTTTGCGTTTATATGTTCCCCGGACCAGTTGGTAATCCAGTTCAGGTGAGAACCAGAGATTAACGACCCGGTCGGGCTTTTTGATTTGTTCGACCCGAATCGCCTTCACTTTACCGTAGTTCGTATTCAGCGTTTCCTCTCCGGCGACTCGGAAGTAGTAATGGCTGACGTCATCCGATTCCTGCATTTTGAAGTCAAAGGTTTTCTTTCCCTGAATCAGGTTCAGCCGCATCTGGCTGGCAACCGCTTCCACATCCAGCAACGGCAGATCACTGCTGTTGAAACTCATTTTCTCACCATCATTGACGATGTCTGAACGAGTCCCGTCCTGATTAAACTGACCGCGTGTGGTGCCATCCAGCAGACCCGTAATGGTGCGATTGAAAGACTGCGTAATGAAGGAATTTTTTAAGTCGGACCAGACTAATCGCGTTTGCTGCTCAAAATTTGTTTTCATCACCAAAGCCGACAATTTACTGCGGGAGCGGATTTCGACCTGCTGATTGTTTTCCCAGCTGAGCTTACGCTCAAAAAAGCCGATTTTATGGCTGCCGTAATAAAGATCGTAGGTGAGCGTTTTGACACACTGGTGCCATTCCACGGGTGGAGATGCCATGGCAGCGGAAGACGCCATGCTGAACGTCAGGAAAGCAGACAAAATCAAACGACTCACAAAACCTCCCCAGAGTCTGGTTGCAACCATACAACAGGCCACCTAATTAACTTAGCAGATCGAACGATTGTTGTTATCCATTGCTGAGACAATCTGCACGCCGGTTGAGTTCCGGCTGAGTACAATGTCAGTCAGTAAAAAGCCCAGATACCTGCTCTCTATTGTCTGACAATACATGGCGACAGCATATCCATTGTATGAAGTTTTTATGTCAGTACGAGGTCATGAAATTCAGTCACTTAAATGAAGTCCCACGCGATAGGCTGCCACCTTCAGAGCAGCAGAAAACGCTAATTGACTGAAAAGTGGTTTGTTCTGTTTTTCGGCCTTAGCAAATCAATGTGATAATGAGATGTCGAAAATTTGACGCTTTTGAGGTCCGAACCTATGTTTTATGAGCCCTTGCGGTATGTACCTGAAGCAAAGTGAACGAAAAGAGCGTGGGAGGACAGGATGAAGAAGGCAAACGGTGCCTATCGGCTGCAAATTATTAAGGAGGTTGCGACCAGAAAACGGCTTGAAGGCAGCGATGATCCTATGGCAAATCATATTTATCAGTTATTGGAATCCAGAGCACATGTGACTGACAATGGTGATAACCACTTATTCAGTGGGAATCATTTTGATGAGCAGGCGGGTGGCTGGGTCAGCAATTTCTGGAATGCGAAGTAAGACCAAAACTCCAAAGCAGATCAGTTTTACAAAGCATCCGGTGATGGTGCTAGGAAAAATAAAATCCTATGCCGCCACGGTGTGCTGTGAATACATTGATCCCAGACTGAATCCGGTCGGTCGCATCAAATAAGTGAGAATGACGTGTCGGGGTCAGTCCTGCCGGGGCTGACCCTTGTCGTGCAGTGAAACGCAGCCTTTTTCATTGGATTTTCCCTGACAAAATTCGCCCCTTTCTGGTAACACATCGTTATCTGCGGTACATTTCCCGGTCTCATTGTTTTCCGAATTTGATCATGCACTATATCGATATCAACGCTTATTCCCGCAAGTGGATTTTCACGCACGCATCTATGCCTGTCCCGGCTGAGGATCTGGCTCAAATCAAACCGTTGACTCAGGCGCGTTCAGCGACGTTGTGGCGAGAGCATATCAGTGCGCAAAGCCCGGATGCCGATCATTTCGGAAGCGGTGACTGGCCGAATCAGGATAAAAACTGGATTGAAAAGACAGACTGGCAAACGGCATGGGACGGCGATGATCCAGCCCTGCCGGAAGCGCTGGCCGAGTTCCTGACCTGGGAAGACAATACGCCTGTATATTTCTGTTATGAGAAATATAATCTGATTGAAACGACCTGGGCTGTATTTCAGCGACACTGGAAGAACTTTCTGTTCTTTGATGATGGCCCGTTGCTGATCGCCAAAAAGAAAACACAGGCCGTCTGGTTTCAGTCCGACGGAACCTGCCGGTTTGGCCACCGCGAGTAAATCATCAGAGCGCCGGGTCAGGTTGGCTGATGCACGGCCTGACTTTCCATCAATGCGCTGATGGTGTCATTTCCCTGGTGCAGGTTCTCTTCATTGGAATGGACTGAACCGCCGGAGCAAAGCAGCGGCTGATCGAGCGGCTGGCCCAGCACCAGAAACAGCCTCGCCCCTTTTCGGCTGGTTTTGATGTGGATGGGCAGGGCAGAAGGATTCAGGATGCCCATCTGTTGCGGATACAGCTGATTGGCACCGATATAGACAGAACCTGAGCGCAGATAAACAAACCCGGATACCTGCTGTTCATCGGGTTCCCAGTACCAGCCCCCATACGGGGCAATCATAATATCCAGATAGGTGACGGGAATGCTGGATGTCAGCGGACTGGTGGCGTCTTTATATTGTCCGATTAAGACTTTCGTCGTTGCGTCCATCTCTTCAACCAGCGGCAGACTGTCTGTACCGGTGTACTGACTGGCGGCTTCCGCCATTTCCTGATCCCCTGCCGGGAGTGCCGTCCAGAGTGCAAAGGATTCGGCACGTCCGCCCAGCGGCTGCATGGTGTCTTTGTGGATCACGCCCCGCCCAGTGGTCATCACCTGGATATCACCGGTTCGCATGGTTACGGAGCAACCACAGGAGTCTGTATGGTGTAGGGTTCCAGTGACAGGGTAACTGAAGGCTTCTATACCGGAATGACCGTGGAAATCGAGCCCGGTTTCTTCTTTGATGCCGTTGGCATCAAAATGATCCCAGAGGACAAATGGATTCAGTTCAGTCAGATTATCGTGATAAATGTAGGCTGTCATGGGGCCGGATTTCCGACCGTAGCGGATTTTATTGATCGTTCTTGTCGCTTTCATGATCGCACCACTGAAATCTGTACTGCTGGTGAATAGAGCTTAGTTCATACAAGCTTTAAACGACTATTCGAACACCATTGTTTTCTAAAATTGACGGCAATTTTACCTTCCTTGAGTCAGTTCACATTTGCCAGAGAACATGGTTAATCCTGGCGTCCAGATCCAGCTGCTGAAAAAGGCGCAACCAGCGTTTCTGATTTGGCTGGAGTGTGTCTCCCGGACCTTTCACTTCCACCCATTTGATGTGCCCGTTTTTGAACATCACGAGGTCCGGCTGGCCACTGCGATTGTGCCGCGGGTCGAACAGCAGACGGGACAAAATTGCGTGAAGCTGCGCTCCGTTTAAACAATCCACCGTCTGAGTGATCAGGTCCGGGGACAGCAGCGACCAGTTAACCCAGTCATTACTGATGCCGGTTTTCTGTTCAAAGACGTTCAGCCAGTCGTGCCAGCGGTCTGAGCGGATAGCTTCCAGCCGGGTTGCAAGTTGTGACTGGCGGCGCTCACTGAATTCACTGTGGTACATATCCCGGGGAGAGCGCTGAAAAGGATTCAGAAAAGCACCCGGAACCGGCGCGAAGATAATGTCCCAGAAAGCCAGGCCAAACAGACCGCAGAGCAGGGCATTCTCTGTGTAATACACTTGCCATCCCTGTTGCCGGTAATCCTCTGCAACAGCCAGTTCAACGCGCTGGCTGGTGGCGGGCAGGGTCAGCGTTTCCTGAGAGAAGTTATCTTTGCTGATATTTTCGTATGGCAGAGCCAATGCCCGGCGCAGTTTGATGCTCAGTCGTTGTCCGACTTCCAGCTCTTCTTCATTGTGAGGCAAGCGTTCCATGGTTTCACTGATAGCCAGAGCGGTGTGGTGACGATTCAGTTTATCCAGAATGCGCACCTGTCGTTCACGGCTGGGCGGCAGAGTGCTTTGCCGGTAAAGGTACAGCGCCAGATCATCACGGCCCTGACGCTCCAGATCACTGCCAACCCGGTTGAGCAGTCGTTGCCGGCGCCTTTCCAGCGGCTGCCAGTACAGGGGGCCGGGCAGTTTCCGGGTCAATTGAACCAGTGTGTCAGTGTCTTTGTTCTCTTTCCTGTCGCAGATCTCGTCATACTGCCGGGCGATCGTTTCCAGCGACAGCCATTGCAGAATGTGATGGCGTTGCTGAAACAGCCGGGTCGTTGTGTCTGTTTTGTATTGCTCAAACTGGTGCAGCCCCAGATCAGCCAGGACAAACTGGCTCATATCCTGATGCTGATTTCCGAAAAACAGCAGCAGAAATGTGGTCAGGTGTGCCTGATGTTCAACATGAACGATGGTTTCCTGCAAAGCGGATAATGTCAGATCGGCAGAAAGCAGTGCTTCGATCAGTTCGGGCTTACGAGTTTGTTTCAGCGTCTTATTTTTGTCCCATAATTCATGGCAGGTAGCGGCATGAAAGCGGTTGAGCAGCTCGGGTTTGGTAAATAATGACAGTAATGCGGCCATTGGCCAGTCAGACCGGTTTACGGTGATGAAACCACATGCTTCCAGTGACTCAACAGCATGATGCATCGGGCTGATTTCCGGATACCGGAGTTTGCTGATACGGAAGAAGAGACCTTTCCGGGACAACAGCCGGATGTAGAGCAGCTTCGCGTTAACGGGCAAAGCAAAGTAAGTACTGACCCAGTTCCGTTCCGACTGGCTGAGTAAGTCCTGATATTGCCGGTGCACGGTATTCAGGAGAATCTCAAAATTATCGCGGTAATAGTCGGTTGCAAGAACCGTCGGGGAGCTTTGGGCCATTGTGGTTTCACCGGTCATCTGGGACTGGGTATTGTCGAAATTTCATACGCGGTTGTAAAACGCCAGTACGGGATGCATTCACATGAAATTACCATAGCTTCACACACTAAGGCTTTTTTCATGGTGGCAAATATCACACATTGTTAAAATCTTTTACGGTAATTGTTATATAGCAAAGGTTTCCTGTGATCAGACAGCGTGATCCTTATCAGTATGTCCTTGTCCTCTTTGTGCTGACTTTATTTGTGTTCGGAGGATTACTGATGCCTCGTGTTGCGGGTGCGACAGAGGCAGAGGCAATAACTGAGAATATCAGCCTTCAGCCGTCCTCACTGCCCGAACAGCCGACGGATCTGGTTGGCGCCGCCTGTGTTATTCGGCACGGTAAAAAGATGATTATGGTCTCTGAGGTGATCTCGCAGAAACTGTCGATCCCCGGCGGTTATATTGATAACCGCGATCCTGCCAGCGTGACAGCCCAGCGGGAGGCCAAAGAAGAAACCGGATTAGATGTCGATGTGGTCCAATTGCTGCAGTATCGCGACAGAGCGGCGATTTTCGCCTGTGTCACGAAACAGCCGATCCTGGTGGCTGAACGGCCTGATAATTTTCAGCGTCATGATGTGGCATCCTGGCATGCACAGCACTTCGGCTCCGAAATCAAGAAAGTTTACCTGATGTCGCCGCTGGTGCTGGCGGACGGGGAATACCGTTATTCCGGAGATCTGGAATATCTCTATCAGTGGATGCAGGCAACACCGGAAAGTGACGTCGTTTTTTTCACTGACCTCAGCGCACATGCTAACCGGTTACATCAGGCCGAACTGCCTGTGATTCAGGCATTTCAGGCGTGGGGAAAGGCGTTACCTGAGGCTGCCCGAACTATCTTGGAAAGCCTGATGTGGCTGATGAATCTGCCGGGAGAGTATTGGTTTGTCTTCTTGCTGATTGTGGCTGTCGCTTCACTTCAGGGGCCGGTTGCCATGCTGCAGCTGGTTGCGGCTGCGGTGATGGCGATCCTGCTTTCGACCTGGCTGAAAGATGTATTGCATTCGCCGAGACCTTTTTACCTGATCCCGGATCTGCAAAACGGAGAAGCTTATGGCTATGGCTTTCCGAGTGGTCACACCCTGCTGGCGACTGTCATTTGGGGAATGCTCTGGCTGAGGTTTTGCGCAACCAGGTCCTGGCATCGAGCTAAAGCCGGCCTGCTCTTTTTGGTTGTTCTGGTGCTGGGACAGGCGATGGCGCGGGTCTGGTATGGCGTTCATTTTATCAGTGATACTCTGGCAGCCATTTTGATCGGCATTTTGCTGCTCGTTGCCTGTTCCCGTCTGATCACCCCGGAGACGATTCGGGGTAAGGCCATCTGGCTGGGGATTACGGTCTTGACCGGGATTGCCGCAGGCATGACGCAACTGCCGCAGCATACCTATTTGTTTGCCGTTTCTCTTGGGGTTTTTCTCAGTCTCGACGCGCTGCCGAAACGGGCGCTGAATCTCTCGGTTACCCGCCATTTCCTTGTGGCTACCTGTCTGTTGCTGGGGGCCGGAGGGATTGCCTATGGTTCAATGAAGCTGGCGAATGCCAGCTCGGTGAGCCCGATTATTTTAAGCCTGCGTGCTGTGGGCGCTTTCCTGCTCGCGCTCTGGCTGGTTGCCGGATCGTCAGTCCTGCTGAGATTGCTGGCAGAACCTGAACCGAAGCAGTAAATGGCGTCGTGTCGTGGGTCTTGGATCTGAGAGGTCCGCCGTCCCAATGCTTTGTTTCATGACCTGAGTGCGGTAAAGTGAAGGCAAACGATTATATCAATAAGGCCTGTCAGGCTAACAGATTATGGAGCCAGTGGAATTAGGCGAGCCCTAGACTGGACAAGGAGAGCAATGTTACCCGCACTGACGTACGAGAACAGCATCAACGCCGTTGTGCTGTCATATCTTGATGCGCTGGAAACCGCAGGTTTTTCCGGCGATATTGAACGCGCTTATGCCAGCCGCCTGGCGGTGGCCACCGATAACAGTATTTATCAGCAACTGCCTCAGGCGGTTGTGTTTCCGAAAAGCGTTGAGGATCTGATCCTCGTTGGTCAGGTCGGCGAGCGGAAAGAATTCCGGCAGGTGAGCTTTTCTCCCCGCGGCGGCGGTACCGGAACCAACGGGCAGTCTCTGACCCCGGGGATTGTGGTTGATTTGTCCCGGCACATGAACCAGATTCTGGAGATTAATCCGGAAGAAGGCTGGGTTCGAGTACAGACCGGGGTCGTGAAAGATCAGCTTAATGACACGCTTCGCCCGCATGGTTTCTTCTTCTCGCCGGATTTGTCGACCAGTAATCGTGCGACCATTGGTGGCATGGTGAATACGGATGCTTCGGGTCAGGGATCGCTCCAGTACGGTAAAACGTCAGACCATGTGCTGGCACTGAAAGCGGTGCTGGTGGATGGTTCGGTTCTGGATACGGAACCACTGACAGAAGAGGGCGTTGCTGCGCTGTCAGAAAGGGGAGATCAGGTCGCGGAAGCCGTTGCTGTCGCCGCGCGTGTCTGTCGGGAAAAACGGCAGGAAATTCTTGATAAATTCCCGCCTCTGAACCGTTTTCTGACCGGATATGATCTGAAGCATGTATACGATGATGCACTGACCCGTTTTGACCCGGCCCGCCTGCTTTGCGGTGCGGAAGGTTCTCTCGCCTTTATTGCTGAAGCCAAACTCAATATCACCCCGATTCCGAAAGCCCGGAAGCTGGTAAACATCAAGTACGACAGCTTTGATGCAGCGTTACGCAATGCACCTGTCATGGTTGAAGCCAAAGCCCTGTCCGTTGAAACGGTGGATTCGAAGGTCCTGAATCTGGCCCGGCAGGATATCGTCTGGCATACCGTCAGTGATTTAATCACGGATGTGCCCGGCAAGGACATGCAGGGCATCAATATTGTTGAGTTCGCCGGAAATGAGCCAGAACTGATTGCAGCGCAGGTTCAGCAGTTGAGCGAGCGGCTGGACAATCTGATTGGCCAGCAGGGGATTATCGGATATCAGGTATGTGACGATCTCGACAGCATCAATAAGATTTACAACATGCGGAAAAAAGCGGTGGGGTTACTGGGAGCTGCGAAAGGCTGGCAGAAACCGATTCCGTTTGCAGAAGATACCTGTGTCCCGCCGGAAAATCTGGCTGATTTTATTGTTGAGTTCCGCCAGTTGCTGGATGAAAAGCAATTGCACTATGGAATGTTCGGTCATGTGGATGCCGGGGTGTTACACGTGCGTCCGGCCCTGGATATGTGCGACCCGCAACAAGAAAAACTGATGAAAGAGATTTCCGATCAGGTCGTTGCGCTGGTTGCAAAATATGGCGGCCTGATGTGGGGCGAGCACGGAAAAGGCTATCGCTCTGAATATGGCCCCGAGTTTTTTGGCGAAGCGCTCTTTACCGAACTGCGTCGGATTAAAGCGGCTTTTGACCCGGAAAATCGATTGAATCCGGGCAAAATCTGTACCCCGCTGGCAAGTGATGCTGAGCTGGTTAAAGTTGATGGGCCGAAACGTGGCTATTTTGACCGTCAGATCCCGGTTCAGGTGCGTGACAGCTTCAATTTGGCGATGGAATGTAACGGTAACGGTCTGTGTTTTAACTACGACACCAGCTCACCGATGTGTCCGTCGATGAAAGTGAGTGCCGATCGCCGCCACTCTCCGAAAGGCCGCGCCGGACTGGTCCGTGAGTGGCTGCGGCTGCTGGCAGCGCAGGGAGTGGATCCGGTACGGATTGAGCAGGACCTGATGGAAAAATCACCGACGGTGAAACAAATCATCGACCGGTTCCGGAATACTTTCGGCCGTCAGCGTCACCAGTATGATTATTCCCATGAGGTGATGGAGGCCATGAATGGCTGTCTGGCCTGTAAAGCCTGCGCCAGTCAGTGCCCGATCAAGGTGGATGTTCCCAGCTTCCGTTCCCGTTTCCTCAACATTTACTACAGCCGATACCAGCGTCCGGCCAAGGATTATCTGGTGGCGTATGTAGAAAATTATCTGCCGCTGATGGCAAAAGCACCGACACTGGTGAATGCAGTGATGCGTCCGGGCTGGTCGAAGTCCCTGACGGAAAAAGTGCTGGGCTACGTGGATATGCCCGCGCTGTCGGTACCGACGCTGATGCAGGGGCTCTCTGGTCATCATGCCACCCGGTTTGATCTGCAGTGGCTGCAGGCACTGTCGGCGGAAGAGCGTCAGCAGTATGTGCTGGTGGTGCAGGATCCGTTTACCAGTTATTACGATGCCGAGGTTGTCCGTGATTTTGTCCTGCTGATTGAGAAGCTGGGTAAAAAGCCGATGCTGGTGCCTTTCAAGCCGAACGGCAAGGCACAGCATGTGAAAGGCTTCCTGCGTCAGTTTGCGAAAACGGCGCGGAATACCGCAGATTTTCTGAATCAGCTGGACGCCTTGGGGATGCCAATGGTTGGGGTCGACCCGGCGCTGGTGCTTTGTTACCGCGATGAGTACAACGAAATGCTGGGCGATCACCGCGGTGATTTCAAAGTGATGACGGCTCATGAATGGCTGAAGCCGTTATTGAGTGAGCTGGAGGCGTTTGAAACGCGTGACGACCAGCCTTGGTATCTTTTTGCGCACTGTACTGAGAAAACCAAGCTGCCGAATGCCGAGAAAGAATGGGGGGTAATCTTCCGTCACTTCGGGGCTCAGATGAATGCGGTGTCGGTGGGTTGTTGTGGCATGGCCGGTACCTTCGGTCATGAGAAAGACAAACTGGAGACTTCGAAAGGAGTGTTCGGGTTGAGCTGGCAACCGAATCTGGCTCAGTTGGACGGTGAACGTTGCATGGCGACCGGTTATTCGTGCCGCAGTCAGGTCAAACGATTTGAGCAGATTAAAATGAAGCACCCGGTTCAGGTGCTGCTCAAGCTGGTCAGTGCAGCTTAAGCAATTGTGAAACCGGTGAACAGACGGCGGACAGCTTGGGCTTCCGCCGTTTTCTTTTAAGCGACTTTGTTTTCCTGTTTTTCTTCCATCATGATCAGCGGTTTATTGCGTCTGACTCTGAATTTATCGGAACTGTCCAGCAGTTCGGCATGCTCTGTCCAGCGAATCAGTTCGATGACCCCATCATAGTGCTCGGCCAGAAAGGTACAGTTTTCAATCCAGTCTCCGTCGTTGAGGTACAGGATGTCATTTTCATCTTTCATTTCAGGATGATGGATATGGCCGCAGACAATGGCATCGACCCCTTTATGCCGGGCCATCGTCACCGCGGCATGCCGGAAACGGGCAATTGCTATATTGGCTTTTTCGACTCGGGTCTTGATGTAGCTGGCCAGTGACCAGTAAGGCTGTTTGGTGATCCGGCGGTAGGCATTGATCCAGCGGTTCAGGAAAAGCAGCAGATCGTAGCCGACGTCGCCCAGTAATGAAGTGAGTTTGTTGTGGCAAACCATGCTGTCGAATTCATCGCCATGCAGGGCCAGAATCTGTTTTCCGTTGGCGCTGGTGTGCAGGTAGCGGTGGGCCAGCTCTACGTTTCCCAGATTAAATTGAATAAATTTCCGGATGGCTTCGTCATGATTGCCGGGGATGTAGATAATCCGGCAACCCTGCTCAGCCTGTTCCAGCAGCAGCCGGACAACCCGGGTGTGGCTTTCCGGCCAGTGATAGCGGGATTTGAGTGACCAAAGGTCTACGATGTCGCCAACCAGAATCAAGGTGTCGGCCCGGTGTTGTGTCAGAAAGTCCAGCAGATAGTCGACCTTACAATCCCGGTTTCCTAAATGAATGTCTGACAGCCAAAGTGTACGATAGGTGTGTTTTCCCATAGTCGGCAGACCTGTTTATCAGAATCCGGTTCAGCGTAATTTTTTACTGTGACGAAGCGGTGTCGTTCCGGTGACGGGTTCATTGCAATCAATTCGTTGGAATTAGCGACGGAGCGGTCATATCTGCGATATAGCTTGCGACACGGGCTTAACGGTTCCTATATAATCGACCGGATTCATATGGTGACTACTCTTTTTTCGAAAGATATTTTAAATGGATTTTAAACCTAAATATCTGATTAATCTGGTTCTTCCCTTATTTGTGCTGCTGATTGCCACACTGGTTTATATTGGTTATTCCGATTACAAAACCATCCGTGACAGTGCATATTCCCAGGCAAGGGCCAACATCAGCGTGGCTCAGGAATATCTGAACCAGCACTACACAGCGGCTAATAACCAGCTCTACTTACTGTCGGAAATTCTGCAGGATGAAGAAGATATTCCCACGTTTCTGACAGCGGCTCAGTATGTGGTTGATCATCAGAATAAGTTTCAGGAAGTCGGGCTGCTGATTGATTCGACGTATTACGGGACGAATCAGCTGAAGCTGGAAGAGATTGCTGACAAAGTCCGGCGACGTCCCTGGTATGACAAGTCACAGCAGTCTGGTGTGACGTTTTTATCCCCTTTTTACCGCAGTAACAGCACAAAGAAGTGGTGTGTTGCTCTGACCCGGACGCTTGAAATACCGGGGAAGGATGATGTCAGAATCGTCATTGAACTGGATGCCAGTGCAATGTCGCAAGACTTATCCGGCCTGAAAACCATGAAAGACGGGTATGTGTTTGCCGTTGAATCGGAAAGCGGTCATGTTGTGATTCACCCCGACCCGTCACGGCTGGGAACGGCATCAGTCAGCCTGACGCCAACCATACTGGATGAGATTCTGAAGGGTGAACAAGCCGGAGAAATCCCTTCCTATGCCTATCAGGACCAGTACAAATTCAGTGTGTATGAGACGAATCAGCGTTTTGGCTGGGTATTGCTTTCCGGGACCCGAAATCAGGAAATTACCGCAAATGCGCTCAAACTGGGAGTTGTCGGGGGAACATTACTGGCGCTGCTGTTTTTTATTCTGCTGGTGGGTTATCTGCACAGCCGGATTCATCAGCTGGGTGGCCGGTTGCTGGATGCTCTGGAGTTTGAGGATCTGCACCGTCAGCTGTCGAAACTGCTCAGCGATACGATTGGCTGCAGCCGAGTATATCTTTTCGTGATGAACGAAAAAGAAGGGATCCTGGAAGAGCCGCATCACCAATTGCGGGCAGAGGTGCCAACAGATTTGTTTTGCCGTTTGTCCGGATGCCAGCAGCTTGGTCGGGATTGCCAGCCGGAACAGGACGGTATTGTCAGTCAGATTGCTTCCAGCGCGCCTTGTATCCGGCTGCCTTTGGTCAATACCGCTCGTTCAGGCCACTTTCCCTCCAATCAGCTTGTTGGCATTTTGTATATCTGCAAACCCGGATTGGCATACCGGTTTTTTGTCAAAATGATCGTGAATTACACGCTGAATGCGCTGAATCAGCTGCTTCTGACCCAGCATATACGCAGTGAAGATCAAATGACCGGGCTGAAGAATAAAAACTATCTCAGAAAGCAGATGGAACAGCGGCTGGCGGAGACTCAAGATCATTATTATCTGGCGATGATTGATATTGATGACTTCAAATCGATCAATGATACCTACGGGCATCTGTTCGGCGATAAGGTGATTCTGATGATTGCGGCTTTGATGAAGCGAAGTTTCCGGGCCAATTCGGTCTTGTGCCGTTACGGCGGGGAAGAGTTTGCCGTACTGATGTCTGCCTCGGATTGTGAAGTGGCGCGGGAACGGCTGGAAGCCTTTCGTACCAGTGTAGAAGGCCAGAAAATCCGCGTGGCAGACAAGTCCTGCTCCATTACGGTCAGTATCGGTTTTGCTTTGCTTGAAGAAGGCATGGAGTCCACGATCTCTCAGGCAGACAAAGCACTGTACCGTGTGAAATCACAGGGGAAAAACCAAGTGTTTTATGCTGAACACCAGTCAACGGAGTCTTCATCAGGAATGTGCGGCAAGACCCATTCGTTAAATCGTGCTAAGTTGAAGCACAAACAGCCATTTTCTGAGATACGTCAATCGAAGACACTGACCAGGATTGACGACTGAGCAGGGGAAAAACATGCTTAAATTTGTTGTGATTGTGTTGCTCATCGTGGTTGCCGTATTTCTGGCGCGTTACCTGGATGAACAGAAACAGAAAACCTTATTTATTGGTATGTTGATCTGCGCCGTGATTGCGACCGCTGTGTTTATGGCTGTGGAACTGGCCAGATAAGTTCCGCTTCTTCTATCTCCGCAATATCCCTTCTTCCTTTTTCGTGCCACTGACTGTCAGTGGCCTCTGAGCTGCTCCGCTGATCGTGATTGTTCAGGGTGAATCTGCCGTCTGCCGGGAGATTCATTGTTGTGCGTCATTTCATAGATGATCCGGATGTCGGTAAGATGACAAAAATATAATTAGTTCTATAATTATTTGTTTTGTAATTATTTTTCCTGTTTAATTCTTTTTAAATCAGTATCTTGTGCTTTTTTTGTGTCATTGATTCAGACTTATGGGGTTGATATTCCAAGTTTGGACCCTATAATTGTTTCTGAATTCATTAGAGCACTAAACAATGTGGCGATCAATGATTACATCAGCACCATGGGCATTAGCCCAAGAAACATCGAGCAAGACTCAGGAAGAGTTTGTTTTTCGAAAACCGGAACGTTCAGATGGTTATCGAGTGCATTCACTGATCGAATCTTGTCCCCCGCTAGACACGAACTCTTCATACTGCAATTTCCTGCAGACCACTCATTTCAAAGACACATGTATTGTTGCTGAACTTGATGAGGAGTTAGCAGGTTTTATCTCGGCATACCGGGTTCCGGAAAAAGATCAGACCCTCTTTATCTGGCAGGTTGCCGTGAGTGAGATAGCACGTGGTCAAGGGCTCGCTTTTAAGATGATTCAACAACTGCTGGCGCGTGAAGAACTGAGCGATATCCGGAATATCGAAACGACGATCACCCGCCTCAATAAAGCCTCTTGGGCGTTGTTTAAGAAAGTGGATCAGGCGAACGGGAACCTGGGCGAAGTGTCGCTGTTCCTTGATGAAGAGAAACATTTCGACGGTAAACATGACTCGGAATATCTCTATCGCATTCCACTAAAACAATAACTCACGATAAAACAGGATAAGTCATGAATATCTTTAATGCGCAGGAATCAAATGTTCAATGTTATGCCAACAATTTCCCGGTGGTGTTTTCTTCCGCGAAGGGCTGCTGGCTGAACACCCGTGAGGGTGATCGCTACCTGGACTTCCTGGCAGGCGCCGGTGCGTTGAACTACGGCCATAATAACCCGGTGCTGAAAAAAGCACTGATGGATTACATCGATCAGGATGGCCTTACGCACGGTTTGGATATGCATTCAGAAGCCAAAGCGGCTTTCTTGGAAAACCTGAAAAATTTCATCCTGACCCCGCGTGGTCTGGATTACAAAGTACAGTTCACGGGCCCGACCGGCACAAATGCCGTTGAGGCAGCACTGAAACTGGCTCGTAAAGTCAAAGGCCGTCAGAACATTGTCGCCTTCACCAACGGCTTCCACGGTGTGTCTTACGGTGCACTGGCCGCAACAGGTAACCAGCACCACCGGGGTGGTGCGGGTATGGCTCTGAGTGGCGTCACGCGTCTGCCTTATGAAGGTTACGCAGATCTGGATGGTCTGGCGCTGTTTGAAACTATGCTGACCGACAACTCCAGCGGCCTGGATAAACCTGCTGCCGTCATTCTGGAAACCGTTCAGGGTGAGGGCGGTCTGAACGTTGCGTCAAACGCGTGGCTGCAACGGTTGAGCGGCATCTGTCAGCGTCACGATATTCTGCTGATTGTCGATGACATTCAGGCGGGTTGTGGCCGGACCGGTACTTTCTTCAGCTTTGAACCTGCGGGCATCAAACCCGACATGGTGACGCTGTCAAAATCCATCGGTGGTTATGGTTCTCCGATGGCTGTGGTTCTGCTGAAGCCAGAGCTGGATAAATGGTTGCCGGGTGAGCACAACGGTACTTTCCGCGGAAACAATCATGCATTCATTACCGCAGCGGCTGCGATTGAAGTCTACTGGCAGAATGACGATTTTGAGCAGCACATCCATGCCCGTGCAGAGCAGCTGAATGTGACCCTGCAAAAATTACTGAAACAGTATCCGGCAGTCTTTGAGAAGATCAAAGGCCGTGGTCTGATGCAGGGCATTGCCTGTCATCAAGGTGAGTTTGCCGGTGCCATCGGGAAGCTGTGTTTCGAAAACGGCATGATTATCGAAACGGCCGGTCCGGACGATGAAGTGCTGAAGTTCTTCTGTCCGCTGACCATCAGCGAGGCCGAACTGGAGAAAGGGCTGCATATTTTTGAACAAGCAGTGGTCGAATTTGCGAAGTCTGAACTGAAGAAAGCGTCTTAAGGAGAATAAGAATGATTGTACGCACCCTGGATGAGTGCCGTGACAGCGAACGTCGCGTTGTCGCAGAAAACGGGAACTGGGAAAGTGTTCGCATGTTGCTGCGCGATGACAACATGGGTTTCTCGTTCCATATCACGACGATTTATGCGAACACCGACACCCATATTCACTACAAGAACCACCTGGAATCTGTTTACTGTGTCTCCGGTGAAGGCGAAATTCAGACAACCGCCGACGGCAAAACCTATGAAATCAAACCCGGCACCCTGTACGTTCTCGACAAGCACGATGAACATCAGCTGCGTGCGAACAAAGGGGTGGATATGGTGATGGCCTGTGTATTCAATCCGCCGCTGACGGGGATGGAAGTACACGATGCAGACGGTGTCTATCCCGCTGCCGAGTAACAGAAACCGGGGCAGCCTGATTTCCGTAAGTACATGACCCTCCTTGCGTCATCAACCCGAGGGTCAAACGAAAGGTGGTGTAAGCCGCCTTTCAATCCCATCAAGTCAGAGGTGTGCTTCTCTGCTGATGAAAAGAAAAAGGAGTTCCCATGACTCATACCGTTGAAAAAATCGGCGGTACTTCCATGTCTGCGTTTGATGCGGTGATGGATAATATCCTGCTCTATCCGGACAACCCTTATCAGCGTATTTTTGTGGTTTCAGCTTACGGCGGTATCACAGACGCTTTGCTGGAATGCAAGCGTACCGGTGAGCCCGGTATCTTCCGCTATATTGCCGAACGTAATGATATCTGGCGTGAAAAACTGAAAGCGCTGGAGCAGCGGATGCTGCTGATTAATGACACCATGTTCCCTGACTTGTTTTGCCGAAACCGGGCTGACAACTTCGTGCAAGAGCGGATTGCGAACGCGATCTCCTGTATTGAGAATATTCTGGAAACCTGTCAGTACGGTCAGTTTTCACTGGCAAGTTATCTGCCGCAGATCCGTGAGTTTTTGTCTTCGATTGGTGAAGCGCATTCTGCATTCAATACAACGCTGATGCTGAACAACCTCGGGATTAATTCGCGCTTTGTCGATTTGTCCGGCTGGGGGGCAGAGAACAATGTTCAGGGCGATCTGGATGCCGTCATTCTGGATGCCATTAAAGATATTGATCTGAGCCAAGAACTGCCGATTGTCACCGGTTATGTTCACTGTGAAGAAGGCCTGATGAAAACCTACGATCGGGGGTACAGTGAGATGACCTTCAGTCGTCTGGCGGTATTGAGCCAGGCCAGCAGGGCGGTGATTCACAAAGAGTATCATTTAAGCAGTGCTGACCCGCGTATCGTCGGTCCGGAGCATGTGCGCCCGATTGGCAAGAGTAACTATGATGTGGCGGATCAACTGGCGAATCTGGGGATGGAAGCAATTCACCCGAATGCTGCATCCGGTCTGCGTCGCGCCGGAATTGAGCTTGCGGTAAAAAATACGTTCGAGCCTGAACATCCGGGAACGGTCATTTCTCAGGACTATCATCCGGAGACAGACAGGGCTGAAATCATTGCCGGTCGAGACAAGGTGTTTGCGCTGCATGTGTTTGATCAGGCGATGGTGGGGCAGGTCGAGGATGTCAGCTATGAACTGATGGAAATCATCCGTGAAGAGAATGTTCAGCTGATCAGTAAAGAGATGAACGCGAACTCTGTGACTTACTATCTGGATGGCAGTACCTCGAGTCAGAACAAGGTGTTGTCAAAAGCCGAGAAGCGCTATCCGAAAGCCAAAATCACCGGAAAAATGGTCGCGCTGATTTCCGTGATTGGCTCTGCGATTGATACCAATAAAACCATGAGTCAGGGGGTGCTGGCACTGCTGGACCAGGCGATCAGTCCAAAAGCGGCACATGCGTCCCTGCGGAACGTGGATGTCCAGTTCGTGGTGAAAGACAGCGATTATCATGGCGCGATTTGTGCCTTGCATCAGAGCTTTATGAGTGAAGGTGTCTCAAGGGTTTCGGCTGAAAAAGTGGTTGCTTAAACCGATCTCGGCTGAAGTTTCCCTTCTTCAGATAAGTGAAAGGCAAGCGCGATGCGCTTGCTTTTTTGATCATGGTTGCAGCTCAGTAGATCCGGGTGGCCGTCAGGCGCGTGCTCCGCGTTTGGCTGCCGGCTTGCCCCGCGATTGTGGCTTTGCGTTCGGTGCCGGACGCTGGCCGTTGCCCTGCGGCTTGCCTTGACTGCTCGGGTTGCGTCCTTTTCCGTGAGCATTCGTCCCCTGAGCTTTTGTGCCCTGGGCTTTTGGCTTGCCTGAGCCTTGACGGTTCGCGGTGCCGTCTTTCCGGATATCCGGCTGATTCGGGTGCTTGGTCGCAAAGCGTTTGGCACCATGACGGCTGGAACCTCGGCGTTTCGCCGGGGTGAGCGCGGCTTCACTGCCTTCTGCCGGGATCAGGCAGTCCGGGCGGTCACCGATCAGATGTTTCTTACCCATGCTGACCAGGGCTTCACGCAGCAGCGGCCAGTTGGCCGGATCGTGATAACGCAGCAGTGCCTTGTGCAGACGGCGCTGACGATCGCCTTTTGCGACAAAGAGATCGTCGCGCTGCTTGTATTTCACACGTTTGAGCGGGTTGGTCTCCGAATGGTACATCGCCGTGGCGTTACACATCGGAGACGGATAGAAGTTCTGGACCTGATCGCACTGGTAATCATGTTTCTTGAGCCACAGCGCCAGATTCAGCATGTCTTCATCCGTGGAACCCGGATGCGCTGAAATAAAGTACGGGATCAGATACTGCTTCTTGCCCGCTTCGGCACTGTATTTTTCAAACAGTTCTTTGAAGCGATCGTAAGTACCCATTCCCGGTTTCATCATCAGATCCAGGGTACCTTTCTCGGTATGTTCCGGGGCAATTTTCAGATAACCGCCAACGTGGTGCGTCACCAGCTCTTTGATGTATTCCGGAGACTCGATTGCCAGATCGTAGCGGACCCCGGAAGCGATCATTACTTTATTGATGCCTTCAACCTCACGCGCTTTGCGGTACAGGTCGATGGTGTGCTTGTGGTCGGTATCCAGCTTCTCGCAGATTTTTGGGAAGATGCACGATGGACGGCGACAGTTTTTCTCCGCACGCGGATCAGAACAGCCCAGACGATACATGTTTGCCGTCGGGCCACCCAGATCGGAAATCGTGCCGGTAAAGCCTGGGACTTTATCGCGGATGTCTTCCAGTTCCTGAAGAATCGATTCTTGCGAGCGGTTCTGAATAATCCGGCCTTCGTGTTCTGTGATTGAACAGAATGAACAACCGCCGAAACAGCCCCGCATGATGTTCACACTGGTTTTGATCATGTCGTACGCCGGGATCTTGGCTTTCCCGTATGCAGGGTGAGGCACCCGCGCGTAAGGCAGGCCAAAGACAAAATCCATCTCTTCTGTGGTCAGCGGAATTGGCGGCTTATTCACCCACAGCTCACGGTCGCCGTGCAGCTGAATCAGCGCACGGGCAGAGTAAGGGTTCGCTTCCAGGTGCATCACACGGCTGGCGTGGGCGTACAGAATTCGGTCGTTGCGCAGCTTTTCGTAAGACGGCAAACGCACAGCGCTGGTGAAGGCATCGTGACGCGACGGCTGAATCTGAACTGTCTGAGCTTTGACGGGTTCTTCTTCAGCTTTACTTTTGTTGGTCTCGCAGACTTCTTCGGTCGCGTACGGATTTGGCATTACCATCGCTTTGCCCGGTTTGTCGATCCGGGTGGAGTCGATGATTTTGTAATGCGCCGGGGCTTCTTTCAGGATGACCGCAGTGCCTGCGATGTCAGTCATGGTGGCGACGTCTTCACCTGCGGCAATGCGGTGTGACACTTCGACTAATGCACGCTCGGCGTTTCCGAACAGCAGAATGTCTGCTTTGGCATCGAACAGCACTGAACGACGCACTTTATCCGACCAGTAGTCGTAATGGGCTAAACGGCGCAGACTGGCCTCAATGCCACCCAGTACAATCGGGGTATCTTTATAAGCTTCACGGCAGCGCTGCGAATACACCAGCACGGCGCGGTCTGGTCGTTTTCCGCCTTCATTATTCGGCGTATAGGCATCGTCATGGCGCAGTTTACGATCCGCCGTATATCGGTTGATCATGGAATCCATGTTGCCCGCGGTGATCCCGAAGTACAGATTCGGTTTCCCCAGCGCCATGAAGGCATCTTTATTGTCCCATTTGGGCTGGGCAATAATGCCTACCCGGAACCCCTGTGCTTCCAGCACACGGCCGATCACTGCCATTCCAAAACTTGGGTGATCGACATAGGCATCACCGGTCACAATAATAATGTCGCAGCTATCCCAGCCCAGCGCGTCCATCTCCTCACGGGTGGTCGGCAGGAATGGCGCTGTGCCGTAGCATTCAGCCCAGTATTTTGGATAGCGGTTAATTGGCGTGACGTCAGTGTGCATATATTGGCCTCAGGTTCAGGAGGCGGGGATTATAACGACTCCCCACCGCACTTGCCAGCCTTGCAAATGAGGCAGCAGAATAGTTTGTCGGGTCGAAAAACCGCACACCAAAGCATAGCAAAATGAAAGTCGATTGCCTGACTGACGGGCAGATTCCCGGAAATTGCCGATCGAATCGATTTCAGTCTGGGGTTTGCCTGATTTATGTTGGCGAGGAAAAAGCTTTCCAGAGACTAAAGGCCGCGTTTGCGGCCTTTAGATTCGTTGCAGTGGCAAGAAACTCACTGCGGTTTCAGGGGGAACTGAAAGGATCTATCCGAAAGATTTGCCCAAACCTTCCAATAATGCAACTTTTTCACGCATTTGCGCCGAAGCTTCTTCCATCCGCGCCATCATGGTCAGATTGTTGGAAGAGGAAATAGAGATCTGGTGAACGTTGTTACTGATTTCCTGGGCTACAGTACCTTGTTCTTCAGCGGCTGTGGCGATTTGCGTTGAGATTTCGGCAATTTCGTCCACCATGCTCACGACCTCCATAATGCTGGCGGCGGTGTCATTGGTGTGCGCGACGCACTGTTGTGTTTTATCAATGCTCTCGGTTGAGGTCGACTGCCATTGGTTCAGCGTGGCATTGATGTTCACAATGCTGGCCTGAATATTTTCGGTCGCGCCGTGAGTCCGTTGCGACAAGGCGCGCACTTCATCTGCCACAACCGCAAAGCCACGACCCTGCTCCCCGGCGCGGGCAGCCTCTATTGCAGCATTCAGCGCCAGCAGGTTGGTTTGCTCAGCAATGCCCTGGATTTCCATCATCATGGTCTCAATCTGTTCTGAGACCTTGACCAGGGATTGTGCGGTTTCGGCGGCTTTCTCCGAATCCCGTGCCAGATCGTTAATATTGTCCTGAGTTAATTGAAGAACTTTGGTGGTCTCAGCACATTTTTGCTGAGCGATCAGAACTTTGTCAGTCGTGAGCTGGGTATTCTGGGCGATCTCTGTGGCAACGGATGACATCTGGTTGATCGATGTGGCTATATGCTGGGTATCTTTATCCTGATTGGAGATGGAGTCCCGGGTATGAATGGTCACGTCGGTCAGTTCATCGGTGACATTCCTGATGGTGGTGGCGGCATCGTCGACGCGCCCCAATACAGTTTTCAGCCGGGCATCATTGAGTTTCAGGTGAAAATCAGCCACAGATGTCGGACCGTTACCGCTGTAGACGATGCGGGTCAGGGCATCATAGTCTTCGGATAGCTGCTTAAAAAATCGGGGTACTGCGAAAAATTCACCCCGGCAAAGGATCGCAATGAAGATAAATGGGATGACAGCGGAAAAGTAATCATAGTCAGGAATGAAAGTGTGGGTCAGACCGACAGTCAGGGCGGTAAAAAAGGCAGTGATACCGAGTTTTGCCCAACTGGATAGCCGGATCCCATAAGGATTTTTCTTGAGATTGAGTTGCTGGTAAATCTCTGTCGCGGTGTGGATCATTTCAGGGGTTGGTTTACGGCGCACAGACTGATAACCGCAAACCTGGTTATTTTCATAAAGCGGGGTGACATAGGCATCAACCCAGTAGTAGCTGCCGTCTTTACAGCGGTTTTTCACAATGCCGCGCCAGGGTTTTTCCGCTTTGAGGTGACTCCATAAATCGCCGAAAGCTGCTCTGGGCATATCCGGGTGCCGGATAATATTGTGGTGCTGGCCAACCAACTCGTCACTGCTGAAGCCGCTGATCGCGACAAATTCTTCATTGGCGTAGGTAATTACACCTTGCAGATCCGTTGTTGTGACTAACTGAGCATTAGGGTCAAGCACGACCTCACGATCAGTAATCTGGCGATTTTTACGCATGAATCATCCCTCTTCGAAACGCATGTAGCATGTGTATTGGGTAAGACGTCTTTGGTTAGACGTTCTGGGGCAGTGAGCTGCTTTTTTTTTGTGACACGTCTGACTCAACTCTAGATGACAGGTGTTGAGTGACATACTGCAATTGACGGGGATTTGAATCGCTTCAAAAAATAGACATTTAGCGTGTCAAAAAGTAAGCAAAGCTAAATTGAGCGATTATTATCGATAGTTACAGGCAGTATTCCATTCTGAAGCGCAACACTTTTCAAAAGCGTCAGCGTGTCCAAGCTGTAAAGCTAATGCGTCAATTTTGACTGATTGTTTAGGAAGGAAGTATAAAACCTTGAAGTTTGTGGGTGATTGTTCATTTCTTGTACCATCCGCAAGAGCAGGGATAGTAAAAAGCCCTGCGAAGCAGGGCTTTGAAGAACAGCTGAGCGCTGGAAGGAAAACGGCTCAGAAGTTGGCAGAACGTGGTGTACGCGGGAATGGGATCACGTCACGAACGTTCGCCATACCCGTCACGTAAGACACCAGACGCTCGAAGCCCAGACCGAAGCCCGCGTGTGGGACTGTGCCGTAACGGCGTAGATCGCGGTACCAGTTCATGTCTTCCGGATCGATGTTCATTGCACGCATGCGCTCATCCAGAACATCCAGACGTTCTTCACGCTGTGCACCACCGATGATTTCACCAATGCCCGGTGCCAGAACATCCATCGCTGCCACAGTGCGGCCGTCTTCGTTCAGGCGCATGTAGAAGGCTTTGATGTCTTTTGGATAGTTTTTCACAATCACCGGTGCATTGAAGTGTTCTTCCGCCAGATAGCGCTCGTGCTCAGAAGACAGGTCGATACCCCACTCAACGTCAAATTCGAACTCACGGCCGGACGCTTTCAGGATATCGATGGCATCAGTGTAATCTACCTGTGCAAAGTCAGAATCAACAAATTGCTCCAGACGGGTGATGGCTTCTTTGTTGATGCGTTGTGCGAAGAATTCCAGATCGTCGCGACGCTCTGCCAGTACGGCTTTGAAGACATACTTCAGCATGTCTTCCGCCAGTTTGGCGACGTCATTCAGATCTGCAAATGCAACTTCCGGTTCAACCATCCAGAACTCGGCCAGGTGACGGCTGGTGTTGGAGTTTTCAGCACGGAACGTCGGACCGAAGGTGTAAACCTTGCTCAGCGCACAGGCATAAGCTTCGGCGTTCAGCTGGCCAGAGACGGTCAGGAAGGTTTCTTTACCGAAGAAATCTTCGTTGAAATCAACTTTGCCTTGCTCGGTGCGAGGCAGGTTTTCCAGATCCAGCGTAGATACGCGGAACATCTCGCCGGCACCTTCTGCGTCAGCAGCAGTGATCAGGGGCGCTGAAGTCCAGAAGAAACCCTGCTCGTGGTAGAAACGGTGAATCGCCTGAGACAGGCAGTTACGCACACGGGCAACCGCACCAATCACGTTGGTACGCGGACGCAGGTGTGCCACTTCACGTAAGTATTCGATGGAATGGCGTGTTTTTGCCATTGGGTAGGTATCCGGGTCATCAACCCAGCCCACCACTTTCACAGCCGTTGCTGCCAGTTCGAAATCCTGGCCCTGTGCCGGAGATTCAACCACCTTACCGGTGACTTCAACTGAACAACCCGTCGTCAGTTTCAGAACTTCTTCCTGGTAATTATTCAGTTCATTCGGGACCACGGCCTGAATCGGGTCGAAACAAGAGCCGTCATAGATGGCAAGGAAAGAGATTCCGGCTTTGGAATCCCGACGTGAACGAATCCAACCGCGAACAGTGATTTCACTGTCAACCGCGATTTTACCGCTCAGTACGTCTGAAACAGGCGCGTAAGTCATGATGTAATTATTCTCCGTTGAGGCACGACTGAGTGCTGTGCTTTATTTACAGTCCAAAACAGCAATATTACCTGTCTCGTCTCAGGCATCAAGCCTTGATGCATGTGATGATGGGAAATAATCACATTGTGCCGGTTTTTGTGTTGATTTAGTAATCACTGAGTGCCCCAAAATAAGTCCGGCAGCCATTGCATGACTGCCGGAGCCGGGGGTTATGGTGTCGCCGGAGGTGGTGTGAGATTACATGTTTGTCCGTCGCGGAGCACGGTGCCCGGGAAGGGGGTGCCGGGTTGCGGCGGATCTGTTGGTTCCTGCACTGTGACAGCAGGGGCATCCCCGGCAGGGATGAGGGTGACGACATCGCTCCACATTTCCCCCTGATCAGCGCTCAGGGCCGGGCTGGCACTTTCCCAGCGCGTGAAGTGATTGAACCCTTTGATGGTCAGAGTCCGACCGTCGGTGTCAGAGACTTTCAGCCATTCCCGAAAATCACCGGTCGGGAATTTTTTCGCGCCGTTGCTGAATGTGGCATCAATATCAGCCTGTGCCATGGCATTTTCGTAATACAGGGTGCCATCGGCTTCCAGTTTCCACCGAACCGGAATGCTGAAACCACAGCCGTCACTGTCTCTGTAGCTGCCCGTATTGAATCCGGCCTGACTGTCCGCCTGGTTGTTCAGAATCAGATGACGGGACGTGTCGTTGTTGAAGACCAGTGCTTTTCCGGCCAGCATATTTTGCGTGAAGCGGGGTGTCCGGCTTTCCCAACTGACGACACAGCTGGCCGACTGGCTCTCGTACTCTGTTTTGGTTTTTGCGGATGACGGCATTTGGGTACTGGTGTTCCAGCCGGAGTCACTGGCCGTACAGGCCGCCAGGGTGTTTGGCACATACTGCTTGGTCATCAGATGGCTGATTTCTGTTTCATTTGCGCCGCCCATGTCTTTCTGGCTGAAGGTTTTCACGGCCAGGATCGGACGAGTCTCATTCTTTTTATGTGTCATTGCCCAGAGCTGGTAGTCGCTGAAGCTGTCCGTGCTGTCTTCAGTCAGGCGCAGGAAGCCATTTTCATTGAGCTGCCACTGCCGGTTGGCCGTGCCGGGCTGAAGTACTGTATTGAGGTAATATTCCCAGGTGTTGTCACTTTTAAGGATGACTGCTTCCAGTTCACCCAGGCTGTCTGCTTCGGTTGAGATTTGCACCAGATGCTGATTGACCATGGCGTTGACACCATCTGTGGTGAAGCGGTCATCCCCGCCACATTCCGTGACCGCATTGAGGAACTGGTCTTCGGTTGCCGGTGCAGTATCGCCGAATGTACAGTCGCCGAAAGGCGGTAAGTTCGCGCGTGAGGTGACCGCGTAGATCTGCTCTTTGGCGGCATGGTTGAAACCGGCAAAATGGAAATCATCATCTTTCAGAATGGCCTCTCCCTGATGGACTGCACCATTGTCGACCACCAGGAATAAGTATGGTGTGTCGAACGGATAGCGGTTTGCCAGCTGCTGAATGACATCTGGGACGGCAAACTGGAACATTTGTTTTTCCAGAACGGTGACAGGCGACCATATCCCGGTTTCAACCACCATCCAGCCATCGCCGCCGACATTGACCCAGTAATTGACGCGATGGGTATTGTTAAAGACAAATTCGAGCACCACATTGTCGGTCAGATGGTAACCATTCACCTGCTCAAAACTGCCGGCATCTTCAACGGCAACCATGTCTTCCAGCGTGGTGTAAGGCACAGTCGGGTTCCCTTTGGGTGCGACGGTACAATGGTCTCCGCTGACATTGGTTTTGCAGAGCAGCATCCGGGTGGTATCCGGACTCCAGGTGAAGTAATACCCCATCGCACCGTCTGAAAAGGCTGCGGTACCCGGCACATAGCGGGTCATGAAGTGATTTTCTTTTGTGGTCAGAAAATCATGCATGTTTTGCCCGGACAGGGGATAAGAATTGACCCGGATCGTCACGTTGCGGTCATCGCTTTCTTCAAGACCGGCATCGGTGACAATTGCGGTGTTGCTGGAAGAAATCAGTACTTTGAAATATTCGTAAAGGTCTTTCCAGCCGGAGCCAGTCAGAATCTGACCCTGGATGGCGTCTTCTTTTTGATCGAACTGGACCAGCGGTTGTTCACTGAAATATGTAAAGGCTTCCGTCAGGCTGACATCGCTGTCACCATTTTTTTGCCACTGCCAGTCGACCTGACGCGTTTCATTGGTTGCTGTGTCCGGGCTGTTGAAGTCCATCATATCGGCTTCAAGTTTGCTGCCATCGAGGGAACTCTGGCTGTGCAGACGCCAGAAACCGGCATTGAAAATCGTCTGGATGGTGTCTTTCTGTGCGGTCATTTCTGTGTACTTACGGGTCATGACCCCTTCCAGAATGTCATTGACCACAGTCAGCGACATCAGCGTGCTCAGGTTGACACCGTTCAGACCGAGTTTGGGGATCAGTGTGACACTCAGCTCATCGGCCAGCTCATTGATAAAATCACCCGCATTCCGGACGTCGAGGTTCCCCGGATTGCTGACCGTTTGGCTGAATATTCCCCAGTTACCGTCTTTCACCACCCGTTTCACCAGTGCCTGATAGGCGAGGGTCGTTTTCAGAGACAGCGCGATTTCAGTATCGATCAGCGGGGTCAGGAACAAATCTGTTGGCAGGCGATCACCGATGGCAAACTGAGGCGGGCCATCCAGATCAAGCACCAGAACGCCCTGCAGCAGGAGCGGGCTCTGGACAGTGATGGTGTAATTGCTGTCATCCTGCTGGAAATCCGTAATCTCAGTCTGTCCCATGACTTTGCCCTGGCTGTTCAGGATCAGCACTGCGAAGTTGTCCTGTAACAATGTGGGCGTCGCCGCATAGGCCTTGCTGATCAGATCCCAGTGGTTCCCTTGCTGAGCGGTATTCAGGCCGGCGGGAAGATCAACCGTGACGGTGAAACTGGTTTTGACGGGTGGTAATTCGGCAGGCTTGATGCCAGCCTCGCCGCTGCCACCACCACACGCAGAAAGCAGGCCAGCCAATAGCAGGCTCAGGCCAATCATCAGATAGGCGCGCATAATCCTTCCCCTGAACGATAAATGCTGTATTTTTTGACCAAACATGGTGTGCGTTTGGTTTCGTGTTTGGGGTGAGTATAGGTAAGGCGGAAGTGGGTGGTTGTTAAACCAGACAGGCTGTCTCAGCCCTTGAGACAGCGTCTGAGAATTGAGACAGCGATTCGGGGGAACCGGGTGATGCCTGAAAAATCAGGCAATCGACAGATATTTGTGTGTCTGAATCGACAGGCGCCAGTTTCGTGCAATACAGGTCTGAATGCACAACTCAGTGGCTCGGGGTTTCTGGCTGATCGGTTGCAGCGCAATCGTGACATCTTCTTTCAGACTGACGCCTGCCAGTAGCGCATCAAGCTGGTCTATATCTTTTTGGGTACCGACCGGATGTTTGATTTCATTGGCACGTTCGAGTGCTGACACAAGGACCGGCAGTTTCCCTTTCATATTGATCTTCGGTGAAACTGTGACCCAGGTTGCCTCAGTGGCGAGAACATCATAGGTGCCGCTGGTTTCAATCTGACAGCGGAATCCATGGTCTTCCAGGGCTTCAGTTAACGGGCGCAGGTCGTACAGGCAAGGTTCTCCGCCGGTGATCACCACATGCCGGGCGGTGTAGCCCTGATCTTTGAGGACCTGCACAATGCCGCCGGCATCCAGTGCGGTCCAGGTCGGCGCGTCTTCTTTTTTAGCGATCATGGTCTGCACGTTCACTTCGTCCTGAGGCTCGGCACTCCAGGTCTGCTTGGTATCACACCAGGCACAGCCAACCGGGCAGACCTGTAAACGGACAAAAATGGCCGGCACACCAGTGAAAACACCTTCTCCCTGAATGGTTTCAAAGATTTCATTGATTTTGTACACGACGACCTCAAAACATCTGACTAATTAACGTGAAAACGGGCAGTTTCAGGTACCCTGAACGCTGAAGGGCGCGTATTATGTCAGAACCTGAACGGATTGTCTCCATTCCCATTGTATTTGAAGCAGCACAGTGACAACGGCAGAGATGGGCTGAAAAGGTATACGTTTGTCGTGACTGGGCTCACGCCCTTGGCATAAGTCGCTTCACAATTAGTTCGCACTGTAAAAAAATTCCATACTCTTCATACCTATATATTGTCAGAGGAAGTCCGCGCATGTATGTCGCTCAGCCCGGTCACATCGATCACATCAAAAGAAATAATGCCGGCAGCGTCTACAAACTCATCGATCAGTACGGCCCGATTTCCCGGATTGAACTGTCGAAGAAAAGTCAGTTGGCGCCCGCCAGTATCACCAAAATTACCCGTGAGCTGTTTGATGGCCACCTGATCAAAGAAGCTGAAATTCTGGAATCCGGCAGCCGGGGGCGCCCGGCAATCGGTCTGGTCCCGGATAATGATGGCTGGCAGTTCCTCGGCATCCGGTTGGGGCGCGGTTATCTGACGATAGCGCTGCACGAGCAGGGCGGCGATATCCTGTTCGAAGAGAGACAAGACATCGCGGAGCTGAAACAGGATGATGTCCTGAATAAGCTGCTGTCTGAGATTGATTCATTCTTTGCCCGGCATGCCAAGTTACTGGATCGGATCACCGCCATTGCTGTTTCTCTGCCGGGGCTGGTGAATTCGGAAAAAGGACTGGTGTTGCAGATGCCTCATTACGAGGTAAAAGACCTGCCGCTGGGACCTGCCATTCATGAGGCCACGGGACTGCCGGTCTTCATTGGTAACGACACCCGTTCCTGGGCATTGGCGGAGCAGTTATTTGGCAATGCGAATGATGTGGCAAACTCGATTCTGATTTCAGTACATCACGGCGTCGGGGCAGGCATTATCCTTGATAATCAGGTGCTTCAGGGCCGGATCGGTAATATTGGTGAGCTTGGTCATATCCAGATTAAACCGGATGGATTGCCTTGCCATTGCGGGAATAAAGGATGTCTGGAAACCGTCGCCAGTTTGCAGGCGGTGAGAGATCAGGTTAAAACCGGGTTAACGCTGGGTGAAGCTTCTGTGCTCTATGGGCAGGCGCTGACCATCGAAAATATCTGTGAGGCGGCAGTGCAGGGGGATCCGCTGGCGTTCCGGGTCATCACCGAACTGGGTTTCAACCTTGGCCGGGCAATTGCCATTATGGTGAACCTGTTTAATCCGGAGAAGATCCTGATTGGCGGAGAGTTCAATCAGGCGAAAAGTGTTCTGTATCCGGCGATTATGGAATGTGTGAAGAGTCAGTCCCTGCCGGTTTATAACCAGGATCTGCGGATTGAAGAAACCAGTTTTTACACCCAGGCCACCATGCCGGCTGCGGCTCTGGTGAAGCAGGCGATGTATGACGGGCATCTGTTACTGAAACTGATCGAGGAAGGATAAACTTTTCCTGACGCGAATCATGCAGCGCAGCCACTGCCTATTTCGATAGCGATGGCTGCGTTTTTTATTGGGTTCAGCCAGACTTAGAGAAGGAACATGGCTTGGAGGTCAAAGACATGAAACGGATTCGGGTTTTTTATGACGGCTCCTGCCCAAGCTGTGTGCGGGATCGGGCATGGTATGAATCCTGGCTGAGCCGTCATCCGGAACTGGTGGAGTGGTATGACATCACCGGCCGGGATGAAGCGCTGAAAGCGCTGGGCATATCTCCGGAAAAAGCGTTACGGGAATTGCATGTACAGGATCAGCAGGGGATTGTTCACCGGGAATTGGATGCCTACATGCTGTTACTGAATCAGGTATGGTGGCTCCGGCCGGTTGCATTTCTGATGGGACTGCCGGGGATCAGGCATCTGTTATCGGTTATCTATCGTCGTATGGTCGATCAGCGACTGGCCCGTGAGGGCCGTGGCTGAAATCGTCAGAGATCTTCGTGTCTGAGTTCTTCGTCGATGACATTATGCAGGAATGACAAAGCCGCACGGTGATCATTCCGGCTCATAAACCATTGCTTTTGGTTGGTTTCCAGGGGCAGAATTTCCAGCCAGCGCTGGCAGACCCAGGCCATGTTGGCGAAATCCGGATCCGGGTAGTTCTCCGCATAGTCCGGATATTCCTCAAACAGGGCTTCCAGGCTGTTGGCGATGTGGCGATCAATAAAACGTGCGCTGCTGGGGGCCCAGTTTTTGATCAAGCTGACTTCGCCAAATCTCAGGCCGTCTTTTTCCTGCCAGTGATTGTTAATCACGAATTTCTCTACCCCTTTTATGGTGATGCCGAGCAACCCGTCAGGTAATTGTTCGAAATCGGTGATTTCGACCCGCGTTCCGAAATGGCAAAGTGAATCACCATCTTTCATGCACAGGCCGAAACCATTTCCTGAGGACATCGCAAGCGTCACTAACCGGGTGTAGCGAGGTTCGAAAATCCGCAGCTTACTGACACCTCCCGGTAATACATAAAGCCGGAGCGGGAAAAGGGGTAACTGCATAATACTTAGCCTTTATGACGTCAACTTTGATAGGGCTGTCTGTCTTTCTGGACGGGATGTCTTCAGAATTACGGGTTTCAGCCCTGATTTGGCTCTTTTTATGAGTATATCTGTTCAAAGGTGATGCCTTGTCTGTTTTTCGATATTACTGCAGCGATTGCAAAATAGCGAAAACCAGTTTCTCAAGCTGCTGATTATCAATTACAAAAGGCGGCATGATGTAGATAAGTCTGCCAAACGGGCGAATCCAGACACCATTGTCTACAAAACTTTTCTGAATCCGGACCATATCCACCGGCTCATATAATTCAACGACACCGATGGCACCCAGCCAGCGGACGGCTTTGACTTTCTCAGACTGGCCGACCCGGGGCAGTAATTGCGACAGCTGTTGTTCAATCCCGCTGACCTGATGCTGCCAGTCACCCGTTTCCAGCAATGACAGGCTGGCGTTGGCAACGGCGCAGGCCAGCGGATTGCCCATGAAGGTCGGGCCATGCATAAAGCAACCGGCTTTACCGCTGCACACCGTATCTGCAACCTGCTTGGTGGTCAGTGTTGCCGCCAGTGTCATGTAACCGCCGGTCAGAGCCTTCCCGACACACATAATGTCCGGGCTGATCCCGGCATGTTCGCAAGCAAAGAGCTTTCCGGTACGGCCAAAGCCAGTCGCGATTTCGTCGACAATCAGTAAGACACCGAAGTCATCACACAACGCGCGGACACGGCGCAGATAAGTCGGGTGATAAATACGCATCCCTCCGGCGCCCTGAACGACAGGTTCCAGAATGATTGCGGCAATATCCTGATGATGTGCTTCGAGTTTAGCGGCTAAGTCGGAGATATCGTTTTCGTTCCATGCCTCATGGAAACCCGTTTCGGGTGATTCGGCAAAAATGTGCTCCGGCAGGAAACCTTTATAAAGGCTGTGCATTGAATTATCCGGATCGGTCACCGACATCGCCGCGAAGGTATCTCCGTGATAGCCGTGTTTCAGGGTGAGGAATTTTGCCCGGCGCTCACCTTTGGCGTGCCAGTACTGCAGGGCCATTTTCAGGGCGACTTCCACAGAAACAGAACCGGAATCGGCCAGAAAGACCTGCTGCAACGGCGCCGGTGACAGTTCGACCAGTTTCCGGCACAGCTCAACCGCAGGCTGATGCGTGATGCCGCCGAACATGACATGCGACATCTTGTCGAGCTGATCTTTAGCGGCCTGATTCAGGACCGGGTGATTGTAACCGTGAATTGCTGCCCACCAGGAAGACATGCCGTCAATGAGCTGGCGGCCGTCTTCCAGATACAAATGGACGCCTTCCGCGTGGCTGACCGGATAGCAGGGCAAAGGGGTCAGGGTGGAGGTGTAGGGATGCCAGACATGCTGGCGATCGAACTCAAGATCCGTCTCCGAAGCTGAAAACTGGTTGGATGTGTTTTGTTTTGTGTTGATATTTTGCACAGATGTAAACCTTGTGTTTTCTTTATGGTTGACAGTGTACTTGCTCAAAGTAGACTTGCAAACATTGAAACCCGTTGAATCCGTGCGGTTATCACTGCAATTCTCCGGGCCATAAGAACAACGAAAGAGGTTTACACGTGGAAGTGAGACACGATTGGAGCATTGCGGAAGTTCAGGCGCTGTTTGAAAAGCCATTCATGGATCTGGTGTTTGAAGCACAGCAGGTTCACCGTCAGTACCATGAACCCAACAAAGTGCAGGTCAGTACCCTGCTGTCGATTAAAACCGGTGCCTGCCCTGAAGACTGCAAGTACTGTCCGCAAAGTGCGCACTATCGTACTGATGTCGATCGTGAACGCCTGATGGAAGTTGAGCAGGTACTGGATGCTGCGCAGAAAGCGAAAAGCTCCGGCGCCACGCGTTTTTGTATGGGAGCGGCCTGGAAAAACCCGAAAGAGCGCGATATGCCTTATCTGCTGGATATGGTGCGTGGCGTGAAGGCCATGGGGCTGGAAACCTGCATGACGCTGGGCATGATCACCGGCGACCAGGCCAACACACTGGCTGAAGCCGGGCTCGACTACTACAACCACAACCTGGATACCTCGGCGGAGTATTACGGCAACATCATCACCACCCGTACTTATCAGGACCGTCTCGACACGCTGTCTCATGTCCGTGATGCGGGCATGAAGATTTGTTCCGGCGGTATTATCGGGATGGGCGAAAGTGCCCGTGACCGCGCCGGTCTGCTGGCTGAACTGGCCAATCTGCCGGTTCACCCGGAAAGTGTGCCAATCAACATGCTGGTGAAAGTGAAAGGCACACCGCTGGAGAATGTGGACGATGTGGATCCGCTCGATTTTGTCCGCATTATTGCTGTCGCGCGGATCATGATGCCAAAGTCTGCCGTGCGTCTTTCGGCTGGCCGTGAAGGCATGAGCGAAGAAACTCAGGCCCTTTGCTTTATGGCGGGAGCCAACTCTGTTTTCTACGGTTGTAAGCTGCTGACCACGCCGAACCCGGAAGAAGACAAAGACATGCAGCTGTTCAGAAAACTGGGGATTAACCGCCAGGAAAAAGCAGCGAAGCCGGATGAAGTACAGGCACAGGAACTGTTAGGTCAGGTCGCTCAGCGCGTTGCTTCGCGTCCGGCTGCCGGTGATCTCTTCTACGATGCCTCTTAAGTCCCGTATCACTCAGGCCCTGAACCTGCGACAGGCGCAGGGCTTGTATCGCCAGCGGAAGACCCTGACAAGACAGTCGTCCTCAGTCCGGTGGACGGACCGCACGCAACCCAGCGTGAACTTTTCCAGTAATGATTACCTCGGTCTGGCACAAGATCCTGCATTGATCGCAGCCTGGCAACAGGGGCTGTCGAAGTATGGTGCCGGGAGTGGCGCTTCTCCGCTGGTGACCGGACATCATGCACCGCATCAGGCGCTGGAAACCCGGCTGGCAGAATGGCTGGGTTTTGAAAGGGCACTGCTGTTCAGCACAGGTTTCAGTGCCAATCAGGCTGTGCTGTTTGCATTGCTCGAGAAAGGGGATTTCCTGATTCAGGATAAGCTGAATCATGCTTCTTTGATGGAAGCCGGCATGCTGTCTCCGGCGAACATGCGCCGATTTGCCCACAATGATGTGATTGCCCTGCATAAAATGCTGGCTGCAAACACGAATGAAGCATCTGCCCGGCTGGTGGTGACTGAAGGTGTGTTCAGTATGGATGGTGATCAGGCACCGCTGGCCGAGATTTCAGCGCTGTGCCAAGCCAGCCAGAGCTGGTTCATGGTCGATGATGCGCACGGGTGCGGCATTCTCGGTGATGAAGGACGCGGCAGCTGTCAGCAAGCCGGTATTCAGCCGGACATCTTGATCGTGACCTTTGGGAAAGCCTTCGGGATGCAGGGGGCAGCCGTGCTTTGCAGGCAGGAGGTTGCAGAATACCTGATTCAGTTTGCCCGTCACTATATTTACTCGACAGCGATGCCACCTGCGCAGGCGCATGCACTGTGTACGGCTTGCGATCTGGTACAGGCTGGCGACTGGCGCCGGGAAAAATTGCTGGCTCTGGGCGCCATTCTGGAAGAAACCCTGCTGCCGGAAGTCGGGCTGGTCTCGACTGCAACGCCAATTAAACCGGTCCTGATGGGCAGTAGTGAGCGGGCGCTCACTTTATCCGCTTCACTGGCAGAAAAAGGTTTTTGGGTGTCGGCGATACGCCCGCCAACAGTGCCGGTCAATCAGGCCCGGCTGAGAATTACACTGACAGCCAGCCATGATGAAGATCAGGTCAGAGAATTCGCGACACAATTGAATGCGTCTTTTGAAGAGGTACAGGATGCAGCAAATCCGTCAGAATAGCCGGGTTGAACCTTTGAATCCGGTGAACCCGTCTGCGGAAAAACAGGCGATTGCAGCCAGTTTCGGTAAGGCGGCCAGACAATATGATCAGTCTGCGGCATTTCAGCGACTGGTCGGTCATCGGTTGCTGGAACAACTGCCGGTCTTTGCTCACGCCAGTCACTGGCTGGATGTCGGATGCGGAACCGGTTATTTCACCCGGCAGTTACAGGCATTGCAGTACCAGACGACGGCGGTTGATCTGTCTTCTCAAATGCTGGAACAGGCTCAGGCACGTTGCCAGGGGCAGGGGGAGTTCCGGCATGCCGATGCGGAAGCATTACCCTTTGCGGACAATACGTTTGACGCAGCTTTCTCCAGTCTGGCGTTACAGTGGTGCCGTGATCTCACTGTGCCTTTGCAAGAACTGAAGCGTGTGGTGAAACCCGGTGGCGTGATTGGTTTCACAACCCTGGCGGAAGGTTCTCTGTCAGAGCTGCAGCATTCCTGGCAGGCAGTTGATCAGGGGCTGCATGTCAATCAGTACGAAAGTGAATCTGTGCTGATTCAGGCGGTTGAACGGGCCGGATTTACGGATTTTCAGCTGGCTGTGGCGCCTGTGGTGATGCATTACGACAGCGCAATGGCACTGATGAAAGATTTGAAAGGCATCGGAGCGACGCATCTATCACAGCATCGCCGTCAAGGCTTGTTCGGGCGCACGACGCTGAATTTAATTGAGCAGGCATATGCCAAATTTCGTGACCATACAGGTCAATTACCAGCCACATATCAGGTTTGTTTTGGAGTCTTGAACAATGACTAGTGCTTTCTTTGTGACAGGAACAGATACCGACGCCGGAAAAACGGTGGTGACGCGAACATTGATCGCTGCCGGGGTGAAGTCTGGTTACCGGACGGCTGGTTTTAAGCCTGTTGCATCAGGCAGTACATTAACCGTGTACGGCATGAGAAACAGTGATGCGCTGTACTTACAGGCTGCTTCCAAACCGGAATTAGCGTATGAAGAGGTGAATCCTTTTACCTTTGAACCGCCGATCGCACCACACATTGCAGCGAAACAGGCTGGTGTGGCGATTTCTCCGGACAATTTATCTGACGGTTTGCGCCGTCTGAAAGAGAAATCGGATCTGGTGTTTGTCGAAGGCGCGGGCGGCTGGCGGGTTCCGTTGTCTGAGACCACAAAATTCTCGGATTGGGTGAAGCAGGAAAATCTGCCGGTGATTCTGGTGGTCGGCGTCAAGCTGGGATGTCTGAATCATGCGATGCTGACAGCGGAAGCCATTGAACGAGATGGATTGACGCTGGCGGGCTGGGTCGCGAATCTGGTTGATCCGGAGACCAGCTGTTATGACGAGAATCTGAAGTATCTGGAAGCAATGATGCCAGCCCCCAAGCTGGGTGAGATCCCGCATCTGCACGATATTGCAAAAAGAGATTTAACCGAATATCTGAATCTGGACCTATTGGGTTTCCCTGCATCTGCAACGTTGTGAAATAAAGCCGCCCGTCAGGCGGCTTTATTATTCAGGCACAATATATGCCCTGTATTTGTCAGCCTTGTTTTTTGCGGACCAGTTTCGGCAGGCAGTACCAGGCCGAGGCAGCAAGAATCAGGCTGTAACCCAGAAGTTCAACTCCTTCTTCAGCCAGATTTTTCACTTCCCGGACGTAGTTATCCTGCATGGCGGTTTGCCAGAGTTCGCTCATTCCGAACAAACGTGAGAAAACCATGAGGGTGGCCATACCGCCAATCATCAGTCCAAAACTGGCATGCTTGCTGTATTTAGACAGAGGTGTTTGCGTACTTTGCGGATGCTGATAGGCGTAAGCAATGCCTGCGACTGCAACCAACACCGCCGGTACCTTCCAGAAACCATGCCGAATCAGGTCAAAGACGCCATCCAGTTCCCGAATCAGCAGAACCATGAAAAATGCAGCAACCAGGAGTGCAAATCCACGGATGTCACTTTTTTTGACGGCAACTGCTGCAAAGAGACCGCTGCTGAGTGCGAGATATAGTTCCTGAGCGTATTCAACAAGGGAGTCTTCACCGAGGTTGCCGCTAAATTGCAAAATCTCAATCTGAATGATGAAAGCTGCCACGGCCGTGATTACTGCCACCGCCATAAAAAGCGCGATTGTGATCAGGAGCGGACGTGTGTTGACCTGTGTTTGTGCACTATCCAGAGTGTGCGAATAGAGCTTTTTCATAGTTTACCTGTACAGTGTTCAAAATAATTTTTGGGATAAGTATCACATAATCACACTGAATGGAAACTGTATTTACATCATTATGGCGTAAAAATGACAAAGCCTCCGGAAAGGAGGCTTTGGATCTAGCACTTAATACAGGAATTAGTTTGCGTTCAGTCCCGAGAGCGGGGCAATGGCTTCGGCAGGTTGCGAAGCAGCAGGATCGATACCGAGTTCAGCACAAGCTTCTTCTGCAGTCATGCCAAGATGACAGCGCAGGATATCAATTGCAACTTGGTAATTTTCATGGTCAGCCATCTTGCCTCCTTTCAGATACTGAGCGAAATCATATACCTCATGACAATAGTGAATGGCACCCTTTTAAACAATACGACCAAAGTCTAAGACGTTCGCGGGTCAGGATGAAAAACCAGGGTCCGCAGCGACTTACGAAAAGTAACAATTTCCCGCTTTCGCTTGTTTTCAGATTAAACGACCATACTATAAATAACGTTATACCCAAGTCTCTGAGGTCACTTGGGTATATCACTGATACGTGAATGTCTTAAAGCGTATAAGTAACTGACATTTTGACCTTTGTTGGAGATAAAAAGGTATGAAACGAATTGCCTTGTTCCTGGCGACGAACCTGGCCGTCATGTTTGTGTTCAGTATTGTGCTCAATATTGTGTACGCAGTCACAGATTTGCAACCGGGCAGCCTGAATGGCCTGCTGGTGATGGCTGTGTTGTTTGGTTTTGGTGGTTCCCTGATTTCCCTTTTCATGTCGAAATCGATGGCTCTGCGTTCGGTTGGCGGCATGGTGATTGAACATCCGCGCAATGAATCGGAATACTGGCTGGTAGAAACCGTTGCACGGCAGGCCAAACAGGCTGGAATCGGCATGCCGACCGTGGCGATTTATGATTCACCCGACATCAATGCTTTCGCTACGGGTGCTAAACGTGATGATTCGCTGGTCGCAGTATCAACAGGTTTACTGCACAGCATGTCGCCTGATGAAGCAGAAGCGGTGCTGGCACATGAAGTCAGCCATATTGCCAATGGCGACATGGTAACCATGACGTTGCTTCAGGGGGTGGTGAACACCTTCGTTATTTTCATTTCTCGGATTATTGCGGGTGCCGTCAGCGGTATGAACAATAACAACGAAGAGGGTGAAGGCGGCAGCTTCATGACTTATTTCATTGTCTCCACCATCATGGAAGTGTTGTTTGGTTTCCTCGCGAGCATCATTACCATGTGGTATAGCCGCCATCGTGAATTCAAGGCGGATGCAGGTTCAGCCCGTATGGTTGGCAAAGAGAAAATGATTGCCGCGCTGGAGCGACTGAAAGTCAGTCAGGAGTCACATCTGGAAGGCTCAATGATGGCCTTTGGGATTAACGGCCGCAAATCACTGTCCGAACTGTTTATGACCCACCCGCCGCTGGAAAAGCGCATTGACGCGCTGCGTCGTGGTGAACATCTGTAACGGATGGAATGAAGCCCCGGTTAACCGGGGCTTTTTTATTTGGGCAGAACACGATAAAGATTGCCGCTGTCAGTCGCAAAATACAGATAGCCTTCTTTGCTCTGAACCAGAGAGCGGATCCTTTCTCCTATCTCTTCAAACAATCTTTCCTCTTTCACTGGTTTGCCTTTTGAATCCAGAACGATCCGGTTCAGATGCTGTAACACCAGCGCCCCTGCAAACAGATTTCCCTTCCAGCCGGGAAACGCGTCGCCCTGATAGAGCAGGAGACTGCCGGGGGCGATGGACGGAATATACACTTTGACCGGCGATTCAATCCCGGGCTTTTCTCTGGCTTCACCGACTGCCAGCGGGCCCCAGTATTCTTTTCCATGGGAGGTAATCGGCCAGCCGTAATTACGGCCCGGCAGAATCAGGTTGATTTCGTCACCGCCGCGCGGACCATGTTCAATTTCCCACAAACGCTGATTGGCTGTGTCGTATGCCAGCCCTTGCGGATTGCGATGGCCGTAACTCCAGATTTCAGCAGACGCATCCTTTCTGCCTGTAAACGGGTTATCTTCCGGCACACTGCCGTCCAGATTCAGCCGGATGACAGTGGCTGCGTGGTTGGTCAGGTCCTGCCCGTTGGGGCGGTGACCCCGGTCGCCGACAGAGAAGAAAACGTGGCCCCGGCCGTCAAAAGCGATCCGGCTTCCAAAGTGCCGGTTGGTGTCACTGAGTGAGCGGGTGACTTTCAAATCCTGCCACTGAGTGAGCCTTTGCCCGGACAGTCTGGCACGGGCCAGCGTCGTGACACCACCTCCCTGAACGGGCTTGGTGTAGGTGAAATAGAGCCACTCTTTTGCTGCCGGATCCGGCGACAGCTGTACATCCAGCAGGCCACCCTGACCGCGGGCGTACACTTCCGGAAGACCACTGACAGCTTTTCTCTGGCCGGTACGGACATCCAGCAGCACGGCTTTGCCTTCCCTGAGTGTGACCAGCAGCGTGTTGTCATCAATGAAAGTCATTCCCCAGGGGATCGGCAGGCCATCGGCGATTTGTTCGACCTGATATGCCATGCCTTCACTGCTTCCCTTGGCTTTCAGCCCGAAAGCCAGAGCCGGCAGGCTGAACAGGGCCCAGAGGAGGATTGTGGTGACGGCGAAGGTGAAGGGATACGATTTCATTGCATCATCCTTTTCTGTGTTGCATCCATTTTGCTGCCCGGTTTTAAGTGAGCTGCGATGATCTCAGCCAGCTGCCCGATACCTGTATGCCAGCGTTTGTTGTCTTCAAAAGCGGCATAACTCAGCCTGAGGCAATGGCGATAGTTTTCCAGCGTACTGAACATCGTGCCGGGCAAAATGCTGATACCAGCCAGATGCGCCTGCTGATAAAGCATATCGCTGTCTGCCTGCTCAGGGAGCGTCAGCCAGCACAGAAATCCGCCATCGGCCAGATTGAGATGATAGCGACCGATCAGCCATGGATAGCTATCGAGTGTAGTACAAAGTAACTGGCTGAACCGGCGTTGATTCTGATGATAAAAGCGCCGGATTTTACCCAGATGGGTTCGGTACTTACCGGTTTTCAGAAATTCAGCCACCGCCGACTGCATCAGGTTCAGGCTTCCCATATTGTCTGCCAGCAGGCGTTTTTCGATCTGTGGCTGGTACCGTCCGGCAAGCAGCCAGCCGATGCGCAGGCGGGAATCCAGCGTCTTCGATAAAGAATTACAGTAAATCACCCGATGGCTGTCATCCATGCTGTACAAAGTCGGTGGCCGACCGGTGTAGGCCAGATCGCCAAACACATCATCTTCAATAATCGGAATCCCTTGGGTCATGGCGAGTAATTGTTGCCGGGCAGCGAGCGGCATGACAGAGCCGGTCGGGTTATTAAAACTCGGGTTGAGCAGTATGGCTGCAATCGGCCATTGTTGTAATGCCTGTGACAGCCGGTGCAAATCCATACCGGATTGCAGGCTGGAGGGGATTTCCACCACTTTCAGACCCAGTGATTCCAGCAACAGTAAGTTACCGAAATAACAGGGCGATTCGATGACGACTGTATCCCCCGGGGATGTCAGGGCCTGCAGCGCCATACTGATCCCTTGCTGTGCACCGTGAGTGATTAATATTTCACTGGCGGAGGCTGTGATGCCATGCCATTGATTCACGGTCACCAGTTGTTTTCTCAACTGCTCGTCTCCCGGGGGTAACAAATAATGGCTTGGGACGTGAGTCTGATAGCGGCTGTGACGACCAATTTCAGCATACAGCGAGGTGATGGCCGGAAAGTGGGTGTTCGGATGCGCACTCCCGGTTGGAAGCAACGCGGGGGACAGGGAGTCTTGTAACACCGTCCGGCTCAGGGATAACAAATCGACAAAACCCGGCGTTTGAATCGGCTGAGTTTCCAGACGCGGACATTCGGTCACGATATACCCCGAACGCGGATGCGCTTCGATTTTCAGGCTCGCTTCAAGTTCCTGATAGGCCCGGATGACCGTATTTTTACTGACGCCTAATTGTCCGCTTAATTGCCGGATGGAGGGAAGTTTATCTCCGGCCTGATAAACGCCCTGTTCAAGACGTAATTCAAGCTCCGCAATGACTTGCTGATATTTGGTGTCTGAACGCTGATGACTGGTTTCCACGTGCCTGTCTGTACCCTGATAAATTTATAAAACTGTCACTACTAACTGTGTCTGTACCCAAATAGAGTAGTGAAATATGATGGATTCCGCCAGACAGAGGTGCGCGTGGCCCGATTGATTCCTTTTATTTTTGTATTGCTGTGGAGTACCGGCTTTATCGGTGCCCGTTTTGGTTTGCCCTATGCGGAACCCGCAACCTTCCTGTTCGTCCGGATGCTGGCAAATATCGCCATTTTCGCTGTACTTGCGGTGTTGCTGAAGTCTTCACTGCCGACAGGCAAAGCCCGGTTCCATTGTTTCATGACAGGGATGCTGATTCACGGACTGTACCTAGGCGGGACTTACTACGGGATTTACCTCGGGATGCCTGCGGGTTTGTGTGCGTTGCTGGTCGGGTTACAACCGGTGTTAACGGCAATCATACTGATGCTTCTGGGGCAGGAACGTCTGGTGCTCTCGCAATGGCTGGGGTTGTGTCTGGGAATTCTGGGTATTTCCCTGGTTTTACAGGGCAATATGAGCTGGCAGCAGGACTCGCATCAACTGGCGGCTTATGCCTGTGCCGGATTGGCCTTGCTGGGGATCACGCTGGGCACACTGTACCAGAAGCGCTATTGCAGTCAGGTCGATTTAGTCGGCGGTTCGCTTTATCAGTACATGATGGCGGCTATGGTGTTTGCACCAGTAATGCTCACTGCCGAAACCATGCAGATAGAATGGAACCTCACGTTTTCTCTGACACTGGCCTGGCTGGTGTTGGGTGTTTCGGTCACCGCTGTCTGGCTGCTGCTTTATATGGTGAAGCACGGGGAAGCTTCAAAAGTCGCGTCGACGTTTTATCTGGTGCCGCCGGTCACTGCGCTGGAAGCCTGGCTGGTGTTCAATGAAACCTTTGATGCATTCAGCGCGCTGGGTTTTTTGCTGGCAGCCATGGCGGTTTATCTGGTGATGCGAAAACCCAAAAGCAAATTCACACCAGAAAAAGCCCTGGCATCTGCCCGGTAAGGGGCTGGGAGAGGTGCAAGAAGAAGATCGTTTCTGATGAAAACCACAGCAAATTGGTATGGGTTGTATCAGATTGGCGATCATCTGCGCAGTCAGTTCAGTGAGGTATTTACATCATCGAATCGGCTGGGTATTATGCGCACCACTTACGGAGAGATGGCTGAGTGGTTGAAAGCACCGGTCTTGAAAACCGGCATACGTTAATAGCGTATCTAGGGTTCAAATCCCTATCTCTCCGCCACATTTAAAGAAACCGCTGAACTCTCAGCGGTTTTTTTTCATCTGAATAATCGTAAGAACAGCGGCACGAATGAGAAAGGGTGAAGAACCCTAGATGGGGCAGGCGGCGAGTCTTCAGCCAAGCGAAGCGAGACCACGTTGCCTTCCAGGCAGCGCCCGAAGGAGCGCGAATCGACGAGCACTGATTTCTTACATCAGCCAGGTCAATGTGTAACAACTTAAGCCACCGTGTTGGGTGGCTTATCGTTAAGAATTAATCGTTTAATTCTTTATTTTTTCTCTCATTCTGAGCTGAATTAACTTCTCAAAGTTTGCTCCAAAAACCAGTCCTAAAGCAAAGGTCATAAGAGATACTTCTAATCTGGAGTTAAGAAATAGTATGACCAATGAATAAACTAAAGCTGTGATCGTAATGAGGAAAAGGCACTGTTTTTTTGAAGTCCTTTGCCAGTCGTTTAATATTTTTTCATCATGCCACTTTAATAATCTTCTGAAAATCATTTGATTTCCTTGTTTGATCAACCCAAGTACAGCCTCGTCGGTTAAGAAAGGCGATAGATTGTAAACTAGATTTCATCGTTTGCGGATCAGTGTTATCAATAGAGTATAATTTAGGTGTTTGATTGTTTCTCCAGTAGCTATCATTCGGTTGAGCGGCAGTAATTGGTATTGCTTCATCAACCTGATGAAATGGATAATTTAATTTGACTTTTAATCTAGACAATAAACTTATCCGTTGTATGGTGTAATATTTATAAATGTTGTGAACAATACCAAAAGTATTTACTGCTGAAATCAAACCTAAGAGGATATCATTTCTTACTTGTTTTGGCGTTTCAACGGCAATAGCAAGGCTGCAAAGTTCAGCAACAAGTACATCTTTTTCTATCTCATTTTGGAAATGAAAATAATTTTCGCATGGTAATTTTTGGTTTCTAAGGTGAATGCATAAATTTCCCACAACCTCGCTGTTTAACATCGCTATAACTGATGCTGAATGATCATCTGATAGCGATTTTGTCCCCCAGGCCCTTTGATAGACACGTTTTGCTAATCTATGACCAATTTGGTATTCTTCTTGATCATAATTTGAGGTGATAAATTTTAATTTCATGATTGAAACGATTTTTCGGTAAGTCTGTAATACATTGTGTGAATAAAGTTCATATTGTCGATAATTTCATTAAAATCTTTTTCTGTGTGTACAATACGATCAAATAGTTCAATATTGTCAATGGCATGGCCTTGATCTACAAGATAGTGGTAGTAAATGAATTTATGGTCTTTGGGTGTGGTGTTTAAGCACTTATTCAATACATTTAATAAACCATATGATTCAGTCGCAATGAGGAGCTCCAAATAAAATGAGTACCCCAAAAATCCAATAGCGGGTAAGCGAGTTAGGCGATCATGTTGTGACCAGACGATTGCTTTTGTTTCAGGAAAAACATCATAAAGTGGGTCGATATCATTTTTTACACCAAGAGATATAATATCCTGTAGTGCCCATAATTCATGTCCCTCCTCTTCATCAATACCATGCTCGATTAATTTTGTGAATTTATTCCCATGGCTGTTTGTGTCTTGGAGCTTTTCTTCGTTGAGTAAAGCTGTGAACATGTGTTCAAAACGGGTTGTGTAACTTGTGTGATACCATCCTTGAATAAAGTAATTTGATAAGGATTCCGTGTTAACTTTTCCAGATAACGAGAGCTGATTTACTAGACTTACATATTCTTGATGCAAAGATGTTGTATGTTCAATGATTCTTTTGGTGAAACCTGAAGAGTTATGCATTTTTTGTTTAAGTTTTAGTATTTCTTCCTCAATTTGTTTTTCGGAAAGATTATCTAATATTGATGTTAGCTTATTTAATTTTCCTACCGTTTCCTCTTCGTGATGAAGGACAGATAAAATGTCAAATTTTGATTGGATTTCGTCATAAGATTGAATAGACATGATTAGTGCTCCTTGTGAATTCAAGAACATCTTATGTTTGCCGGCACGCCAAAGAACTTTCCTGTCATATTTTCTGGAATTCTGTCGGAACCCAATTGAAAATGTAATGCACTTTTTTGCTTCAAAGAGAACTTCGCCGCAGAAAATTGAGTCTTTCATCACTTAAAGAGGGGATTTTCAAAATGAAGAAAATGTCCACTTGCCCTATCTTATGACTGGTGATGATTCAATAACTGAATCAATACAAACCCTCTATGCATGTGTAGTTCCCACTGCATCGAACGTTTTCAGTCCTTATGTCCTTTCTCAACGATAACCTCTTTTATCAAGGTTCCTCGGCACAAAATGCAAATGACTTTGTTGCTATTACACGAATAAGGTGACAAAGGACGTAAAAATTAATTTTCCCCGAAAAATAATTAACTTTTCTTTGCAGAACCGTCCATTAGAGAGCGTCGATAATGTAATCAAAAGGGATTAGCTATGGCTGTTGTCATTGGTGGTGCAGGTTTAGGTCATTATGATGTTCTTGGGCAAGCGGGGATTAAGCTGTCCAGCACCAAAGGGTTGAGTATCAATGCATCCACGGGGAATCTGGTTGTTCAAAGTAACGATCAGACACTGGTCAGTCGGGGACTGGATTTATCGCTTGCCCGCACCTACAACAGCCAGGGCGCGAAAAACGATTTTGATGCCGATAACTGGCGTTTTTCTTTTGAGCGTCAGATCCGGATGGTTGGTTCAGATCTGCACCGGATTACCGGTGATGGCCATGTCGCGATTTTCAAAAAACAGGAAGATGGTTCATATCTTTCTGCGGCGGGTGGCGGTGCTCATGACACCATTGTCAAAGTCGGCAGCAACTGGGTGTACACGGAAGGCACCAGCGGGATTCAGGAAACTTATCAAAGTGCCGACGGCAAACTGATTCATTCCGAAGATAAACATGGCAACCGGGTGAGTTACCGTTACAGCGGCAACCGGCTGAGTGCGGTTTCAAATGCCAGCGGCGAAGAACTGCGTTTTGTCTACAACAGTAAAGGGCAGTTAACCCGCCTGGACAGCTATACCCAAGTTGAAGGCAAGCTGACACACTCCCATAGCAAAGTTCACTACAGCTACGATTCAAAAGGCCGCTTAAGTCAGGTCAAAGTTGACTTGTCCCCTGAAGATAAGTCGATTACGGACGGGAAAGTTTTCACCACGACTTATACCTATCAGGATGCGAACAGTTATCTCCTGAAGTCAATTCAAAAGAGCGATGGCAGTCAGGTCAGTTTCAGTTATCAGACCGTCGGCGGAAAAAGCCGCCTGAGTAAAATTGATGACAACGGTGTTGTGACCTTACTGAATTATCAGACCAACCGCGGGAATGGTCATCAGCTGCAAATCACCGATAACAATGGTGAAGTCTGGTTTTACCAGCATGATGACAAAGGCCGTCTGGTGTCTGTGTTGTCGCCGGCGGTTGATTATCAGGGAGATGTGAATAATCTGCCGCGTGAAAACGGGCAGGTACAGGGACAGGTCACTTATCAGTATGACGATCAGGATAACCTGATTCTGGTCCGGGACAGTGCCGGGAAAACAATTCAGAACAAGTACGATGCACAGGGCAATTTAACGGAATCGACCCGCAACGGTGTGCTGTACCTGAAACATGAGTACCAAAATAATCTGCTGGTCGCCAGCCATCAGTATGCCGGTGGTAAGGTGGCGTCGAGCGCTTACTTTGTGTATGACAAGCAAAACCTGCGCTTTGAAGTCTCTTCAGCCGGTACCGTGACTGAATATCAGTACAATGGCTTCGGTCAGCGGACCTCAATGCGGCGCTATCTGGGCACTGCTTTGCAGGCGACTAAACTGCCTGAGCTGGCGGCTTTGACGACTTGGGCAAGCAAGCAAAATAAACAATCGACGGAGCTGACAGAATACACCTATCAGCGGGGTGAATTGCACACGCAAACCACTTATCACCGGCTGGATACCGCGGGCCGCGGCGATACGATTCATGATCTGCAAATCACGTCATCCGGCTATGACTTTGCCGGATTCAGAACAACGAACCGCGGCGTGACCATTGATGGCAAACATGTGGGCGGCAACGGACGGGGTCTGACGGTCACGGTTGTCGATGCCAGTAACAAGCTGATCTCGACCAAAACCTTCGATACCTATGGCAAGGATGATGCCTCGGCACAGCTTGTGGCACATCTGAAAACGCTGAAAGCGACCACTGCCGGTCTTCAGATCATTGTCACTTCCTCTGATGAATGGACAAACCGTCTCAATCAGGACGCAAAAAATGCGCTGAGTGGTCTGGGGATCAATGCGCAGACCCTGAAGCATGCAGAAACCCGCAGTGCTTTCCTGGCGATTGCTGAAGCGAAAGACGGCAAGTGGGTGACCACGCATCAGGATTACCGCCCGCGTTTCCCTGAATCCACTGTGAATTATACCCTGTCCAATGCCGAGCATGTGCGGACGACCTATGATGCTTTCGGCAATCTGATTGGCACCCAAACGCTGACCGGTGATATCAAATCGGGCCGGCTGGATGTGAAGTCAACCACTACTCAGGTTTTTGACGGATTAAATCGCATTACCAGTACCACCGATGCCGCCGGGAACACTGTGGTGACTCAGTATCTGGATGCGAACCGGCAGGTGTTGGTGACCACCGAAAATGGGGTCACGACAAGAAGAACTTTCAGCCAGCGAGGCGAACTGATCTCTGAAACCGTGAGTGCTGCCGGAGAGACGAGCCGTGAGCGTCATTACATCTACAACAAAAGCGGCCAGCTTGTGGCGACACAGGAAGCCAACGGCAGTCTCAGCGCTGTGTTTTATGATGATGCGGGACGTCAGTGGATCACGGTGTCTGCTTCAGGGCAAATCACGGAATATCAGAGGGACAGTGAAGGCCGGATTATCCGTGAAATTCAGTACGACAGCAGTGTGAACACACAAAGCTGGTTGTCAGGCGGCCAGCTGACCGTGAGTGGGAAAGAAGTTCTTGGCCTGATTGATGCCACGCGGGCGCACCGGGTGATCCGCAGTGAGTTTGATGCACTGGGCCGCCTTTCCCGCACAATTGATGCTGAGCAGCAGGTGACAGAATACATCTACGATGATCTGGACCGGCAAATTCAGGTGCGTCATTACACCGAAGGTTATGCAAGCGCTGCCCGGGTGCTGAGCAGCCAGTATGACAATTCAGGACGGCTGACGGAGCAGAAAGACGCCGACGGTTTCGTGAAACGCTTCAGTTACGATGCCTCCGGCAAGCTGATTGAAACCCGTCTTTACAAACCCCGCGGCGAGACGGTTTATCAGAACGGTCATGAAGTCGATTTAGGCAAATGGCAGGTGTACGCCAACTCTCCGGCGGGGGCGACCATGACCCCGAGATACGACGCTGCCTACGGCGGCGAAGTGATCGATCTCCGTGGTTCAGGGATGTCAAACGGCTATCGCTTGGCAAATAACAATGCGAACGAAAGCTGGAAAAATACCGATATGCGTCTGTTGAGCTGGGATATGAATTACTCCCAGGACATGACGGTTTACATCAGCCTGCAAACGGAGAAAGGACATCGTTACATCCAGTACCATACGGGGACGGGTAGCAGCAGTATCAAGAACGGCTACGCGCACCATTACATCGGCAGCATCAACAACGGGCAGTGGAATACCGTCACCCGTGATCTGGAAGCCGATCTGGCTGCGGTTGAACCGGGCAATAAAATTCTGCATGTAAACGCGTTTTTAATCCGCGGCACAGGCAGTATTGGTAAGGTTGCGCTTTCAGAAAAGGCGGCAGAAACGAGCGGGTCGGACAGTTATGATAGTTCGAATGTTTTCTATGACAGCCGCGGCCGTCAGCAGTACCTTCTGGATGAACAGGGCTTCCTGACCGAAACGCGCTATCTGGATGGCGGCAAGGAAAAGGTCACCTACCGCTACACGAATGCAGTGACCAACCGACAGGGCGGAATCGAGAGTATTCTGCAGCAGGCCGGCAGTGCGCAGCAAATTTCCCGGGACAAGTTTGATGCAGCCGGCAGACTTATTGCCAGCGTCAATCAGCATGGCATTGAGACACGCTATCAGTACGATGAAGTGACGGGTCTGCTTCGTCAGCAAATCAGCGGCGCGAATACCAAAGATAGCCGCTCTGTCTATATGGACTATAACAAGTTCGGTGAGCTGACCGGACGTGTTGCTGTCGCGGGCAGTCAGGACTGGAAAACTGCCAATGTTTCCGCGCTGATTACGGCCCGGGGCAGTCAGTCGGTTTATAACACCATGGGCTGGAAAGTCAGCGACTATCATCCATCCACCGGTAAAACGAGCTATGCATATGACAAGTCCGGGCGGCTGATTCAGCAAACCGATGCGCTGGGCAATACAAAGAGCACGGTTTACACCGCATTCGGGCAAGTGAAACAACAACTGGTGGCTGGCATTGTCAAATCTGAATTTGCCTATGATAAAGCGGGCCGGGTGCTGCGAACTGTGGATGGCGAGAAAGCCGTCACCAGTTACCTGTATAACAGGCAGGGCAAGCTGGGTTATCTGGTGAAGCAACACGTCAGTGATGCTTATTCCTCGTTTTTGTCCGGCTCGGGCAATCATATTTCCCGTGAAATCACGCAATACCGGTACGATGCGCGCGGGAATGTGGTCGAGCAGCGCGTCGCCAAAGATTATCGTGCAGGCAGCCGGATTTCCGGCGGGGATGAACTGTCGGATGTTCGTCAGCCGACAGTGCGTTATCAGGCGCAGTGGTCCCGGAAATATGATCACATGGGCCGTGTGGTGAGCGAACTGGATGGTGCAGGTCGCGAGAAAATTGTGGATTACCTCCACGGTGGTCGCGTGAAAACGGTCAAGCTTTCCGGTGCATTGCAGGAGCGCATTGAACTGGATGCGCTGGGCCGGACGTTGTCACTGGCCAATGGCAAGGGCGAGACGACGCGCTATGAGTATGACGATACCAGAAATCAGGTGACGGTAGTCTCGCCGGGCGGCATTCGTACCGTGACTGAAAAGAATGCCCATGGTGAAACAACATCGATCACCGATGCTCTGGGTCATCGCCGTCTGTTCCATTACGACCATCAGGGTCAACTGCTCCGTTCAGAGTTTATTGCCGCCGGCAGTACCACGCCTGAAATCCTCTCCCGCAAAGAATACGATGCCACCACTGGGTTGCTGAAATTCGACATCAATGCCGAAGGCACACGCACCGAGTACCGCTATAACGCGATTGGTCAGCAGTGGAAAGTGATCCGAGACGCGGACGGTGAAAAACTGTCAACGGAATACGGTTACGACAAGCAGGGTCAGCGGGTCTGGGAAAATACCGAAGATCAGCGGACCTATATCCGCTATGACAACAACGGCAGAAAAGTCCGGGTCGAGCAGGGGGGTGTGGCAACCCTCTTTACCTATGACGCCAATGGTCAGGTGCTGAAAACGGTTGAAGGGGCAGTCTCAGCCAGTGACCGGGTGCTTGAAGAGCGGGTCACCGAGTTCAGCTACGATGCAAACGGCAATCTGACCGGGAAACGAATCAAATCAGGGGCCGACTGGTCGGGTTCGGCAAGCAGCCAGACGACGTTGTATCGTTACGACGGCTCCGGGAAAGTGCTGGAAAAGGCGACCGGTATCGGTGCCACGACGCGGTATGTCTATGATGCGCTGGGCCGGGTCAGATATGAAATTAACGCGCTGAACTATGTCACCCAGTTTGACTACGACGCTGCGAACCGGGTGGTGAAAACAACGCGGTTCAGCAAAGCGGTTGCACCTCAGTCGTCCTGGACGGAAGCGAGCCTGAAAGCAGCCATTGCTGCCGATCCGGCAAAAGACAGAAGCACCGAAACCCGTTATGACAATGAAGGCCGGCTTGCCTTCGAGATCGATGAAAAAGGGTATGCGACGGGCTATTTGTATAATGCGAACGGCCAGGTAATTACGACCACTCAGTACCAGAAAACGGTGAAAGAGGCGAACTGGAACACGGCTGCTTCAGGCAACCGGATCAGTCAGTCGGTTTACGACGCCCATGGTCGTCTTCAGTATGCGATCGATGCGCAGGGGCGTATCAGTGAACGCGGTTACGATAAAGAAGGCCGTATTACCCATACCATCCGCTACAACACGGATTTCCAGCTGGCAGACCGTTCAGCCACGTCCGTAAATGCGCTGAAAACGCATTTGTCTCAGGAAGTTGAGGCGGGCCGGGTCAGCGCTGAGCTCAGTGTATATGACCAGCTGGGACGCCTCCGGTTCGCGATGGATGGCGATGGCTTCCTGGTGGAATATCAGTACAACCGCCAGTCTCAGAAGAGCCGGAAGAAAGAATATGTCGACAACTCGGCTGTCCGGAACGCGCTGAATGACATTCGAAAAGGCAGTGCGACGGCCTCCGAATATGCCGTATTCCTGCAACTTACAGAGAACCTGCAAAGCCTGGACAACGCTTCTGCGGAACTGAAAGCGAAGTTATCGGAGCTGAATCATCAGCAGGGACGGATCAGCGGCCTGATTCAGGAACTGAATACGCTTGAAGGGCAGATTGCGGCCACGAATAACGCCAACCATGACCTGGGGATCAGCATCGAGGATGCGAACCATCGGTTATCCGGCTTGCAGAACGAAGTGAAAACTGAGCTGGTACGTCATGCGAAACTGCAGGAAAAGATCGATGCGTTAGAAAGTGAAATTGCAACACATGAAGCCCGTTTAAAAGGCCAGAATGCAGCGGAAGTTGAAGCCGCGAAGAAAGCGGTCACGAATGCAGACAAGGCATTCACTGAGGCCAGCAGCCACAAAGCGCAAACTGCAGCAGCCGTACAGGCACTTGTGAAAGCCAGTGTGCTCACCACGCTTCATCCGGAATGGAAAGCCGATTACACAACCACGGGCGGCAAAATTCATGCGTCGGTTCAGAGTGATGCTGCTGGAAATTCCGCGCTGTCTCTGATTTCAGGTCACCGAAATACCCTGGACAGTGAAAAGACCTCGCTGCAGAAGCAGTATCAGGCAGCGTTAAACAGCCAGGATGCAGCAAAAGCTACACAGGCGAAAGATAAGCTGAATCAGGTCATTTCTGCGATTGAATTTCTGGATAAGCTATCGGCAGATATTCAGGCAGATATGACCGCCCGTTCAGGGGTACAGCATGCAGAACATGCAGTGAAGGCAGCGAAGCAAACCCTGTCCGAAGCGATCAAGAAACAAAACGAGACCAATGCTGCGATAAATAGCAATCCGAAGGTACCGGCCGACAACACCGGGACGGCACCTTCTCTGCCGCAAACGCCGACCGATGATGTTGTGCTTCCGCCAGCGGGCAACAGTACCACTGAAACACTCGATAAAATTGATGCGCTGAAGTCGAAGCTCCAGATCTTAACGGCGGAGATTGATGCACAGAAATCAAAAGTTGAGCTGGCGGCAGTGTCTCTGGCACAACGTGAGAAAGAATACGCTGTTGCCCGGGAGGCCTATAACAAAGCTCAGGCTGAACGTCAGGCGGCGATTAACGCAGCGAAAAAAGCAGTTGGAGACGCTCAGAAAGTCCGGGATATCGCATGGGCAGAATATCAGGCTGCCATCAAGCACCGGGATGCGAGCCTCGCCAGCCAGAATCAGAAACAACTCGCCTTTAACACGGCGAAAGCGAACTATGACAAAGCGCTTGCTGCGAAAAACTCAGCGCAATCTGCCGCGAACAGTGCCAATAGTGCGCTAACTTCTGCGAACACAAATCTTTCAGGAAAGCAGTCTGCATTGAATAAAGCGCAGTCTGATTTTAACTATCACCATGGTGAATGGTCGAAAGCAGATACGCATTATCAAAATACGGTGAAAAACCGTGATGCAGCCTCGCGTGAGCGGGAAGCTGCCCGGAAAGATTATGAACGCGCGGCTGCGGATTACACCGCCTACAGTAAGCGCAGCTGGTATACCGAAGAAAACCCGAGCGGTAAAACCAGCGCCGGACTGAACAGTCGCCGGGCGACACGCGATGCAAAATTGCGAACCTATCAGAGCAAAATCAACTCACATAATTCCTGGGTTGATCAAGCCAACAAAGCCTACAGTGCCCGTCAAGCGAAGTGGGATACCCGGGCCGGGTATCTGAACACGCTGAATGCAGCGAAGAATAACTTCAGTACTGCGACCACACAGAAAAATACTGCACAGGCCAATGCAGACAAAGCGAATGCGGCACTGGCCAATGCGTCAAAAGCACTTGATGCAGCAAAAACGCCGTTTGATAACGCCACAACGGCCCTGAATACGGCTAAAAGTACGCTTTCTGCAGCCAATACACGTTACAGCAAGGCAACTCAGACATGGAAAGCTGCGGAGGCCACGTTAACCGCGAGAAAGAAAACGCTTGAGGAAAAGATTGCAACGCCGCAGGAGCAGGTCGACCTTGCACAGGCTGCCTACGATTCAGCGATCGCAGAAAAAGCTGCTGCAACTCAGGCGCTGAAAACTGCCACAGCGTTACGTGAACAGCTTGCCGCACAGCGGACGAAGCTTGTCAGTGAGCAGGCGAAGGCGCAAGCCGGGTTTGATTCGATTCTGAGCAGTTATCAGAAGGGGCTCAGCGAACAGACGGCTGCGGAGAAAAAGCTCAATGAGGCTGAGGCGAATAAACGAAACAGAGTCTCTGAGTTAACCGCAGCTCAGAACAATCTGGCGAGTATTAACCAGGATCTGAAAGCGGCCGAAGGCCGGTATAACAAAGCCGTGCCGGAAGTCAATGCCGCGAAATCACGACTGGACAGTGCACGTCAGCATTTAAGCAATACCGATGCGGCCTACAAAAAAGCGGTTGCCGGACGTCATACCAATGAAGAAGGTCACTCATGGGGAACCTCTCTCTCGGAAATTAACAGCAAACGAGCGGCACGGGACAGTGCAGCCACTGCGGTCAAAGCCAGAGAAAATGAGTATAACGCCTGGGTCTCTCAGCGAAATGCGGCGTCGAATGACATCAGTCAGCTGAAAGTGGCAAAAGCGACAGCAGCCACTGCGATTGATACCGCGACCAGGAATTACAATGCTGTACTCGTGACAGTGAGCACTGCGCGCGATGCGCTGAACAAAGTCTCGAGCCAGTTTGAAGGAATTTCGGCGCAATATCATGCTGCGAAATCGAAACTCGATAGTGCGACTCAGTCTTACCAGCAGGCCGAAGCACAGTTTGCTCAGGCTGGCGTGCAAATTGAGGAAGCGCAGACGCGGCTGGCTGGGTCAGAAAATGCGATTGCCTCTGCCAAGCAAACGCTTGAGTTACTGTCATCCAATGCCGCCGGCGATGCGACGGTCGTTCAGTATGAAAAAGAAACGCGTTTAGCGCTGCAGGCTGCGCAGAAAGAACATACAGATGCAGTCAGCAAGCTGAATCAATTACAGACGGAAAGGGACAAAGCACTTGAGGAACAATCAGCGTTGCTCAAAACCCTCTCTGATGGCGGGAAGAACAGTGATTCGCTGATTCATGCAACGGTCGACAGCCTGGACAGTGCGAATGCAGTGAAAGCGCAGGCTGAACGGGACATGCTGGTGAACCAGCAGAAAGTGATTGATCTCAAAGGTCAGCTTGCGGCGCTGGGGGATCGGATCGAGCAGCAACGCAACGCATTAGAAAAGCAAAAACGTAACTATGATGAGAAACTGGCTGCCCATCAGCAAAGTCGCGATAAGGCCGAGCAGATTGCCAGTGATCTGAATGCAAAAAACAACCAGCGGTTCACCACAGAGCTGGAGATTATTTCCTGGGAAGAAGCGAAACGGACCGGGGCTGAAACGATCCGCGCTTCAGAGCTGAACCTGAATAGCAAAACGCAGGCTCAGTCCGGTGCATCACACGCCTATCACAGTGCGAACAGCGTCCTGAGCAGCAATCAGGCCGTGCTCAAACAGCGTCAGGCGGATCGGGATGCAACCCGGAAAGCACTGGCGAATGCGGAAGCTGAACTGAAAAAAGCGCAGACCCATAAATCGAATACAGCGACGGCAGTAAAAACGTTCCGTTCCTGGGGAGATGCGGTTTGGGTGGTAGAAGAAAACTTCCGCGATATGGATGCGATTTATCAGCATCGCTTAAACAACAAATACAGAAAGCTCTCCGAAGAACAGGGCGGTGGCAGCGTCGGTTATACGCAGGCTCAGATTGACGCTGCGTTCAGAGACCGCAAGGCCGCAGCTGACCTGATGAACGGCTTTAAGCAGCAGTTTACGTCAAATTCAGGGGCGATTTACAAAGGGCCGGACAGTAAAGCGCTCTCTGATACCGCGGTGAAGCAGCAGAGCTATTACCAGAGTCAGGTGAAGTCTCTGGCAGATAAGTTCTATGCCCAGTACAAGCACTCTCTGACGGCAAAAAACACCAATGAAGAAGGGGTTTCTTCCAACGCCTATACACAGGCGCAAATCAATGCATTTAAAGCCGAATCTGATCGCGCTGCACGCGGGCTGAAGTATGTCTCTGACGTTCGTACCAAACTGAATGATGATATTGCTGCCCGGACCCGAGTGGAAAAAGCGCAGAGTGAAGTCAACCGGCTGAAAGGAAACCTGACGACCACAGAAAGTGCGCTGGCCGCAGCAACCACCAAAGTTGATCAGGCACAAGCCGATGTGAATGCCGCATCCAGCGCGTTGAATTCTGCGAATCAAGCACTGACGGCAGCGAAGCAGAAAGTGGCCGATGCCCATCAGACAATGGATCAGGCCGAAATTCATCTCGCAAAAGCCCGGGAAAAAATGGATGGGGTTGAGAACGCCATCGTCACGATTCGCCAGCTGCTGGATGTTGCCAAATCTGATGAAGCGAAAGCGCTGGCTGCTGTCGTTGCTGCCCGAAAAGAACTGAACGTTGCACAAGGTGATCTGAACACAGCCAAAGGTGAGCTGAATACCACCGTCAGTTATCTGAACAAGGTGTATACCGACCTGGATGCTGCAACGACGCTGCATCGTAAAGTGAGTGCTTACCTGGAGCGCGCGACAACCTATAAAGACCGGGCCGGAGCGACACTTTCCGAAGCCCAGCAACTGGTTTATCTGTCGAAACAGGCTGTGGCCCGGGAGATCAATGCGGGAACGGTCAGCCATGATACGGACTACCGGTACGACGCGCGCGGGCAGCTGATTTCTGAACTGTCTGCAACTGTCAGTTATGCCGATGTGACGGCTGACGGCAAAGTGATTCAGCATATCGGGCGGCTTGAAACCCAGTATCAGTATGACAGTCTGGGCAATGTGATTGCCAGCACCACGGCTGCCGGAACCAGCATGGCCAATAGCAAGCGTTTTGTATTCAACGTCATGGGGAATCAGACGCAGGCGAAAGGTCTGGCGGGCAATGCGGTGATTTACAACGAACAGAACCTGGCATCAGTCAACATCAATGCTGAAAACGGTCGCCGGGATAAAGTCTACGACCAGTTAGGTCAGTTGCGTTTTGATGTCGATGAGCTGGGCTTTGTGACGGAATACCGCTACGACAGCTACGGCCAGAAAACAGCCCAGATCCGATACAGTAACGCATTCAGTGCGAAACGTCCTGAGGGCTCGGCCATTGCATTGTCTGAGCTGGAGAAGTTTGTTGCCGGTGGCGGCACCAGCCGTGCCATCAGCTGGAACTACGATCAGCGCGGACAGGAAATTTCGGCGACACAAAGCAGCAGCGTGAACAGCGATACTATTCGGGATGACGTGGTTTATAACGCATTCGGCGAAAAAGTTTCCACCACGCGCAGTGCGAAAAACGTATCAGTCACAACCGGACAGCACCTGTACTCGTTAACGGGTCAGCTGCTGGCGACCCGGAATGCTGAAGGGTATGTCACTGCTTATGGCTATAACGGCCTGGGGCAGCTGGTTGAACAACGTGAATTCACCAACCGCTATACCGGTGAGTGGAGCCTGAAGGCGCTTGAAGCTTGGCAGAAACAGCAGGGAAATGCACAACGGTTTGAGAGCTACGGCTATGATCACCGCGGGAACCGGACGCAGACCACGCGGCATCATGTGGTTTACCACGCCCATAACGGCAATACGGTTACTGAGAAAACCGGCAATCTGATCACAACAACGTACCACGATTATGCCGGCCGGATGTATATGACGGTGCAGGAGACAAATTCGGTTGATGCTGCCAATCATGCGACTGCGGCTAACCGTGTGCTGCATGAGTTTGATGCATTGGGCCGTCTGGTCACGACCTGGGGCAAGAAACGGGACTACGTGGTATCAAGTGTGGCGCTTGCCGTAGCTGGCGGCAGTCAGCCTGAACGTCTGTCAGCGCATCAGCGGACCGATTATCTCTACGACGCCCAGGGAAATCAGGTCAGCACGATGACTGAGGGTCGCTCGACGTTCCAGTATTTCAATCAGCAAGGCCAGCTCACCGGCCGGAAAGATGCGGAGGGGAACTACACCCAGATCCAGACCGATGCGATGAACCGTGTTGTTCAGGAAACAGTGAAGGTCTCTTCGACGGGAGGGCTCAGTTACAGTTTCGATAAAGTGACCCGTTTCAGTTATGACAAAACCGGACGTCAGACGGCGACAACCGTGAACGCCTCATCCGGCAATATTACTGAATCGGCACGGTATAACGCCTTTGGTGAAGTGACTGAAAAACGCTTCAATAACGAGGTGCAGGAAAGTTATCAATATGATGGCTTCGGTCAGGTCACCGCGGCAGAGCGCAAAGGCATCAAGACCAATTATCAATATAACTGGCTGGGGAAAGTCATTCGTGAAACGACTGGCGGCAGCCGGGTGGTAGTTCGCGATTACGACAAAATGGGCAACCTGACCAGTGAGAAAGGCGTGAGCTTTGACGGCAAGTCTCCGGTCACAACGCAGGTGCTGGATCGCTTCGGAAACGTGCTGACCCGCAACGTGAATGGCAGTGTTTATCAGTTCAAATACAACCAGAACAATCAGGTGATTGAACAGACGGGACCTGAAACGGATGTTCTGGATACCAAGGGAACGCTCACGAAGCGCAAGCCTGTTTCCAAGATTTACTACGACCTGAACGGAAACCGGATTGCCGTTCAGGATGCGAACGGAAAATGGCAGAAGAGCACCTATGATCTTGCTGGGCAGAAGCTCTCAGACATCAATGGTGCCGGCGGGGTGACGCACTATTATCACGATGCCCGTGGTGACATGGTTGGCCGGATCAACACGCTGGGCCAGGGTGAAATGTTTACCTACAACAATAATGGCCAGTTGCTGACCCGTGCCAAGCTCCGGCTGGATGATAAGTTTGCTGAAGTATATGCCAGATATTCCTATGACCAGCTCGGGCAGCGGTACAGCGAAGAATGGGTGGGCGAAACCGGGTATACCCAGTGGACACGTTTCGATCAGGCCGGTCGTGTGCTGGAAACCAAAGGCGGCGGCCAGCATCAGAAATTTACCTATGATGCATTCGGTAACAAGACCAGCGAAGCCTGGCTGGCAGGCGGTAGTGAAAAAGCCAGAAAGAGTGCGGCGTTCTCGAAAACCGGACGCTTGCTCACCGAGACTTTGCTCGACGGCAGTGTGATCAGTTACAGCTACGATGCTTTCGGTCAGGTGACACGCAAGACCGGCGGCGGTATGGATATCCGCTTTGAGTATTTCACCAACGGTTTGCTGAAAAAGCAGGTTTCCGGCACGAAGAGTGAAACCTATGTCTACGACGTAAATGGTAAAGAAACACAGCGAACCCTGACGGACGGCGATCAGCAGCTCGTGACGGTCAGTCAGTGGGACAGTCATGGCAGACTGGCGTCGATTGGGACAACGACAGCCAAAGGTTTTGGGAAGACACTTGAAAACTCAAGTGTGACTTATCAGTACGATGCTGTGGGTAACCGCCGGAAAGTGGTCAGCAAGCGGGGCACTGTGTCCGAAACCCGCTGGTATCAATACGACGGTGATAACCGCATGGTGGCGTCGCATCAGAATGCTGCCGAGACCCAGAGTTTTGCAGGGAAAGCCGGAAGTCGTCAGATTCAATACAATGCCGCAGGCCAGAAAGAAAAAGAGATTGTCTGGACGTCGGTCACGCGTGATGGCAAGAAAGCTGTCGTCAAGCAGGAAACCCTGTTTGGTTATGATGTGAATGGCCATATACAGAATATTCAGTCTTATGAATACAACGGTACGGCACGTTATCAGACCCGGTTCCTGACACAGACCAATTCGCGGACCGGACATGCGCTGGAGCAAAATGAGCTGTCGACCCGTTATGAACATACGAATGGTTTGATTCGCGCTGGTTCGGGTAAAACGGACCAGACCAAAACCACCTATGTGTACAGCGATGGACAGCTCAAGCAGCAGGATGTGGTGACGAACGGTACCGCAACACAAAGCTTGGCGTTCACGTACCATTTCTCGGGCCAGCTCGCGAAGCAACAGACCAATATGATTCGGGAAGGATTTACTGAAACGCACGTCTATGACTATCGCGGAAAAGAGAGCTTCCAGAAGATAAAAATGACTGCGAGCCGGGATCAGAAAGGCTACAAAACCGGGGTCACCGATTTCCGCTACAACTCGGCGGGTCATCTGACTCAGATCAACAGTACCAAGGATGCAAGCGAAAGGAAGATGCTGACTGGTTTTAATGGCCAGATCGCATTACAGCTGGAAGGCGGTAAACTCAGTGCTGAACTGGCGGTGGCCGGGAATGCACTGGCACGACTGACCGACAGCAAACTGGATGCGGATTTACTGAACGACAGTGCGGCTGCCACCGGTGCTCAGCCCGGCGCATACATTGTCAGAGGCAATGATACCCTGCAGCGCATTTCGCAGGCCGTTTATGGCGACAGCCGATACTGGTACCTGATTGCGGATGCCAATGGTCTGTCACCAAGCGACAAGCTGGTGGAAGGGAAATCACTGGTGATTCCAAATCAGCATACGCAGACGTTTAACGGGGCAGAAAGCTTCAAGCCATACAACGAAAGTGAAGTGTTGGGGAACGTTAATCCGGATCCGATTGCACCGCCGCCACCGAAGAAAAGCTGTAACCCGATTGCGATGATCGTGATGGTGGTGATTGCAGTTGTGGTGACGATTTATACCGCGGGTGCAGCAGCCGGTGTAATTGGTTCGATGATGAGTGCGGCGGGTACTGGTGTAGCTGGTGCAGCCACAGTCGGTGCTGCAGGGTTAGGTGTTCTGGGCGGCGCGACCGTGGCCGGCTCTGTCACCGCTGGTTTGGCTGCAGCTGCAATTGGTGGGGCTGTTGGATCCGCTGCTTCTCAGCTGGTTGGTAAAGCCATGGGGGTTGTCGATGACTTCTCCTGGAGCCAGGTTGCGTTAGGCGGACTGGCTGCTGCTGCGACAGCGGGGGTTGGACAGTATCTTTCTGGTGGTACAAATGCAGCCAATGGTGCGGCGAATGCAGGGACTGCCAGCTCGACTACAAATGCTTCGCAAGCTGCATCGGTGCCGCTTTCAACGAGAATCTCACATGGCTTAGTCCAGAGTACGGCGTCCTACGCGACCAACTATGTTGGCAGTAAAGCGCTCGGCATGGATGCATCCTTCAGCTGGAAAAGCTTTGCGGCTTCAGCCGTCGGTTCTGTCGCCAGTGTGGGGAGTGCTCAGTTCACGTCAGATCTCGGTATTCTGGGAGATACCCTGAATGGCTTTGCAGGCGCGGCTGCTTCAAATGCTATCCGGGGTAAATCATTCAGAGATAACGCCGGGCGGATGATGACGGATGCCTTTGGCAATGCGCTGGCCAATGTGGCGAGGCAGGGGGTGCAGCGTCAGGAGAGACAACGTCAGGAGCAAATAGCATCACTCGTTGATCGTATGAATGGATACCAGAAATTGCAGAGTAAAAAAGCTCATGATCAGGAGCTTTATGCACTCGCAAGGGAAATGGATGCTCATGACAGGCTGAACGCGAAGAAAGAACTTGATATTCGGTTGAATGATGCAGCAAGAGTTATGAATGCAGTTCAAGATGTGAACTTGAAGAAAGCTGCCGATATTAAGAATTATGAGGCAATTTTGGATTCCCGGATGTCGGGTGAAAAAAGTAGTGGCCGTAATCAAACTGGTTTTAATTTTATGGAAGCATCCAAGAAATTAAGACAAGAAATTGAATTAGCAAAGCAGAGTGGTCATTACCCAGAAGATGGCACACGGTTAGACGGTGTATTTGAGACGCATCAGGCTGATCAAATAGAGGTACCTTCCGTTTTGGGACATGTACTTGGAGGAGCAAGCCGATTCCAAGATGTTAGCCAGCAGGTTGGAAAAGTTATTCAGCATTCAGCTGATTTATACGACACCTATGATGCTTATGGTATAAAGTTGAACTCTTATTCGAAAAATATTTCGGATACTTCAAAAGTTGGCTGGAAATTATGGAAGGAACTGCCTGAATCAGTATCTCAAGTCAGGACAGATTTAGCGTATTCATCTATTTATGATCCAGACGGTTACGAGATGCTGCGTTCGTATGGCGAAAATGTCTCAATATCAAGATCTCAACGATTAATCAGTGAGGAATCCAGATTTTTTAAAGTTAGTAAGAATTTAGGATTTATTGGTGATTTCATTGAATTTACGACCGATAGTTATAATAACTTTGCAAAAGATGGATTTAGCTCCAGAGCTGTGATTGCAACAGGACTTGATGGCATACAAATGCTTGGTAGCGGGATGGTATCTACGGCAGCAGGTGTCACAGTTGGGGCTGGCGCAGGAGCTATTACGACAATGACAGTTGCACCCGCGGCTCCAGCAGTGACGTTGGCCACTGGCACTGCAACAGGAATTTATGTTGACTATCAATTAGATGAGTTCTACAACACTCATCGTGATGACGTCATTGATACAATAGATTCTGGTTACCATGCAGTGGCTGATTTTTTCCGATTAAAATGACACGATTGAAAGATGAATTAGCTTAAATGAGAATGCGCCTGATTGATTTCGGGCGCATCATTCAAGAATCGAGAAGGTGACGTAAAGATGATAGACTGTGAGTATGGTTTACGAATGGTTTTTAAGGCGACTGGAAGGAATAAATGACAGCAATGAGTGTTATTTTGTTTTTTATATTCTTACTTGGTATGTTGGCACTCATTTCGCTATGTGCCCTGAGTGTTTATTTAGGTTTCATGATGAAAGAAACCGACCCGGGCAGATATAAAGCAATATATACTTGTCATATCCCAACATCTGTATTTTTGTTGTTTGATTATGTCAATACAGCTGATGCTTTAGTGAAGTATCCATTGAATAAGAGATGGGTGTTTCACTGTGTGAAATTATTGATTTTAACAATTCTCATCGCTTTTTTACTGATAATGTTAAGTGTGTTCATTATTCCGAAATAATCCTTGATTCAAGGACTGTTTTATCAGTGTCTTTTTCATTGAGGTGAAATTATTACTCGAACAAAATTGAGTATAGATTCATTTTTAATTTACAAAGCCAAATTATTGTGAACAACACCGAATCTATGTCTGCATCACTTATCGCGAGACAGATCATGCACCCATTCGAAAATAAAATCGAAATAGTCGATATCACGCCAAGTGAACCATTGTTGTGTAAAACGCCTTTTCATCAGGTACTCGTCGACCCGAAGGGCGATCTGTACATCTGTTGTGGGTCGCACATTCAAAACATGACGCCGGTTGCCGGGAACCTGCTTCAGCAGGATGCACTGGACATATGGAATAATGATATCTACAAGACTTTCAGAATGTCCTTTGTGGATGGCAGTTTGAGATACTGCAATGAAAAAACCTGTTCTGCGGCAGCCAACAAAGACAATCCGGCACTTCGGAATCTGGTTCATTCTGTGGATGAAATCGAAAAAGATCCCGGCTTATTCAACAGTAATTTTTTCGACTATCTGAATGCTCCGGAAAACTTTGACGGCGCCCTGGTCAGTCCGCCGACCCGACTTTATTTAGGTATGGATCCTTCCTGCAACTTGCAGTGTCCTTCATGTCGCAATGAGTTGTACATGGAAGAGAAGGGCAGTCAGCGTTTAGATACCATTTATGGCAATTTGCGAAGTATCACGCCTGGTATCGAATTTCTGGAATTCGATGGTGCCGGTGATGTGTTCGCCAGTCGCTGGTATCAAAAATTTCTTCATCAATTTCCGGTCGATGATTTTCCGAACCTGCAAATGGTGACTTTGCGCTCGAATGGGCTCCTTTGGACAGACAAGAACTGGTATCGCATTCATCCCTATCTTCGCTCCATGGCCATTTATGCCTGCATTTCAGTGGATGCGGCCACTGCTGAAACCTATGCGACAGTACGGGGTGGCTGTTTTGAGACGCTGATGAAGAACCTGAAATTTGTTCAGCGCCTGCATCAAATTGGGGAAATTAACGAAATCACACTGGTGATGGTCTACCGAAAGAGCAATTATCAGGAAATACCGGCTTTTATTGAGTTGGGAAAATCACTCGGGGCAAGCTATCTGGTGATTCATCCTTTGCAAGCCTGGTCAGAGTCAGCCTATGTCATTGAGGGGAGCTATGACCACGAGGCAATTCATCTCCGGTCACATCCGCTACACGGCGAGTTTCAGGATTTCATCCAGAAACATGGCATCGTCAGTGGTTACAGTGAGTCTGTGTTTATTGATTTTTCCTGGTAGCGCTCATCTCTCACGGTTGACGGCTTCAGCCATCTCAGCCGTATCATTTCAATTTGTCCTGAAATTTCCCCTCTGTCTGTTTTGCAACAAGATGGTGAATTGCAATCACTGAAATTTTCTTCACGCCTGGAGATTTATTTTTATATCTGAATAAAAATAAATCAAATATACCTTTTAAATAATCATCGAGCTTTTTTTTGTGATTAATTTGCTGATAGAGTATCTTTTTGGTGTTTTTTGTATGAATTTATTTCAGCTTTAGTTTGAGTGAGCAAAATAAAAATCAACTCCGTAAAAAGCCATCACATACATTTAACTTATATTTAACCTTTGTCTGTCGTTAAATGTTTCACAGGAATATTGTATTTCTTTTGAAATTGCCTAGACAAATAATAATTTGTGATAGCAGTCTCTGTAAAATGAGAAAGTCTACTTTTTATTGCCATAAATGGAACCGAGCATGAAAACTTTTGCAAATGCGTTGCAATGAATAATGTGAACGGTGCGTATAAATCTAATTATTAATATTGTGGTGTCAAAATGCTGTCGGTATGATGCAGGCAAAGGATGTAAAGAGGTTACCTGTTGCTTAGACGTTAAGCACGGTCATAGGTGTATGGAAAGAATAGAAGTACTGGATATCACAGACAACGAAGAAAATAATCTTCGTGTCTGGTTGAATTCGCAACTCAGACAATTATGGGATGCGAATGAAACTTCTGTTTCTGCGCTGATTCGCAAGTACTTTGAGAGTGAACACCATGCGAAGCTGTATACGTTTGAACCTGCAGAAAGTTTCAGGAAACAGGAATGCTTGGTGTTTTCTGAGCATGACACCATTATTAGTGCCTGGAAGAAAACAAGTACCCGTCCTTTTATTGAATGGGCCAGAGGCAATGGACTGGATAAATTTCCCTATGTCATGAATGGCAGGGTTTTTACCGATAACACTGCGGATGTCATTCACCATCGGCTACCCTCAGATTTTATTACTTTGCGTTTGCTTCGGAATTATCCGGCGTCATTAAAAGCAATTTTGCAATGGAATGATGTGCAAAGTCTGGACGCTTTCAGTGCGCTGGAAGAAATTCAACTGTATCTGAGAAATGAGCCTGTCCTTCGTGATTGGGACTGGGTTGAAGGGGTTCAGAATCAAAATGGTGAAAACCTTTACTGTATTTCACCATTTCGTGAGCTGATTCTGGTGAATGATGGCGCTTATTTTTGTTGTAGTGCCTGGCATGGGTATCCGAGTGTCGGAGATCCAAGAGACGCAGCACTCGACACCTTATGGAATAATGAAGACGCAGCTGAATTTCGAAAATCGATTCTGGACGGGTCGTATCGATATTGTCGTCATGATGTGTGCCCAAAGCTGGTCAATCCGGAATCACAGCTGAAAACCTTTACAGAGTTACCCTCTGTGGTTCAACACGGCATCTTGAAAGAGAGCGGTTACTTAGAAAGTGGATTTGAGTTTATCAACTATGGTTTTGACCCTTCCTGCAATCTGTCTTGCCCGTCGTGTCGGCATGATGTGATTCTTGCAGAAGGGAAAGCAGCAGAAGATATCAAATTCATTGAGCGTCAGATTGAGGCAAACAGTACCGATTTGCAGGAGCTGTATATCTCCGGCGCCGGTGACGCCTTTGGATCACCGTTCTCGCGGGATTTTCTCGCGCGGATGAAAGAGGAGAATTTTCCGAGTCTGCATTCAATCTTGCTGCATTGTAATGGCCAGCTGTTTAACTCATTTATCTGGCATAAATTGCCAGATTTTGTCCGTGACAGAATCAACTATGTTGAGATTTCGATTGATGCGAGTTGTCAGGAAACTTATGAAATCAACCGGCGTGGGGGCAGTTACTCAAAACTTCTGGAGAACTTATCATTTATTCGTGAGTTAAAGCAGCGGGGTGAACTTGGTTATATTAAATTCAGCTTTGTCGTGCAGCAGAACAACTATGATGAAATGCCTGCTTTTGTTGAATTTGCCAAGAGATACCATGCAGATTGCGCATTTTTTTCACGATTGATGAACTGGGGAACGCTCTCTACAGATGAATATTTATCCCGTGATGTGGCAAATCGGTCTCATGATCATTTTCCTGATTTATTACGGGTTATCAGTGATCCGATATTTAACGATGAGATCGTAGATTTAACAAATTTGAATCATTTATTGAAAGCATAAATGAATATTGGTGTTGATTTAACGTTGTGAATACGCAAGATATTTTTCTTGGCTTGTATATTTATTGTTAAATTTATTTTCCATGAAATTGATTGTAATAATTACATCCTGTTTTGTGATAGAAGAATTCGAGGGACGTTCATCTTTTCTATAGGATCATCTTTGAAATAGTCTGAGGAAAAGACTGATTTATCTATTCGTGCGTGAGGATAATATGCTGCACTTTGAAATGTTCTCTACAGAAGAGCTTTTGGCTTTTGCTGCGCTTGATCTTGAAAATGACAACCTTTTTCAAGGCATGGAAAAGCTGAAGCATTTAAAAAATAATCAGGTTGAATCAGACGAGTTGGATTCAATGTTAGGCAGCGTTTATGCAAAGCTTCAGTTATTTCATCAAGCGGTTGAGCATTATTCTGCATTGCTGGAAAGAACACCTTCCCGCCTGCATGAAAGATTTCAGCTGGGAATGGTATACCGGGAAATGAATGAGCTGGGTAAAGCCGCAGAATGTTGGGACGGTGTGCTGGACGTTGAAGAAAACTATCCGCCTGTTCTTTTTCATAAAGCATTGTTACTCATCCTGACCGGCGAAGAGGTCCAGGCCAAATCACTGCTGCAACAATTAGTCGCGACAGCAGAAAGCGATAATTATTACGTGGAACGAGCGCTCGGTGTTTTAGAGGAAATTTCGGCTGCGTCGCAAGAGCCGACACCGGTGACCCAAAAACTTGACCAGGTTCATTGATAGTAAGTGATGACGATGTCCCTTCAGCGATTAAAAGAATTTCTTGAAATGGATCCATCCAATGCGTTGCTGGCCCTTGATTTGATTGGGGGCTTAGCGAAGCAGGGAGAGTTCCGAGCAGCGATGCAAATTGTCGAACAGACACTGGGACTGAATGATGATCATGCAGATTTGCTGAGTTGGAAGGGACACTTATGTCTGGCTTTAAATCAGTATGATGACGCCGTTCAGGCATACCATGACCTGTTCCGTCGCGGTTACGCTCAGCCGGGTTTGAAAATTAATTGTGCACTGGCCTGTTTTCAGACCGGAAAGTATGAAGCAGCTTATGAGTTGCTGGCGCAGATTCCTGAACTTGATGTGGCAAATACGCTGCTGAAAGCACGTTGCCTGGCGCATTTAGAAAATAACTCGCAGGCGATTGCAGAAACGTATCGCTTACTCACAACGTGTACGCCGGAACAACACGCTGAAGTTCACGGACTGCTGTCCTTATTGTATCTGGATGATGCGCAGTATGAACTGGCTGAAAAGCATTGCCGCACATCGTTGCAGCTGGACAACAGCCAGTGTGATGCTTTGATCACCAGCGCTAGTTTATCTCTGTACCGTCTGGAGACGGAAACGACGTTAATCATCCTGGAACCATTACTGGCAAAGCATCCGGAAATGGGACGCCTGCTGGCGATGAAGGCGCTGTCATACATGTATGCCCACCGATTCGATGCTGCGATTCAATGGTATGAAAAGGCGTGCCAAAAAATGCCAGGACATGTTGGCAGTCGGGTGAACTTAGGCTGGTGTTATTTTTCGGTGAAGGATTATGACCGTGCCGAATCCTGCTTCAAAGAAGGTCTGAAAACAGACCGGAATTTTGCTGAATGTCATGGCGGTCTGGCAATCGTGAATGCTGTCCGGGAAAAATGGTCAGTTTCACAGGAGCAACTGAAGCGGGCCCTGAAGTTAGATGCCAATTGCCCGTCTGCATTGTTTGCAAGGGCGTTATATTTTCAGGTGAAAGGGAAAACTAAAGAGGCAGACTCGATTATGTCAGGACTGATGGCGTTCAAATCAGACCTCAGCGTTGAAAATCTGTCGGAAGCGATGACAAAAATAATCCTGAGTCGTCAACCATAAAATGGACAAAGATGCTGCCAGCTACTTATTAAGTGAATTAATGCATGTGGCTTTTATTATTTGTGGTCCAATTTTGCTGGTTGCATTGGTCGTTGGATTAATCATTAGTATCTTGCAAGTGGTAACACAAATACAGGAAATGACATTAACTTTTGTGCCGAAAATGATTGCAGTCGCACTTGTGATTATGCTGATGTCGAATTGGATGCTTGGGGTATTAACGGAGTTTGCAATCAACATATTTGATTATGCGGCGAGTTTGTGACACTGAATGCTATTTTAAGTGACTGGCAATCTTATACGATTGTATTTTTTCTGATTCTTTTAAGAATTACGCCTGCTTTAGTGTTCAGGAGTATTAACCCATTGTCGATGTTACCGCCATTTATAAAAATGGTGGTCACCGTTGTGATTGGTGTGATTATTTTCACTCATACCATCGATCAAAATTTAATAATACGCGCTGTGCATTTAGAGGGTACGGCATTGGCGGTAGCGTGCCTGAACGAGTTCTTTATTGGTCTGGTTTTCTGGTTCGCCTTGGTTGTCACCTACGGTGCAATATTTACGTTTCTGAAATTGCTCGATATGCAGGTAGGTTTTAATCCGATGGGGATTTTTAACCCGGCGATGCAGGAATCGGAACCAATTCTGACCCGGGCAATTATCATCTTTATCTCATTGATGTTTTTTGTCACCAACGCGCATTACACTGTGATTGAGTTACTTGCAGCATCCATCCGGTCTTTTCCGATCCTGTCAGGTCCCGGCGAACCGCAGCTGGACATGATGATCGCGTTATTTTCATCACAGATGGTTCTGGCATTTCTCCTGGCACTGCCCGTGATGATTGCTATTTTTTGGGTTGATCTGCTTTTAGGGCTTTGTAATAAAATGATGCCTCAAATCAACATTTACTTTGTTGGTTTACCCGCAAAAACTGCTGTCGCCTTCCTGATTCTCGGAATTTCTTCCAGACATGTCAGTGAAATTACAGACAGGCTGTTTGATGGTGTCTTTTCATACTGGCTTTCGCTTTATTGAGGGCAACGGGATGGCATCAGAAGAAAAAACAGAAGAAGCAACACAGTATAAATTGCAGCAAGCGAAGCAAAAAGGGCAGGTCTCCAAGAGCATGGATGTCAATGCTTTCGCTGGCTTGCTGATTACATTGGTCACAGTTCTGTTTATTGCCAAAGAAATTGGCGTGCAGCTGATGGCGGTGATGCAAAACGTTTTCCTGATGGCGCCAGACATATCGGTACAAAGTGACAGCTGGCTGATCGGGCAGATTTTTGAATCTTATATCTATGCCACGATGCCTGTTTTGCTGTTGGCGATTTTAATTGGCGTCATTGTTAATTTCATACAAACGGGTGGGATTTTCAGCTTTCATCCGATAAAGCCGGATATCAAGAAAATCAATCCGATTCAAGGGTTTAAGAAGTTATTTTCTTTAAAGTCTTTGTTTGAGCTGGTGAAAAATCTGCTCAGGCTGTCATTGGTTTCGGTACTGGCGTATATGATTTTCTATGATGAGATATTTACATTACCGGATTCAATCAGCTATTCGTTGTCAGGCACACTGGATAAGGTCAATGCCCTGCTGATTCAAACCATTGTCTTTTTTATTCTGGCGATGGTTCCTTTTACCCTGTTCGATCTGATATTTCAGCGCTGGTCTTTTCGCAAAGAAATGCGGATGTCGAAAAAAGAGGTGAAAGATGAATATAAAAATCAGGAAGGTGATCCGGAAATCAGGTCGAAAAGGAAACAAATTCAGAAAGAATTGCGAGGAAAGCTGGGCGCACTTTCAAACGTTCCTTCAGCGGATATGGTGATCACCAACCCGACCTTTGTTGCGGTTGCACTGAAATACGATCCGAAAACAATGACCGCGCCCAAAGTCGTCTCCAAAGGGAAAGGGCAGCTTGCATATCAGATCAGGAAAACAGCCCGTCATCATCAGGTTGTGATGAAAACCAATATTCCGCTTGCTCGCGTGCTGTATCAAAAAGTGAAGATCAACGCTGAAATACCGCCAGAGTTATATGATCAGGTTGCCGAGATTTACCGCTGGTATTTAAATACTCAACATCAATAAAGTGATAAACCAAGGAACTCATCTTGTTTAAGCAATATATGCTGAAGGACTGGCATAGTAATTTATTTATCATCGGTGTTGTGTTGATTCTGATGGTGATATTTTTGCCGGTTCCGCCTGGAGTGCTGGATTTCCTTCAGATTATCAACTTCAGCGTTGCACTCTTAATTCTGTTACTGACGTTTTGTACAGATAAGCCACTCAGCTTTTCAACGTTTCCATCCATTATTCTGATTGCAACGTTGTTCCGTCTCTCACTGAACATATCTGCAACGCGTTTAATTCTGAGTGAAGGTGAAGCGGGGCACGTGATTGGCGCCATCGGTGAATTCGTGGTTGCTGGAAACTATGTGATTGGTTTTATAGTTTTCATCATTCTTGTTGTGGTTCAGTACGTTGTTGTAACCAATGGTGCGCAGCGTGTGGCGGAAGTCGCGGCCAGATTTACCCTGGACAGTATGCCCGGTAAACAGATGGCGATTGATGCCGACATGAATATGGGCCTGATTGATGAACATGAAGCCCGGGAAAGGCGCTCGAATATCGAACGGGAAGCAAACTTTTATGGGGCGATGGACGGCGCCACAAAGTTTGTCAAAGGTGATGCGATTGCCGGCATTATTATCATTCTGATCGATATTATCGGGGGAGTGTCTGTCGGGGTCGCGCAGCACGGGATGAAGTGGGGAGAAGCCCTGACGAAATATTCTCTCCTGACGGTCGGTGACGGGATTGTCACGCAAATCCCTTCTCTGATTATTGCGGTGGCCACCGGCATCATTATTACCCGGGCAGCCACAGACTATGAACTCAGCCGCGAGATTGGCCGACAGGTTTCATCACACCCCCGAACACTCATTCTGGTGACGCTGGCGCTGGTGCTGGCACTGTTTCTTGATGGCTTACCGACGATGCCGATTTTGCTTGCGATCGGGTTGTTTGGCGGTTGTGTCTGGTGGGCAATCAAGTCTAATCACGTGATTGAGGTCCACGATGCGGAATCGGAAAGCAAAGATGATCTCGTGGATTACATCAAGATTCATCCCATTGAAGTGCGTCTCGGGAAGGATCTGAAAAAGAATATTGAATCCGGCAACTGGGCACTGGATAAGCGCCTGGAAGCCCTCAAGAAACTGGTGGCGAAAGACTTCGGCTATATTCTGCCGGATATTCAGTTCAAGGCGGACAGTGAGCTGGATGCGGATCGCTATGAAATCCATATTCACGGCTCCCGCATCGGAAAAGGTCAGATTCAAAGCAATCGAATTATGGTGATCAGCGCCCCTGAGATCCTGGCGGAAATGACCGGGGAAGCTACCAAAGAGCCGGCTTATGGTTTACCGGCGCTCTGGATTGACGACACCATGCGGTCATTTGCGAAGAGCCGCTCCTGTACAGTCGTTGAGCCCGAGATGATTATTTTCACGCATATTTCAGAAGCGATTAAAAATAATCTGCAGGATGTGCTGTCCCGAAAAGACGTCGAACAAGTGTTAAACCGGTTAAAGCAGGACAATGCGTCTCTGGTCGAAGAAATTGTGCCTCAGCTCCTGAGCATTTCTGACCTGCACCGTCTGCTCAGACTCTTACTGAGCGAGAAGGTCAGCATCCGTCATATTGAACTGATTCTCGAAGCGGCGTCTGAGCATGCGAGTGCTGAAGATAAAAATATTGAAAAACTGGTTGAGAAAGTCCGGGAACGATTAGCACTTCGGCTCTGTGACCGTTATCTGGACCCCGAAGAGCATTTGAACGTAATCACCATGACGCCGCAACTGGAGTCCATGCTCAAGCGTGCAATCGGCGGCGACAGCCATGATGGTCAGATTGCTCCGGGCGAAGTTGAGTCTGTGCTTCAGCAACTGGTCCGTCAGTGTGAAAACGTGATGGAAAAAGGTCTGGAACCTGTGTTGCTGTGCTCCGGTACCCTGCGAGCGCCGCTTCGGAAAATCACCGAGCGAGTGGTGCCAAGGCTGGCGGTGATATCTGCGCAGGAAGTGAAGGGCATCAAGCTGATCCGGACCGTTGGTCAGCTCACGCATGGGGAGAGCCGTTAAATGGACAAAATTTCAGGCATCGTGATGCATTCCCTCAGCCGCGATATGAACACGGTCAATCAGATCAGTACCAATACCCAACATGTGACGACTACCGGGTTTAAAGCATTACTGGCCTCTGATGACGCGGGGAAGAACCAGACGAAAACAGCGGGGCAGATTATGAACCTGTCGCAGGGAGAGCTGAAACAGACGGGGCGTAATCTGGATTTTGCCATTCAGGGGACGGGATGGTTTGTCCTGAAGTCAGGCAAAACCGTGGTGTTGACCCGCAATGGCCAGTTTCAGCTCGACGGTGCGGGTTATGTCGTGGATAGCCGTGGGTTTCGGTTACAAAGTCAGAATGGTGATATTCAGTTCGACAGCACCAGTATTCGTGTGAATTCTGAAGGGAAAATTTCGGATCCCAGCGGGAATACTGAAGAATTAATTCTGGTACAGGTCGGCGAAATAAATCCGGAACAATATCATCAGGGACATATTATTTACGAGAAAATACCAAGGCTTGATATTGACAGTCAAAGTCAGGTTTTACAGGGATATCTGGAGCAATCCAACGTTGATTCCGCTTCAGAAGTAGTCGAGTTGATGACGGCAAAACGCCACATTCAAACCATGCAAAAAACATTAGCGGCATACGATCAGGTATTAAAGAAAACCATCAGCGAATTAGGAAAATAAGATGATTGAAGCGCTGTCCAATGCAGAAATGGCACTCAGAACTCAGCAAAAATATATCGACATGATTTCCAACAACGTTTCCAACATTAATACGCCAGGGTATAAAGCGAGTACGCCGGTTTTCAATAGTCTGCTGTCCAGCACTACATCTGTTGAAGGTGCTGAGCGTAATCTTTCGGTTGGTGGCGGTGTTGAAATAAAAGATGCGATCTTTCGATTTGTTGATGGCGAGTATAAGTACACGGCGTCGCCGCTTGATCTGGCGATTCAGGGGAATGGCTTGCTTGAGGTCGAACTGGATAATGGTGAAACCGCCTACACGCGTGTTCTGTCCTTACACAAGCTGGAAGATGGCGCACTGGCAACCGTACAAGGGCACCGTCTGGCAGCCAATATCATTGTTCCGCCTGATGTTGAAGAACTGAAAGTATCCGGCGATGGCACGGTGTTCGGAAAGATCCAAGGGGAAAGTGACATGCTTGAACTGGGCCAGCTTGAACTCACTGTTTTCGATTCATTTGAAGCATTAAAACCGGGCTCCGGCGGTGTGTGGTATCAGACGGAGGCAGCCGGAAAAAGACAGTATTTAGTCCCGGGAGAAGACGGCGCGGGCACAATTTTGCAGGGATATACCGAAATGTCGAACGTCAATATGATCGATGAAATGGTGTCTTTGATGGCTGCCCAGAGAGCGTACCAGTTAAATTCAAGAGTTATTCAGGCCAGTGATCAAATCTTAGAAACGATTAATAACTTAACCCGTTAATTGTTCCGGTTATGATTCAACAAATATTTTCTGTGAGTCTGGTTTTCATTTTATTTTCTCCCGGTGCATTTGCCGGTTTGAAAGAACCGTTGAATTATCTTTCTGATTATTTATTTACGCAAGGCTACGATAATTTCGTCATCAATAAAGCGGGCGCGCATCCGGACATTGATGATGGATATCAGTTTCAGAAGATTGAATGTCGTTTTGAAATTCATCGCTGCCGGGTCGTTGTTGAACAACCATCGGCTGAGGGGCACGTGAAAACACAGTCACTGTGGTACATCGTCAGCAGTCAGCAGTTAGGCTGGGAAGCAAAACGCAATATCAGGCAGGGAGAGGCCATCAGCGATGATGATTTCATCTGGCGTATGACAGATGCATTTTCCTGTAAGAATCAATTAGCCAAAACAGATGATATGACCCGGAAACCCGTTGCGGTGAGAAAAATAAAATCGGGTCAGGCCTTATGTGAATATGACCTGGAAAAAGGAATGGATGTTCAGAAAGGTGATTTTATCACTCTGGTCAGCCGTTCAGATTCATTCGAGATCACGTTGAAAGTCAAGGCATTATCCAAGGGAAACAGAGGGGATACGGTGAAAGTCAGAATTCCCGGTTCGGGAACGATGCTGGATGCAGCGGTGGTCTCTTCAGGAAAAGTGGAGTTAGTCAGGTGACAAAAAATCGAGACATCCGGATGCTGGTAGTCGTGCTCAGTATGGTGAGTGCCTTCCCGGCCCGGGCCATTGAATTCGACATTGATCATTACAGGGCGAGCTGGGCGGATCAACGCGCTTATAAAGTCGGGGATATTGTCACTATTTTAATTGCGGAAAATGCGAAAGCGTCATCGTCTGCCGGCATTGATGCGGATAACAGGCATAAGATTGGGGTCAGTAATGACTTCAGAGGTGAGCAATTCAATTTAGATGCCGGGCTGCGGAGTGAAATGGCAAATGACGCCAGCACTTCACGGCGGGGGAGTATCAGCGCCACGATCACGGCCAGAATCATAGGAATTGATCCCTATGGCTTGCTCAAAGTTCAGGGTTCTCAGTATGTGACGGTTAACGGAGAAGAGCAACAAATCACACTCAGTGGTTTTATTCGTCCGGATGATCTCAGCCCGCAGAATGCAATCATTTCTTCCCGGATTGAATCGGCCCAAATCGAATTGAGCGGTATTGGTGAAGTCAATGATAACCGGAAACCAAGCATATTCCGTTCTTTGTTCAGATGGCTGGGTTTTTAACCATGAAAGTTTTGATGCAAGCCGCGCTTATCGCCGCAACCTGCTTTTTTACAGTGAATGCCTTTGCGGCAGAAACCTATGTTCGTCTGAAAGACATTGCCCGCATTGAAGGTGATCGGGACAACGCTCTGATTGGCTACGGCCTGGTTGTTGGTCTGGCCGGCAGCGGCGATTCAAGGCGGAGTAAGTCGACTATCCGCAGTATTTCAAACACGCTGCGCGAGTTTGGTCTGATCGTAGCAGATGATGACATCAACAGCAGAAACGTTGCTGCGGTGATGGTAACCAGTGAGGTCGGGAGTTTTTCAGAACGCGGGGACAGGATTGATGTTGCGGTGTCTGCGATCGGGGATGCGAGAAGTCTGATCGGCGGCACACTCTTACTCACCCCTTTAGAAGCCATTGACGGGAAAACCTATGCCGTTGCTCAGGGGCAGATTTCTGTCGGGGGCTATAAGTTTGAACAGTTCGGGAATACGGAGCAAAAGAACCATCCGACCGTGGGGATCGTCCCTAAAGGCGGGACGATAGAGCGAGAGAATACGGGTTATCTGGTGAACAAAAACGGCAAAGTGGGCATTGTGTTGCGTGAAGCCGACTTTGGCACTGCAATTAACATCGCTGATGCGATCTCAACGCTCGGATATCAGGCGGAAGCCGTCCATTCCGGCAAAGTAGAGGTGAGTTTACCTGCGACGAACCGTAACGCGGTTGTTCGTGCCATCGCCAACATGGAGTCGCTGAATGTGCTGGCGTCCCAGAAAGCTCTGATTATCGTGAATGAACGAACCGGTACCATCGTTTCCGGTGGTGATGTGCAGGTGAATTCACTGACGATAGCGCACGGCAATCTGGAGCTGAGTATTCGCACGCAATACAGTGTCAGCCAGCCGCAGGATGTCATTATCGGGCGCCATATTGAAGGGAATAACAGCAAGACGGTTGTCGTACCGGATACCAATATCAGTGTGAAGGATGATAACGCCAAAGTTGCTCACTTCAGCCAGACAACCACCATATTTACCCTGGTCAGTGAACTGAGAAGACTGGGTTTATCGACGCGGGACATCATTGTGATTTTGCAGGCAGCCGATAAAGCGGGTGCGATTAATGGCAAATTAATTCTCCAATAAATATCAGTTGATATTTTACGAATGCCATAAAGAAAATAGGCCCTAGGTTAAATTCCGATGGGCATGATAAAAGGATGTTTCAATGAACTTGGATATTCTGCTTGAGGAAATATCTTCCTCGCTGAGTCGATTATCAGTCGAATCCAGAGTGAATAATTATAACCTAGTTGCTGCACGTCTAGGTGAGCAACAATATAAAGTCACTTTTTCTGAAACTTTGAATTCGGGAACAACATCGCATCGTGTTTCTAATTTTCATGGTCAAAATACAGAAATTCAGGTTGAACCGCAGGAACAATCGATTGATGACATATTGCTGAAAGCCATTGAGTTATCCAGTCAGAATAACCGGCTGGTGACTCTGATGAATGCCCGGCTGGATCTGGAACGCATGATCATCAAAGGTGGCCGTTGATGGAAAAACTGAGTGCGATTGATTTGATGTCTCTATCGATGCAAATTGAAAAGCAGAAAATGGAGACGGCAACTTACAATCTTTCCATTATCAATCAATCTTTTGGCGACCGACTTTCTGTGCAGCGTGCCCAGAAAGTGGATGTCGCAAATTTACCTTCTATTGATGAAGTGATCTCAGGCGTACGCTCGAAAGAAGTTCAGGTGAACAGTCAGGATGACGGTAACGTTGTGGGGCGGGTTGTGTCTTATGAAGGCGGAAAGCCTGTCATTCAGTATCGGTCAGACATCAAAATTGAAGCGCAAATGATTCATCTGAACGACGCCACACGGGCCTATGAGGCGAGTCTCAGGCTATTCAATATGAATAAAGAGATGTCATCGAAAATCCTTCAGATTGGGAGTAAGCGATAATGAAAGTTGAAGCAATATCGGGGGATTTACTGAAATCGCTCCAGAGTGAAGCCTTATCCGGCACTCAGCAGAATATTCAGGTGAATCAGACAAATTTTACCGATCAGCTTGCCAGTATTGATGAGCGTATTCTTGCTGTCTCAAAAGGTGAAAAAATTGAGTTGCATGAGTTGATGATTGATATCGAGCGTGCAAAGCTCAGCTTGGAATATTCAGTTGCATTGAGAGATAAACTGATCGATGCATATAAAGAAGTCACCAGAATGCAAGTGTAGAAAATGGAATTTAATCAAAGAGGAAAAGTCCTACTGGCTGTAGGCGTGGCAGTGATTTCTCTGGCTGCAATATTTGTTTATTTTTTGGTTTTGAATAAAGACTATGAACTTGTTTTTGCCGAACAGCCTCCTGAACAGCTGGCCAAAGTTGCGACAAGTCTTGAGAATGCCGGAATGAAATTTCAGTATCCGGAATCGGGACAGGGCATTTTGATCGAGAAGAGTAAACTTGCCGAAGCAAGAGTACAACTCTCGAAAGACCAGGTGTTTCAGAGTGATATTGCCGGGCTGGAAATTTTTGGTGAAGCGCAGCATGCCATGTCTGACTTTTACCAGAAAATTAATTATCAGCGCGCCATTCAGGGGGAACTGGAAAAGTCACTGCTGACGATTCAGGGCGTTTCTTCGGCTCGGGTCCACCTGGCGATTCCGCGAGAGCGAACTTTTTCACAAAATAAAACCCCGGTGAAAGCTGCAGTTACATTAACGCTTTCAGCGTCTGAACCGGTGAATCAAAGAGCGCTGGTTGCGACAGTGAAACAGCTGGTGTCGAATTCTGTAATTAATCTGGAACCGGAAAATGTCTCGGTACTGAACAGCAATGGTCTGATTCTGTCTGGCGGTGTGCCGTCACTGGATGAAAACGCTAGCTTTGGCATCAAGAAAGAGATTGAACAGGACATTGAAGCAAAAGTGATCCAGTTGCTCTCCGCTTATTTTGAGGCTTCGCAGATCGGTGTGTCTGCGTGGGCAACGGTGAACAATGACAAAATCAAAGAGTCGTCTGAGGGGCTTGAATCCGCTGAAGCACCGGTGGTGACCAAGCGGGTCACTGAAACAACCCAAGGCAGCAAAAATAAGCCGAAGTCGACCGTGCTGAATGAGGAATTCAGTTATAAGTCTGTGAAGCGGGATATTGATTATCAGCGCGGAAAACTTGAGCGTCTGACAGTCAGCGTGATGATTCCGGAGTCTGAATATTTCACGATAGACGTGTTGCAGAACCTGCTTCGTACCGCGATTGGCATCAATGAAACTCGTGGCGATCAATTGTCGGTGGCATTGATCCCGGTTGAGGCGCTTCAGCCGGAAGCCGCAGTGCAGGAGATTCGTCCTGCGCTTGAGGCATCGTCTCCGCTGAATGCTGAAACGGATGCACATAGCCAATCCCAATCTCAATCCCAGCTGGGTGCTTTACCGGATACGGAACAACCCTGGCTCTGGGGTTCTGTCGGTGCTTTCGTACTGCTGCTGATTGCATTCCAGCATGGACTGTATCGGCGTAAGTTGTCGTTAAAGCGGGATGAGGAAACGATGATTTTGAAAGATGTTTCACTATGGCTGGAGGGGCGCGAACTTGAGCAAAACACTCAACTATAGTCTGTTACTTTTAAAATCATCTCCCGGATTGCAGGCGAAAATTTTGTCCCGGCTGGATTCAGGTCAGCAGCTTCTTTTGAAAGAAAAACTGCAAAGCGTGCCTTTGGTTGGGCTGGAGAAGCTTCGCCAGATGAAAGACCAGCTGTGTGAAAAGATGGCGCCGCAATCTGCAGTCATGCAGCTTCAGCCAGTTGCAGGGTTGATCAGCCAAGATGGCCTTCAGGATGATGCTGATGCGCGAATAATCGACTTGATGATCAGCTCGGAAGTATTTGAGATTCAGACCCGACAAGAAGCATCAGCCTATCTTGAGTGTCTCGATGACACTGCGTTTCAGCTGCTGCAATCCTATCTTGATTCTGAAAATTCAAAAGAGTGTTGCGATGAGTGATTTGAATCTGTCATCCCTGCCTTTGAGTGATCGTTCAATGAAAGGCTTTATCGAAAAAAACTTTCAGTCTGAACTTGAGCAGGCTTTTCTTGCGGAAAAGCAACGCGGCTATCAGGAAGGGATTCATGAGGGGCAACGGCGTCTTGCAGACCGGGAACGTGAAATCACGGAAAAGGAAGCCGAACTCCGTCAGCAAATGGAGCAGTTTGCGCTGAGAGAGCAGGCGCTATCAAAAAAAGAGGCCATTCTGGGCCGGAACGCCAGTCACCTGACTGAAATGATGCGCAGTCTGGAAGCCGAGTTTCAGCGTCAGCGTGAGGACAACAGGGCGGATATCATTTATGTCCTCTCCAGCGTCTTTCAAAAGGTTTATCACACTGAGCAGATGCAGCACTTACTCATGGAATTAATCTCGGCTGAAATGGCTAAGCTGCCGAAACCTGTGGTGCATCTTGAAATTTCAACTGAGACCGATGCCTTGGTCCGGAAACAGGAGACGGACATTCCTGGAGGGTGTCAGTGGATTGTGGATCCTGCGCTTTCGGCTTTTGAGGCAAGAATTGTGACCGAAGCAATGTCAGTCAAAGTGTCTCCCAACCGAATCCGGCAAGTGTTCAAAAGTAATTTGATGGACCTGATTGATGAAATCGAATAAGTGGCTGCTGACTTTGCTGGATGGGACCACAGAAGCTTCGGTGGCAACTGAATATGGTCGTGTTGAATCCGTATCGGGCTGCTTTATCGAAGCGTCGCACCAGGGCTGTGTGGTGGGTGAGGAAGTCACCATCTACGCCCGGTCCCGTGTTGTCGAAGCGGAAGTCGTTTCGATTCAGGGAAATCGATGCCTGCTTGCCCCTTTAACCAGTCTGGAGGGAATTGGGGTCGGCAATGATGTTGAATACAAGAAGCAGCTGCCGTCGATTGAGCTGATGAACAACCCGTTCGGTAAAGTCTTGAATGGCTTTGGCCAGGTAATCTCAGCGCAGGAACAGGAAACGGTCAGGGAGACGACGGCTTCAAATCAGCTGATGCTTTCCACCGAACCGGCACCCGTGAGCGCAAAGGAGGCGGTGACCGCGAAAATGGAAACCGGCGCAAGAATTATTGACGATATCTTTCCGCTCGGGATGGGGCAGAAAGTCGGGATCTTTGCCGGTTCTGGCGTGGGGAAATCAACTCTGCTCAACAAGCTCTATCAGGGGATGCAGGCTGACGTTAAGATTATTGCGATGGTTGGTGAACGAAGCCGGGAGGTGGTTGATTTTTATCAGGAACAGATGTCTGCTGGTCACTGCGACGATACCATCTTAATTGCTTCGACATCGGAAGATTCTCCGAGTCTGAAAAGGCGCGCCGTGTATGTTTCGCTTGCGTACGCCAGACATTTTTGCGCGCAGGGAAAAAACGTCCTCTTTGTGCTGGATTCCATCACCAGACTTGCTCACGCACTTCGTGAAATAGGGATATCCAGAGGAGAGCTGCCCGTGGCGAGGGGCTATCCGCCCTCTGTTTTTGCTGAATTGCCTAAAATTGTCGAATTATGCGGAAACTTTAAAAATCAGGGCAGTATTACGAGCATTATGTCCGTACTCGTTGATGGTGATGATGAAAATGAGCCAGTGTCAGACTTCATGCGCGGGGTCCTTGACGGGCACTTTATCCTTGACCGCAAACTGTCAAACCATGGTTTATACCCATCAATCAATATCTTAAAAAGTCGTTCACGGGTGATGGAGAACCTGTTTTCACCGGATGAGCTGACGTTTGAAAAGAAAGTCAGATCGATCTACAGCGATTATTCAGAGGTGGATGATGTGGTCCGGACCGGGCTTTATCAGGCCGGAACAAATGATGAAATCGATAAAGTCATCGCGATGAAACGGCGATTAGATCGGGAACTCTATTGCTGGAAACATCGGATTGATGAGGAGGTAAAGCACGATGTCCTCAGATATGAATAGTGTGATTAAATTAAAAAGCATCGAGCAAAAAATAGAGGTCATGAAAGGCTGGAAAAAGATTTCAAAAATTGAAAAACGGCAAGACACACTGAAAAGAATGATGCATGAAATTGATTCGGAATATAACGATCTGAATCATCACTTTGATGTTTGTACAAATGCTGAATTAAACAATCTTGCCATTCATCATGCCTCTTATCTCTCAGCCATGCGAAAAAACCTGCAAGATGAATTTTCTCACCTGTCAGAAAAGCATCAGCATGTGACGAAAGAAGTGACGCTGGCAAACGCGCGCGTAGAAATATTTGAAGATCTGGATAAGGAAACGCGCACGCAACAGGTAGCCAGGAAAAACAGAGCACAGCTTGAATCTGAACTCATGGAAGCGACGGGCAGGAAGAAGCATGACGCAGATTCACAGTGAGAAATGCTTCAGCCAGCAGCCTTTCCGGCAATCACCAACACTCAGTCTGCAGAAGCCAGGGCATCAGTCCCGATCTTTTGGTGAGTGTTTGAACCGTCAGGCTGAGCCAGGCACGCAAAAGGAAGAAGCTCAGAACAATTCGCAGCGGGCAGCAGCAGATGTATCGTTGAAACAACAGGTCGCGGGTCTGCCCTTTCATGAAAGTGAGTCGGCTGCAGCGCATGTGGTGCTGAACCACCTTCGTGAAACCGCATTGCAGGGAAAAGGGCAGAGCACGCGGGTTGAAAATCTTTATCAGACCGGGCAGACAGAAAGCCAGATTGAAGAAGCTCTGGCGTCTGAAGATTTCAATGCGCATTCAATTGGCCGGGATATCGATGTTCTGAGTACTTTATTTCATCGTGGCGACGTAGAAATGAATACCGGGAACTTCATTCATCAACTCGTTGCAACCGGACAATTTGACACAATTCAGGTCAGTGAGAAAAACAGTGATTCTCTGTTTCCATCGATGAATGGTGAAACAGACCTGAATCGTTCAGACCATCGGGTGTCTGGGCTCAGCACCGGGTTTCAGTCTCACGCGACTGGCGGCTATTTTGAGCGGTTATCCGGAGAAACGACTGCTTCCGCTGAAAGGGTTTTCTGGCGCGGAAAAATCCAGCATTCGGCGAGACCCGCTGTTCAGAATGAATCGGTGATGGATGCGTACCAGGCCCGGAAACCCGCTTTCTCAGAAGACTTTACCAAAACCCTGTTAAAAACATTTATTGAGCCGGACAAAATCAGAGTCTGTTTTCGGGATTACGCGGGGCAGACCAATAAAGAAGCGTTGATGAAGCTCATCCAGGCATTGCATGTGCAGTCGGATGGGCCAGTCTTCCTCACCTATAACGGCGTGACTGAGGTGCATTATGGCGATACCACCCGTGGGTAGCGTAACGCAATCCCAATCTGCGACACAGCTGAATGCTGCGCTCGGACAAGACGATTTTATTAAATTGTTCATGTCTCAGTTGAAGGCACAGGATCCGTTGGAGCCGGTCAATAATCAGGACTTTCTGGCACAGATGGCCCAGTTTTCATTGCTTGAATCCAGCCGGATGGCCAATGAAGAATTAAGCCAAATCAGGCAACTGGTTGAATCGACGCAAGGCGTCGGTCTGATGGGAAAGTTTGCTGAAACACAATCAGCCAACGGCAGTATTTTAGGTGAAGTTGTTTCCGTCGGATTTACACAAAATGGCACTGTCGTCAGCCTGAAGATTAAAGATGAAAATGGTCAGGATTATTATGTCAATGACCTGCCTGTTACGAAATTAAGCCGGATTTATTCTGGCGAATAACCTCAAAGGATAGAGAATGTTTCAGTCTTTTTATAATGGCTTGTCCGGAATGCAGACAAGCTCAAAGGCGCTGGATATTGTCAGTGATAACGTCGCGAATATGCAGACGCCGGGTTTTAAAGCCAAAGATGTATTTATGACGAGCGTGAATGGTGGCGGTAAAGGATTAGGTTCTCAGGTTGCGGAATCCGGTCACCGATACACCAATGGCGAAGTCGCACAAACCGGAAATAATACGGATGTGTTTCTTGATGGCCGGGCATTATTTGTGCTCAAAGATGGCGGTAACTATTACTACACCCGGGCGGGAATGTTCACGCTCAATGACCAGGGTGTTCTGGTTGACCGGCTCTCCGGATTTGAAGTTGTCGGCATTGATGATGCCGGACGCCTGAGTCCGATTCAGGTCGGTTCAAATGATGTGATTCCTGCGGTTTCCAGTACGTCGGTCTCGATTAAAGGCGAGATTTCGACCAAAGATACCAGCGTCGAGTTAGAAAAGATCCACTACGTCGCCAGTGATGGCAGCCATCAGCAGCTCAGCGTGTCTCTTGAATATGATGAAGCTTCAGAGAGCTGGGCGGTCAGTGTGAAAGATTCAGACGGTAATGAAGTGGGGTCAGGCAGCCTGGAATTCGACCTTGGCGGGACACTGAAGGTCGGAAAAAATGAAGTGGCTGCGACGCTCGAGGATGGGCAGGCACTCAAGATTAAATTTGGGGAAGCGGGATCATTAGCCGGCGTGACGCTCCGAAATGAAAATGAAGAGTCCAGCCTCAGCCTTGATGCGGTGGATGGTTCTGGCGAGTCACCTTTTTCAGACATCAGTCTGACCAATGATGGCCGGGTGGTTCTGCAATACGGCAACGGCGAACAAAGAGAGATTGGCACCATTGGTGTCGCGAAAGTGGAAAACTATAGCCATTTTCGTGTGAAAGAGGGCCATCTTCTGGAAACGCAGGAAAAACCGGAAATCTTGCAGATTGGCCGCGGACTGGATGCAAATCTGATTGCCGGGGCCATCGAATTATCGAACGTAGATTTGGCGCAGGAGTTTGGCGATATGATGGTGATTCAGCGATCCTACCAGGCCAGCTCTCGCGTTATGAGTGTGTCGAATCAACTGATTGAACAACTTTATAACAGTACGGGAAGTTAATGAACAGTCCGCAAATTCAGCTCAATCATGATGTCATTTCAGATTATCTGCTTGCTTCGTTTCAACGGGCATTTCAAGCGTTAGGCAGTCATGCCTGTTTATCCGTAGAAAGAAGAAATCCCGCTCAAGTGAAGACGGCGGATATGTACACGTCGGGATTTCATGATCTTCCGGGTGTGGAGCTGTTCTATAACGCTGATTTTGCGTCTTTGCTGATGCGCAGAAGATTTGGCGACAAGGTAAATCCCTCAGCTCATGAAGACCCGTTTGTACGACATGTGATTCAACACTGGCTCCTCGACTGGTTTAAAAAAGAGGAACTGCTGTGGGATGCTTCAGAGCAAGATGATCAATCGGCCTGTTTTCGGTTTTGTGCTGGCGAAGCTGAAATCCTGTTGAGTTTATCTCAGTCTGTTCGGAAGCGGATTCTGACACAGAAGCTGTCACTGGATTTAAAGAAACGGCCGGATCAGCGCCAGGTTTTGTCGGCTCTTGCTGATTCTCCTGTGAAATTATCCATTGAATTACCGCAAATTACGACAACGGTTGAAAAGGTTCGCCTGTTAAAGCAGGGAGATGTTCTAAAAACGAATCGAAAAATTAATGATGGTCTGATTCTGAAGTTGGATCATCAGGTCATATCAAATCATGTTTTTGTTTCTTTTGAAAATGGTGAAGCAAGCTTAATTGTTGGGAGTGTTGCAGATGAGCGTTGAACTGAAGAAAAATATTGAATCATTTTCTGAGAAAGTGTCTTTAGATACCTTTTCCAATATAGAGGTCAGCCTTGATGTTTTAATCGGTGAAATTAAAACTGATATCGGCTCTCTGATGAATATTTCTGCCGGAGATATTCTGAAATCGGATGTGAAAATCTCAAACAAGATCGATCTGAACCTGAACGGAAATAAAATCGCTGAAGGGATTCTGGTGGAAGAAGACGGCTACTTTGCATTACAAATTGTGAGTGTCAGCGGATGATTTTCAAAGAGGTGGACTCAGTGCTCACCCCCGGATATTTCCTGCTGATTATTTTCCTGATTCTGACTCTGATTCTTGTGACCTGGTATAAAAGGAAGAATGCTCATAATGAGGGGAAATTAAATAGTAAAGTCAGGGTGTTGGAAAAGGCGTTTTTAGATAATAAGACTAAAATATTTGTGATTGAGTATGAAGGAAGTAAACATTTTATTGTTTCAAACTCAACATCTGTTTCAGTATCTCAAAAAATAGAAAGTTAATTTTTATGTTCAACGGGAACATCATTTAGATGGATATCGATCTTACGCATCCAATTGTTCAGTCATTTTTCTTATTAACTGCTTCGGCTTTTATACCTGTGCTCTTGGTATCCGCAACCTGTTTTACCAGATATGTCATCGTTATTTCTCTGTTACGAACAGCTTTGGGACTACAACAAACACCACCCAATATTGTTGTGATTTCAATTGCGCTGTTCATGAGCATTTTTACCATGGCGCCAGTGTATCAGGATGTAAAATCCGTCTCTTACGATAAGTATCTGTCTGGTGATATCACTCAGCAGGAAGCGATTGAAAAAGGGATTGACACATTTTCTGAGTTTTTGATTTCAAAGACTTCAGAGAAGGATTACTACTTTGTAAAAAGTCTGAACAGTCAGCAGGCAGAGAATGAGACATTACTGGAACTGACCACTCTGATTCCAGCTTTTATGCTGAGTGAGCTGAAGGCCGCGTTTCAATTTGCATTTGTGATTTTCTTACCTTTTCTCCTGATCGACCTCATCGTTGCAAGTGTCCTGATGGCCTTGGGTATGATCATGTTGCCGCCCATTTCCATATCACTTCCGATTAAGTTGCTCATTTTCGTTCTGATTGATGGTTGGACTTTACTGGTTGGAAGCCTGATCAGAGGCTTTTGATTTTTCATGAATGAAGTCATTGAGCTCAATACGGCACCCGAATCTGATGATGAGAAGACGAAAGATAAGCTTGTCAGCTGGGAAAATGTCACGTCTTTACTGCCCTGGTGTGACATTATCGCGAAGCAATTTGTGATGAAACATAAATATAATCACGAGATTGATTTTGATGATTACAGGAATATCGCCGTCATCGCACTTTATGATGCCTTGAGCCATTTTGATGCCAGAAAAGGTTCGTTGAAATCCTACTGTTTTACGTATATGTATCATGAAATCAACCGGTGTCTGATGAAGTCAAACAGTTATCTCTTTAAGAAAGTTAGTATTCATGCTGAAGATGTTTCCGGCACAGATATGATTGAGGAATCTCCTGGTTTTTATACTTTGTCTGCCAGGTTGAATGGTAACAGAGATGAGGGGGAACATGATGAGGCGGCAGCATTCATTTATATTGACAGATACTTCTCAGAACTCAGCCATGATAAGCAGACAGTTATCTTAGAACATTATTTTAACGCAGTTTCACTGAAAGAATTAGCGGCCCGGATGAGACGCACGCCTTCAAGAATCTCTCAAATTCATCAGAGTGCACTGAAAGAACTCAGCAAAAAGTTAAATTCATAGGATCAACGATGGATAATCAATTAAATTATCAAGAAATATTAGGGTTAGCCGTGCATGCAGTACACAATCAAGATCTCGTGACTGCACTTGAGCTTTGTAAACGAGTTGATAAAGACAATACGCCCGATCAGGCCCTGAATTTAATTCATGCCGCCATTCTGAATCAAATTGGCATGTTTTCAGCGTCTGTCGATATTTATAAAACTGTGATCTTCAATGAACCAGAAAATCAGCTGGCAAAATTTCAATTAGGAATTGCTTACTTTTGGCGAGGAGACTTCTCTGAGGCTGAAAGTCTCTGGGGCGACTTGCCTTATTTTGTGAATTTTACGGCTGCCTTGCTGGAAGCGAAGCGGAAAAACTATACCGAAGCGGTTCGATTCCTTCAGGCCTTTATGGCAGAAAATACAACGTATCCAGATTTAAACACGGATGCTTTTAATTTAGCGGAACAATTCCAGAAAATGATTTCAGATGCGCAAGCTGAGCAGTCGGCTTCTGCGGAAAGGACTTCCCGACGAGCCGATCAGACATCCGCACAGAATGAAGCCGCGTCACCTCTCAGCCATCAGGAACATTCAAAAGACGTTCCTGCCACTTCACTGAAAGATGTCAATGCACTCTTATCGATTTATAAAGATGACTAAACCAGGCGTGAGAGGGTAATTGGATGGAAACAGTACCGGTTCAGCTCAGAAAAAAATCATGTATTCATTTATGGTCAGCACCATCGGTTGATGCTGAAGCATTTCATTATCATGTCAGCGGAGAGGGTGAGTTTCTGGAAGGGAGAGCGGATCGCTACGGCATGCTGGGGTCTGGTCGCTGTGCGATTGTGAATGGCGGGCTGGTGAAAGGCGTCGGACCGACCCCTTTGGTCAATCAGGAACGGCATTTCTATTCGACTGGTGGATTGATCATTACAGATGCCGTGATCGAAGTGATTTACCTTGAAGCCATTTCGCGATTGATTCCAGATGCCATTAAACCCTTATCCGTTTCATTTACCGATCAGATGGAAGAAATCAATCTCGAGTCCGCACTGGAAGCCGGGTACGATTTAGATGAGGTGCCGCTGGAAAGGAAAATTGATCACGGTTGTCTGCTTACCAGAGAAATCCCTGTTCGGGTTGCCCATCTTTATCCGATGAATTTAACGCGTGAAGAGATACTGAACTTTTTGGTCACGCATAATCCTGAAATTGCAGATGCCAAACCGTGTTTCATCATTCAGAAATTTATCCGGAAGGTTTCAGATAATCTGGCGATTTTATTTATGAATCGTTTTTCTGTCGGGACAACGGCCATCAGTAATTTCAGTATTCATGGTGTGCCTTTTGACGTCGCTTCAAGTTCATTTTTACGTGATTTCCGAAACTGCTGGATTGCAAGCGGGAAAATTCCGGTCTGGGAAGAAAACAGGTTCATCCTGAATGAGCTGGTTGCGTATATTGTCGATTTTCTGGGCATTTTTGATATCAATCATATTGATGAAGCGGTCGAGATGATTGATGAAACTTACGATAAGCTCGACTGGATCTGGGAATCTTCTCTGAAACGTGCTTCGTTACTGATGTTTGGTTTAACGCTGGAAGAGATCGACCAGCTCGATGAGGCGTCTGCAATGCCGCTTCAGAACGCGATTCTTGCTTATCTTCAGAAAGATACGCTGGAATACGATTTATATGATGGTGATATAGCGGACTGGCGCGCGCCCAAATGGGTGGGGCTGAATTTTGAGGACGAGTTTCCTCGGTTACTGAAGGAGGGTATCCCTACTTCATTTGAGCCGCTGAATCAGGCGTTCAAAGCCTTTGATTTCGGTTTCACGGATGAACACATTCGGCGGTGTCAAAAAATCTGTGCTTCCCGTTTGCCGCTGACCAATGTGCCCACACTGGAGTTGAAACTTCGTAACCTCCGAAACGTCAGTGGTGATATCAATCTGGACGGTTACCGTGAAGTGCTGGATGAAGCACTGGCCTATCTGGATGTCATGATTTGATTTGTCAGCATCCCGCCTGATGACAATCAACAATAGATGCTGGCTTACCGAGTGAACTATGCGTGACTTTATCGAAATTCTTATCATCACCTCATCAGCGATCACCTGCCTGATGGCAATCATCCTGCTGTTGACTTATCTCATCCGGAAACCGGAGGAACTGCCATCTGAATGCTTGCCTGCTGTGACTGTGTTTGTTCCTTTTTTTAATGAGGAGCAGTCTGTGCTGATTAAAACATTAGACAAGCTGGAACAGCAGGATTACCCGAGTCGCATTCAGGTGTTGCTGATTGATGATGGTTCAACGAATGATGCCTCTGCGGCGGTGCTGTTCTGGTTAAAAACAACCCGGAAGCATCGCTACGCGTATTTGCGGCGGGAGCAAAACGGAGGGCGCAAGGGATATGCGCTGGATTATGCCCTTGAATCGGGGTTAGCCGAAGGGGAGATCTATGTGGTGGTCGACAGTGACACTTACATTGAGCCTGACGGTATTCTGGAGTTAGCCCGAAAGATCTGGAGTGATGAACGCTATGCTGCTGTTTGCGGCTACATTGTCCCGGAAAATCACCAAAGTTCGCTGCTCGCGAAATTACAGCATTATGAACATATTGGTTATTACGGCGCGATTCGCTGTGCACAGGATAAGCTTGGCATGGTGCCGGTACTGGCAGGAGCCTTTGTCGCGCACCGTGCTGAAGTCGTCAAAAAAATCGGTGGCTGGAGTGAATGGCTTGTTGAAGATATTGCCTGGTGCTGGCGGGCCATCGCACATCAATACCGAACTGGTTATGCGCCACGGGCCGTGGCGAAAACGCAGTGTCCAGTGACGCACTCCGGATTATTTAATCAGCGCAGACGCTGGGCCCGGGGTCGAGTGGAAGCATTTTCAGCAGCCTGGCATGTATCCCCGTGGTCTGGTGTTGCCTCGACCCCCTGGTTTTTAATCACCACACTTCAGTATATTTTTCCGCCGGGTTTACTGTTAATTCCTGTACTGATTTATCTGAATATTCTGTTACCACTGGTCTTGGGCTGCTTTACTTTGCTCATTTATTTGCTGCTTTATCAATGTTATGCACGGCATTACCGAAATCAGGTCACTCAGACCCATCGGGGATTGCTGTCTATCGCTTTTGCCACCATGTTGCTGGAGCTGATTGTGTGGTTTCCCAATGTCCTGGGTTATCTGGATGAACTGATGGGGAAAAAGAAAATGTGGTTAACCCGGTCGTAAACAGAAATTGAATTCGCATTGAATGACGGCGTATGTTCTTTAGCGTGAGGTAAAATACTCTGTCATGTTTAATGAACGTATCATTCAGGATTTACGGGTCACAAAGAATAAATTTTAAAATGATTTTTATCAAAGATGAGGATGTCCGTTCCTGAATACGACAAGATGATTAATTGAAGCATTTTTTGATTTGGCTGCATCGATGATGCGGCCTTTTTTATTTCTGAATCACATGATTTTTCTGGGTATCCGGCGTCGCGAATAGCTCGCTGCCTGTCTTTGAATTCGGAACGACAGATTGGTTTTCGGTTGAGCATGATGAAATTTCAGGGACACGGAGGACAGAACCTTAAACTGAATCCTTCTTTTTCTAACCAGCCTCACTTTAATTAGACCTGACCTGAAACCTTCATTGGCGCTGAATACGAATCAAGCTATTCTACTGTTCTCATTGAATATTGTCAGGGAACGGGAATGCCTTCACCCCAGTATACTTTTGATGCCAATTTGCCACATTGTCGGTGGTGGTTAGCAATTACTTCGCCACAAATCAGTTATAACCGGGAAATGTACGATTACGATATTCCCGGAATGAAGAGGACTCAGGATGGTCTTGAAGAATGGGCTCAAAGTTTTTCGAACTCCTGGAATATTGAAAGTCGTCGCGAATGGCATCAAATGATTCATCAGCTGGCCATGGCTGATGTTCATGGCAGTATCTGGAGTCATGAATTCAGCCGACGCGCATGTATGACGAATGCACAATGGCTGCGCCGGATTGACGGGGTGGAGAGCGAGGTTGCGAAGGCAGAAATGCGTTATGTGGATGTTGTCTATCGTCATGTAGGCGAAGCTGGCTTCAGGGCGTGGGATTATTGCCGGGGATCTTTTCTGACCCGGGCCGGTTATGCCGTCGGGCAGGTGACTCAGGAAGAGTTTGCTTTTCTGCTGAATTATTTGTGTCGTCAGATCCAACATCATTTTTCCAGCTGGGAACAGTACCTTCAAAGTTTTATTTTCGGGCGAAATTACTGGGAATATATGAATGATAATGATGATGATCTGGTCAATATTCCTTACCTGCTGAATAACGGTTTCAATATTGGGGTCAGTAATTTCTTTGAGACGATTGAATCGGACCCGGATATTCCCATTCCGGCATTAGCATGGCAAACGGCCTTACCGGAAATTCGGGTGCCTGAATCATTGGCGGCATTATTGAACGAAGAAAAAGAGGACTGAGCGTGAGTGTGTGGGACATCCTCGAGATAGAAGAAACGAACGATGCGCAGGCAATTAAAAAAGCCTATCGAGTAAAGCTGCGACAGCACCATCCTGAAGATGATCCGGAAGGATTTCAGCGGGTCCGTGAAGCGTATGAGAAAGCGCTGGTGTCTTTAAATCAGGCCAGAGAAAACGTTCAGGAAACGGTCCCGGAGACAGTACTGGAACTGTCGATTGAAGATGCCGCTGACACTCAGGCGGTACAGGAAGTCGGTGTGTCTGAGAGACAACCGGATCCACATCAACCGTTTGAGGAAGCGCTCCACAGACTTCTGTCAGATCCGGAACGTCGTTTTCAGCCTGAACAGTGGCTGAGCTGGATTGAACAGATTCAGATGTTGTCGATTTCTCAGCAACAGCATATCTCAGATGCAGCTGTCGACATTGTTCTGGCAAATCGCTGGTTGCCCGGCGAAGTCATTGAGTGGTTGTGGCAAGGGTTAAGCTGGCAGTTGCTGCTTACCGGCACGCAGCAGCAAAGCGAAGTCGGAGAATTTCTGAACAGCTGGCGAAAACAGGAAATGTCCGTTGACCTGTCACATCTGAGTGTTTTGTCCGGCGCTGAACAGCGTGCAGCGCTGAGTTTTCTGCGTCCTTTCCATATTGCATTGGGGTACGGGGATACGGAAGCTCTGCGGCAAGTGGTGCATCAGCCGATGCCGGCTTTGGTGCTGCCGTCAGTTCAGTATCAGGTCAGTTTACTGCAAGCTTTCCTGGCCACAAATACTTACCCTGAAACAATCACAGGCCAGATGATTGAGCGCTTGATTGCATCACCTGCTGAGAGTCTGGCAATCGAGCAATGGGAAGTCATTGGGGAAATTAGTGTCCGGCTGGGCCATGCAGAAGCAGTTGATCAGGTGACTGACCGCTTACTGACCCTGAATGCCTTTGCAGAAGTGGCAGAAATACAGTATCAGCGCACATTGGGTAATCAGAACATGCTGGCCTTATGTTATGCCTTCCTGCGGCAACAGTGGCAGCCGCTACCGCCGGTTTACTGGCGTGCGGAACGCAGGTTATTTCCGGCGCCTGAGTCAGATGTTGATCGCCGGCTTTTTGACTGGTTGTTCGGGCAGCTGACTGAATATAATCATCCGGCGTTTAATCACCGGCTTGATTTTGCCGGGCTGGACGGCTTGCCTGCACTGATGGTGAAAGCCTTTTGGGCGGGCCGATCAGGCAGTTGGGCCTGGATCGAAAGTCTCAGGAAGCAGCTCTCCACAGCGGAAACTGACGCAGATTCAACGCGGTTGGTAACGCTGACACTGCACTGGATTGAGCAAAAACTGGCCTTGCAAACGGGCTGCCTGTCGCTGCGGCAGAAACTTTCGTCTTACGAAACAGATGCATTCTTTGATGTGGAGCCTCTGACGGGTGATGAAGTCAACTCCCAGACAAAGGCAGAATGGCTGGAATGTGTCATCCGTCATCCTGTTATTCCGGACAGTTGGTTTGACCGGTTAATGGATGAGGAAATTCTGGTCCGGGAAGAGCTCTGGGAAGTGTCGTCTTATCCCATGTATGCGGACTCACTCAGCTTTTTCAGATGTGCAAATCCGGACTTCCGTTTGTCCAGTTGCTGGCAGGATAGACCTTTTGAAGGCATGTTTGAGTGGACACTGTTCTGTTTCACACACATGTCACCAGTGGGTCTGGCCAGACAGGCAATTATTGATGCATTACCAGTATTGCCTGAGTCACAACGGGACGGACCCTTTGCCAAATTACTTCCGTTTGCCGCACAACCGCAGACCTATCTGCCTGATGCGCTCCGGGCACTGGATGAACATCCGGAACAGTTTGTGTTCCGCTCCATTGTTGATGCTCAAATCACTTTGCTGACGCGGACCTGTGATCAGCCACAATTAACTGAACTGGCCAAAGCCGGAGAGGTCGCAGCCTGTTGCGCCCTGTCTCGTCTACTGGAGCGTGAGCATTTCGATGAGGCGATTGTTTACTGGAATCTTACCGCTGCGGCGCTGGACCGACACCCGCATTTTGAGGATGTGGTTGCCTGGCAGCAGCAGTCGTTGCTGCGGCTGAGAGCTGAGACAGGGCTGGAACAAGAAAGCTATCTGGTTACTGAACCAGGCTTTATGCATGCTCTGTTGACGAAAGATAAAGCGTGGTTTATCCCTCCGGCAGAGATGGCGGATTACTCTCCGGTTGATGAGGCGAAGAATTTCCACTACCCGATGTATCACTTGCTGACTCAGCTTCATCTGGGGCTGGGCGAAAAAGGGTACGATCTTTCATCGTTGAAGATGTTCTCGCATCGGCGTGAGTTACAAACGGATCTGCAACGCGAGACTACGGATGTCGCTATTGCGCATTTAGAAGCGATGTATCAGCGTCGGCTTGAACAGGATATTCAGGTGAAAGGTAAAAAAGCTGTGGCATTCAGCAAAATAAACTTGCTGTGTTTGCTGGTCGTCTTTTGTACCGCCTGGCTGTTCTCATTTCCTTCCACATTTGGTGAGCTAGGGAAGCAAGACATTTTTCACCTCAGCCATTCAGGCCGATCCTTTGCGAAACTCTTTTTTACCCCGCTTTTTGTTTATCTGTTATGGCAGATATCATCTGCAATGATTGAAAAACGGAATAAATATAAGTTTGTCCTTTATTCCGGGGCCGTGCTGTGGGTTGCTCAGAGCTCTCAATCTTTGTTTTGTGCGATTGTGACGATAGTGACGCTTTTTTCAACCACCTATGGATTAACCGATCTGCTGGCAAATGGGGGGTGGGAGAAAAGAGTTGTGAAATCCCGGATAGTAAACTTACGTAAGGTGCTTGGGTTAAAAGAGAAAAAGAGATAAACCACAGGAAAGAGGCCAAATGGCCTCTTTTTTATTTGGTGGCGGCAAATTGTAAAATAAATGTTGCATAGAACATGCGTTTGAAAAGATTGCATAGATTTTCATCAAAAACTGTCTTGATAAATAATTTCCAGATAATTCAATTGATTAGACTGAGATAATCAAGTAAATTCTGTCAGAATTTTGACGGGTGTTTCTAATGTTCCACTGCTGGGTAAGGTGTTTTTTATCAGTGGTGAGTTCAATTTTTCAACCTGGCAAATAGTTCATGTGGTGAAGATAAAAGATGTGCATAAGTGATGTACATTATTGTTCAAATAGTGGGGAAATAATGAAAACAACAGTGAAATATTTGAAAGGGATTGTCATTTTTTGTTTTGCTCTTTTTCTGTCTGCGTGTGCGGTTACGCCTCAGCCAGCTGTCCAATTGGATAAAAATCTGCTTTCAAAAGATATGAAAATTGGTGTTGTTTATATTCAGCCAGCGGACAAGCCGACAACACATATTTTTGGAGCAAGTTGTTTGCTTTGCTACGGTGTTGCTTCGGCATTAACAAGTGATCTCGATACGCATCTGGAAAGCACATTAACGAATGAAGAACTGGATAAAATCAAAGATCTGGTCCTATCTGAGTATGCATCAAATTCCAATCAGATAAAACTGGTTGATTTGGGTATGAATATTGAGGATCTGAAAGATTCAGATAAGGGGCTGGGTTATGCACAGAAAGACTTTACGAATCTTAAACAAACGATGAACCTGGATGTACTGGTTGTATTGCAGATTTCTCAGCATGGCGCATATCGTAGCTTTAGCAATTATTTCCCGAATACTGACCCTCAAGGCTATGTACGCGGTTTATTATATGCCGTTGATCTGAACACAAATGCTTATGTTCAGTATTTAGAGATTAATGAAAAAGTACAGCCGAAGGGTAATTGGGATGAACCGATGAGTTTTCCAAGTGTAACAATGTCCTATTATCAGGCTGTTGAAAATGTGAAACATAATATTCAACAAGCGATTTAAGCAAGCAAGGTTAACAAATGAGATTATATCAATTCTTCTTGACGTTAACCGCGGTTTCACTGGTGGGGTGCGGCAGTACCCCTTACCGGGATGACTATGCGAGATATACCAATCAGCTGTCGAATAGCACCATTTCAGAGTCTGAATTTCAGTTCAGTTTTGAGGATGCCACATTCGTTGATATGCGGGGCGTATACCTGCCTGATGATTCAGTGGATTCGACGCCGATGATGTACCAGGGAGGTGCTGGAGTTGTCGGGTTGCTGGCACAAGTCGGTACTCATTCCGCTATCATTCAGTCCCAAAGAACTGAAAAACTGGCTCAGGAACAGGAAAAAGCCAACCAGAAAATCTTACCGCTCATTGATGTAACCAAAGATATTCCTTTAGCAGAACTGGTTGGGGAGTATGGGACGTCTTTATTTCAAGTCGCACCGGAAATGACTCAGACGTTCAGAGTCAAGCCTATATTTTTCAGTAATACTGACATGAATAAGCTGTCTTTGAAGTCGATTGTATGGTTGCCAAATGAAGATAATACTGATGTCACGTACAAGAATCTGATTCAGGTCTATGGACCTCATTTAGATGAATCGCAACGAAATGCTATTTTAAATGGCGATCGTAAACAGTTAGCACAATTATTATCTTCTATGCTAAAGGGGACAATATACATCATTAAAAATGAGCTCAGTGGAAAGTATACTTCAGCGAAATCGAAGCAGCAGACCTTCCTGATAGAAAATGATGCTGGGGTAGAAGCCATTCGGGGTACAGTCATTGAGGAGAAATGCGGATATCAAATCATCAAGGATATTCGCTCGTGGTACATCGCGTATCCTAAGCCAGAAACGACACTTCAAAACTTTACAACGCAATGCTGAAAAAAGGGGGAATATGCCATCATATTCCCCTTTTTTGTTGGCACGTTTTCAGTGTGTTAGTGAAATCCCCACATCTTCAATTGTTGCTCGATGTTTTTTCTCACATCGTTGATGGTTGACTCATGCTGGCTTTCCAGAGCCTGTGTGAAGTGCAGAATAAGCTGTTCGACCATTTGTCTTTCATGGGCCAGTTTTTCTTCATACAGCCTGTTGAGCCTTTCTGTCAGGGCAATATTCGGCAGTTTATCCCGCGGATGTGATTTGAGCTTGGCAAGCCGCTCATGGCTGGCGCGTTTGTCGGCATCGCTCATGCCGACAGGTGTCCGATCAATCACTTTCTGGATCGTGGTGTTCGTGGACAAAATGGTGACGTCGACTTCCAGCAAGCCATTGATGTCGTAACTGAAGCGCACATCAATAGATTCGGCTCCGGCCCGGTTGGCCGGTACTTCAATCTCAAAATCACTGATGAAGATGTTTTCACGCGCCCAGAAACGTTCGCCCTGATACAGGGCAATGCGAACTTTGGTTTGCTGATCGTAGGCTGTACTGAAGCGTTCTACCCGGGATGTCGGGATGACTGTATTCCGTTCAATGATAGGGCTGAACACATCTGTCTGGCCATCCCGGTTGGCAGCAATCCCCAGACTGAAAGGGCAGACATCAGTCAGGACGATTTCTTCAACTGCTGCGTCACGCAAACGACAGGCTGCCTGGGTAGCCGCACCCATGGCGACAACCAGATCGGGATCGAGTGTATTCTGCCCGAAGCGCCCAATCAGGCGTGTCGCCAGTTGTTGCACCTGACGAAGCCGGGTTGCTCCGCCAACGAAAATCAGCTCATCAATGTCTTCTGTACTGATACGGGCATCACTCATTGCGCGACGCAATGGCTGAGATAATCTCAACAGGGTGCTTTTCCAAATCTCTTCCAGCTGAAAGGGAGTGAGGGAAATGTCCCGGTTAAATGGCTCAGCAAGACGAATGATGAAGTCCGGATCGTTTTGCTTTTTCGCTGTTTCACACACACTGACGATTTTAGCCATGTCGTACAGACTGAGATCGCTCGTGTTTGCTTTCAGCTGATCGATTACATATTCAGCGAGCTGACGGGTAAAATCTTCTCCGCCGAGCTGGTTATCACCAGCGGAGGCACGCACATCGACAAAACCATCCTGATGTTCCACAACCGTCACATCAAAGGTCCCGCCACCAAGATCGAACACCAGAAAACGACGCTCATGGGTTTCGTGCAGGCTGTATGCAAGACAGGCGGCTGTGGGTTCATTGATGAGTCTGACGGCGATCAATCCGGCCAGCTCAGCGGCCTGATGTACCTGCTTCCGTTGCTGGTCACTGAAGTAAGCCGGAACAGAAATCACCACTTCTCTGACACTTTCACCGAGGAAGGTTTCAGCATCATCTTTCAGGGATCGCAGAATTAATGAACACAGTTCAGTCGGAGTGTAACGTGCTTTGCCGAGCTGATAGGTTTTCTCTGTGCCCAGGTAGCGTTTAAAGGCTGAGGCAGTTTCCTGCGGACGTGTGATCAGGCGGGAGCGCGCCGCATCGCCAATGAGGACTTGTCCTGCTTCATCAATACTGACTACAGATGGGGTCAGATAACTTCCTAGTGCATTGGGAATGAGCTCAGGCTTTCCGTGACGCCAGACAGCAATGGCACTGTTTGTTGTGCCTAAATCAATGCCGATGGCCAGTTCATTGTTCTTAATCACACTTTCATCCACTGCTTGCCACATGAAACATGCAGAATAGCAAGAGTTCAGTTTATCGCCAATGCATTGATTTCAAAGATGTGATGCTTTGAGTAAACCGCATTTGCTTCTGAATTTCTCATCGCAGCAATGTCCTTTGCGCCACCATGAAGACGGCGGTTGCCTCAGAATGCTTGTACAAGAAATGTGTGATTGAACGCACAAATAATTTACTTAGCCTGCTAACTATATTATTATATTGCTTAGCATGCTAAGTAATTAAGGCGGTGAATGATGGTTCAGGATGTCAATATTCTTCGGGATTTGCCCGTGGCAGAGCAGTTAGGCCGGGTATCCCGGTTATGGAAAACAGTGGCGGATCGTGAGCTGGCCCCTCTGGGACTGACGTATCCTCGCTGGACAGCGTTATGGAAGCTGCAGCGGCTCGGAGACAACGTGAGCCAGAAGACGCTGGCAGAGGCGCTGGAAATTGAGCTGGCTTCACTGATGCGCACCCTGAAACATCTTGAAGATCAATCACTGGTGACCCGTCGTTGCTGCGAGACGGATAAACGGGCCCGCATTGTCAGTCTGACCGATGAAGGGCGTCTTTTGATCAGTCAGATGGAAACCCGGATTCTGCAGGTTCGGAGCAGGTTGCTCAACCATATCAATGATCAGGAGTCTCAGATGCTGAGCCTGATTCTGGAGCAGATTGCCCATAACGCGCTCGATTTTCTTAGTCAGGATACTGACCAATCATCACCGGAGAAGTAAAAGCCTATGACCCCTGATCAGAAATTTGCGCGCTGGATAAAATATGCCTGCTTTGCGTTTGTATTTGTCTTCGGCTATTTCCTGATGGCCGATCTGGCCATGCCGCTGACCCCTCAGGCGATGGCAACACGTGTTGTCACGAAAGTTGCTCCGCGTGTCAGCGGTCAGATTACCGATATTTACGTCACCAATAATCAGGCTGTACACAAAGGGGACATCCTCTTTGATATTGATCCGGCCCAATACAAACTGGCTGTTGAGCAGGCACGGCTGAAACTGGAAAAGGTAACTCAGAATAATGCTCAGCTGGATGCCTCAATTCAGGCTGCCCAGGCGAATGTGAAAGCCAACGAAGCTGTGCTGCAGCAGAAAGAGCGCGAAGCAAACCGCCTCAATACCCTTTTTCTCCGCAACGGTACGTCACGTCAGTTACGCGATGATGCGCAAAGTGCATCGTTAGCAGCAAAAGCGAATTTGGTTGCATCCGAAGCGCGTTTGCAAGAGCTGAAAGTCAGCCGTGGCGATACGGGGGCAGGTAACCTGAACATACGCGTCGCGAAGAACCAGCTTGAACAGGCTGAACTGAACTTGTCTTACACCCGGGTTGTAGCGAGACACGATGGTGTGATCACCAACCTGCAACTGGAAAAAGGTGCTTATGCGGTATCCGGAAACCCGCTGGTCGCGCTGGTTTCTGATGACGTGGATATCATCGCGGATTTCCGTGAGAAAAGTCTCCGCCATTTCTCGCACAACAGTCAGGCATTGATTGCGTTTGACAGCCAGCCCGGCCAGGTTTTTGATGCCCGTATCAGCAGCCTGGATGCAGGGGTCAGTTCGGGGCAGTTTGATGCCAATGGCCGTCTTGCCGCGCCAACACAGTCCAACCGGTGGGTACGGGATGCACAACGCATGCGCCTGCACCTCAGTGTAGACGGTGATTTCCCGGCGCAATTACCTGCAGGTGCAAGGGCGACAGTCCAGCTGGTGCCTGAAAACGGCATATTTGCCTGGTTTGCCCGGGCGCAGATTAAGTTTCTGAGTACGCTGCATTACATTTACTAACCGGAGGCGCCATGAAGTTATGGGATCACCCCATGTCGGAAAATGATTTCCGGCAATGTCTGAGAATCGCAACTGGCGCCACGGTTGGCTTCACCATCAGTAAGTTATTTGGCTGGAATTACGGCGTGTTTTTTACCGTCGTACCCATGCTGCTCCTGGGGATGGTGCCGGTGATGAGTGTGCATGCTGCCCGGCAGTTGTTTGCAGCAGCAATCGTCTGCGGGCTGGAAGTGGGAATTCTGGGCGGCCTTTTTGGCGGCCATCCCGGCATGATGACCCTGATCGCCTTTGTGCTTTTTCTTTATAAATTTGCGTGTATGTCGAAAGGTCCGCTGTTTCTTTTCGGAGCAAACAGTGTTCTTAGCCTCAGTATCATGCTGCATTTTGCCAGTTATCCGGGCGTGGATTTGAATGAACTGATCTTCGGCAACCTGCTGGCCAGCGTCCTGTCGGTCATTATTGCTTATCTGGTGACCTTTCTGATTCCGGATGCTGAACCTCGTCAGCCGCCGCCACGTCCGGCAGAACCCAAAGGGTCTCACCGGATGCGGCATGAAGCCCTGATGGGGGCCAGTATCGCAACATTATCGTTTCTGGTGTTTCAGGTTTTCGATCTCAATGATTCCATGTCTGCCCAGGCAACGACTTTGTTATTACTTTTTCCGATGCACTGGAACGGGGCTCTGGGGTATGCAAGAAAGCGGGCGATGGGCACCTTGCTCGGGGTCAGCTTTGGGGTCGCCGGTCAGCTGTTTCTTTATGACTGGGCAGATATGCTGGTGCTGATTATTCCGCTGCTATGGATTGGGGCGATGATTTTCAGCTATATGCACGTCAAAGAGTCCAGCGGCTCAGGTGCGGGCTTCGGCGGACTGACAACACTGGGTATTTTGTTTGGTCAGTATCTGACGCCCGGGAATGATTTAATATTCAGCGCCCTTTATCGTGTCAGCAGTATCTTTTTCGCGATCATCGCAACCTTACTGGTGACCTATCTGGTCCACCGCATCCTGAACAGTTTTGAAGCCACGCGATTCGAACCGGTTTAATTATTGCTCCCCATGGAGGCGATGAGTCAGTCGCCTCCAGGCTAACTATCTGTTTTTATAATCTCTTTTCAGATTTTCTGGCGATATTTATCCTGATAGTGCTATGATTCTGGGCTCATATAAATGTCGCTCAGGTGAAACCATGTACGCGCTCAACGAGTCAGTCTGGATTGCTGATGGTAAGGCTGTTCCTTTTTTCACGTTGCCTTATACGACACGAATGACTGTGGTTGTGCTGCCGGACGGCAAGCTCTGGATACACAGTCCGATTGAGCTGACGCCACAATTGATTCAGCGAGTCAGTGAATTGGGTGAGGTGGCATATCTGATTGCCCCGAATCACCTGCATCACTTGTTCATTGAACAATGGCAGCAGGCTTTTCCCGGTGCACTGACTTATGGCACTGATGAGGTGATAAAGAAACGTCAGGATCTGGTGTTTCATGCTTCGCTGAAAACAGAGCAGATGTATCCCTGGCAGCCTGAGATTCAGCACTTGTTGTTTACCGGTTCGAAAGCGATGCAGGAATGTGTGTTTTTTCACCAGGCCAGCCGCACCTTGATTCTGACGGACTTGATCGAAAACTTCCCCTCAGATGCATTCAAGCCCTGGCAACGACTGATTGCAAAAGGAGCCGGTGTGATGGCACCTCATGGCAAAACACCCCTGGATTGGCGTTTGAGTTTCGCGTTCAGTAAAGCTGAAGCCAGGCAACATCTTGAGCAGATGCTGCGTTGGGAACCTGAAGTGATTGTGTTGTCACATGGTGAAATGATTACCAGTGAAGCGACTGATTTTTTACGGCGCTCTTTTTCATGGCTGAAGCCTGTGCAGTAGTGATTGAAAACAAAAGGAAAATGGAATGGGTAAATTTTTTGAAGCGCTGACTGATAAGCACATCGATTTTATTGAGCAGCAGAAGATTTACTTTGTTGGCACGGCGGCTGAGACCGGGAGTGTCAATATTTCACCGAAGGGGTGTGACAGCCTTCGTGTGCTTGGCCCCAATCAAATTGCCTGGTTGAATTTAACCGGGAGCGGAAATGAATCTGCGGCGCATATCTTAAAGATCAGACGAATGACGATTATGTTTTGTGCCTTCGAAGGTGCGCCGCTGATTTTGCGGACCTATGGTGAGGCCAGAATGTTGCACCCGGGAGACGCAGAGTGGCCGGAATATATTGCCCTGTTTCCGGAGTATGTTGGTGCCCGGCAGATCTTTATTCAGGATATCGAGCGTGTCCAGACATCATGTGGCATGTCTGTCCCTTATTATGATTTTGTCAGTGATCGCCACCAGCTTGACGATTGGGCTGATAAGCATGGTCCGGATGGTATCAAAAGGTACTGGCGTAAAAAAAACCAGTCGAGCATTGATGGTTTCCCCACTGAGATTGTGCAGCGGGCAGCACTCGTTGAGGATGAAGATTAGTTACATAGTTACAACATTGTATGATCGTATTCGCATATACTTATTTTGCGAGATTGCTTAAGGGTATGCTTTTCTTTTTTCTTTGATTTCAGATAACAAATCTGGCGATTTTCTGAGTCACAATAGTCACTTTGTTGCTTATTACGGCAAGGTGACAGCGTGAAATTAGGGAACATCTCAATAAAAATAAAGCTACAGCTGCTTGTGGCGATTGCAGCAGGCATTATCGTCTCTGTCTGTATCTATAACCTGACATTACAACGCTCAGCGTCGTTTCAGGAGCGGCAGGATAAATTGCGGGCTCAGGTCGAAACGGCGCAGAGTATTGTTCAGTATTTTGCGGGACAAGAGAGTGTGCTGGGGAAAGAACAGGCACAGACGATGGCGAAGCAAGCCATTGAGCAGCTGCGTTATGATGGTGACAACTACTTCTGGATCACCAATCCTCGTCAGAGAGTGATCCTGCATCCTTTGAAACCTGAGCTGAACGGTGCTGATGCGTCGACCATTCGTGACGGTTCAGGAAAATTCCACTGGCAGGAAATGGCTCAGATTGCGGCCTCGGACGGACAGGGCTTCCTGGATTATACCTGGCGGTCTCCGGACGGTCGCCTGCACGATAAAATCTCTTATGTCATGTATTTCTCTGAGTGGGAGTGGATTCTGGGCTCCGGCATTCTGGTTTCAGATATTCAGGATGCGTTTTATCTCAGTCTGGCGAAAGAGGCTGGTTTTGCTGTCATTGCGATTCTTATGCTGGGTTTAGTGGGATATGTGCTGGCTCGTGATATTGTGGCCCCACTGAATGCGCTGGTGGAGAAAGTGCACGATATTGCGGATGGCAATCTGAAAGTCAGGCTCAGGAAAAACCGTAAAGATGAGCTGGGTGTGATGGGCAATGAAGTCGACCGCATGCTGGATAAATTACAGTCGGCGATCAAAGTGGCCAGTGAATCGGCGGCCCATTCCCGTGATATGGCCAGCCGGATTGCCGGGGCCAGCGAGGAAACGGCATCCAGTGTTGAATCCCAGCATCTTCAGCTGGAGCAGTTGTCTGCGGCAATGAATGAAATGTCTGCGACAATCAATGATGTCGCACAAAACGCAGAAAGTACTTCGGAAGCGACAAAAGGCGTGTCGTCGCAGGCACATGACAGCAGCATTCAGATGAAAGCGACCAGTGACAACATTCAGTCGGTGGCTGAAAACATTACGGAAGCGGACAGCCTGGTGAATCAATTGCTGAATGGCGTGAAAGAAATTCATGCGGTTGTGAACGTGATTCAGGACGTGTCTGAACAGACCAATCTGCTCGCACTGAACGCGGCCATTGAAGCGGCAAGAGCGGGTGAAATGGGTCGAGGCTTTGCGGTGGTAGCAGATGAAGTCCGAAATCTTGCCAGCCGTACCCAGCAGTCTACCTCAGAAGTGAAAGCCAGTATTGACCGCCTGACGCAGATTGCTGAGCAGTCCAGCCAGACCATGCAGTCCAGTCATCATCAGGCGGCTTCCTGTGTGGATGTTGCGCTGGAAACCCGGGCGACTTTTGACACCATGGTTGCCGATCTGAACGAAACGACAGACCGGGTTGTACTGATTGCGGCGGCAGCAGAACAGCAGGGCATTGTCGCAAATGAGATGAATGAAAACGTCAGCAGTATTCATCTGTCTGCCAATGCCATGAAAGAAGCGTCTATGAATCTGGCGCAAGAAAGTCAGGCCATGGCAGAAGCCTCAGAAGTTCTGAACCAGCATCTGGCTTACTTTAAAGTTTGATGTGACTCTCCGGCAGACAGGGGATTTTCCCCTGTCTGTTTATTCTTCAGCCAGGCAGTGCTGCTGCTTGGACTGTCGCTGTAATCTCTCGATGAAAATTTCCGGTGCCAGGGGTTTGTCGTACAGATATCCCTGAAAATACTGAATGTGACGTTTTTTCAGATACGTTTCCTGAATCCGGTTTTCAACGCCTTCGGCCACAACTTCAATGTTCAGCCGTTCTGCCAGATCAAGCACGTTGTCCACGATATGGCTTGGCACGTCGACCGAGCCAATCTGGCGTATAAAGCTTTTATCAATCTTGATGATATCGATATCGAACTGATTGATATAGCTGAGTGAAGAGTGGCCGGTACCAAAGTCATCCAGCGCTATTTGTGCGCCCAGTGCATGCAATTTTTCGAACAGCAGGGCGGCCTGCTGGATGTCCTGAACCCATTGGCGCTCGGTCAGTTCGATAATGAGTCTGACTTTGCCATTCGGGAAAGCGGATAGAAAGTGCCGGCAGTCCTCATAAAACGCCAGGCCTTTGCATTGTCCCGGGCTGATATTAATGGCCAGATGAAACCCGTCCGGCAGAAGCTGTTGATTCTGAGCAAGGTGATTCTGGATTTTGCTGAGTGCCTGTGACGTCATTTCATGAATCAACCCGGTCGTTTCAGCCAGCGGAATAAACTGGTCTGGCATGATGAAACCCTGATTCGGGTGATACCAGCGCAGCAGGACTTCCGCACCACAGATTTCGCCCTGCGGGTTAACAATCGGTTGCAGCAGTGGCTTGAAATCATCACTGGAGACCGCCCGATGTAATTCTTCCCGAAGAGAAAGTGGGCGGTTCAGGTGCTGATAAAAGAAGCTTCCGGCGGAGGCTGCGACAATCAGACTAAGTATTAACGGCAGCGAAAATGTATCTGCCAAATGGCTCAGATACATGTTTTCAGTGAGGACGGAACTAATACTGAGTCGCCCGTTGTCGGAGTTCAGCGTTATCTGTGTGCCGCTGGTCTCAGGGGAAAAAACGGTGCTGTAGGTGACGTTCTGATGATTATTCAGCGTGATCGTCAGAGGAATATGGTTGCCGATGGTGTTGAGCAGCTTTTTAATATTTTGAATATCAATACTGGCTATCGCAAAACGTTCGTCTTGCTGATGGCTGATGAAGAGAATTTTTTCATTGGGACTGAAATAATTGTGTGTTTTGAGGAATACTCTGTCTTCAACTTGAAAATAAGTTTTTTCGCTTTTTTGCAATTCCCGGTCGAACAGAGATGAACAGTAAATGTAATTATCCCGGATCAGATTCACTGAGCGAATGTTCGGTGCGAGCGTGGCAATGCGTTTTAACTGGTCTGTTGTCTGGCTGTTGCAAGGTGCTTTGAGTAAAAGCGAAGCCTGATAGGTTGTGTTCACGGCTTCATCAATGATGTTCTGAAGCAGAGACATGATAATGGCTTCTTTTTCCGCAACGATGCTTTGCAGACTGTTTCTTGCATGCAAATAAATGCCGCCAAAACTGACAGCCAAAATGAAGCATGCGAGCAATGAAGCGATCAGCGAGTACTTTACAGATGTTTTCGGCGGACTTTCATCATTTTCTTTACATGTTGTGTTCATAGGATTCAGACAAATAGAGGCTGTTGTTTTGATTTGTTTTATTATTGATTGTTATCTTTATAATTCTTGATGTAAATGTTTTGCCAAGTTAAATTTAGGTAAAAATATTCTCATTGATATTCCGGTAATTAATTGATCTCTGTCAACATCCGGTGTGCTCTATTTTTTCTCCATCCCCCCGTCTACGCCGTTGAAAAATCATTCAGGGCTGATTTATTCCGCATCCGTTTTCTCAATAATGACGTTGAATAAGAGTCACCTCACAGGGAGAGAAAAGTGAAAAGCAGAAATTTAATTCTGGGTGCACTGGCAGTGGCGTTACCCGGATTGCTGCTCGGCTGTGGCGGTTCCGGATCGGTTGAAGGGGCGGGCGCTTTGCCGGGCATTCCTTATGCCTGTCAATCCGGGACGGCATCAGAAGCCAGTCAATTGCGGATTTATCAGGTTATGGTCGAGAGTTTTGTCGATGGTGACAGTGCAGTTGGTCACGGGACCGGGTACGGTACCAGTCATCATCAGGGGGATCTGAAAGGTATTCTTGATTCTCTGGATTATATTCAGTCGCTGGGCATGAATGCCATTTGGCTGACGCCTGTGTTTGATTCCAAGCCACTCGAAGGACAGGACCATTGGGCCGACCGGCTGGATGCAACCGGCTATTATGCGACAAATTACTTCGCCATTGATCCGCGTTTTGGTTCGATGGCTCAGGCAAAGGAATTGGTCGATCAGGCGCATGCCCGGGGAATGTATGTGTTCTTTGACGGTGTTTTTGGTCATCACAAAGACAATGTCATGCCTTCTCCGACAGGAAAGAAACCCGTGGGCGGCAGTAACCCGGTGCGTTATCCAGAAAGTCTGCCGTTTTATCAGGAGGTGGCTGAGTACTGGATCAAAACCTTGAAAATTGACGGCTGGCGATTGGATCAGGCTTATCAGGTCCCGCCTGAAGCCTGGCAGATAATCAGACAAACCGTTGATGAGACTTCGCGGTCGGTGACTTATCGCAATGCTGAAGGAGAAGCCGTCCATCCGCTGGGCTATCTTGTCGCGGAAATCTGGAATAACGAGAACTACATCAATCAGACCGGTTATGGCCCTGAAGGCATGCCTGCGTTGTGTTCTGCATTCGATTTTCCGGTGCGATACCGGCTGGTGGAAACCTTTGCTGTGAATGAAAACAGTCAGGGTGGCAAAGGGGGCAACTGGCTGGCGCAGGGCATGGCATTGCACAGTCTGTATCCCAGCCATGCACAGCCAAATCTGATGCTTGGCAATCACGATCTGGTACGGTTTGGTGATTTGTTACAGCGCGGCAAAATTGCAGAGCCGGAAGATGAGGCCTACTGGCAGCGTCATAAAGCCGTGATGTCTTTCCTTGCTGCGTACAGCGGCCCGATCACGCTGTATTACGGGGATGAAATCGGAGATGAAGTGCCGGATTTCGCCGACAAAGCACCGGACAGTACCTGTGCGGTGAAGGGTTTGTGTGATGACCATGTTGCCCGCTCCAGCGCGAAAATAGAGGGACTGACGGCTGTGCTGAATGCCCGACAGTCTGACCTGAAAGCCTTTGTGGCCCGTCTGATGGCACTCCGGGCATCACATCCGGCGCTGTATGAAGGTGACAGGATCAGTGTGCTGGCGAATGAGCGGGTCTATGTTGACCGGAAAGAAAAGGGAACCGATACCCTGATTTATATGGTCAGCACGACAGAAGAGACAGCGCACTGGACACTGACAACGGGTGAACTGGGGTCGGCAGGCGAATTAACGGATCTGATGACGGGCGAGCGTTTTACACCGTCAGCGGGAAAATATGAGATCCCGCTGAACGGTTTTGAGGCACGTTTCCTGGCCGTAGAATTACCGGTTTCTCCTGTTCTGGCAAAAGTGGAAGCAGGAACAGCGCTGAAAGGAAGCGGCCGCATGGCCCGGTGTGATCTGCCGAATGCAGCCGAAACCGGCCCGGTGGATGAAACGTTGTTCGTTGTCGGGGATTTCACCGATTCGGGCTGGAAACATGTGGCCCGGCGTCAGATGAGCTACAAAGGGCAGAATCTGTATCAGGTGATCACCAGCGAACTGGCGGGCAGTTTCCGGATGCAGTACGCCAGCAAAGACTGGTCGCCGCAATATACCGCAGAGGGACTGGAACTGACGCCGGGGCAGGCAGCAGTCCTGACAACAGGCAGTTACGGGAAAGATACCTCTGCGCTGTTGCCTGCAGCCGGCCGGTATGTCTGGAGCCTTCAGTTTGATGCTCAGGGCCAGCCCGAGCAAGTCATGGTCTCTCAGTGTGACTGATTCAAAGTGACTAACTCAATGTGATTATTCTGGCAGCCCTGCAGTGAATGCTGCGGGGCTGATTCCTATTTTTTTCTGGCTTATCTTTCAGCCTCAAATGATACACGCCGACTTCCACACCATTGCCTGCGCTGAAGCAATTTCATCCCGAGTGACTGATTTTACACTTGTTTTTATGCCTTCTGTTTAATATTGTGGCCGTTTGGTTCCGAAAATGAAAATTATCAGCAGTCAGGGAAAGTATGAATATCAGACCGGTTTCCACGTCAGATGCCGAGGCATTGGTTGCGCTGTTTTATACACTGGATGAAGAAACAGCCTTTATGTTATTCGAGCCGGGTGAGCGTCAGCTGACTGTCGCGCAGCAGTCGGATCACATCAAGGCGTTTACCGGAAGCCGCCAGCAGGTGATGTTTGTGGCAGAAGCTGAGGACAATCAGATAGCTGGGTTTGTGGTGGGGATTGGTGGTCATGCCAACCGGAACCGGCATGCGATGTACTGTGTGATTGGTGTGCGTCAGACATACCAAGGGAAGGGGCTCGGGCGAAAATTACTCTGTGCACTGGAAACCTGGGCTGAAAGCCATGCATTTCATCGTCTCGAACTGACGGTGATGGCACATAACACAGTGGCACGGCAACTGTATGTGTCAGCAGGGTTTCAGGAAGAAGGCGTGAAGCGGGATTCGATGCGTGTTGAAGGTGCGTTCTTCGATGAAATCTATATGGCCAAACTCCTGAATGCGTAAAGGTAATTTTGTCAGGACGAAACAATAACAATCAGGGAATTCAATGGAGTCAAGAATGATTGAGTTACAAACACCCCGGCTGATCATCCGGCCATGGAAAGATGAAGATCTGGTTCCTTTTGCTGCGATGTCGGCAGATCCGGCTGTGATGCGTTATTTCCCGTCGACTTTGTCGGAGGAAGAAAGTCAGCAGGCCGCTCATCGTGCGCGAGCACTGATTGAAGAAAAAGGCTGGGGGTTCTGGGCTGTCGAGCTGAAAGAAACCGGGACCTTTATTGGGTTTGTCGGACTGCATTATCAGGACTCGGAGATTCCCAATGCGCCTTTTGTTGAGATTGGCTGGCGGCTTGCGTCTGAATACTGGGGCCAGGGCCTGGCTCCTGAAGCGGCGGAAAGGGCTCTGCAGTTTGCCTTTGATGATTTAAATGCCCCGGATGTCTATGCGTTTACGGCGCTTTCGAATCAGCCTTCTCAGCGTGTTATGAAAAAACTGGGGATGACGGATTGCCTGCAGAACTTTCTGCACCCGAAGTTGCCTGCTGATCATCAATTGGCGGAGCATTGTCTTTACCGGATTTCGCGCTCTGAATGGCTGGTCAGAAGCCAGTAAGCCCAGTCATGAAGTCAGGCGTGTCTGAAATATCTGTGGCACCGGTCATCGAAAATTGGACTATGGTTCATCAGCTGAATCAATCAAAAGGATATTGCCATGACGCTCGATGATATTTCGACCACTAGTACAGCAAAGGAACTTGGACTGAGTTGTGTGATTCCGGCCACACCGGAGAAAGTGTTCCGGGCCTGGACAGATCCGGAACTGGTGAAAGTCTGGTACGTCCCGGCGCCTTGGTCGGTGGCATCTGCAACGCTGGATGTCAGGCCCGGAGGACGCAGCCTGATTGTCATGCGCAGTCCGGACGGGCAGGAATTTCCGGCACAAGGCGTTTATCTGGAGGTGGTGCCGGGGAAACGTTTAGTCTTTACCGATGCCTTTGTGTCAGGTTGGGAAGTTTCTGAAAAGCCTTTTATGACGGTAACGCTGACCTTTGAACCCTGTGAGGGCGGAACCCGTTATACCGCGAGGGTTCAGCACTGGAGTGAACAAAGCCGGGCAGAACACGAAGAAATGGGGTTCCATGAAGGCTGGTCGCAATGTGCGTTGCAACTGACTGAGCTGGTCAAAACCCTGTAAGGCCAGTCATCAGGAAGCAATCAACCGGATGCCATCTCTCTCACCGAAGAAAGCCCTCCGAGGAGGGCTTTCGTTTAGGCGGTCTGAACTGTTGGTTCGCTCAGCAGCGTGGTCCGGAAATGATCCGGATCAGCCAGAAGAAAGCGTCCGACAGCTGCCAGATCGAGCCACTGGTTTGCCAGTGCTTGTTCAATATACTCCGGCGTTTCGATGCCGCCGACACCAATCACAGGGACGGTTAACTGCTGTTTCAGGTACGCGGCATCATCAACGAGATACCCTTCTCCCCTTTTGTCTTTCGGGCGTTTCCAGCCTCCGATGCCTGAAGAAACATTGATCAAGGCGACACCGGCTTCAACCAGCCATTCGCACACCTGAGCCATATCCTCCCGGGACAGACCATCCGGGTAGCCGTCCTGTCCCGGGACGCGGACCATTAAGGTCAGATCCGGGCTGAACAGCCGGATACTGGCAACGATCTCCAGCAGTATCCGGGCACGGTTACGCAGTGAGCCGCCATATTCATCATGCCGCTGGTTCGTCAGCGGTGATAACCATTGATTCAGACCATAACCATGGGCGCAGTGCAGCTCGACCAGATCAAAACCGGCGGTTTCTGCGCGTATGGCTGCTTCAATGAATGCGCGCTGCCAGTGGTCAATGTCTGCTTTCTCCATGGCGCGCGGTGCCGTGAGCTCTCTGTCGTAAGCCGGAACGGTGATGCCGGAAGGACCCATCATATCCGGGGTGACGTCCGGTGTGGTTTTACCGCCGCAATGTGTGAGTTGTAAACCGGCGACAGCACCGGTTTCTTTCAGCAGGGAAGCGAGCTGTGTCAGGCCGTGAAGACAATTGTCATCGTGCGCACCCAACTGGTGCGGTTCACTTCGGCCATCTTCAGTAACAAAGCTGTATTCGACCATCAGCAGTCCGGCGCCAGAGCGGGACAAACGTGCATAGTGGGCCAGCGTCTGTTCGGTGACTTTGCCATCCGTATTCGCTGTCTGGGAAGCCATCGGCGGTAAAACCAGTCTGTTTTTGAGGGTCAGGTTCCGGGAAACGGATAACGGCTGAAAACGTTTGAATGCCATGGCAACTCCTGTCGCGGCCAAAGTGTTGAAGAAACAGCGTCCAGTGTATGGAATGCTCATGTAGAATAAAGAAACTTGATTTCAACAAGTGTTTCCGTCTGGGAAACGGTAGCAAGCATGAAAATCGACGATCTGAAAATATTTGTGGCGGTCGCCAGCCAGACCAGCCTCCGGGAAGCGGCGCATGTCCTGTCGATGCAGCCGGGCACAGTGTCTAAAGTTATCCGGCGGATTGAAGGCTATTACAAACAGGAGCTGTTCCACCGGACAGGCAGCCAGTGGGGGTTAACGTCGGCAGGCAGACAGCTCCACCAGCGTGCGGTGGAACTGCTGGCTGTCAACGACACCATAGAAACCGAAATGGGACAACCTCAGCGGCTGCACCTGAGGTGCAGTGGTTCAGAAGTGTTGCAATCCCGCTTTCTGGGCATGATCACGCAGCCTTTGCTCTCCCGGTTTGGAGACGTGACGGTCGAAGCGTTCATGGATGAAGGTTGTGAGCGTTTACGCCGTCATCAGGTGGATGTGGCGCTGGTGAGTACGTCGGATGAACAGCCGATGGTAGCGGGGATCCAGGCGATTCATCTGGCTGACAGCCAGTTTGTGATTGCTGCGGGGACAGCACATCCGCTGGCCGAAAAAGCCGGTCAGGCAATCCCCATCACTGAAGTGATTGCGTATCCCTTTGTGATTCCGACGCGCAAAATTTATGGGGAAACCGGCAGTCAGCTGAGTACGGATGGCTGGCACGAAGAAGCCTTTGCCCGGCGGACCGGCGCCAGAGTGGATTCCGTTTCGGCCTTACTGGCGTTAATGAAGACCCAGGCATTTCTGGCTTACATGCCAGATTACGTTGCCGAGCAGAACGGGTTCCAGACGATCAGGACGACAGGATGTCCGTACCAGTGTCTTCAGCGGATCTGGCTCTGTTTCCATGAGCCGGTCAGGGCAGGCTGGATTAATACGTTGGCGAGCACCTTGTCACAGCCGTAAGACGATGTATCGTTCTGTCGTCACATCTGGTTGAATTTCAGTGCATCTTTGCGGATAGACTACGCTTTAAAAGGTTGTTGTCCTTTCAGAATCTGAGAGCAAAGCAGCCTGAAGGGCCGTCTGTGCTGACGCCGCGGAGCGCTCAGTGCACCCGCCCCGTTTTTGCTGAATCACCCGAAGAAGGAATTGGCGCATGGGGCTCGTTGCAATCCTTTATTCACTGATAGGGCTTGTGCTGCTGGGAGGCGGATTATGGTTAATCTCGCTGGGCGGCAGCTGGTATTTTGCCCTCGCCGGTGTTGTTCTGCTGCTTGTGGCGGCAAAGATCAGAACGAAACGGGCAAATGCCCAGATACTGTATGGCCTCTTTTTGCTGGGCTCGCTCATCTGGGCGTTATGGGAGTCCGGGTACGACTGGTGGCCCCTTGCCAGCCGGTTGGGTCTGCTCCTGATTCTGGGGATCCCGTTGCTGTTTTCTTTCAGGCTGATGGGGCGCTCCCGGATCAGCCGGCTGACCGGATACTGGTGGCTGGTTGCACTGGTCACCCTGGGCAGTCTTTTCAATGATGCGCATCAGCTGGAAGGAAAGCTGAATACGGCGCCGCTGGTACAAAACCCGGCACTCGGGACTTCCCCTGAAGCGGACTGGTTCAGTTATGGCCGCAGTAACTTTGGTCAGCGTTATTCACCGCTGGACCAGATCACCCCGAAAAATGTGAACCGGCTGGAGCTGGCCTGGCAGTATGAGACCGGAGATACCAAGGGGAAAGGCGATATCGGCGAGTTCACCTATGAAGCCACACCATTGAAGATTGGCAATGCCTTGTATTTCTGTACGCCCCATAACTGGCTGGTGGCACTGGATGCAGATACCGGCGAAAGACGCTGGGTGTATAACGCTAAAGTCGGTACCGAGAGCCAGAGACAGCATCAGACTTGCCGGGGTGTTTCCTATCTGCCGCCGGCACAGGGAGAGCCGACCATCATCACGGCGTCTGGCTCGAAAAAGGCAGAGACGCTGGCCAGTATGGATTGTGATGCGCAGCTGTTTCTGCCGACATCCGATGCCAAATTAATTGCGCTGGATCCGGCAACCGGCGCTCGCTGCAAAGGTTTTGCGGAAGATGGTGTGCTTGACCTCCTTCACAATATGCCGTTTCCGAAATCCGGTTATTACTACGCGACGTCTCCGCCGGTGGTTGCGAAAGGGGTTGTGGTGGTCGCAGGTGCAGTAAATGATAACTATGACATCAATTCACCGTCAGGGGTGATCCGGGCCTATGACGTTAAATCCGGAGCGCTGAAGTGGAACTGGGACGCGGCAAATCCGGCCGACACCAAACCGATCGCCAAAGACAAGCTGTATGCCACCAGTTCTCCGAACAGCTGGTCGATTGCCAGTGCTGATGAAAGCCTGGGGCTGATTTACCTTCCGATGGGGAACCGTACCCCGGATCAATTGGGGATGTACCGGACTCCGGATGAAGAAAAATACGCGACTTCTGTGGTTGCGCTGAACCTGGAGACAGGTAAGCCGGTGTGGGTTCAGCAGTTCGTCCATCATGATTTGTGGGACATGGATACACCGGCACAACCCAGCCTGGTGGATATTCAGACCAGTCAGGGATTGCTCCCGGGGCTGGTTGTGCCTACAAAGCAAGGGGATGTTTATGTCCTGAACCGGGCGACGGGCGAGCCAATCTATCCAATTACTGAAGTCCCTGCGCCCCAGGGAACCATTGCGGGTGACTTTGCCTCGCCGACACAGCCTGCATCAGCGCTGACGTTCAGTCCGCCGCCGCTGGAAGAAAAAGAGATGTGGGGTGCGACTGTGCTCGATCAGTTGTATTGCCGGATTCAGTTCCGAATCTTGCGCTATGAAGGCCGTTATACACCGCCGTCGGAACAGGGCACCATAGTTTTTCCCGGTAATTTTGGCGTATTCAACTGGGGGGGAATTGCCGTGGATCCGGAACGGCAGGTGATGTTCGGTATGCCATTGTATCTGGCATTTACTTCGACGCTCATTCCGAAAAGTACCGGGAACCTGGGAGAAGTGAATGTCGGGGAACATGGGGTGAATGCAAATGAAGGTGCGGAATATGCGGTTGAACTGAAGCCGTTCCTGTCGCCGTTGGGTATCCCCTGCCAGCAACCGCCCTGGGGCTATGTCGCCGGTGCGGATTTAACTCAGGGGAAAGTGATTTATCAGCATAAGAACGGAACGATTCAGGATCTGACCCCTTTGCCGTTGCCTGTGAAAATGGGGGTACCGGGTATCGGCGGCCCGGTGATTACTAAAGGCGGGGTTGTCTTTATGGCGGCCGCGGTCGATAACTACCTGCGGGCATACGACCTCAGTGACGGAGAGGAACTCTGGAAAGCGCGTCTTCCTGCCGGCGGACAGGCGACACCGATGACTTATCTGAATAGTCAGGGGGAACAAATGGTGCTGATTGTCGCTGGTGGCCATGGTTCGATTGGCACCAAGCTTGGCGATTTTGTTCTGGCATTTCAGCTGAAGGACTGAACACTGATGTCGGCAGAAGTGGGAATGACATTGGCTGAACTGTCGGGCGCCTTAGCAGCGTTCAGCGGCAGTCTGTTTTGTGGCGCGGCTTGCTATATCAGCCTTGTGGAACATCCGGCCCGAATGGAATGCGGTACGGCACTGGCCGCGACGGAATTTCCGTCCAGTTACCGGCGTGCGGCGAAGATGCAGGTCAGTCTGGCATTGTGTTCAACGCTGGCGGCCGTCACGGCCGCAGCAGCAGGGGCTTCATTGTTGTGGCTGTTGGGTGGTGCATTCATTTTTGCGGTCATTCCATTTACCTTTCTGATGATGATGCCCATCAACAGGCAACTCCGTTCTTCAGCGCTGAACAAAGACGCCGCGTCAACCTACGTCTTACTGGACCATTGGGGAAAACTGCATGGCATGCGGGCAGCTATGAGTGTGCTGGCTTGTCTGGTGTATTTTGTGCTGCTGATATTACAGGCATAAACCTGCCATGATGATTCAGGCTCCGGAAACCTCCGGAGCCATCTGCTTGAGGTTCTTAACCTGTGGTGACAATTTCCCAGTTCCCATTTTGAAGTCTGCAAGCCGTCCCCATGGCCTGCATGGTTTTATTTTGCATGGCTTTGTTCTGCTTCGTTCTGTCCTGGGCGGGAGTGTTGTAGATGGTACGGGCTTGTCCGGTGGCGGCAGGTCCGGCCCCGTGACTTACCGTGACTTCCTGTACAAACTCCCGGCAATAACGACCGCTGGTACTGGTGCCTTCCCGGGTCACCGTCACGGCGCCGGAAGCGTTGCCATCCTGCCACTGAACTGAGTTGCCAACAGATACGGTCGTGGCCTGAATCTGTGCCTGTTCAAGCCGTCTCTGCTGCGTTTCACTGAGCTGATCCAGCAGCGCAAAATGAATGGCAGTGAAGGCGAGCCATTTCGTGGCTTCCTGGTCGGTTCTGTACTGACCGTAGCCCGGGTACCAGTTGCCGTACGGGCGGGTGACCCGAATGTTGCTGACCACCCGGTAGCGATTGGCAGGAATCACAATCTGTTTCTGATTCTTACGGGCAAGGTACGCATCCACATTCATTGTGCGACGGCTGTCCATGATTCCTGAGCGCAGTTCTTCCCGGTCAATGCGGCCGGTCTTTTTCTCAACGGGGACCTGAGGATTGTAAATGGGCTGTTGTGTACTCAGAAGTGCCAGTTTGCTGCTGGACACAGGGAGAACACTGTTCGCCTGGCTGCCTGCTGCGATGGTGAGCAGCAAAACAGGCCATAGGACGGCAGGCCTTAGTACGGATAGCGAGCCCGGGCGCCTGCAAAATAAGAGTTGAGACATGGTCGGGTACTCCATATCAAAAAGCGTTGAATCGATTTGTCCTTTTCAATCAATGTGCTCCATGCTGTCCTCAGTATAGGCAGCAGGCTGATTCGGCAGGGTCAATCCTGCGTTCTGGTCTGACATTCGAGACAAAGTTCAGTCCGTGAGTCAAAGGTAAAGCCGTCAAAAACGTGAAGCGCTCAGACGGGACGCTTGTTTTTTATATCCGGCCTCAGGAGCGTGATCGCTTTAGATATTCCGGGAAATCATAGGTTATTTCTTTTTGTGCAAGGGGTTACATAGGCTATCTTTTAAAATTGACAAGCGGGAGTTGCACTGAAATTAAGTCAATTCCTTTTCAGGGCCGATGAGCCATTTGCGCTGGAATACAGACAAGGGAATGTATGCATACTGATTATTCTGAAAGTGAAAATGTCATTCGTCGCTTGCATGAAATCACTCAGGCATACGACAAAGGCTTCGATTATCAGATTGAAATGTTACTCAGGCTGGGTCTGGAGCGTTTTAATCTGGATATCGGCATCCTGGCAAGAATTGAAGGAGATACGTATTACATCGAAAACTGTGTCTGCCCTGATCATATGCCGCTCAAGCGGGGAGACACCTTTGAATTCGGAATGACTTACTGTGCGGTCACCTGCGAAGCGGAAGGTGTGGTTGCCATCGAGCATGTGGGTCAGAGCGACATTCTGGGCAGCCACCCGGCATATCGTCAGTTTGGTCTTGAATCCTACATCGCGATTCCAATTCATATGGGAAAAATGACCTGGGGAACACTGAATTTTTCCAGTCCCGGACCTTACCCGCGGCAGTTTCAGGACAAAGACATTGATGCGCTGCAGCTGATGGCAAGCTGGATAGAAGTCGAGCTGGTTCGCCTGAAGCAGGAAAAGCAGCTGCGGGAGCTCAATCTCAAGCTGAAAGAAATGGCTTCTGTGGATCCTCAGACGCAGCTCATGAACCGTGCAGTGTTTATGGATCTGGTTTCCCGCTCAATGAGTCAGTTAAGACGGTATCAGACCGAAACGGAATCGGCCATGTTACTGATCGATATCGATAATTTTCGTTCTCTGAATGACAGTTATGGTCACCAGCTTGGGGATCAGGTACTGACCGCATTTGCCGAAGTGCTGAGCCGTGGGCTGAGGAGTTATGATGCTGTGGCCCGGTATGGCGGCGATGAATTTATCATCTGGCTTGGCGAAACAGACCGGGAAGGGATCCGGGTGGTGTGCGATCGGCTGATGTCAGGGATGGCGCAGTTAAAGCTGATCGACGAAAAAATCTCAATCAGTATCGGGGTTTGTCATCTGAAAACCCGTCCATTTGGTATGGGCGATATGGCAGAGTTTATTGAGCCGGAGCAAATTATCGATGTGATGATTTCGCAGGCGGATCAGGCGCTGTGTCGTGCCAAGGCAAACGGAAGAGCCAGGTATGAGTTTTATTCGGATGAACCGGTTTATCAGGACACACTCAGCTGACATGAGTTTCAGAAAGAAATTCAAAATAGGTTGAGAAAGGGACTCAGAATGAGTTTGAGTCAGGGAACAGGACGCAGAAGTGAAGATGGATTTGAATCAGACATTGCGGCTGTGGCTAAACACCTACCACCAGGCGTTGACACAGTTGACGGAATCGGGCTTTGTACCCTCTGCTGAGGCTGTCAGAGAAGGGCTGGCGACACTGACATCAACGTTTGTCACGCAAGCACCAGATGTTGCTGAGGTGCTGAATACAAGTGTCGATGGGGAGGCCGGGGATATTCCGGTCAGAATTTATCATCCGGCCCCTCAATCAGCGTTGCCGGTGATTCTTTTTCTGCATGGCGGCGGCCATATGGCCGGCAGTGTCGCCGTGTATGACCGGATATGCCGGAAACTGGCAGCCGTGACGCAGCATCTTGTGATTGCCGTGGATTACCGGCTGGCTCCCGAACATCCTTACCCTGCCGGACTGACCGATGCCCGGAAAGTGCTCACTCAGGTGTGGCGATTACTGGATAAACATCATCAGCAATATTTCCCGATGTTGTCATTGGTCGGGGATTCCGCCGGAGGCGCTATGGCCGCGACGCTCAGCGCCGACTTTCAAAACAGCGATATTGTTGTCACGAATCAGGTGCTGATTTATCCCAGTCTGGATTACACCATGAGCCTGCCGTCTGTGGCTGAAAATGGTCAGGGACTGTTTTTGCAACAGGAGAAAATGCACTGGTACTTTGACCATTATTTCCAGCATCAGGAAAACAGACAGACGGCTTCTCCGTTATGGATGCCGGTAACCCCGGGCATGCCCCGGACGCTGGTCATTACGGCGCAGTATTGCCCGTTGCGTGATGAAGGCATTGCTTATGTGCAAAAACTGTCATCCGCTGGTGTTGAGGCGCAACACTTTCATTTAGATGACATGATTCACGCTTATCTTAATCTGGAAAATATGGTGCCTGAACAATGTGCTGCAACCTATCGTCAGATTGCAGCTTTCCTCAATAGCCGGGACGATCAGTAATTCAGGCGAATGAAGGACAGACTATGCTCGAAATTGTAATCCGCTATTGCCATTTTCTTGGCATTTTTGTGTTGTTTGCCGTGCTGGTGGCTGAGCACCTGCTGATCAAACGCCGGATGACAGCCGAAGAGATGCATCGGCTCGCCAGATTGGATGCGCTTTATGGCGTGTCTGCCGTGGTGGTGCTGCTGGCTGGACTGGGACTGTGGTTTCTGGTAGGTAAGCCCGCATCGTTCTACAGTGCCAATCCGGTCTTTCATGCCAAGCTGACGTTGTTTGTGATTGTGGCTGGGCTGTCTGTTTTCCCGACCGTCTTTTTTCTGAAACACCGCCGGACCACCCGCGAAAGTGTGCCTGTGCCTCCCATCATTCTGATCGCGATTCGGCTGGAGATACTTCTGCTGCTGGTTATCCCGTTCCTTGCTGTGCTGATGGCGCGCGGGGTGGGGCTGGGATAACGGGGTGACCCGTTGTCCTCGTACGCTGCGACATTGCCGCTATCGTCTAAGCTGAAAAGCAATCACAGGCGATTATCGGGGGCAATGATGGAATCGATCAAAAACAAACAGCTCATCACTGTGCTTTGTGAACCGGGTGAAGGCACTTTAGCGGTTCATAATCCGGCGACAGGACAGTTACTGGGCCATATTCCCACGCAAAGTGAAGCTGAGATCCAACAGGCGATTGCAAAGAGTCACCTCGCACAACAGCAATGGCGACAGAAAACGGCGAAAGAACGGGCCGTTCTGCTGCATCGCTGGTTCACGCTGATCATGGATAACCAGGATGATCTGGCGACACTGATGACTCTGGAACAGGGGAAACCCCGCAAAGAAGCCGCAGGGGAGGTGGCTTATGGTGCGTCTTTCATCGAATGGTTCGCGGAAGAAGCCAAACGAACTTATGGAGAAACCGTTCCGTCTCCTTTTGCTGACCGGCGCATTCTCACGATTCGTCAGCCCGTCGGCGTGGCCTGTGTGATCACACCCTGGAATTTCCCCATCGCCATGCTGACCCGAAAAGCGGGTCCGGCATTGGCAGCCGGATGCACAGTGGTTGCCAAACCTGCCAGTCAGACCCCTCTGTGTGCCTACGCAGTGGCGGAGCTGGCTTATGAAGCGGGGATCCCTCGTGACGTCTTACAACTGGTGACGCATTCATCAGCACGGACGGTAGGGGATTTATTCTGTGCCAGCCCGTTGGTGCGCAAAATTTCATTCACGGGTTCGACTCAGGTGGGACGCCAACTGATGGCGCAATGCGCTGATTCGGTCAAACGTCTTTCACTCGAACTTGGCGGCAACGCGCCTTTCATAGTTTTTGATGATGCAGATATCGATAAAGCGGTTCAGGGGGCTGTTGCATCAAAATACCGCAATGCCGGACAAACCTGTGTCTGTGCCAACCGGCTCTTTGCACAGCGCGGTATTTATGAGGAATTCGTCACCAAGCTGGCAAAAGCGGTGCAAAAGCTGAACGTCGGAAACGGGCTGGACGACGACGTTGCAATTGGCCCCGTGATTGACGACAGCGCCAAAGCCAAAATCAACCGTCTGATGCACGATGCAATCAGTCATGGCGCGAGATTGGTGACCGGCGGTGAGGACAGAGAAGGATTGTTTGTTTCCCCTGCGGTGCTGGCCGATGTTCGTCCGGAGATGGCGATTGCGCAGGAAGAGGTATTTGGACCGATTGCCCCCGTGATTGCTTTTGATGATGAAGCAGCCTTGTTTACTCAGGCCAATGACACGATTTTCGGGCTGGCGGCGTATTTTTACAGCCGTGACATCGGCCGGATCTGGCGCGTGGCCGAGGCATTGGAATATGGCATGGTGGGGATCAACGAAGGGATAATTTCCACCGAAGTGGCCCCTTTCGGCGGTGTGAAACAGTCAGGTTTTGGCCGCGAAGGGGGTCGTCAGGGGATTGAGGAGTATATGGATATTAAGTATCTCTGCATGGGCGGCTTGGATTCCTGAGCGCCCGATATACTTGTAATTTAGAGGGCTGCTGAAAATCACATCAATCTCAGTACGTTGCAAATTGACATCTAAGCTTAATAAAAGCAGGGGATGAGTTTGGGGCGGTTCAAAGCCTTTGTTGCCCTCAGGATGGGCCCGGTGAGTGAGGTTGATGATGGAAGCACGAGCAGTAAAGACTGTGGCAGATGCCATGGCGATTGTCGAAGAGCGCGGTTTGAGTCACGTGAAAGTCGGACTGTTTGATATCGATGGCATCATGCGTGGCAAGTATATGTCCAAAGCCAAATTTTTCTCGTCCCTTGAAAAAGGGTTTTCATTCTGCGACGTGGTATTAGGCTGGGATGTCAAAGATCAGCTTTACGACAACACCCGTTTTACCGGATGGCATACAGGATACCCGGATGCCCCGGTCCGCATTTTGCCTCATACCTGCCGCGATGTGGTGGATGAAGCCGGTATGCTGTTATTTATTGCTGAGTTTGCCGACAAGGCAGAAGCCGTCTGCCCGCGAGGGGTGTTACGCAAAGTGCTGACCAAAGCCGATGCGCTTGGTTATGATGTGCAGGCTGCCCTGGAGTATGAGTTTTTTCTGTTTCGTGAAACGCCCCATTCGGCCCGGGAAAAAGGCTTCCGCAATTTACAAACCGTCACACCGGACTGGTTCGGGTACTCGATGATCCGCAATTCAGTTTACAGCGAGCTGTACCACGACATTCTGGGCATGGGACAGACCATGGATTTCCCCATCGAAGGTATTCATTCCGAAACCGGCCCCGGTGTGATTGAGGCCGCCATCGCTGTGGACCAGGCAGAAGCCGCGGCGGATAAAGCGGCACTGTTCAAAACCTATATGAAGGTACTGGCTCAGCGGCGGGATCTGCTGGCGACCTTTATGGCCAAATGGTCGATGGACTATCCCGGTCAGAGCGGGCACATGCATATTTCTCTTCATCATAAAGGCGGGAATTCAGCGTTTTACGACACCAAAGCCAGGCATGGGATGAGCAAAATCCAGCGCCAGTTTCTGGCCGGTCAGCAGCGGTTGATGCCGGAATTTCTCTGCATGATTGCGCCAACCATCAACAGCTATACCCGAATGGTGCCCGGCTTCTGGGCGCCGACCCATGCCACCTGGGGAATTGAGAACAGGACCACGGCTTTACGGGTGATTCCGGGATCGGAAAAGACACAACGGATCGAGTATCGTTTGGGCGCAGCAGATGCGAATCCCTATCTGGCCCTGGCAGCCGCGATTGGTTCCGGTCTGTGCGGCATTATCAATGAATGGGAACCGCTCGAAGCGGTCACGGGGAATGCTTACGACCAAGCTCAACCTGCTGAACTGGCATTACCCGCGACGCTTTGGGAAGCGGCGCAGCGATTCAAAGCTTCAGATGCCGCACGAACCCTTTTGGGGGATGCCTTTGTGGAGCACTTTGCTGCCAGCCGTGAGTGGGAAGAACGTGAGTTCAGAAAGCAGGTCACCGACTGGGAACTGAGCCGGTACTTTGAAATTATCTGAGCATGGACTGAACATAGACCGGGTATGAACAGACAGAGGCTCTCTGCCAGAGAGCCTCAGGAAATTATGCCGTAACGGACTGTGATTTGACTTCAGGGCGAAGGAAGCGGGAACACAACAGGGCAATCAGAAAGACGGCCAGTCCGGCACTGATGGTGACTGCAAATCCGGCATGAATGCCGTATGCATCGATCATCCAGCCAACCACGGCAGCGCCGGCAGCAATGCCAATTCCCAGTCCGGTAATCATCCAGGTAAATCCTTCTGTCAGCTGATTTTCAGGGACAATTCTCTCCACGAGCCCCATGGTGATGATCATGGTAGGCGCAAAGAAAACACCAGCAATAAAGACAGACATCGCCAGGGTGGTGGTGCCGGTCACCAGCATCAGCGGAAGGGTCGTCAGTGCAGTGGCCAGAGCGGCAAGCAGCAGTTGCTTCCTTAATTCGAGCTGGAGTTTCAGGGTGCCAAAGAGCAGACCGGAAAGGCACGAACCAGCAGCATAGGCTGACAGGACGTAGCTGGCGGCGACAGGTTCACCCTGTTGTTCGGCAAATGCCACACTGATGACGTCAACCGTACCGACAATGGTTCCCAGGGCCAGCAGTGTCAGCATCAGCATTTTCATGGGGAGCGGTTTCAGCGCGGAATCACGGCGGTCATCTGTCATGACCTGAACGGGCGGCTCTGTCTGGGTTTGTCGTACGAAGAGTGTCACTCCGATCCCCAACAATACTGCGGCAGTGAACGGTCCGGCTTCGGGAGCCACGGAAACGCACAGTCCGACGGCGAGAGGCGGGCCGATGATAAAACAGACTTCATCCATGACAGATTCAAATGAGTACGCCGTATGAAGTCTTTCGTCCCCTTTGTAAATTGCCGTCCAGCGTGCACGAATCATGGCAGGCATGCTGGGCATAAATCCCGCCAGTGCCGCAAACAGGAAATAGCTCCAGATTGGTCCCTCATACCGAATGCAGACAAGCAGCAGGATCATGGCGATCACACTCAGTCCTGCCGCATAGGGCAGTATTTTACGTTGTCCGTATCGGTCTACGGCCCTGGAAATCTGAGGCGCGACAATGGCCATTGTGAGCGTAAATGTGGCGGCAACCGCGCCCGCCAGCCAGTAAGAACCAGAAAGTTGAGACAGCATCGTGATGATGCCAATCCCGGCCATAGAGGTCGGCATCCGGGCGATCAGCCCGGGCAATGTAAACGCCAGTGTGCCGGGCGTACTGAATAATGATTGATAGGGGTTCGCCATGAAGATCTCCATCGAAAGAAATTACGATTGCTGAAACGAATATGCCATCTCTGCATACGGGGCGTATGTGAATCTAATTGACATACATAATGTATGTCAATTATAAAATGCAATCAGTTTGATATTTGAGGTAAGCCATGGCACGGCAATCGAGAAACGAAATGATGGAAAAAACCCGGCTCAGCCTGATTGAGGTGGCCCGGAAGCAGTTTGGCAGTGCGGGATTTGCCGATACGGTGATGGATGAACTGACAGGGGAAGCCGGGCTGACACGGGGAGCGCTCTATCATCATTTTGGCAGCAAGAAAGGGCTGTTTCTGGCTGTCTATCAGCAGGTTGATCGGGATATGGATGAACGGCTGAGAGCCGTTGCATTGAGTGCACCGGACGACTGGTCGGCACTGACAGGTCGCTGTCAGGCTTATCTGAAAATGGCCACTGAACCGGACATTCAGCGGATCATCCTGCGTGATGCGACGTCTGTGCTCGACAGCGAAGTCATTCAGGCTGTCCAGCTGAACTGTGTGACTGCACTGGCGACTTTACTGAAAAAGCTGATGGAAGCACAAATGGTGTCGGAAACCTCACCGGTAATGCTTGCCCGGATGCTCAATGGCGCACTGACGGATGCAGCTTTATCGATCGCAAGAAGCAAAGATACGGCCAGTGCTCTGGCAGAGGCATCAGAGACACTGGATGTGCTGCTCACCGGCTTACGGGTTCACCCCTGATGCTGCAGGCTGGTAGTGGGTCATGATGTTTCCGTTGATTCCGTTGAGATGATGCTTTCGTTGAAAAACAATGCAAGGTAAATCTTCAGTTTGAGGGCAATCTCTCATTGTGACGCTGTCACTAATCGGTGTGGGGAATTCTGTCTTTTTCGCATCTGAAAACATGGATGAAATCAGGTAAATACCAAAGGCACACTTTGATTCGCGGGTCAGTTCGACTAGTATGAGGCGGTGCATCGGTCGGAGGGACGAAACAAGGTTATGTCACGTATTCGAGAAAAAAATCAGGAAGTTATTATCAAGTTTGCCGGACGCCTGTTCGCTGAGCAGGGCTTTGCGGCAACCAAGGTTGCGGATATCGCCAAACTGGCTGAAGTACCGAAGCCCAATGTGTATTACTACTTCAAGACCAAAGAAAACTTATATCGCGCGGTCCTGGAAAGTGTGACCCAACCTTTACTGGAAGCCTCGAAGCCGATCGAGGACCTGGATGATCCGGCGCAGGCGCTGACATCTTACATTCATACCAAACTCCGGATTTCCCGTGACCATCCGTTTGCATCGAAAGTGTTTGCCAACGAAGTGATGTCGGGCGCGCCGTTTTTGCCTGAGGATATCCGTGATGAGCTGCTGGCACAGTCCAGAATGATTATTGCCAAACTGGAACGCTGGATTGAAAAGGGTGTGATGGCCCGGGTTTCTCCACAGCACCTGATGTTCACCATCTGGGCTTCCACGCAGACCTATGCGGATTTCAGCTGGCAGATTTGTAATGTGCTTGAGAAGGAAGCGCTGGACGATCAGGATTTTGCAGACGCTGCAGCGTTTCTGACTCAGTTGGTGATTCAGGGCTGTCAGATCAAATCCGCCTGAGGAAGGTTGAGCCGGTTCAATAAAAAAGCGCTTCCGCCCAACGAGGTAAGAGCGAAAGCGCTTGGGTTTTAATCCTGAACAGAATGTTGTATTTCCAGTTGCTTATTAATTCATTAATGATGTTGCTGGAATCGAGCCACCAGTTGTTTGGCTGCTGCCTGATGCCGGTTCAGCAGTGCAGGTAAATCGACGCCAATAACCATGCCGTCATGGACTCGCCATTGACCTGCAACCATGACTCTGTCGGCCTGATGCGCACCACATAAGATCAGTGCGGCCAGCGGGTCATGGGCACCCGAGAAACGAATCTCGTCCAGACGGAACATCGCAATATCCGCCTGCTTGCCGACAGCCAGAGTTCCGAAATCCTCCCGTCCCATTGCACGAGCCGAGCCCGAGGTTGCCCAGCGTAACGCATCAAAATGGGTGACATCGGCTGAACCGTAGCGCAGCCGCTGAATGTAAAGTCCCATCCGGATTTCGTTCACCAGATTCGAACCATCGTTTGATGCTGAACCGTCGACACCCAGACCGACTTTCACACCGGCTGCTTCCAGTTCTTTGTTCCGGCAAATCCCGGAGGCCAGCATCATGTTTGACGACGGGCAATGGCAGATCCCGACTTTGGCCTGACCCAGACGACGGATTTCTTCTTCATTGAAATGAATACCGTGCGCCAGCCAGGTCCGGTGATTCAGCCAGCCGGTCTCTTCGAGATAATCGACCGGGCGAAGGCCAAAACGCTCCAGACAGAAGTTTTCTTCATCAATGGTTTCACACAGATGGGTGTGCACCATGACATTTTCCTGTTCAGCCAGCCGGGCCGTTTCCTTCATCAGATCTGTGGTGACAGAGAACGGCGAACACGGGGCCAGCGCAATCTGCGTCATGGCACCGTCACCACGCTGGTGGTACTGACGAATCAGACGCAGACTGTCGTCCAGAATGGTCTCTTCGGTCTGAATGGTATGACGTGGCGGCAGACCGCCCTCATCTTCGCCCAGGCTCATGGAACCCCGGGTGAAAATCGAGCGGATACCCAGTTTCCGTGCTGTTTCGACCTGAATATCAATGGCGTGTTCGAGTCCGTGCGGGATCAGATAGTGATGATCGGATGCAGTGGTGCAGCCGGACATCATGAGCTCAACCAGTGCCAGCTCTGTGGCAACCTGCATCATTTCTTCATCTAATCCTGCCCAGACCGGATACAGGGTTTTGAGCCAGTGGAACAGCTCTTTGTTCAGTGCATCCGGATAGGCCCGGGTCAGGGTCTGGTAGAAATGATGGTGCGCATTGACCAGACCCGGTGTGATCACATGCTCGCTGGCATCAATGACCTGATCCGGAGTCTGGCTGGGTTGTGCACCGAGGGGAACCAGCTCAATGACCTGACTGCCCCGAATGACCACGCCACCGCGGGCATCCGTTTCAGTCTCTGAGCCTGTGTAAATGGCTAAAGGGTTTTTCAGCCAAATGGTTTCCATTTTGATTTCCTTAGCCTTCTCTGCCGTTTCCGAGGAGAAGGTCTGATGGGGTGGACCTGGTGTCAGCCAGGTCCGGGGTTGATGAAAGTATTGGGATTTACTCTCTGTTCAGGATTGTTTGACGGTTTCTATGGCCTGCTTCTTTTCAGCGGACTCTGCATGCTGAATATGTGAATCGGCCAGGGCGTCTTCTTCTGTCTCTTCCTCGATTTTATCGCTCAGTGCAGATTCAGGCAGGATTTGGTTCAGCAGTACGGTAATGATGGTGCCTGTGGTGATACCGGAGTGGAACAGGCTCTGCAAATCATGCGGAAGATGCTGGATCAGACGAGGCTCAATGGTGACAGCAAGGCCAGATGCCAGACCGACACAAATCACCAGGGCATTGCGTTTGGTATCTGCAGCTTTGATCAGCATACGGATACCGGCATAGGCAATCATGCCGAACATGATGAAGCCAACACCGCCCAGGACAGGTTTAGGAATGGTCACCGCCACAGCAGCCAGTTTCGGGAACAGACCGCCGAGAATCAGTAAAGCGCCTGTCGCTGCGACAACATAACGACTGGCAACCCCTGTGATGCCGACAATACCGACGTTCTGGCTGAAAGATGCCAGTGGCATGGCCGTCAGGAATGACGCCAGTGTACTGCCCAGACCATCGCCCAGCAGGCCGCGTTTCAGGTCGTTACCCGACAGTTTGACTTTACAGTTGTTCGCCAGCGCCATGAAGTCGCCGGTCGCTTCTGCAATCACCACGATATAAACCAGGCTCATACTGACAATCGCAGACAGGCTGAAGCTCATGCCGTATTCCATGATAGCCGGGCGGCCAATCCACTCTGCGCGCGCAATCTGGTTCAGATCAACCATGCCCATTGACAGTGCAACCAGATAACCGCCTGCCAGACCGATGACAATGGCAGAAGCAGCGACGGCGCCACGGCAATAAATGGAGACAACAATAACGATGGCTAATGAAATGAAGGCCAGAAACAGTTTTGGTATGGTGGCGAACTGTTCGCTGGAGGTTGGGGCATCACCGACCCAGTTCATGGCAACCGGCAGAATGGTCAGGCCAATCAGGGTCACGACGACGCCACTGACCACATTCGGGAACAGCTTGCGAATTTTATCCATGAAGAAGCTGGCGGCGACGACGACGAATGAGCCAACCAGTGCGGCACCCATGATCGCGCCCACGCCGCCGTTATTCCCGATGTTGATGGCGACGCCCAGGAAACCGAAGCTGGAGCCCATCACGACAGGGAGACGGATGCCGACCGGGCCGACCCCGAGACATTGCACAATGGTCACAACGCCGGATGCCAGCAAGGCTGCGTTGATCAGGGTAACGATTTCATCAATGGGCAGGCCGATGGAACTGCCGACAATCAGGGGAACAGCAACAATCCCGCCGATGGAGGCAAGCATGTGCTGAATCGCGAGGAGCAGGGTAATGCTGTGTGGTGGTCTCTGGTTGAGCGTATAGAGAAGTTTCATCGTTATTTCTCCACAATTCATCCGATGAATTGGCTGCGTAGGGTTAATGTTGTGTTTACGTCTTTTGGTTTTTAAAGGGTGCAGGGACCTGCTCCTGTAGCGTTACAGAAGTGGTGTGCACCAAAATCATTGTTTATTTATGTTTTTAGAATCAGAGATACACCAGCTTGGCCACAAAGATTGCAGTCAGGATGTACATGCTGATGGAGACATCTTTGGTTCTGCCGGTCGCAACTTTCAGCACAGTGAAAGTGATAAAGCCCAGCGCGATACCATTTGCGATAGAAAATGTCAGCGGCATCATCAGTGCGGTGATTGCTGCGGGTGCTGCATCGGTGAAGTCATTCCATTTCACATGCTGCATACTTCCCATCATGACAAAGGCCACGTAAATCAGCGCACCGGCGGTGGCATAAGAAGGGATCATCCCGGCCAGAGGCGAGAAGAAAATTGCGGCAACAAACAGCAGTCCGATCACAATGGCGGACAGGCCCGTGCGGCCGCCAGCAGCAACACCTGCGGCACTCTCGACGTAACTGGTGACCGGCGGACAACCGACACAGGCACCGGCCACACTGGCGATACTGTCAGCTTTCAGCGCCTTGCTCAGACCTTCGATTCTGCCGGTTTCCTTGTTTCTCAGATGAGCGCGTTCAGCCACACCCATCAGGGTTCCCGCAGTATCAAACATGTTGACGAACAGGAAGGCCAGGATCACGCTGATCATTGAAATGTTCAGGGCACCGGTGATGTCCATGGCAAACAGGGTTGGTGCAAGACTTGGCGGCATAGCAATCACACCGTTGTACTGAACCAGTCCCAGCATGAAACCAACCAGAGTGACACTGAACATCCCGATGAGCACGGCACCAAAGATATTGCGTTCACTCAGAACCGCGATAATCAGAAAGCAGATCGCAGCCAGTAATGCCTGTGGCTGGGTAAAGTCTCCCAGGCTGACCAGTGTGGCCGGATTGTCCACGATGATCCCTGCGGTTTTCAGACCAATCAGGCCCAGAAACAGACCGACACCGGCCGTCATGGCGAAACGAAGGCTTTCGGGAATACTGTCGATGATCCATTCGCGGACTTTATAGAAACTCATCGCGACGAAGAGTACACCGGAAATAAACACGGCCCCCAGGGCGACCTGCCAGCTGTAGCCCATTTCTCCCACCACGGTGAAAGAGAAAAAAGCGTTCAGACCCATACCCGGTGCCAGACCAACAGGCCAGTTGGCGAACAGGCCCATCAGCAGTGTACCTATGGCAGCACCAATACAGGTGGCGACGAAGACAGCTTCAGCATCCATGCCTGAGGCCGACATGATTTGTGGGTTAACGAAAATGATGTAAGCCATGGTGGCAAAGGTTGTAATCCCACCGACGATCTCATTTCTCACGCTGGTGCCGTGAGCGCTGAGTTTAAACAGACGCTCTAACAATGAAGCTGAACCGGCTTCAGAACGGCTGAGCGTTTCTGTTTTCGAATTGTTCATGACGACGCTTCCTTTTTGTGCCTGGACGTCTGTGTGCTGGCTATTATTGGTGTATCCAACTTCGCAGACGAATCAGGGCTTTCCCTCTATCTCCAGGCCATCACTTGCTGAAATCCTTCCGGCCTGCTCGCTGCCGGAGACTGCATGGTTTCTGAAGTGATTAATACTTAGCCTGCACTTTTGTATACAATCTTCAAACTCTCTTGCGTCACTCCCGAACCTGCATCTGACCTCAGGCCCGAGAGTAATTGGTTGCTACTTTTGCACGGTTTTGGATCAGCTGCCCCGATATGTGGAGAAGCTGTAAGGGGATACCAGTAACGGGACGTGATAGTGGCTGCTGGTATCGGCAATTCCGAAACGGATGACAACATCATCCAGGAAAGGGACCGAAGCCAGTTCAATACCTTGCTGTCTGAAGTAGTGTGCCGTCTCGAAAATCAGCTGATATTTGCCGGCGGTGAAGTCTTCGCCTTCCAGCAAAGGCTGATCGGTTCGACCATCCGAGTTGGTATGCGTGGTTTTTACCAAAACAAAATCTGTGCCTTCCTGACGGAACAGAGACACTTTGATTTCTGCTCCGGGTAAGCCTGAGGCTGTATCAAGCACGTGAGTAGTCAGTTTTCCCATGGATAACCTCGCGCGTTGCGCTCCTTTAGTTGTACGAATATGGATGCTTTGTTGCATAGCATATTCTATGCCTTTCTGTGTGATCCGATATCAGTTCGCCACATTGTATTTAACTATGTACACAACTTTATCGATTAGTAAAGGGCTGTGTAACTGAAATGTTAACCCGGATGATAGGCGCGCTAAGCCCTTGTTGGCTATGGGAACTCGATAAGATATTGATATTTAAGAAACCAATGATTGGATCACAACTGCTTAACTTTTTTTGATTGTTCACAAAAAATGTTAGGTACATTTTATTTACAAAAAATCTGGATATTGTATACAATCGCTGTTATAAATTGATTATCAGATGGTCATAGCGTTGACCAATTAGGATCAAAAGGAGTCATGTGTGAGTAATGAGTATCCACGCAATCTGATCGGCTATGGTGCAGTACCGCCGCACCCTCGTTGGCCAAATGACGCTCGCGTCGCTGTCTCTTTTGTTCTCAACTATGAAGAAGGTGGAGAACGTTGCATTCTTCATGGCGATAGTGAGTCGGAAGCATTTTTATCTGAAATCCCAGCGGCGCAGCCTTTTCCGGGTCAGCGTCATATCAGCATGGAATCCATTTATGAATACGGCAGCCGCGCAGGTGTCTGGCGTATCCTGCGTCTGTTTAAGCAATACGATATCCCGCTGACCATTTTTGGTGTCGCGATGGCACTGGAGCGTCACCCGGATGTGGCGAAAGCTTTTGTTGAGGCAGGCCATGAAATCTGCAGTCACGGGTACCGCTGGATTGATTATCAGAACGTGGATGAGTCTGAAGAACGTGATCATATGATGAAAGCCATCGAGATCATCCAAAACCTGACAGGCGAGCGTCCGTATGGCTGGTACACAGGCCGTACCGGTCCGAATACGCGTCGTCTGGTCGCGGAAGAAGGCGGATTCCTGTATGACTCGGACGCCTACGATGATGATCTGCCTTACTGGCATGAAGAAGGCCCGAAACCTCAGCTGGTTATTCCTTACACGCTGGATGTCAATGACATGCGCTTTGCGACCGTGCAGGGCTTCAATGCCGGTGATCAGTTCTTCAACTATTTAAAAGATACTTTTGACACCCTGTATGAAGAGGGCGCGACTGCACCCAAGATGATGTCTGTGGGTCTGCATTGCCGGTTGATTGGCCGTCCGGGACGGATCGCAGCGTTGCGCCGTTTTCTGGAATATGTGAACCAGCATGACAAAGTCTGGCTGTGCCGCCGCGTTGATATTGCCAAGCACTGGCACGAGCATCACCCGCACCCAAGTATGAAGGAGTTTTAATGATGGCACGTTTTACGTCTTGCCAACCGAGCCAAATGACCAGGGATGAGTTTGTCGCTCAATTTGCTGATGTTTATGAGCACAGCCCATGGGTGGCGGAAAAAGTTTATGACAATGGCATCAGCGAGGCAGATGATGAAATCGCCACGCTCCATGCCCGGATGGCTGATACTTTGTTATCGGCCAGTCATGCAGAACAACTGGCACTGATCAACGCGCACCCGGATTTAGCCGGACGTGCTGCGGTGAATGGCGAGCTGACGGCGGCATCAACCGCGGAACAGGCAGGCGCAGGGATAGATCAGTGTTCACCTGAAGAATTCGAAAAATTCAATCGTTACAACGACAGCTACAAAGCACGATTTCAATTTCCCTTCATCATGGCAGTGAAAGGGGCCAATCGTTATCAAATCCTTGAATCCTTTGAGGAGCGATTAGGTCATGATATTGAGGCTGAGTTCAATAAGGCGCTCGAAGAGATCAATAAGATCGCTTTGTTCCGTCTGCAGACCATGTAACCAGGACAGGAATAGAAAGGATGAGTACACCAGTAAGACCACTGACGATTGAGCCGTTAACGCGCGAAGCATTTGCCCCTTTCGGAGATGTCATTGATAAAGAAGTCAGCGACTACTTTATGATCAACAATGGTTCGACCCGACGGTACCATGCCATGGCGAATGTGGATGTCGCGACTGAAGGCGGTTCAGCAATCATCAGTATCTTTGAAGCCCAGCCTCTGAGCTATCCGCTGCGGATCGCCATGATGGAGCGGCACCCGCTGGGTTCTCAGGCTTTCATTCCTTTACTGGGTCATCCGTACCTGATCGTGGTGGCCCCGAAAGGGGATACACCAGACCCCGCTCAGCTTAAGGCGTTTTACAGTAATGGACGTCAGGGCGTGAATTATGGAAAAGGGGTCTGGCACCACCCGGTGCTGGCGCTGCACGAAAACGACCAGTTTCTGGTGGTTGACCGTGCCGGACCCGGCAATAACTGCGATGAAGTGCACTTCTCTGACGATGTCCGAATCGAATTATCACTGAGCAGTTTGGAGCAGGAAGCATCAACCGTCGTACTTTGATAAGCCAGAGGCAATCAAAGAACGCATAACATAACTGGAGTTCGTTATGGATCCACATATGACGGAATGGCTGAATCTGGTAATTCGCTGGGTTCACATGATTGTAGGTATCGCATGGATTGGTGCCTCATTCTACTTTATCTGGCTGGAAAACAACCTGAACCGGGTGAACCCGAAAACCGGCTTATCCGGTGATCTCTGGGCCATTCATGGCGGCGGGATTTACCACCTGGAAAAATACAAACTGGCGCCACCCAGCATGCCGGAAAATCTGCACTGGTTTAAGTGGGAAGCTTATTTCACCTGGATCACCGGTATTTTGCTGCTGTGTGTCGTGTATTACCTCAATGCCGATATCTATCTGGTCGCACCGGGTTCCGGTCTGGGCTCAACGGCTTCCGTTGCGCTGGGCGTGGGCGCACTGGCTGCAGGCTGGATCATCTATAACCTGCTGTGTGATTCAGCGCTGGGTAAAACACCGGTCCTGCTGGCAATCCTTCTGTTCTTTGGACTGGTTGGGGCTGCGTATGGTCTGAGCCAAGTCTTCAGTGGCCGGGGTGCTTATATTCACGTTGGCGCCATCATCGGGACCATCATGGTCGGGAACGTATTCTTCGTCATCATGCCGGCTCAGCGCGGTCTGGTGAAAGCTATTGAAGAAAACCGCGAACCTGATCCGGTGCTGCCTGCGAAAGGTTTGCTGCGCTCGCGTCACAACAACTACCTGACGCTGCCTGTATTGTTCATCATGATCAGTAACCATTTCCCGAGCACCTATGGCTCTGAATATAACTGGTTGATTCTGGCAGGTCTGGCGGTATTCAGTATTCTGGTTCGCCATTACTTCAACACCCGTCATGGTGGTCAGAAGTTTGCCTGGACATTGCCGCTGGCGGCACTGGGCATGGTTGCACTGGCATTTGTGACATCTCCATACGCCAGCAGAATGGGTGAGACATCTGCTCCTGCGGCGCACGTTGAGTCTACAGCGGTGCAGGGTGAAGCGGGTCAAACCGCAGCAGCACAACCACAAAACAGTGGTGTGTCTTTTGCCCAGGTGAACAATGTGATTCAGGAGCGCTGTGCAGTCTGCCATTCTGCGCACCCGACTCATGCAGCGTTTAAAACAGCGCCTGCAGGTGTGATTCTGGATACACCGGAAGAAATTAAAGTCAATGCACCACGTATTGTTGCTCAGGCGGTTCAGACGAAAGTCATGCCGCTGGGTAACCTGACTCAGATGACTGATGACGAACGTAAGCTTATCGGTGCCTGGGTCAAACAGGGCGCGCAACTCTAGCGCCCTGTGGGGTGAAAATCCCTGCGTTATAGTCCGTTAGGCCTGAAATATCCGGTGCTGCTGTCGACCAATCTGCAGTACCGGGTAAGTAAGGTAATAATCTCCTTTACATATCAATCCATAATATGTGACCAGCCCCATACGTCTTGTATCGGGGCTTTTTTTTTGTTTCTGATAAATGTCTGAGAAAGATGGGTATTTTTAATTGACTGACGGATAAGCAAGAGGCATTGATTTCCGGGAATTTTTTGATAACAGGATCACTATTCGAACCTCTTTTCTATGTGTATTGGGATGAGTGCACCTATGTTTCGAACGAAGCATTAAAAAAGGAGTTGGTCATGGATTTTATCGAAAGATTGCAGACGCTAGCGAAAAAGGTTGAGCAGTTTGCCGGGACACTTGCAACAGAAGAGGCGACGAAAACAGCGCTGGTCATGCCTTTTTTACATTCAGTTTTAGGCTACGATGTTTTTAATCCGCAAGAAGTGATTCCCGAATTTACGGCAGATACGGCAACGAAAAAAGGCGAGAAAGTTGATTATGCACTGATGAAAGATGGTGAGGTGCAGATATTGATTGAGTGTAAAAAGTTCGGTGATGAATTATCGACGAAACATGCGGGGCAGCTTTTTCGTTATTTTTCAGTGACAAATGCCAGAATTGCCATTTTAACCAATGGTGTGAAATATCAGTTTTTTACTGATTTGGATGCACCCAACAAGATGGATGAAAAGCCTTTCCTGACTTTAGATCTTGAAAATCTGGATGAGCATTTAGTGCCAGAGGTTAAGAAGCTCACGAAAACTTCTTTTGACGTTGATTCTGTGGTGGATGCCGCAGGGGAACTGAAATATACAAGCCAGATTAAGAAAGTTTTGGGTGATCAGTTTAACCATCCAGAGGAAGATTTCGTTAAATTCTTCACTTCTAAAGTTTATGACGGGGTTCAGACACCGAAAGTAAAAGCCCAGTTTATGGAATTAACGCAAAAAGCGTTGAAGCAGTTTTTAAATGACAGCATTAATGCGCGTTTACAATCTGCGATGGGTTCTGAATCAAAATTGTCTCAGATTGAATCAGTTTCTTTATTAAATGATGATGAAGCTGAAAAAGAAGGAGATTCAAAAATTATCACGACAGAAGAAGAAATTGAAGGATTCAATGTCGTGAAAGCGATTCTTCGCCAAAAACTGGATGTCTCACGTATACACTCGCGTGATACACAAAGTTATTTTGGCGTGCTTCTTGATGACAATAATCGTAAGCCACTCTGTCGGTTACACTTTAATGCAAAGCAGAAGTATTTGGGTGTGATTGGCGAGGATAAGAAAGAGACTCGCTATCCGATAGATTGTGTCGATGATCTCTTCAATCATACGGAACTTCTGCTTTCAGTGGCCGAACGTTACATGCAACCCGAACCATCCGCCTCATAGCGCAGTGTCCATTAACACATGCCCCATCTGTTTTGAAAATGGGGCAGTTTAATCCTGTGGCCTCATCAGCAATATCAGCAGTTCATTGTTTTCTGTCAGCATATCCGCAATCGTGCATTCGTCGAGCTGTGCCAGAAAGGCCTCTTTTGCTTTGGCCAGATAGTTTTTCAGACGGCAGGCTGGGGTAATGTGACAAAACTCCGGCGCACAGTTCACCACCTGCAGCGGTTCCAGATCCCGTACCACTTGCCCAATCACAATCTGATCCGCCGGTTTCGCCAGACAGATCCCGCCATTTTTGCCGCGGACGGTTTTCACATAACCGAGCTGGCCCAGTTTATTGATGATTTTCACCATATGATTTTTCGACACGGCGAAAGTTTCACTGACATGGTTGATGCTAGTGAGTTCCCCGTCTGGCAAGGCGCCAAGCAGGATCAAGGCACGGAGGCCGTAGTCAGTAAAGTTAGTCAGTTGCACGGATTTTCCCCTTGTGGAGCAGTGTTCAGTGTAATTCCTTTATTGACTGAAAGATATATTTCAGATACAACTTTAAAACATGCATTACAGATACATGTTTTAAAGGAAGTCATTATGCTCAGTCAGAACACCATTGATATCGTGAAATCCACTGCACAATTACTGGCCGAAACGGGTCCGAAACTCACTGCTCATTTTTATGAGCGGATGTTCCGTCATCATCCTCAGCTGAAAGATATTTTTAACCTGACCCATCAGGACAGCGGCCGCCAACGCGAAGCTCTGTTCAACGCGGTTTATGGTTATGCCGCGAATATCGACAATCTGGAAGTCCTGCTGCCTGTGGTTGAAAAAATTGCGCAGAAACATGCCAGCTTCAATATTACAGCCGAACAATACGCGATTGTTGGTGAACACTTACTGGGCACGATTGACGAAATGTTCTCGCCGGGCCAGGCTGTACTGGATGCCTGGGCGGAGGCTTACGGTGTACTGGCAAAAGTCTTTATTGACCGTGAAGAAGCGATTTACCAGGAGAGTGAAGGTAAAACCGGCGGCTGGCGTGGTACCCGGGAATTCGAACTGGTGGCAAAAACACCAGAGAGTGATGTGATTACCAGCTTCGTCTTCATGCCGACCGATGACCAGCCGGTCGCGGCATATCAACCCGGTCAGTATATTGGCATCTACTTAAAGCCTGAGAGCTTTGAGTATCAGGAAATCCGTCAGTACAGCCTCTCATCAGCCCCGAATGCGCAAACCTATCGAATTTCCGTCAAGCGGGAAGCACGGGGCACCGTGTCTAACTATTTGCACCAGCACTTAAAAGTGGGCGATAAAGTCCGGCTGGCGGCACCGTCGGGTGATTTTTACTTCCGTTCTGACGCTTCACAGCCGGTTGCACTGATTTCGGCCGGTGTCGGCCTGACGCCAATGCTGGCGATGCTGGAGAGTGTTCAGGAGAGTCATCAGGCGCCTGTGCACTGGTTACATGCAGCGGAAAACCATCACCAGCACGCGTTGGGTGCGCACGTTCAGAGCATCGCAGACAAGTCGGAACAGGTTACCAGCCACGTGTGGTATCGCGAACCACAGGGGAAAGATGCAGATTTTGAAGGACTGATGGATCTCAGCCAGTTAACAGACACAATTGACTGGCAGAATACGGTTTTCTACTTCTGCGGTCCGGTGCCGTTTATGCAGCATATTGCGAAGCAGCTTCAGGAAAAGGGCGTGTCTGAGTCGCAGATTCATTATGAGTGCTTCGGACCGCATAAGGTGCTGTAAGGTTAAGTCCGACTGATAAAAAACGCCCGTCCTCGGCGGTATAACAAACGTGAATACCGAGGGCGGGCAAGGATAGACGCATTGTGGAGACGCGAGTTTTAACTCGCTTTTTTCTTGGTTACCATTTCTGGTTCGGTTGTCCCTTCTGAATCATAGGCTTTCTCGCCATAGACGAAGGTTTTGCTGACAGTCCGGTCATCGCCCAGACTCATCAGAACAAAGAGTTGCTCTTCCAGGGTTTTGGCCTGTTGCATCCGGAAAGACATTAACGGGGTTGCGTGCAAATCCAGCACCACGAAATCGGCTTCTTTCCCCGGTTGCAGGTTGCCGATTTTTTCGTCCAAATACAGCGCTTTCGCACCGCCCAGTGTTGCCAGATACAGTGATTTGAACGGATGCAGCTTCTGCTGCTGTAATTGCAGCACTTTGTAGCCCTCGCTCATCGTCTGAAGCAGAGAGAAACTGGTGCCGGCACCGACATCGGTTCCCATCCCGACACGCACGCCATGCTGTTCCATTTTCGGCAGGTTAAATAAACCGGAGCCCAGGAACAGGTTTGATGTCGGACAGAACGAAATGGCTGAACCGGTTTCGGCCAGACGCTGACATTCACAGTCGGTCAGGTGAATCCCGTGCGCAAAAACGGCACGTTCTTTCAGCAGCTTGTAATGGTCGTAAACATCGAGGTAGGTGTCACGATCCGGGAACAGCTCCAGTACCCATTCAATCTCTTTCTTGTTCTCAGACAGGTGCGTGTGCATGTACACATCCGGATATTCTTCCAGCAGTTTGCCGACAGTCGCCAGCTGTTCATCGGTGCTGGTTGGCGCAAAACGGGGGGTGACCGCATACAGAAGACGATCTTTCTTGTGCCATTTTTCGATCAGGGCTTTGGAATCCTGATAACCTGACTCCGGGGTGTCGGTCAGGTAATCCGGCGCGTTTCTGTCCATCAGCACTTTACCTGCGATCATCCGCAGTTTGCGTTTTTCAGCTTCCTCAAAAAATACATCCACAGATTCTTTATGCACGGTGCCGAACACCAGCGCCGTTGTGGTCCCGTTGCTTGCCAGTTCATCAAAGAAGATATTGGCAACCTGACGGGCATAAACCGGATTCTTGAACTTGAGTTCTTCCGGGAACGTGTAGTTTTCCAGCCAGTCCAGCAACTGCTCTCCATAAGAGGCAATCATGCCGGTTTGCGGGTAGTGAATGTGTGTATCAATGAAACCGGCGGTGATCAGTTTGTGTTCGTACTGCGTCACTTGCAGGGTGGACGGTTGGCGTGCCAGCACTTCTTCGGCCTGGCCGATATCCAGAATATGGCCGTTTTCCACGACCAGAACACCGTCTTCAAAAAATTCAAAACTGTTTTCAAGCCCGACGTCATGGGGATCGGCAATGCTGTGTAAAATCGCTGAGCGATAAGCTGTGCGTTGTGTTGTCATTTAAATTTCCTTCATTTACCGCTTTCAGGCGACTTGATGATCGACACTGTCGTCAGACGCTGTGGCAGCAGCGTCGTGCTCACTGGCTTCTCGCTTGTCGGCGATTGGCATGCCCTGATAGTGGGCGATCAGTTCCCCGGCAACCGACACCGCAATTTCTGCGGGGTGCTTGCCTTTGACGGCATCAATCCCAATCGGGCAGACCATACGACGAATGGTTTCATCGTCGTAGCCGCGCTGAGACAGGCGATAATCAAACTTCTTCCTTTTGGTCAGTGACCCTATCATGCCAAAGTAAGCGATATCATTTCTGTTGAGGATTTCTCTCGCCAGCTCAAAATCGAGCTGATGGTTGTGGGTCATCACCAGGTAATAGCTGTTGTTCGGCATATCGCGGATCTCACCGACCGGATCATCCGAGACCAGTTTGGTCACGCCAAGTGGCAGCTCAGCAGGGAACTCACTGTCTCGCTGATCAATCCAGGTCACGCGGAAAGGCAATGTACTGACAATATGGATTAAGGCTTTGGCGACATGGCCTGCACCAAAAAGCACCAGATGATGCTGTTGCTGACCAATCGGCTCTAAGCTGAGTGTCGCCATGCCGCCGCAGCACTGGCCCAGCCGCGCACCCAGATTGAAATGCTCGACCCGGGGATGTTTGTCTCCGGTGAGAAGCATTTCCCGTGCCAGCTTGATGGCTTTGTGCTCCAGATTACCACCACCAATGGTGGCGATGATTTCATTCCGGGTGACCAGCATTTTTGTGCCGGCATCACGGGGTACGGAACCCCGGTCGGCCAGCACTGTGACCATCACACAAGGCTCGCCACGTTGATCCAGTTCAGCCAGAGCATGAATCCAGTTGTCTTTAAACATCGCGCTTTCCTCATCTGGCGGGCCGACCCGACCCGCCATTTATACTACTTCCCTGCGGATTACTGGGCTTGTTCAGGGGCCGTCGTTTCTTCTTCCTGTTTCCTGCGGCTCAGGAAAGGCTGAGACTGCGATGGCTGCACTTCATTAATGGCCCAGAGAACGCGCTCTGGTGTTGCCGGGGTGTCCAGCTTCACTAAGGCACCAGGCTCAGCAACTGAGCGGATGGCATCTTTGATGGCACTCCAGACAGACATGCCCAGCATGAATGGCGGTTCACCCACAGCTTTCGAATTGAAAACGGTATCTTCCGGATTGCTGCGGTTTTCCAGCAGTTGAGTGCGGAAATCAATTGGCATATCCGCAATCGCCGGGATTTTGTAGCTCGCCGGACCGTTGGTCATCAACCGTCCCTGTTCGTTCCAGATCAGTTCCTCTGTGGTCAGCCAGCCCACACCCTGAATGAAGCCGCCTTCAACCTGACCGATATCAATGGCCGGGTTCAGCGAAGCACCCACATCGTGCAGGATGTCCGCACGCAGGATTTTGTACTCACCGGTCAGCGTATCCAGCACTATTTCGGCACAGGCAGCGCCGTATGCGTAGTAATAGAATGGACGGCCGCGGGCTTTCTCGTGATCGTAGTAAATCTTCGGCGTACGGTAGAAACCGGTGCTCGACAGAGAAACCTGATTGAAGTAAGCCTGCTGGATCAGATCCTCGAAGCTCAGCAATGCTTCTCGGATCTGGACCAGACCGTTTTTAAAAACCACGTCTTCCGGTGTGACTTTAAAGTGACTGCATGCGAAGTCGATCAAACGCTGTTTGATGGTCAGTGCCGCATTCTGAGCCGCTTTACCGTTCAGGTCTGCACCAGACGATGCAGCGGTTGGTGACGTATTCGGTACCTTATCGGTGTTGGTCGCCGTAATCTGAATCCGGTCGATATCCACCTGAAAGACTTCCGCAACCACCTGAGCCACTTTGGTGTTCAGGCCCTGACCCATTTCAGTACCACCGTGGTTCAGGTGAATACTGCCGTCGGTGTAGATGTGGATCAGTGCACCGGCCTGGTTCAGGAAGGTCGCAGTAAACGAAATCCCGAATTTCACTGGTGTCAGCGCCAGACCTTTTTTCAGAATCGGACTGGTTTTGTTGAACTCGGCGATGGCTTTCCGGCGTACCTGATAGTCACTGCTGGCTTCCAGTTGATCCGTAATTTCGTGGATGAAGTTATCTTCCACAGTCTGATAGTAGTGGGTGACATTCCGGTCTTCATGGCCGTAGTAGTTCTCTTTACGGACATCCAGCGGATCCTTGCCCAGATACTGGGCGATTTCATCCATGATGTGTTCAATGGTCATCATGCCCTGAGGACCACCGAAGCCACGGTACGCGGTGTTCGATGCAATATTGGTTTTGCAGCGGTGACCGGTGACGGTGGCATCGCCCAGATAGTAGGCGTTGTCGGAGTGGAACATGGCACGGTCGACAATCGAATTTGACAGGTCAGGGGAGTAGCCGCAGTTCCCTGACACGCTGATATCAATGCCGTGAATACGACCGTTGTCGTCAAAACCGACTTTGTACTGGTTGTAGAACGGGTGGCGTTTCCCCGTCATGGTCATGTCTTCCATGCGTGGCAGACGCATTTTGGTTGGACGACCGGTCAGATGTGCGATCACCGCGGCCAGACACGCAGGACTTGCCGCCTGTGTTTCTTTCCCGCCGAAGCCGCCCCCCATGCGACGCATGTCAATCACGACTTTATGCATCGGCACGCCCAGCACTTCCGCGACCAGTTTTTGAACTTCGGTCGGGTTCTGGGTCGAGGTATAGACGATCATGCCGCCATCTTCCGTGGGCATGACGGAGCTGACCTGAGTTTCCAGGTAGAAGTGCTCCTGACCCCCGATGTGCAGGTCGCCTTCCAGGATGTGTTTGGCTGACGCCAGCGCACTTTCGGAATCACCCCGTTTGTGCTGGTGGCTGTCTGAGACAAAGTGTTTTTTCGCCAGCGCTTCTTCGACATCCAGTACAGCTTCCAGCGGTTCGTATTCGATGATGGCAGCTTGTGCCGCTTTACGGGCGGTTTCCATGTCATCTGCAGCCACCGCAATCACGGGCTGGCCATAGAACTCAACGACACCGTCAGCCAGCAGCGGATCGCCCGGCAGTACGGCACCGATGTCCAGTTGCCCCGGAACATCTTTACTGGTGATGGCAATGGCGACGCCTTCAAAGGCATAACACGGACTGACATCCAGTTTCGTGATTTTCGCGTGGGCGTAAGTACTGGTGCGCGCGTAGACATGCAGCTGATTCGGAAATTCCAGCCGGTCATCAATGTAAACGGCTTCACCGGTGACCTGTTTGGCGGCGCTGTCATGTTTCACGCTTCTCCCAACGCCTGTCGTGAGATCCTGCGCGAATTTCGCCACCATTTCATCGTGACTCAATGGGTTATGGTGATGATTAGACATAAGCAGTTACCCTTGTTTCAATTTGGCCGTTGGACTGTTGTTCGAGGTAGAAACGGTGCAGCATATTGGCTGCCGTTAATGCACGATATTCCTTACTGGCCCGGAAATCTGACAGTGGTTCGAAGTCATGATGCAGCGCAGCCATCGCGGCTTTAACCGTGTCGAGATTCCATGGCTGGCCGATTAATGCTGTTTCACAGTTCGATGCACGTTTTGGCACCGCGGCCATCCCGCCGAAGGCGATACGTGCGTCTGCCACTTTACCGTCGTCACTCAGAGAGAGCGTGAAGGCACCACAGACTGCTGAAATATCATCATCCAGACGTTTCGACAGTTTGTAAGCACGGAACTCGCTGCCAATCACTGGCTTAGGAACGATAATCTTCTCAATAAACTCGGACGGCTGCTGAGCTGTGACTTTATAGCTGATGAAGTAATCTTCCAGGGGCAGTGTGCGGCGCTCATTGCCGCGGCGAAGGACGATTTGCGCATTCAGTGCGATCAACAGCGGCGGGCTGTCACCAATCGGTGACGCGTTAGCAATATTGCCGCCCAGCGTGCCCTGGTTCCGGACCTGCAACGAAGCAAAACGATGCAGCAGTTCTCCAAAATCCGGATAGTACTTTTTCAGTGTGGCATAGCAGTCGGAAATCGGCAGATTGGCACCGATTTCAATGCTGCTTTCAGTTTCAGCCAGCACTTTCATGTCACTGACCTGGCCCACATTGATCAGTTTGCTGATCGGGCGATGGAACTGAGTGACTTCCAGTGCCAGATCCGTGCCTCCGGCGACCATACGCGCGTCCGGATGCGTCAGCAGCAGGTTTGCCAGCTCATCGCTCGATGTTGGTGAAAAGCCATACTGGCCTTCATGTTTCAGCGTGGCATTTGACAGGCTGATTTTTGACAGTTTATCGATGGTTTGTTTTTCCAGCTCGGCGAACTGGTCCATCAGCTGTGCTTCCTGGCTGAGTGACAACGCGGCATCCACAATCGGACGGTAGCCGGTACAGCGGCACAGGTTACCGGCAAGCGCTTCCATCACGTCTTCTTTGTCGGCCGCCGGTTTGTTTTTGCTCAGCGCAAACATCGACATAATAAAGCCCGGCGTACAGTAACCACACTGAGAGCCGTGATATTCCACCATCGCCTGCTGCACAGGGTGGAGCTGCTTATCTGCGGATTGCAGATCTTCGACGGTAATTAACTGTTTACCGTGCAGAGATGAGACAAAAGTCAGGCAGGAATTGACGGAACGGTATTGCAGCTTACCGTCAACAAGTTCGCCAAGCACCACGGTGCAGGCGCCGCAATCTCCAGAGCCGCAACCTTCCTTGGTGCCTGTTTTCTGAACATGGGTACGCAGGTAATTCAGTACCGTCATGTTCGGGGAGAGATGCTCTTCTTCCCGAACGTCCTGGTTTAACAAAAACGTAATCAAGTGACCTCCTCACAGGCTCATGATCTGACCTATAAGTCAATTCTGGATATACTTGACTCCTTAGTCAACTTTTGATGTTAACACCTTGTGACGTTTTGTTTTTCTTGAAATCAGGTCTTAATCTATATAAATCAATTGATTGTGTGTTTTTTAAACGATTGTTTTGATTCTTGTGTGCAAAATTTGTTTCTAAATATTGTCTTTCTGGTTACATCATGATGTTTTGATATTGTTGTTATCAATAAAACAGTCAGAATCTCTATAAATATTAGCCTCAGTTGGTGGAAAATGTTGCTGTGAATGTTTGAGATGTAGTTGGTGTTCAAGTTTTAATTGATTGATTTATAAAGGTTTGTTTCGGTTCGTGACAGGATCATAAATAAAGTAGATACTCTGTGATCTGAAAAGCTTTTTTGCGGGTGCAGGCCATTGCTGCCAAAGTGGCTGAGCTAAACTGAAGTTTAGAAGTACAGGTCTGAAATAATGCCCTTTAGACATCAGTTGTAAGCGATTTATGCTTGGTGTGTCATATGGTGGGTCAGTCGCTCTCGTGGGTTTCTTTGGCTTTTGCTAAGACCACAGTGTCAGAATGGATAATTTATCAAGCAATGATAAACATGATGAATGAATATGGGAGTGGCATTTTTTTATTTTGTAGATTATAACAGCTTGGTAATACTGAATAATATTCTGCACTGCTTCATATGTAACTGTCCCGGTAAATTTTTGACTTAACAGGTTAAAAGCGGAAGTTTCCTGATGTAATTGTGGCCGATGGCATTGAGTGAAACTTGTACTCAAACACATAAACACTTTGTCGGGAGATTCCAAGTTCAGGCAAAATTGGGTACTATCAGCAAAAGTTATCCCGCCAATTCCGGCAGGGTGCAGAGCCAAATCATAATTGGAGATACAGCTTGATTAATGTATTCCTTGTAGATGATCACGAACTGGTTCGCACAGGGATCCGACGTCTTCTGGAAGATGTCCGTGGTATTAAAGTGGTAGGGGAAGCCATCAGTGGTGAAGACGCCGTAAAATGGTGTCGAAATGAACATGCCGACATTATCCTCATGGATATGAACATGCCTGGCATTGGTGGGCTGGAAGCGACACGCAAAATTCTTCGATTCAATCCTGATGTGAAGATTATTGTTCTGACTGTCCATACCGAAAACCCGTTCCCGACTAAAGTGATGCAGGCCGGAGCTTGTGGTTATCTGACCAAAGGTGCAGGTGCCGATGAGATGGTGAATGCCATCCGTACGGTGAACAGCGGCCAGCGTTATATTTCGCCGGAAATTGCGCAGCAAATGGCTTTGAGTCAATTTGCTTCAAACTCGGAGAATCCGTTTAAGGATCTGTCTGAGCGCGAGTTACAAATCATGATGATGATCACCAAGGGTCAGAAGGTGACTGAAATTTCAGAGCAATTAAATCTGAGCCCGAAAACAGTGAACAGTTACCGCTACCGCTTATTTAATAAGCTGGATATCAGTGGTGATGTTGAACTGACTCATCTCGCAATTCGTCATGGAATGCTTGACACAGAGACGTTGTAGTGTCCGACACTTTTGATGCAAAAAGCTTTCTGAAAACAGTAACAAACCAACCTGGCGTATATCGGATGTACGACCAGGCTGGGGAAGTGATATATGTGGGGAAAGCGAAAGACCTGAAAAAACGGTTGTCGAGTTACTTTCGTGTTCAGGTTTCCAGCGAAAAAACACGCGCGCTGGTCCGTAATATCTGCAAGATTGACGTCACGGTGACGCACACCGAAACCGAAGCACTGATCCTCGAGCACAATTACATCAAGCAGTATTTGCCAAAATACAATGTATTGCTGCGAGATGATAAATCTTACCCTTATATTTTCCTGAGCGGTCAACATCATCCCAGATTGTCTGTTCATCGCGGAGCGAAAAAGCGTAAAGGGGAATATTTCGGACCTTACCCGGATTCTGGCGCTGTCCGCCAAAGCCTTCATCTTCTTCAGAAAGTTTTCCCGATTCGTCAGTGTGAAGACTCGGTTTATGCTAACCGCAGCCGACCTTGCCTGATGTACCAGATTGGTCGTTGTCTGGGGCCTTGTGTGAAAGGTCTGGTCAGCGATGAAGAATACGCAGAGCAGGTCAACTTTGTACGCTTGTTTCTGCAAGGGAAAGATCGCCAGGTGATTACTGCACTGGTCGAGAAAATGGAAGTGGCAAGTTCACAATTGGCGTTTGAGAAGGCTGCGCGGTACCGGGATCAGATTCAGGCATTGCGCCGTGTGCAGGAACAGCAGTTTGTCAGCCAGGACAGCGAAGACGATCTTGATGTCATTGGTATTGCCCAGGATAAAGGCATCGCCTGTATTCATGCGCTGTTCATCCGGCAGGGTAAAGTACTGGGCAGCAGAAGCTATTTTCCCCGGATGCCGGCGGATACGGATATCACAGAGGTGATCACCAGTTTTATCAGTCAGTACTATTTCAATCAGGCAGAGGGCAGAGTGATTCCTTCTGTGATCTTACTGGGTGAATCTCTGGGCGATGAGCAGGCCAGCATGTCTGCTGCACTTTCGGAAGTGGCAGGACGCAAAGTTGAACTGCGTTCACAGGCCCGGAGTTATCGTGCCCGTTACCTGAAACTGGCACAGACAAACGCGCTGACCGCGTTAACCAGTCAGCTCAATCATAAAATGACAGTGCATCAGCGTGTCACAGAACTGCGTGAAACCTTGGGACTGGATTCACTTTCCCGGATGGAATGTTTTGACATTAGCCATACCATGGGAGAAAAAACAGTGGCTTCCTGCGTGGTGTTCAATCAGGAAGGTCCGGTCAAACAAGAATACCGGCGATTCAACATTACCGGCATCACGGGCGGGGATGATTATGCGGCCATGGGGCAGGCACTGAATCGTCGTTATGGCAAGCAGCTGGATCCGGATAAAATCCCAGATATTATTTTTATCGACGGTGGTAAAGGGCAGCTGTCCCGGGCGCATGATGTTGTCAGTCCTTTGACCGGCGACTGGCCGAAACGTCCTTTGCTGGTCGGGGTTGCTAAGGGAACAACACGCAAACCGGGACTGGAAACGCTGTTACTGGTAACGGGAGAAGAGTTTTCTTTACCCAGTGATTCACCTGCACTGCATCTGATTCAGCACATCCGCGATGAAAGCCATGACCATGCTATCAGTGGTCACAGAGCGCAGCGGGGCAAAGTGCGCAAACGCAGTACACTTGAAGATATCGAGGGTATCGGACCGAAGCGCCGTCAGTCGTTGCTGAAATACATGGGGGGACTGCAGGAGCTGAAACGCGCAAGCAGGGAAGAAATAGAAAAAGTGCCGGGAATCAGCCGATCTCTGGCGGAAAAAATTTATGACGCATTGCAACACAGCTAGCTTTGCGGCACCCTTAGAGTCTGTTTACCAGAGAGAAGGCTGTCGATGGTAAACAGGCTTATTCCGATAACATAAGAACGAACAGTATGCGCTTAACAATTCCAAATATCCTGAGCTTTGTCAGGCTGGTGCTCATCCCATTTTTCGTGATTACCTTTTACCTGCCTTACGAATGGTCACCCTTTGCAACGGCTCTTATTTTTACAATCGCCGGGATTACCGACTGGTTTGACGGTTATCTGGCCCGTAAACTGAACCAGACTTCCCGTTTCGGCGCATTTATTGATCCGGTTGCAGACAAGGTGATGGTTGCAACTGCTTTGGTGCTGGTGACAGAAAATTATCATTCCGTCTGGGTGTCGATTCCGGCAATGACGATGATTGGCCGGGAGATCATCATTTCAGCACTGCGGGAATGGATGGCTGAACTGGGTAAACGCTCCAGCATCTCTGTGTCCTGGGTGGGCAAGGTGAAGACGGCCGCGCAGATGTTCGCTTTGGTTATGCTGTTATGGCACCCCAACTCATTCCTTGAAACAATCGGCTTTGTTGCCCTCTACATTGCAACGATTTTGACTTACTGGTCGATGTACTTGTACTTGAAAGCAGCAAAAGGTGATTTGCTCCATCCTGACAATATGTGACAGAACAATCACCTGGATTTGACACAAAAGCGGCCCCGGCCGCTTTTGTTTTGTTTGAAAATGTAAGATGAGAATGAATTTTTTTAATCAATCATAAATTCTGCTTGGCAATGAAAAGCCCAGTATGTTATTTTTCGCGCAATCTCAGGGGGAAACATATCTGAGACACATCCGTCACCATGAATTCAGGCTGATTGCATGTTGACGATCCGTAGGTACTGCCGGCGATTGGCGCTGTCAGTAGAAGGGCATTAATCATGCTGTCTTGCGCAGTTGAGCAAGCGCATCAATTAAGGAACCCAACTGTGAATATTTTAACGTCTCTGACCCGAATCAGCTTTGTCTTACCCAATTGCAGTATTATTACTGAACCTTGATCGTCCGATCACCTTGTCTCAGCTGCCTGCTATTAATGAACAGCAATCTTCATTGCTGTGCTGATTAGTTGCGCGCTGTGTTACGCGTTCCCGGTAAGTCTTTGACTTATCAATGTCTTTTATACTCAAAAGTACCACCTTAGGTGGACTTCACTATTTTGGATTAAATACCAATGAGTAATGTGTTTGATTTAGACGATGTCAAGCATGCGTCCAATGTTCCTGTTGTTCATGACATTTATGACCTGACCCCGGATGAGCTGCTGCTCAGTCAGGAGCATTATGAGTCTGAAGTGCGTTCGTACCCACGTCGCCTGCCACTTGCAATTAAAAAGGCAACAGGTCTATTGGTTGAAGACAGCCGAGGTCAGGTCTATCTGGACTGCCTGGCCGGTGCAGGTACGCTGGTTCTGGGTTATAACCACCCTGAGATTAACCAGGCAATTATTGATCAGTTGAATGCGGGGATTCCGTATCAGACGCTGGATATCACAACACCAGTGAAAGACAAGTTCATCAAAGAAGTGATGAACTTCCTGCCGGATGAGTTCGCAGCCAATGCGCGGATTCAGTTCTGTGGCCCTTCTGGTGCTGATGCCGTTGAAGCCGCGATTAAGCTGGCTAAACAAACCACAGGCCGTAACGTGATGATGGCTTTCCATGGTGCATACCACGGAATGACCAACGGCACGATGGCGATGATGGGTAACCTGAACACCAAAGCTCGCCGTCAGGGTCTGATGGCAGACGTTCACTTTGCACCATTCCCTTACAGCCTGCGCTGTCCGTTTGGTATGGGTGGCGATGAAGGTGCCAAACAAACTCTGCGCTATCTGGAGCGTATGCTGCATGATGACGAAAGCGGCGTGCAGAAACCAGCGGCCATTATTGTTGAGCCGGTCCAGGGCGAAGGTGGTGTGATTCCTGCGCCAGCATTCTGGCTGCGCGAACTGCGCCGAATCACTAAAGAACATGGCATATTACTGATTTTCGATGAAATTCAGTGTGGTATCGGTAAAACCGGTTACAATTTTGCCTTTGAAGAATCTGGTATTACACCAGATATCCTGTGCTTGTCTAAAGCAGTCGGTGGCGGTCTGCCAATGTCTCTGCTGATTTTCGATAAGTCTGTAGATACCTGGCGTCCGGGTGAGCATACCGGTACTTTCCGTGGTAACCAGCTGGCGATGGCGACAGGTGCCAAAGCTCTGGAAATTATTCAGCGTGACAACCTGGTTGAGCACGCACGCGTTGCCGGTCAGTACCTGCGTGAAGGTCTTGAGCGCATTGCGTCTTACGTTGATTGCATCGGCGAAGTTCGTGGCAAAGGTCTGATGCTGGGTCTTGAGATTGTCAAGGCAGGCAAGAAAAACAAATTCGGCGAGCCGGAAGCAGATCCGCAACTGACGCTGCAAATTCAGCGTGCTGCGCTGGAGCGCGGTCTGATTATCGAGAAAGGCGGCCGTCAGGGTTCTGTACTGCGTTTCCTGCCACCATTGATCATTACTTTTGAGCAAATTGACTTCGCACTGGATGCACTGAGCAAAGCGATCATCGCGACTGCAGGTCCTGCGAAAGTGGTTGAAGCCTCTGCAGCCAGCGACGCTGACAAGTGGCGTTCATTCTTTATCCACACTGGCGAAGGTGGTGCGGATCAGTTTGAAGCGGCTCTGAACCAGACAACGAAAGTGCTGAAGCAAGTCTTCGAAAGCACAACAGCACCATACTCAGGTATGGAGCCACAGGTTCTGAAAAACCTGATTAACAATATTGAACTGACTGATCAGCAACTGCCTCTTGAAGCGGTGATTGATCAGGCGGGTGAGCTGATTGCCAAGAACTCAATCATGGTTCAGCACCCGAACTGCATTGCGCACCTGCACACGCCACCACTGGTTCCTGCGGTTGCAGCAGAAGCCTTTATCGCGGCGCTGAATCAGTCGATGGATTCATGGGATCAGTCGACGGCGGCAACTTTCGTTGAACAGAAAGTCGTCGACTGGCTGTGCGGCGTATACGGTTACAGCAAAGATGCGGATGGTGTTTTCACCAGCGGCGGGACACAAAGTAACCTGATGGGCCTGTTGCTGGCACGTGACTGGTTTGCAGATAATCAGTCGGGTCACAACATCCAGAAGCAAGGTCTGCCTGAGTATGCCGGTAAGATGCGTATTTTGTGCTCGAAGAAATCTCACTTCACCGTACAGAAGTCTGCGTCTCTGATGGGACTGGGTGAGCATGCGGTGGAAACCGTAGACACGCATCCGGACGGCACCATCAAACTGGCTTCGCTGGTGACACGTATTGATGAACTGAAACGTGACGGCCTGATGCCATTCGCGGTTGTGGGTACTGCTGGTACCACAGACCACGGTGCGATTGATGATCTGGACGGTCTGGCAGATATCGCGGCGCAGCACAGCATGTGGCTGCATGTTGACGGTGCTTACGGCGGTGCGCTGATTCTGAGCCGTCACAAAACGCGTCTGCACGGCATTGAGCGTGCGGATTCGATCAGTGTGGACTTCCACAAACTGTTCTATCAGCCAATCAGCTGTGGCGCAGTGATCATCAAAGACAAGAGTAACTTCAAGTATCTGCTGCATCATGCAGATTACCTGAACCGTGAAGACGACGTAGTACCAAACCTGGTCGACAAGTCGATTGCAACTACGAAGCGTTTTGATGCTTTGAAAGTGCTGATGACCATGCAAGCTGTGGGTACACAGGCACTGGGTGCAATGTATGATCACCTGTTGGGACAGACGCAACAGGTTGCCGATCTGGTGAACCAGTCTGAAGAGTTCGAGCTGCTGGCTGATCCTGCCTTGTCGACGGTACTGTTCCGCTATGCTGGTGCGAAAGATGCGGATCTGGACCAGTTGAACAAAAAACTGCGTTTTGAGGCACTGGTGAAAGGTGTTGCAGTCTTGGGTGAAACGGTTGTTGATGGCAAAATCGCACTCAAATTAACGATTCTCAATCCATGCCTGACCATGGCGGACTTTGAGAATCTGCTGAATGACGTTAACCAGCTTGCTTGTTCACTGGTTGACTGATCTACGTGGCTTGCCTCAGTGGGGCTGGGGCAAGCCAATGATTTATCTGAAGAAGACGGAATTATTGAAATGGCAATTTTACAAATCGGTGCTGGGGGTGTTGGCTGGGTTATTGCCCATAAAGCTGCTCAAAACAATGATGTGTTAGGTGATATTACTATCGCTTCGCGTACTGTGAACAAGTGCGAACAGATCATTGAATCCATCAAGGGTCGCAACAACATGAAAGATTCAAGCAAGAAGCTTGAAGCGCGTTCTGTGGATGCGGACGATGTCGATGCCCTTGTGGCACTGATCAAAGAGGTTCAGCCCGATCTGGTGATTAACGCTGGTCCTCCTTGGGTGAACGTTGCAATCATGGAAGCCTGTTATCAGGCCAAAGTGTCATATCTTGATACCTCAGTTGCGGTAGACCTGTGCAGCGAAGGCCAGCAGGTGCCGGAAGCCTATGACCCTCAGTGGGCTTTCCGTGAGAAATTCAAAGAAGCAGGTATCACAGGTATTCTGGGCGCCGGTTTTGATCCGGGTGTTGTCAGCGTTTTTGCTGCGTATGCAGTGAAGCATCTGTTCGATGAGATTGACTCTATCGATGTGATGGATGTCAACGCGGGTGACCACGGTAAGAAATTTGCGACCAACTTCGATCCTGAAACCAATATGCTGGAAATTCAGGGCGACTCCTTTTACTGGGAAGAAGGTGAGTGGAAACAAGTGCCATGCCACACCCGGATGATGGAATTCGATTTCCCGCTGGTGGGCAGCCACAAAGTTTACTCCATGGCACACGATGAAGTGCGTTCCATGAAAGAGTTCATCCCGGCGAAACGCATTGAATTCTGGATGGGCTTTGGTGACCGTTACCTGAACTACTTTAACTGTATGCGCGACATCGGTCTGCTGAGTCCGGATCCGGTGACGCTGGGTGACGGTACTGTCGTTGAGCCATTGAAAGTGCTGAAAGCACTGCTGCCGGATCCAACGACGCTGGCACCGGGCTACACAGGTAAAACCTGTATCGGTACCTGGGTTCAGGGCACGAAATCCGGCGAACCACGCAGCGTGTTCATCTATAACAACGCTGATCACGAAGTGGCTTACAAAGATGTTGAGCATCAGGCAATTGCTTACACCACGGGTGTACCTGCAATTACAGCTGTGCTGCAGTATTTCCGCGGACAGTGGGCGGATGCGGGCGTCTTCAACATGGAGCAGCTGAATCCGGACCCATTCCTGGAAACGATGCCTGAAATCGGTCTGGACTGGCATGTTCAGGAACTTGATCCTCGTCAGCCACAAATCAACATCCTGAAATAATCACGGTTGTGAATTTCATTTGATGAGTATTAAGCCGGTGTCGGAAACGACATCGGCTTCTTTAAATAGAAGTGAAGATTATGCAGCATCCGGAATTGAAAACACCGTATTTCATGATTGATGAGACCAAACTGATCCGCAATCTTGAAATCGCAAAAAACCTGAAAGAACTGTCTGGCGCTAAGCTGGTGCTGGCTCTGAAATGTTTCTCTACCTGGGGTGTGTTTGACATCATCAAGCCGTACCTGGACGGCACGACCAGCAGCGGTCCGTTTGAAGTGAGGCTGGGTTACGACACCTTCGGTGGTGAAACGCATGCGTATAGCGTGGGTTACAGCGAAGATGACGTGAAAGAAGTGGCGGATATCTGCGACAAAATGATCTTTAACTCGCAGAATCAACTGGCTGCCTACCGCCATCTGGTGGAAGGTAAAGCTGAGCTGGGTCTGCGTCTGAACCCGGGTGTGAGCTATGCAGGTCAGGATCTGGCGGATCCGGCTCGTCAGTTCTCACGTCTTGGTGTTCAGTTTGATCACATTAACCCTGACGTATTCAGTAACCTTGATGGCGTGATGTTCCACATGAACTGTGAGAACAAAGATGTTGACGCCTTCATCCGTCTGCTGGATGCAATTTCTGAGCAGTTTGGTCCTTACCTGGATCAACTGAAATGGGTGAGTCTGGGCGGTGGCGTATTCTTCACCTGGCCGGGCTACGATGTCGAGAAACTGGCGGCTGCCCTGAAAGCGTTTTCTGAGAAACATGACGTTCAGCTGTATCTGGAGCCGGGCGAAGCCATCATCACACAAACCACCGATCTGGTCGTGACTGTGGTCGATATCGTTGAAAATGAGCTGAAAACTGCGATTGTTGACAGTGCGACTGAAGCACACCGTCTGGATACGCTGATTTATAATGAGCCGGCAACTATCCGCGGCGCCAGCGAGCAGGGTGATCACCGTTATGTGATTGGCAGCTGTTCATGCCTGGCCGGTGATCAGTTCTGTGTGACTCAGTTTGATCAGCCGCTGGAAATTGGCCAGCGTCTGCACATCATGGACAGTGCCGGGTACACCATGGTGAAACTGAACTGGTTCAATGGCCTGAAAATGCCGTCGATTTATTGCCAGCGTGCCAATGGCGAGGTTCAGAAGCTGAATGAATTCGGTTACGAAGACTTCAAACGTTCACTGTCTCAGTGGTCAGTCGCGTAATTTCCGATATATGTAAAGTTGGGGCTGGTCGATGACCGGCCCTTATTTTATCTGCGTCAAATCAAGTTTGGTGTACATTTTGACTGGTTGAGTGAAAATTTAATCAACTGAAATGAAAGTGACAATTTTTGTTTGACTCAAATCTGAAAATCAGTAAATTAGCACCCGTACCGCAGCACATGAAGCGGTCTCACAAAATGGCGCGTTGGCAGAGTGGCTATGCAGCGGATTGCAAATCCGTGGACCTCGGTTCGACTCCGGGACGCGCCTCCATATTTCACCAGAGTGATGCGTTCGCTTTGGTTCTGCGAGTCAGACAAAAAGCCAGCTTTCAAAGCTGGCTTTTTTTGATCCTGACTTACCGTGAAAGCTGATTCCAAAACATCTCCCAAGCTTTCAGATTGCCAAAGTAAGATTGTACCGGAACACTGATCCATTGGCCGTCAATTTCAACAGTCATCGACGGATAGCCGCGCAAATGCTGTTTCATCATCAGGCTGGTGGTGCTGGCAATTTCTGGTTGTTCATCTGTCTGAGCAAATATCTCGTTCCAGGTGTCCGCAGGGATCCCCATGTCAGCAGCCAGAGAATTTAATGCTTCAACGCTGTGTACAGTTTTTCCCTGCTGGTAATGGGCCAGCTGAATACGTTTGAGCATCTCTGTGGCTGAGTATCCGCTCTGTGCAGCCGCAAGAATGGCACGAATAGGCAGCATGGAATCAAGCACGACGCTGTCAGCATCACGCATCTTCGCCTGATAGGCTGCGCCAAATTCAACCCCGCTCATCGAATGAATTTTCTGATCACTTTCCAGAAAATGCTGGCGGGTTTCCGGACTCAGCTCCCGGCTGTCGAAGAGGCCGCCGGGGTGCAGGTTCAGCTGAATGTCATCACGCTGTACCAGATGGTCAATCAGGGGGCTGGCGCCGAAGCACCAACCGCAGAGAGGATCGAAAAAGTAATGAACTTTGGTCATTGCGCTTACCATTTCATTTCTCCCATGTGAACCTGAGCACCGATACTCAGCGCCATCGGCAGACCGGCATCCGGATAACGTTTTTCCATTTTGCTGATCACCTGCTGACTGTTGTCACTGGCTTTCACAGTTTGCTGGAATGCCTTGAGGTAATTCAGGGAAAACTGGATGTTTTCAGCGGTCATCGGCGTACCGGCTTTCATATGACCCGGAATGACCGTCTGAGGCTTCAGAGCCTTCATGGATTCCAGCTGTTGTGTCCAGGCGGATTGCTCAGTCTGAGATTGAGCGTCTGCCATCCACAGGTGAACATTGCCATATACCGCAACATTTCCGAGTACTGTTTTACTGGACGGGATCCACAGATAAGGACGGTGTGCCAGTGCACCAGAGGTGTCACGAATTTCAACGGTTTCGCCATCAACAGTCAGCGTGGTTTTCTCATAAGCCTCAGGCAGCAGGGTTTTAACCGGTGCGTTCTCACCCATTTTGGGTGTCCAGAATGCCAGTTTGCCTGCCATTTTCTCTTTGATGACTTCACGGACTGCAGGTGTGGTGATCAGACGCGCTTCAGGAAACTGTGCTTTCAGAACCTGAGCACCAAAGTAGTAATCCGGGTCAGCCTGGCTGATGAAAATGGTTTTCAGCGTTTTACCGCTGTCCAGCACCATCGCAGCAATTCGCATGGCATCGGCACGGGTAAAACCCGTATCAACCAGCAGGGCATCATGCTCACCGTAAACCAGCGTGGCATTCACATGGAAGCTGTTGCCGTCGGCATTGTAAACCTGAGTCGATAGCGGCGCTGCTTCAGCCAGAGTTGCAGTTGAAAGGGCTACGAGAGATGCTGCCATTAAAAAAGTCTTTTTCATTGTTTGCTCCAGATAATGTCATTGGGAATGGCAAGCATCATAGCGACCTCATTCGATTGGATATAGAATCAATCTTCAACAACATTGTTTCTTAAATCGGACAAATGAATGGACAGACTGACCGCAGCGAAAGTGTTTATTGATGTCGCGACCACAGAAAGCTTTACTGCAACGGCAGAACGGCTGGATATGTCCCGTTCGATGGTGACCCGTTATATCGCCACGATGGAGGCATGGATGAAAACCCGGTTGTTGCAGCGCACGACACGTAAAGTGGCGCTGACCACAGCCGGACAGCTTTGCCTGAAAGAAATGAAGCACTGGGTTGAGCAGGCCGAGCAGATCGCCGTGACGCTTCAGCCCACTGACAGTCTTTCGGGGCATATCCGGCTGACAACCAGTATGTCCTTTGGCCATGCGCAAATGGCAACAGCGCTACAGGCATTTTTGGTGAAACATCCTGAGGTTTCTGTTGAAGTCGATGTCCGGGATCAGACAACAGACTTAATTGCAGAACGCTTTGATCTGGCAATCCGGATTGCGATGGCACCGGATCCTTCTTTAATTGGTAAACCCATTGCACGGTGTGACTCCGTGCTGGTCGCTTCGCCGGAATATCTGGCCAGTGCTCCGGCCATCCTTTCGCCTGGTGATCTGTCACAGCAGCAATGTCTCGGCAATCGTAGTTTCGAGCAGCATGTCTGGCATTTAACAAAAGACGGGATGACTGAGTCTGTTGAGGTCCAGTGCCGGTTTGTGTCAAACGAAGCGACGGTGCTGAAATCAGCCGCGCTTGCAGGCGCTGGAGTGAGTATGCAGCCAGCCTACCTGGTCGCCGATGAGCTCGCAGAGGGGCGTCTGAACGCGGTGCTGAGTGATTGGGCGCCTAAGTCCATGTCGATTTATGCTTTGTATCCATCGCGAGAATATTTGCTCCCTGCAGTCAGGGGACTGATTGACCATCTGGCGCAGTTTTTTGAAGGGATCAAGTGGTGAACAGAGGCTCTTTTCTGAAGGTGATGTAAATAAAATTGAACAAAATCATAGACACAGACGCTGAATCCTGATGATTGATGAGAAAGTATAAGTCATATGTTCCGTGAAATTTTGTGTCAATAGCTTCATACATTGGCTTATGAGAAAAAACCAATTTTTATCACTGTTTTGATTGCTAAAGCACATATTCGCTTTGTTGATATGTTTATTGGATATCGCCATGTGGTATATTATGCGCTCACTTTTTCATCGGGTCAGTGAGCTGGGTACGGCGTGAAAACAGGTATTGTCGACATCAATTTATTAGCTGTAAATCAGGATCTATTATTAGAAATTTTTGATGCGGGCAGTGAAGGCCTGTGGGAAATGACCCCGGGAAACGTTGTGAAATTCTATAACACGCGTTTCTACGAAAAATTTGACGTGACTTTAAATGGCTCCCCGCTTCATGAGTGGCTGGCGATTATTCACCCTGATGATGTTGAACAATTCAAAAAGAATGTGAATCAGCAGGTGACGGAGAAAATCAGTCATGTGTCTTCTCAATATCGTATCCGGAATCGGCAGAATGAGTATCGATGGATTGAAGCCATCGGTGTATTGAAGACGAACGAACAGGGTGAACTGCAATATCTGGTTGGTTCACACAAAGATATCACTGAGAAAAAACTGCACGATGAAAAACTCTATCAACTGGCTTACCATGATTCGCTGACCGGCTTAGGGAATCGGCGCCAATTGGTTGAACAGTTGAAAACGATGCAGACGAATGAAGTCTCGTGCGCCATTGTTACTTTCGGACTGACGAAGTTTTGTCAGTTTGTCGAAGTTTTTGGCTTTCAGGCCGCCAATCGTTTAATACAGTTGTGTGCTGAGACAATTGCTGAAGTCTTTACAGAGACGAATCTGATCTATCGGACGTATTCTGATGAATTTGTAGTCATGCTGAAGGGCAACCTTGAGAAAGATTTTCTGTGCAAGACAATTAATAAAGTCATCACCTTGTTTGATCAGCGCTTCCGCACTGTACATCATATGGCAATTCAAAAATTAAATGCCGGTGTTTATCAATTGCCGGATGACCCCTTTGTTGCTGAAGATGAAGAATCGGTTTTGTACAAATCCATGTTGATTATGCGATATGGCCAGGAGCGTGACTCACGGATTGCATTTTATGCGGATGATGAACAGCGGGCCATTGAGCGACACCTTTTTCTGGAAACCGGTATCGAGAAATCAATTCAGGACAACGAGTTCTATTTGATGTTCCAGCCCATTGTTTGCGCATCGACTGGGAAAATCATGAGTGTCGAGTCCTTACTACGCTGGAATAGTGCTTCACACGGTGAAATTAATCCGGGTGAATTTATCGGGATTGCTGAAGCAAATCAGGAAATCATTCCGCTTGGCTATCATGTACTGCATCTGGCCTGTTCTTATATTGCTCAGTATCGTAAAGAGCATCAGCATGACATCAAGGTGTCGGTGAATATTTCTGTGATTCAATTAATGCAGGCCGACTTTGTTCAGCAGTTTTTGTCGATTGTGGAACAGTATCAGTTGTCCCCGGGAGATCTGAGTGTTGAAGTGACTGAATCGGCAGTTTTGGAAACCAACATGTTTGCTGTCGAGCAGCTGCTGACTCTCAATAAACTGGGCTTTTCAATTTCATTAGATGATTTTGGCTCAGGTTATTCTTCTTTAAATACCTTCTTTTCTATTCCTTTTACTCAACTCAAGCTGGACCGGTGCATTGTGAATAAAATGGCGGAAGATTCGTCTGTCTATTCCTATGTCAAATTCCTGGTCGCTATGTGTCGTGAGAAGGGGATCACAGTCGTTGCTGAAGGCATCGAAGAGCATGCCCAGGCAGAATTAGTCAGAGAAGCTGGTGTTGATTTCATGCAAGGCTATCATTTCTATCGTCCCATGGTCGGGGAAAAGCTGCTTGATTTGAGAAGAAACTGATACTGTTTTTTCCGTCCACTACTTATTTTGCTTTACTCCTCTCATCATTGACTTCATACACATCTGTTTAGCTTCACCTCAGCAAGCTGAACAGATGTTGTGTCTATGTTGAAATTTAGGTGCTTGAGCTGCTGGTCTGCTTCACCTTTCAGAAATACTAAAATCATGAGCTGTGTAAATCCGATTTTTTCCTAACCGGAAGACATGATGATCATGTTTAACAATGATACCAACTACTTTTTATTCTATATGTCATGTCGAAATATATTGAGCTATTTACCATCTGTGAGTTGCGAATAACCATATTAGACAATGAATATTAGAATATTCTGGTTAAAACCTTTCTATTCCATTATCCTCTTCATTTTTGGAACTAATATCTTGTTCGCCAAAAAATTGGCGGTATTTTTTGCCCAAATCACATATTCATATGAAAAAAATAATCAGTGTTACATTCTCTGTCGTCCTAATGCTGGTCGTTGGCAACTATTTTCTCTGGCAGATGGAGAAGACAACAGATGCTGCAACTAAGCAGCAGACTGAAGTCAGTTTCTCTGAGCAAGGATTGGTCAGCGAAGATTATACGGTTGATAAGCTCAATTCTCAGGTCAGTGTAAAGCAGTTAAGAAAGCTTGTTCTCCAGGATGAACAAATCATGCTGCAAGAAGAGCAGACCTCAACTCCGCAAGAAAAAGATGATTATGATCTCAATCAACTGAATGAAGAAATTTCCTCATTACAACAATATTTGAATAAGGAAGAATAATGCGTCAGTTCATGTTGGCTTTTCTCACGCTATTTACCTCTGTTTCATACGCCACGACGGTCGGAACTTTACCCGGTGAGCTTTTGGTGGATTCAGGTGCGGCGATGTATCAAATTCCGTTGCAATTGCCCGAAGGGCGCGGTGGAAACACGCCCCAGCTGACGATTTCTTATAGCAGCCAAGGAGCAGGATACAGTTCGTTAGGCCCTGGCTTTTCCTTATCTGGATTAAGTGTGATTACGCGATGCGGTTCAACCTTTGGCACGGATGGTTTTGCGCGTTCCCCGAATTATACATATGAGGATAATTTCTGTCTGGACGGCTCACGCCTGATATCCGTGTCTGGTCAGCGGGGACGGAGTGGATCGCGTTATCAAACGGAAATTGATCAGTACAGTCAGATCACGCTTGTTGGAGATACATTAGGTAGCAGCAGTAAATTTGTCGTCAAAACTAAGTCTGGTGATGTATTAACCTATACAAATGACGCTGAAAAATCTGCCTGGTTACTGACTGAATCCACCGATACGAATAACAAAAATATCATTCAGTACAGATATACTGCGAACAATCTGATTCACAAAATTACTTATGATGTCTTCAGTATTGATTTTGCTTATCAGAATCTCACAAGTTCTGTCCAAAATGGTGTGCTTGCGAAAGTTAATGGCAAAGTTAAGAGTCAATATGAAAAACTGAATAAAGTCACTGTCTCAGTTAATGGGAAGCTGAAAAACTATTATCAATTGACATACACTGGCGATGATTTTAAAACAAACACACCCGCACGTCTCACAGCAGTTCAATACTGTAATCGTAATAGTGAGTGTTTGCCGAAAACGAGTTTTCACTGGAAAAACAATACTGCATTCCGCTTAAATGAATCAATAGCAATCACAATGCAGAGATGGTCATCTAATGGATTATCAGAAGGTGCCTGGGTCGATGTGGATGCAGATAAAAAGCTCGATTACTGTCAGAAGTTTTACCGAAGTACAACTGATGACCCATTTGGTTTTCATGCCAAGCAGCTTATATGTAATCTGGGTAACGGCAAAACATTGGCTCATCCGTTTAAGTATAAAGATGCGAGTGAAAGCTGGTGGTTGGATGTTAATAATGATGGTAAAACAGAATACTGCCAACTTGAAAAAAATAATTTGCATTGTCTAAATCTGTCTGCAAATGGTCTTGATCATTTTTCAATGTACATAGGAAATTGGGGAACGGATCGGGAAAGACGTTGGTGGCTTGATCTGAATGGTGACAGTAGAGTTGATTTTTGTCGTAGTGATGGCAGTTTACTTCGTTGCAGTATCAATAAAGATGGACGATCCTTCTACGAGAAAAATTTCAATATTTCAAACTGGGGTGACATCAAAAGAACCTGGTGGAGTGATGTTGATGGGAATGGCTTTCAGGATTATTGTCGTTCTGTAAGTGATGCTGGTCATGGCGGTACACTAAGATGTGATCTCTTTAATGGTGATAGAATTTTCGCCACAAAAGATTTTCATATCGATGACTGGGGCTATGATGATCGTCGTTGGTGGACGGATGTTAATGGTGATGGTGCCAGTGATTATTGCCGTGCCGTAGGCGATAAATCAGGCGCAAATAGCAGAATGCGTTGCTCGCTGGGCTCAGTTGGTAAAGTGAGTGAGCTAAAGACTGGTTTTGAAGTATCGGGTGTTGACTGGGGTTATAGCGATAAGCGTTGGTGGGTAGACTTCAATAAAGATGGTAAGCCTGACTACTGTCGAGCTGTCGGTGACAAGCATAATACTTACATGCGCTGCTCAACGATGGGTGGTAAAAATATCTGGGTAGATTATACATTCAGCGTTGATGATTGGGGCTATAAAGATCATCACTGGCTTCGGGATACGAATAGTAATGGTAACGTTGAATATTGTCGCCATGTGGGTGATAAAAATAATGGCTATATTCGGTGTAGCGAAAATACAACGATTAAACCATCACCGAACTTATTTTCAGGTGTAAATAATGGTTTGGGTCATCACTCATCTGTTTCTTTTACAACCTTATTTGATAGCCGTGTCTATCATAAAGACGCGTTATATCCTGGTGATAATCGTAAACTTAATAATAAGTTTCCAAAAACTGAATGCTTACGGTCCAATGCATGTTGTGCAACAGCTTAAATCCGAAAATGGAGCTGGCACAAATATATTTAACACTTATGATTTCACCTATGGCTCTGCAAGTTATGATTTGCTCGGTCATGGTTTCTCCGGATTTAAGTGGATACAACAGAAAGAGAAGAATAATGACCAACTCACTCGTGTTCGTGAAACCTATTACAATACTGAATTTCCATTCAATGGTACGGTCAAAGAAAGCCGTGAATATTATGGGAATAAATCTGTATTATTGAATAAAAGTCAAACTGAGTTTGAGAGTTCGGTTGCTCTGACTGCATCACATTACGATCAGCAGATTGCCGAGACAGTTAGCCTCAGCCCGTTATTTGGCAAAGTTGAAATTTTGTCGGCTGCTGAAACGAATCGATATGAATTGCATCAGGTGAACGGAAAGAGTTACTTGAAAGCACCGGATAAATTTATTCCAATTCATGGCGAAGCTTTCATTCCGATCGTTATTCCGTCAAATGAGTACTATGAATTTAATAAAACCGGCGCCTATTCATATGATCAAAATGGTAATCCAAAACATTTAGCAACTGTTCGAAGTTTGTCCTCGGCAGAAATTAATTCAATTAAGCCTCATATTAAAGGGCGTTCAAATTCAATCTATGAGATTTCTAAGGCGGGCACTGTATCAAATGGTAATCAGTACCAAATCTTAACGAGAACAGCGAACAGAGTGACGACGGCTCGTGTTTACCAAGTTGAACAGAAAAAAACGACGGAACAGAGTTATGATCTGAGCGGCCAGCTCGTTTCTACTGTGGTCACTGAGAATAATGACATCGATAAATTTGGTAATGTGGGTACTGTGACAGTGTCGACCATAGCAAAGAACCCGGTGACGCTGGCACAGGAAACGTTCACGAAACAAACGTATAGTGTTTATCAAAACGATACCACGAAATGGCTCTTAGGCCGTTTGATGTCATCTGAAGTGACGCATACAGCGCCACAAGGCGTTGAAGTCCGAAAGGCGTCGTTTGAGTATGATGCGGCAACCGGGTTGTTGGTGAAAGAAGTTTCTGCGGCCGGAAGCCCGTTTGCACTGACGAAGCTATATCACCGGAATGATGAAGGTGTGGTGGAATCAACGCAAGTGAACGGGTATGCCGGCAGGGAGGGGATTTCTCAGCGCACATCTCAGGTGAAGACGGTTTACGCCGGTGATATTGTGACGGTTGTGAATACCAATACGCTGGGCCAGTCGTCGATTCAAACGATTGATCGCTACAACGATCTTGTCACCGTGAAAGACAGCAATGGATTAGTTGCATCGACACAGTACGATAGTTTTGGTCGTGAAGTGAAGACGGAGGCCTTGAAAGGCACGGCTTCTCAGCGCAATTCAACCATTGATTACCTTCCAGCGAGCCATGCTCAGTGCAGCTCGCTCAAACCAAACAATCAGACTGTTTACTGTGTGGTGACTAAAACTGATGGTGGTGGTGAAGCGAAGCAATTTTTTGATCAGTTTCAACGTGAATGGCGGTCGGCAACGCTGGCTGTGGGAGGAAAACGCTGGATCCTAAAAGATACCTTTTACAACACCAAAAATCAGATTGTGAAAGTCAGCCGCCCTTATTATCAGGGCGATACACCACAATATTCGAATACGACCTATGATGCGTTGGGCCGTCTTCACTCTGTCTCGGAGCCGGGTCCTGCCGGGAAAGGGGATGTGTACGCCTCTTATGCTTATGCGCCGATGACGGTGACTGAAACGGATGCACTTGGCCGGAAGAAAACAACCTTTACCAATGCGATAGGATGGGTGATCCGGGTCGATCAACCGCTCTCTGCCAGCGTCATCAATGAATACACACCGACAGGTAAGCTAGCCAAAGCGACGGGTGCTGGTGGTGCTGTCATTACCAATACCTATGATGACCTCGGGAATAAAACATCCACTCAGGATCCTGATTTAGGCTTCTGGCGCTATGAATACGATGCGTTCGGAAATCTGCTGAAACAAACGGATGCCAAAGGGCAAAGCGTTGCCATGCAATATGACGCGCTGAACCGGATGGTGAAGCGGATCGACGAAAAGCGGATTGTTGAAAATCAGCAACCGAAAAGTGTGTTGACTGAAAGTAAATGGTATTACGACAGTCATGGCGGGGAAACCTGGCAGGGGGCGCTGATTCGTTCAGAGTCACCGGGTTACTTAAAGAAACTGAGTTATACGAGCCTTGGTCAGCTGCACAGAGAGGAAATCTTGACTGCTGATCATACGTTCACACGTGAGTTTGCGTATGACAAGTTTGGCCGGGTTGTGAAGGATGTCCGCCCGAATAACTTCACACTTGAACATGAATATGACGCCATCACTGGTGTGATGACTGGTGTTTCTGGTGCGCCAAGTCAGTTCAAGCTGGACTTTAGTCCCACAGAATACAAACAGGTGATTCAACCGCTGCTGGCGGAGGCACTGGCGAAAGCATCTGATTATGTTCATAAGTCGAAAGAGCTGCAACATCAGGCGGTGACTTACAGCCAACGCCGTGAGGAATATGAGTGGCTGCTGGATCAGGTGAAGAATATCAGTGGCGGGACTTCGGATATCTCTAGTCAGGTCAGTCATAAAACGCTGTCGGTATACCGGGATGCACAAGGTGATCTGTATCTGGAAGTGCCGGATACTTTTCTTCTGATTCACAATGACGTCAGCATTCCGGTGATCACACCACCGGCTTATCATTTGAAATTGGTTGGTGAACAATTAAGCAAAGTTAGCCTGTCTGAGTGGGCGAGTAAAGTCTCAGGTCTGACAGCGACCGGAGAAACCGCATTCTTTGGTGATTATAACAATGATGGTGTTTACGATCTGACCCGTTTGGGGATCAGCAAATCCATGCCTAAGATTTACGACAGTCTGGTCAGCAAATACTTCCAGCGTCTGAATCAGCTGGCTGCAGAAATCCAGCGTTTAGAGTATGTGGAAGAACATACCCGCATGCAGGCAACAACGTATGCGTCTGCAGCGGCGCAACTGGTGACACTGACCAAACAAACCATGCTGGTGGCATCACGTTATGAGGACCTGGGTGAGCAGAACCAGATTCAATATGCTCAGCTCGCAGAGCTGACCGAGAAGCAAATCAATCAGAACCGGATTTACTACTGGAAACTGAACAGTCTGGATGCTGAAGGTCGGATTACCGCTGAAACCTATGGTAACGGCTTATTCAACCAGTACGACTATAACGAAGGGAATGGGCAGCTTCAGAATATTTCTACCCACCAGGGGAAAAAAGCAAAACGTCTGTTGCACTATCGTTACGATGCTTTGGACAACGTGACACTGCGTGAAGACGTGATCACCGGGATTTCCGAGTCATACACCTACGATGCGATGGATCGGCTGAAGACCAATAAAATCATTGATATACTGGGCGTAAACCGTGACAACCCGTTGTTTAACAAAACTTACCGTGTTGACTATGACGTCAATGGCAATATCACGTATAAATCGGGTGTGGGTCAGTATGCGTATCAGGATAAACAGCATGTTCATGCGGTGACTCAAGCTGGCGAGCGAACTTATATCTATGATCTGAATGGCAATATGCTGGAAGGTGATGGTCGTGTCTTTGAATGGAGCAGTTTTAATAAGCCAACCAAAATTACCCGCGGCAATCGCTGGGCAGCCTTCAGTTATGGTCCGGACAGGGCGCGTTTCCTGAAAACCAATCATCAAGGAGACAAAACCTGGTATCTGGGTAAAGCCTACGAGCGGATTGACTACAGCAACGGTGATGTTGAACACAAGCAGTTCATTAGTGCTGGCGGCAAACTGGTCGCGCTCAATATCGACAAGAAAATCACCAAGAACGGTACAGAAGCATCTGTCGACAGGCAGTTGCGTTACTTCCATAGCGACGCACTCGGCAGTGCTGATCTGATTACCGACATCTGGGGCAATGTGGTTGATCGCCGAAACTTTGATGCCTGGGGGATAGAGCGCGATGTTGTCTGGGAAAGCGACCAGACATTTGTTCAGCAGGCATTGCTGACCAACCGGGGTTATACCGGTCATGAGCAAGTTGATGAATTCAACCTGATCCACATGAACGGCCGAATGTATGACGCGACGCTGGGCCGTTTTGTCAGTGCTGATTCTTTCATTCAGGCACCGAACAATAGTCAGTCGTTCAATCGCTATAGTTATGTGCTGAACAACCCGATGAAGTATACCGACCCAAGTGGTCATTTCTTTAAGAAATTGTTTAAAGAAATTGGCCGATTTATGGACAAGTATGCAGTTGCGATTGTACAAATTGCTTTGATTGCTTTAGCAACAGCGGCAAATCCAATGGCTGGTGTTGCTATGGCAACAATGTTTGGTTATGCACGAGGCG